>NZ_JAEPIV010000050.1:0-19416 GCF_016632405.1 Azospirillum aestuarii
CGTCACCCCAGCTGCCGAACCGGCCAGGGTTCTACGCGATCTGGCCTGCGTGGCAAACCCTGCAGCAGAACCGCAACGGCGGCATGCCAAGTGTCCATCGAGGCCAGGGCCGGTAATCGCCTTTCCGGTTCATGAAAAACTTCACGTCGGTGTGGGGACGCTCCTGGGAATCTTCGCAACCAGTGGACGTCTCGGCGATACTTCGTGGATCAAGAAATTATTCCCATGGAAGTCGAACACTGACATTGAATCACGACGTGCGCTTGTTGACTTTCCTAGCGAAGGCGCGCTGAATTCTACGGTCCCTGCGATGCCGGCTCTTTGACCCGTTTGTCGATGGCGCCCGCCGGCTTGGATACCGACAGCCGATCGATGCGCCGTTCGAATCGCAAGCTGGAAACGCACAATGCCGAGGTCTTGGGGCGCGGGTCCCGTTCGGCGGACTTGAGGGCATGATGACCGCTCCCAGCGACACCACCGACCAGAGCGACGCGCAATCCGATCCCGGGAAACGGATGTCCGCCAAGCGTTCGGGCGGCCCGGTCGCCGTCGTCGGGATCGGCGCGTCGGCCGGCGGGTTGAAAGCCATCACCGCCTTGCTGCAGGCTGTCCCGGAGGCGAGCGGGCTTGCCCTGGTGGTCCTTCAGCACCGCACGCCGAACAACGAACGGTTGATGGTCGATCTGCTGGAGAAGGCCACGCCGTTGCCGGTCCGCACGGCCGAAGACGGAATGCCGGTCGAGGCGGACCACATCTACGTCGCCCCGGCGGGCCGGATGCTGTCCATGACACGGGGACGCTTCGCCCTCGGCACGGCGGCGAACGAAGGGGCCGCACTGCCGATCGACGTCTTTTTCCGGTCCCTGGCCTCCGAGTGGGCGCAGGGTGCCATCTGCGTCGTGCTGTCCGGGTCGGGGGCCGACGGCACGACCGGGTTGAAGGCGGTCAAGGAGTGCGGCGGGCTGGTCGTCGTCCAGGACCCCGCGACGGCGGCGTTCGAGGGCATGCCGAGCAGCGCGATCGCGACCGGTCTGGCCGATTACGTGCTGCCTCCGGAGCGGATGGCCGAGGCGCTGCTCCGCTACGTCCGCCAGCCCTACGTCCACGGTGGCGGCGGGGACGACGATGATTCCCGACCCGGCGTCCCCCAATCCGACGGGGAGGACTTCGACCACATTCTCGAACTGATGCGGGCGCGGAGCCGCCACGACTACCGGGCCTACAAGACGCGCACGCTGGTGCGGCGCATCGAACGGCGCATGGGCATCCACCAGGTCGACACCATGCGCCACTATCGCGAGTTCCTGGGAACCCATCCCGGCGAGGTCGAGCAGTTGTCGCGCGACATCCTGATCAGCGTGACCCGCTTCTTCCGCGATCCGGAAGCCTTCGACGTCCTCAACGAGGTCATTCTCGGCCCATTGGTGCGAAGCCGCGGCTCCGACCGGCCGATCCGGGTCTGGGTCCCCGGCTGCGCCACCGGCGAGGAGGTCTACTCCATCGCCATGCTTCTGATGGAAGCCTGCGCGGCGGCGAACCGATCCTGCGACGTCAAGGTGTTCGGCACCGACATCGACGTGCACGCGCTGGACGTCGCACGAACCGGCGTCTACCCGGAAACCATCGCGGTCGATGTCTCGGCGGAACGGCTGGCCCGCTTCTTCACCCGCGTCGATGCCGGTTACAAGGTCAACCGGACGCTGCGGGAAACGGTCACCTTCGCCGTTCAGAACATGATCAGCGATCCGCCCTTTTCCAATCTCGACCTCATCAGTTGCCGCAACGTCCTGATCTACATCGACCCGAAGGTCCAGCGGTCGATCCTCGACCTGTTTCATTTCGGCCTGGACGACGGCGGCGGCCTGTTCCTGGGATCGGCCGAGACCATCGGTCCCCGCACGGAGCTGTTCGCGCCGCTGTCCAAGAAATGGCGCCTGTACCGCAAGCTCGGCAACGGCCGCCGGTACAGCCCGGCCCTGCCGAGACCCGTCGGCGTGTCGTTGGGGACGATCCCGGTGCCGCCCGTCACGGCGCGGGTCAGCCCGGCCGAGATCACCCGGCACGCGCTGCTGCTCGCCTATGCGCCCGCGGCCGTGCTGATCGACCAGCAGCACCGCATCCTCTACCTGTACGGCCCGACCAGCGATTTCCTCGACCTGCCAACCGGGGAGATGCCGCAGGACCTGATGGCCATGATGCGCGGCGACCTGCGCCTGAAGGTGCGCGGCGCCGTGAAGCGCGCCCTGGAGTCAGGGCAGCGGGTGACCCTCAACGGGGTCCGGCAGACGCGGGGCGGCGTCCTGTCCCTGCTCACCGTCACCGTGGCCCCGGTCCGCCCGCCGCAGGCGCGGGAGGACCTGCTGCTGGTCACCTTCGTCCGGGACACGGCCATGGAGCCGGCATCCCCGGCCGGCGGCGGAGCCTCCGACGACCTGCAGGCGTCCGTCGAAGCCTCCGTCGTCGAGCAGCTCGAACATGAGCTGAGGGTGACCCGCGAGGACCTGAGCGCCACCATTCTGGAGTTGGAGGCGTCGAACGAGGCCCTGCGCGTGGCCAACGAGGAGATCCTGTCGATCAACGAGGAGCTGCAATCCTCCAACGAGGAGATGGAGACCTCGAAGGAGGAGCTTCAGTCGCTGAACGAGGAACTCGGCACGCTCAACAGCCAGCTCCACGAGAAGGTCGACGAGCTGGAATCGGCGACCAACGACCTGACCAACCTGCTGACCAGCACCGACATCGCCACGCTGTTCCTGTCGCCCGATCTGCGGATCAAGCGCTTCACGGCCCCAGCGACGCGCCTGTTCTCGCTCATCCCGACGGACATCGGACGGCCGATCACCGACGTGTCGCGCCATTTCAACGATCCGGATCTGATGGACGATGTCCGCAAGGTCCTCGACACCCTGTCGCCCCTGGAGCGCGAGGTGCGGACCGAGAGCGGCAACACGCTGCTGCGCCGGGTCCATCCCTACCGCACGCAGGACAACCGGATCGAGGGGACGGTCATCACCTTCAGCGACGTCACGGCGCTGAAGCGCACTGCCGCCGTCCTCGCCGGGCGGGTCCGGCAGCAGAAGCTGGTCGCCGACCTGGGCCGCAAGGCGTTGGGTGACGAGGCCATGGGCGCCCTTTTGCAGGCGGCCTCCAGCCTGATCGCCGGAACGTTCGGCGCCGACAGCGTCGGCATCTTCGTCCCCTCGGGGGAGGGCGGGACGTTGAGGATGCTGGAGGGCTGCGGCTGGGACCCGTCCGGGACCGCGCCCCGCGGGGAGGTGCCGGGCGATCCCTCGTCGCACCTCGGCCAGATCCTGCGGTCCAGGCAGCCTCTCGTCGTCGGCGATTTCGCCACCGACCGGCGGGTGTCCGGCGGTCCCCCCGCCCCCGGAATCGCCAGCGGCATCGGCGTCGCCTTCGGCGACGACGGCGCGACGGTGCCGGCCGTCCTGGCGCTGTACAGCCGCCAGCCGAACCGGTTCGGCGACGACGACGTGGAGTTCGTGCAGGCCGTCGCCACCATCCTGGGCCTCGCCATGGAGCGGGCGGCCATCCAGGACGCGGTGCGGACCGCCCGCGACTTCGCCGAATCCATCGTCGACACCGTGCGCGAGGCGCTGCTGGTGCTCGACGCCGGTCTGACGGTGGCGGCCGCCAGCCAGGCTTACTACCGCATGTTCGCCACCACGCCGGAGGCGACGCTGGGGCATCCGATGGGCGCGTTGGCCAACGGGCTGTTCCGGGACGCCGCGCTGGAAAGGCGCCTGAAGGCGATGATGGCCGACGGCTCCACCATCGAGGCGCTGGAGATCACCGCCGGGAACGACGCCGAGGGGCCGCGCGCGCTGGAGATCAACGCCCGCCCGCTGAGCCGTTCGGAGCGTCCGCTCATCCTGCTGGGCATCGAGGACGTCACCGGACGCAACCGCGCCCGGCAGGCGCTGGACGCCGCCAAGGCGGTGGCGGAGCAGGCGAGCGCCGGCAAGACCCGTTTCCTGGCCGCCGCCAGCCACGATCTGCGCCAGCCCGTGCAGGCCGCGGTGCTGTTCCACCACCTGCTGTCCGGCCAGGATCTCCCGCCGGCCTCGGCGCGGCTGCTGACCAGCCTGGGCAACACCTTGACCGCCCTTCACCTGATGCTGGAGGAGATCCTGCACGTGTCGCGTCTGGACGCCGGCGTGGTCGACGTCCAGGCGAAGCCGTTCCGGCTGTGCACGCTGATCGGCCGGCTGGTCGAGGAGTTCGGGCCGCTCGCCGACGCCGCGGGGCTGACGCTGCGTTCGGTCGACACCGGCGTCACCGTCCGCAGCGACCCGAAGCTGCTGGGCCGCATCCTCCAGAACCTCCTCGCCAACGCCGTGAAGTACACGGACCGTGGGCGCATCCTCATCGGATGCCGCCGTGCCGGCGGTGCGGTGCGCATCCAGGTCTGGGACACCGGGCGGGGAATCCCCGAAGGGCAGCTCAAGGCGATCTTCGAGGAGTTCCATCAGGTCGGCAATCTCGGCCGCGACCGCCGCCAGGGGCTTGGCCTCGGCCTGTCGATCGTGGACCGCCTCGCCCTCCTGCTTCACCACCCGATCGGCGTTCGGTCGGTTCCGGGGCGGGGATCGGTCTTCGAAATCGTCGTTCCCCTCGCCGATGACGCCGAAGCGGTGGAGGAGGCCGCCACCGAACCGCCGCTTGACGGTGCCGGGCGGCGTGTGCTGGTGATCGACGACGACCCCGTGGTGCTCGACAGCATCCGGCAGTATCTGGAACGGTATGAGTTCGACGTGTTCGGCGCGGTGGATCAGGCGGCGGCATCGATGCTCTTCACCCGGCAGCGCCCGCCCGCTCTGGTCATCGCCGACTACCGTCTCGCCGGTGTGGAAACCGGGGCGGATGCCATAAGGCATTTGAGGGACGCCTTCGGACTCGCCGTGCCGGGCATCATCCTGACCGGCGACACCTCGCCGGAACGCATCCGGGAGGCCAGCCGCAGCGGCTTTTTTCTGCTGCACAAGCCGATCGCCCCGCCGGACCTCGCGGCGGCCGTGCGGAATGCGTTGGCGGGCGACGCTGCGGACGGCGACGCCGCACCCTGACGGCTCCGGGAGTTCAAGGCCCGACGTTCAGGTCCAAAGTTCAGGCCGGAAGCGTGTCTGGGGCGCTGTCGGCCAGGGCGACGTCCAGATGAACGGGATTGTGCAGGGTGTTGGCGACCGGCGACCACAGCGTCGCGTGCCTGACCAGAGCGGCCAGCACGTCGCGCGGGGCATCGGCGTCCAGGTGGACGGTCACGCGGATCGCCTCGAAGCCGATCGGCCCCGGTTCGGCGTTGCCAAGGGTCCATCCGGCCGTGCTGTCGATCTCCGCCTCCACCACCAGTTCCAGCCGGTGCACCGGGATGTGGCGCGCGACGGCGTCGGCGTGAATTCCTGCGGACAGACAGGAGCCGAGGGCTGCCAACAGCACCTCCGAGGGGGTCGGGGTGCCGCCGCCTCCGTCCGGTGAACCGTCCGGAAGATCGCGGATGTGGTTCCGTTGCTGGAAGCGATCCTCGGCGACGGTCCGGCACCGCAGGGTCCGAACAGCGCCCGGATATCTTTTTTCCTCGTCGATCCTGGAGGGTGGCTTGGGCATCGCAGCGTCCTTTCTTCTCGTTGCGCCGGTCTTCTCGTCGCGCCGGGTGCCGGAAGACAGGCGAACAGGGAGCGCGTTATCCCGACCGGTGCCGGATGGCCCGCCGAGCGGTTGATGCGGTTGTCCGGTGAACCGCCCCGGCCCGAGAATGCCGGGCCGATCACGGCAAGGGGTTCCCCTCGCCGCGTCGCGCGGCCGACACCGGCAAGAAGGACGGCGAACACGCTTGGCGGTGGGTCCATGCTCGACTGGGACGACCTGAGGTTCTTTCTGGCCCTGGCGCGCACCGGCAGCCTTTCGGCGGCGGCACGGGACCTGCGGGTCGCCCAATCGACGGTCGGCCGCCGGCTGGCCTCGCTGGAAGCGAGCCTCGGCGTCCGGCTGCTGAACCGCACACCGGACGGGTATCTGCCGACGCTGGCCGGCGAGGAGGTCCGTGTCCAGGCGGAGCGGCTCGAAGCGGAGGCGCTCACCCTGGAACGCAACGTCGGGGGACGCGACACCCGTCTGGCCGGTCTGGTCCGCGTCACCTGCGCCGAAACCGTCGCCACCCAGATCCTGGCGCCCTGCGTCGCGGCGCTGCACGCGGACCATCCCGAGATGATGGTCGAGCTGATCTCCAGCCCCCGCGAACTCAGCCTCGCCATGCGCGAAGCGGACATCGCCGTCCGCCTGACCCGCTCGGAACAGCACGACCTGATCGTCCGGAAGATCGGCAGCCTGGACTTCGGCCTCTACGCGGGGCCGGCCTACCTGGATCGCCAGGGTGAGCCGGACTATCAGGCCGGTTGTCCGGGGCATCACCTGATCACCCAGACCGACGACATCCAGGAGGCGGCGCAGACCAACTGGCTGGCCGATCTGGCCCCCCGCGCCCGTGTCGCGATGTTGACCAACAGCCACGAGGCCGCGGTGCTGGCCGCCGCGCAGGGCGGTGGGCTGGCCTGTCTGGCGCGGTTCCGCGCCGATCGGGAAAACGGCCTGAGGCGCCTGACGCCGCCATCGCCGCCTCCAGGCGTCGCGATCTGGCTCGTCGTGCACCGCGACAACCGCCATACGCCCCGGATCAGAACCGTCCTGACCCACATCGGCGGCCACGTTCGAAATCTTGCCCAGGCACTGTCTCCCGAAGGGGTGGATCGATCGTCAAGTGGGAAGGCGAACCGGTAGTACGGGAAACAACCTGTTTTCACCACGGTCGGCATCGGTGCGGATGTGCATAGCCGCTCACCGGAATTGGATTCGCCGGAGCGGCCAACTTCCCGGATCGGAGGCTGTTCCTTCTCATGCGGCTGTCGACCGGTTCGCCGTGGTGCGAACGGACCCCGGCGTCAACGGACTCCGGCGTCAGGGCGGTACCAGCCTCCGCGAGACTTCCTCCTCATCGTTTGACAAGGCCTTTTGCATGTCGTCCGCTCCAACCCCGCCCCGCGACCCGGTGGTGCCTCTGCACGCCGAGGACGTGGTGTTCACACGCCGCGACACCGTTGGCGATACGGTTCGGGTCGCCGTCACCACCCGCGAAAACGAGCGGCTGGTGGACGAGGAGCTGACCCATGAGCGGGTCGCCATTGAGCGCGTGGCCGTAGGCCGCGTGGTCGATCGCGTGCCGCCCATCCGCAAGGACGGTGACCTCACGATCATTCCGGTCGTGGAGGAGGAGGCCGTCATCGTCATCGAACGCCGGCTCGTCCTTCGCGAGGAAATCCACATGCGGCGGGTCCGCGTCACCGAGCGTCACCGGGAAACGGTGACTCTGCGCCGCCAGGACGCCGACATCAGCCGCATTCCGCCGGATCGGCGCGACGACTCCGGCTGATGGGCGCCGGCTCAGAGAACAAGCCCACTCAAACCCCCTCCAGGAGAGACAGACATGACGGACGAAACCATCGTCGCCATTTTCGACACGGACGCCCAGGCCGATGCCGCCGTGCGTGACCTCAAGGCGGCCAACGTTCCGGCGGATGCGATCAGCCGGCACGCCCGCAAGGCACCGGGAACCGCCGCGGCGGCCCCCGCCCAGGAGACGGGCTTCTGGGCCAGCCTGTTCGGCGGCGACCCGGATCATGACGACGCCGTCTATGACCGCAGCCTGGACAGCGGTTCGACCGTCGTGACCGTCAGGACTCCGGCGCAGCACGCCACGATGGTGAGCGAAATCCTGGAGAGGCACGGCCCGGCCGACATCGACGAGCGGGCGTCCGCCTACGGGCTGTCGGGAACGACGACGAGCACCGCAACGTCACCGGTCACGGCAGCACCGGTGACCCCCACACGGGAAGGCGCCGCCGGAATGGCCGCGGTCAATGAGGGCGGCACCGAGGGCAGCAGCATCAAACTGTCCGAAGAGCAGTTGCAGGTTGGCAAGCGTGCGGTGAATCGCGGCACGACCCGTGTTCGCCGCTTCGTCGTCGAAACGCCGGTCGAGGAGCAGGTCGGCCTGCGCGACGAGACGGTGACGGTCGAGCGCCGCGCGGTGACCGGCGATCATCCGGTCGGGGATGTGGACTTCACCGAGAAGACGGTCGAGATGACCGAGATGGACGAGGAGGCCGTCGTCGGCAAGACCGCCCGCGTCACCGAAGAGGTGGTGCTGCGCAAGGACGCGACGGAGCGCGTCGAGACGGTGAGGGACACCGTGCGCCGCGAGGATGTCGAGATCGAGAAGATTCCGGCGGTTCCGCCCGTCGCCAAAACCTGATCCGAAACCTGCTCCCCTGCCAACCTGCGTTCGGGGCGCCGTCAGGGACCTCGAACGCCCTCTTCCGGAGCGACCGCAATGTCAACGGACACCTATGCCGCCCCGCCGCTCCGCGGATCGGGCGTGCTCGAAACCACCACCACGACAGAGGGGCACTCGCACATCCACCGCCGCATCTCATGGGCGGCGATCTTCGGGGGCGTGATCCTGGCCCTCGCCATCCAGCTCGTGCTCAGCCTGCTGGGCGCCGGCATCGGCCTGGGCACGGTCGAAACCAACGCGGGAAGCACCCCGAGCGCCAGCAGCCTTGGCATCGGAGCGGGCATCTGGTGGGTCATCAGCAGTTGCCTCGCCATTGCCGCGGGCGGGTATGTCGCGGCTTGGCTGGCCGGTGTCGATATCCGGTTCGACGGGATGCTGCACGGCTTGGTCACCTGGGGGATCACCACCCTCGTGACGTTCTGGCTGCTGACCTCGGCCATCGGCGGGATCATCGGTGGCGGCTTCTCGGCCCTGGGCAGCGTGACCTCGGCGGCGGGCAGCGGACTCGGTGACGCGGCCAAGCCGCTTGCCCAGGCGGCGGGAGTATCCCCCGACATGGTTCGGCAACAGGCTGAAGCGTATCTGCAGCCGGCGAACCCCGATCCGGCCACGATGAGCCCGCAGGACGCCCAGAAGGTGATCGCGACCGAACTGGTCACCTATGCGGGCGGCGGCGGCGAGGCGGCGGCGGCCAAGGAGCGGATCATCACCATCATGGCGGCCCAGATGAAGGTCAGCCACGACGAAGCCGCCCAGCGTTTCGAAGACGGTCAAGCCAAGCTGCAGCAGGCCCGCGACAAGGCCGTGCAGACCGCCAAGGACACGGCGGACGCCAGTGCGTCGGCGGCGTCCCGGACCTCCTTCGCCGGCTTTGCCGTCCTGCTGCTCGGCGCCGTTGCCGCGGCGGTCGGCGGCTCCCTGGCCGTGCAGCGTCGGTTGCGGGTGACCCAGCGCGTCGTTCGATAAACCGACCGGCAAGTATGACCGGCCACCGCCGTCGACGACGGCGTGGAGCCCGAAATCGCAGCGCGCGGCGGGCTCCCTCCTTTTTGACTAGCCCATTTCTGCTTAATACAGAAAAAATATCCGCACACTTGCCCGCCATATTCAGGAGATATGCAGAAAACAAAAATATCAGACGCGATTTCCCCTTCAATCATTGAGATGATTTATTGTTATATATTTTATCTAATATCAAATTTTATGGCCGTGATCTGTTTATTTCTTTTGCTAACACTTGTTATTGTGCAGCGCATCATAATATAGATGCATGACACAACAGGTCGAGCCCACCCGCTCCCTGGCCCCACATCAATCATCGATCAGTCATTGGAGTTCAACATGGCCGACGGCACATCCCCGGTTCACACGATCCGCAGCGCCAGCGACGAGGCAGACGCGAAGACGGAAAGCCCCAAAACCCACAGCATCCGGAGCGCCAGCGACGAGGGGACTGCGAGGTCCGGCAAGCCCGAACCCAAACAGCCCCACGACCAGCCGGCCCGCTCTTTCGAAGGCCGCCCCCTCGAAGGAAGGACGGCACAAGCCGGCCGTGGCTCCTTCGAACGGGCGACCGAGCGGGCGGCCCAGCAATTCGCCGCCGGTGGCGAACTGGCCGGCCGCGCGGTTCAGGACCTCGCCCGTCCTGCCGAACAGAACCTCACGGCCGCCATGGATTTCGGCAACGTCATGACCTCGCGCTATGAGGCGGCGTGCTCCGAGATCGTCCGGTACATGCAGCAAGCGGCCCAGCGCCAGAGCGAGATGATGAACGACATGCTCCGGGCGCGCAGCCCGAGCGACGTCCTGCTCGCCGGGAACCGCTACCTGCTTGGCGGACTGCAAGCCTTCCTCGACGCCAACGGCCGCATCGCCCGGGCCCCGGCCCATACGGCGGCCCTCACGGCGGATGACGCGGATCGCAAGCGGAACCGGCGCTCGGTCTGACCCGCCCGGCAGCCGTCCAACCATCCGCCGATCGTTCGGGGGACGGCGATGCCACCCCACGCAGCGGCAGGAGGACCCCCGTGAAGGCGCCCATCAACGAACAGCACACACTTCCGGTGGTCGAGGAGCAGGTGACCATCCGCAAGCGCAACCGGGTCACGGAAACGCTCCAGGCCCACACCGTCACCCACGAGCATGACCAACCGGTCGAAGCCGACCTGTCGGTGCAGACCATCCGGATCGAGCGGGTGCCGTGCGACCGGTTCGTCGATCACCCGATCGCCGACCGCCAGGAAGGCGACACGACCATCATCTCGGTCGTCGAGGAGGTCGCGACCGTGACCTTGCGGCTGAAGCTGGTGGAGGAGGTGCGCATCACCCGCGATACCGCCACCCGCAGATTCGACGACACGGTCAAGGTTCGCCGCCAGGACATCATCATCGAACGGGTTCAACCCCCGCCCGACACCGAGGTCTGACCGGCCTCGCCATCATCTGACTTCAACGGAGACCATCATGAGCACCATCGTCGTAGGACTGTACAAGGAGTCGCAAGCCGCCAAGAAGGCCTTCCAGGCCCTCGTCGCGGCCGGTTGCCGGGAGAAGGACATCGACACCTTCGACGGAGCCGGCAACGCCGACAAGGCGACGCAGGAGTTGGTGGGCCACGGCTTCACCAAGGACATCGCGCAGCGGTACGCCGCCGCAATCAAGGAGGGCCACACCCTGGTGGCGGCCGACATCGCCGATCAGGACGCGGATGCCGCGGAAGCCATTCTTGACGAGAACGGCGCCATCGATCTGCCCGAAGCCTCCTCGCATCAGCCGAAGAAGCCGGCGAAGGCGGACAGCGGAAAGGCGGACAAGGGAACGGACGTGGAGGAGGAGACCGTTCCCGTGATCGAGGAGCAGGTGGAGATCGGCAAGCGCCGCGTCAGCAAGGGCGGGGTGCGGGTCACGACGGAGGTGACCGAGACGCCGGTTCAGGAGACCGTCCGGCTGCGCGAGGAAAAGGTGGATGTCGAGCGCCACAAGGTCGACCGGACTCTCGGCGCCCGTGAGGCGGACGCCGCGTTCGAGGAGAAGACCGTCGAGATGACGGCCACCTCCGAGACGCCGGAAGTGACCAAGGAGGCGCGCGTGGTCGAGGAGGTCGTGCTGTCCAAGAAGGCGACCGAGCACGACAAGACCGTGGAAGCCTCGGCGCGCCGCACCGACGTGAAGGTCAAGCCCACCGGTGACCGCCCCGCCACCAAGCGCTGACCCCCAAGCCACCGGCCCCAAGCGCCAACTTGTTGCCAGCGAACGCCTGCTCCCCGAAGGAGCAGGCGCCTTGGGACGGCACAATCCGGTGAGGGGAAGCCGACTTCTCCCGGCTGCGGTCACCGTTTCCGTCGCCGAATTTCAGAAAAATTGCCGCGTTTCCGAGACTGTCCGCAAAAACAAAGCGGCACATCCCGAATTTCCTTCCGCAATCCCACCAAAACTTCGCGGCGTTGCTTATATGAAAAACATTGAAGCAGCGACTTGAGAAAATGTCATCGCTGCGGATCGGAGGCCATGATGATTGACGATTTGGTTAATAACATTGCGCATGAAGACCAAAAATCGGCCGCGATTCCGGACAGCGCTGCAAAGGGCGAGAGCCGTCCGGCGGTTCCCTCCGGCGAACGGCGCGCCAGGGCGGACGACAACGGGTCTTGGAACGCCGCCATGTCGGAAGGTTGGCCCTCGTCGCCTCCCGCATCTCCTCCCCCTTCGCACCATGCCGATCAAGCCCCAGGAGACGTCCGATGCTCACACGCACCAGCCGCAGAACGGTGACCTTCTCGCACCCCTTCGTATTGGAGGGGATCGACGGCGTGCAGCCGGCGGGAGACTACATTGTTGAAACCGACGAGGAGCTGGTTGACGGCTTGTCCTTCCCAGCCTATCGGCGTGTCGCGACGGTGATCCTGCTGCCGGCGCGCGCCGGCGGAACGACCCTCGCCCAGGCCGTCACGGTCAACCCCCTGGACTTGGAACGAGCCGAGCAGGCCGACGCGGCCATGGCGGAGACGACCGCATAGGGAACGCCGCGGGCATGATGCCTGGGGATGATCCTTCGGCCCGGTCGGGAACGGGGATCTCCTACAGCACGCTCGGCAGCCAACCGGCCGCGCTCATCGCCTGCCAGGCCGCTCCCGCGGCGATCACGGACAGAAGGAGGGTGCCGACCAGCGCGACGCAGAGCAGCGCGCCGTCCTCCTCCAGATAGGCGAAGGCGATCAGGACGATGAGCAGCGCCGGGGGAAGGTTGCTCAAGGGTACGGGGATGAGAAGACTCGCGCCGAGCAGCAGGACGACACCGCCGACCACCCGCTTGGTTGCCGTGAACGGGGTGGCCCAGCGCGGGCGGATGAAGCGTTCCAGGTAGCGCAACACCGGGACGGTCCGGCCGATGATCGCGGCCAGCCGACGGGTTTCGACATGGCGGGTGGCGATGCGGCGGGGAAAGGCTGGGCCGGGACGATCCAGCATCATTTGGAACGCGACGATCGTGAGCAGCACGCCGGCCATCGCCGACACGCCCGGAAGCACGCCGACGAGCGCCAGGAGAAGGAGGATGACACCGAAGGAACGACGGCCGAGCCTTCCGATGAGCCAGTCCAGCGTCACACGCTCCGCGGGCGCTTGGCCGAGAATCCCGTTCAGCACCACGGATGTGGGCGCACGCGCGATCATGAGAATGCCCCTTGGACGGTCGACCCCTCGGGAGATGGGGGCGGGCGGGCGGCTCGGAAGGGTGAAACGTGTGGGGTGGGGGAGAGGCCATGAACCAGTCGCAGGCGGGCCTGTTCATCGCCGCCGCCTCGGTCATCGCGGTTTCCGGCGCCCTTTACCGGCACGGCCGCCTCAGCGAGGCCGGGTTGGGCGGCGTGCTGATCGGCATCGCCGCCGTGGTGGCATGGATGCTCGCCAGTCCGTGACGGGTCTCATCGGGCGTTGGACCGGGCGTAGGGTCAAACGAAAGAAGGGCATTTCCCATGGGCACTGACAGAGGAACGGAGCATCGCCGCCGGCACCAATCCCATGGAGACGGCGAAGCCACGAAGCGGGAATCCGGTACGGATGATGGTCCCGACCGGCTGTCTATGAGCCCCGACATGGCGCTGGGACTCTGGACATCCTGGCTGGAAGCCAACGTCGGTGCCGTCCGCGATTGGAGCGGAGCCGTCAGGCCCTGGTGGCAGGTTTCGCCCAACGATCTCACCGGCGCACGGCTGGACGCCGGAACCCGGCGGCTCAACGACGTCCTGGCCAACGACCCGGTGCTCCGGTCCATCGACGGCCTATGGAGCGCCAATCCCTTCCGCACCATCGTGCCGGTCGACTGGGCGGAAGTCGCCCGCGCGCTCCGGACCGTGTGGATGCTGTCGCTCAGCCGTCCGGACAAGGCCGTCCGCAAGGCCGCCGATGTCCAGGCGGCCGTCTGGACGTCCGCGATGGAGGCCTGGAACGACGCGGGCCGCCGCTGGTGGGGCATGGCCGCCGGCAAGGTGGCGGATGGGTCCAGGTCCGGTTCGGCGCCAGATGGCGACAAGCGCTTCGCCGCGCCGGAATGGCACACCAACCCGGCCTACCGCACGCTCAAGGAGATGTACCTGCTGGCCTCCGACTGGCTGCTGGAACAAGGCGAGCGTGCCGATGGCCTCGACGATGCCGAACGGCGGCGGCTGACCTTCCACCTCCGCCAGTTCGTCGACGCCATGAGCCCGACGCTTCTGCTGTTCTCCAACCCGGCCGCCTTGCGCCGGGTGCTGGAAACCGGTGGTGTCAGCCTGGCGGACGGGGCGCGCAACCTGCTCTCGGACCTGAGGGAGGGCCGCCTCAGCATGGTGGACACCACCGCCTTCGAGCCGGGGCGGAATCTGGCGACCACCCCCGGCAAGGTCGTCCACCGCAACCGGCTGATCGAGCTGATCCAGTACCAGCCGGCGGGCGGGGCGGTGCATGCGGTGCCGCTCCTCATTCTGCCGCCGTGGATCAACAAGTACTACATCCTCGACCTCCAGCCGAAGAACTCGATGGTGCGCCATCTGGTCGAGCAGGGCTTCACGGTGTTCGTGATCTCGTGGAAGAACCCGGACGCCTCGATGGACGGCGTGGGGTTCGACGACTACATGGACCTCGGCCCGCTGGAGGCCACCGACGTGGTGCGCGACATCACCGGGGCCAGCTCCATCAATGTGATGGGCTACTGCATCGGCGGCACGCTGCTCGCCATCACGCTCGCCTGGCTGGCGGCGAAGGGCGACACCCGGTTCAACGCCGCCACCTTCATGGTGTCGCTCCAGGATTTCTCCCATGTCGGCGACACCGCGGTGTTCATGGGCGAACCGGCGGTGGACTTCATTGAACAGCAGATGATGGAGCGCGGCTATCTCGACAGCCGGGAGATGAGCAACATGTTCAACCTCCTGCGCTCCAACGACCTGATCTGGTCGAACGTCGTCAACAACTACCTGATGGGCAACAAGCCTCCAGCCTTCGATCTTCTGTATTGGAACAGCGACGGCACCCGCATGGCGCGGGCGGCGCACAGCTGGTACCTGCGCAACACCTACGTCGAGAACAACCTGATCGCTCCGGGCAAGGTCAGGCTCAAGGGCGAGGCCATCGACCTCGGGCGCATCCCGCAGGACGTTTACGCGGTCGGTGCGGAGAAGGACCACATCGTGCCCTGGGACTCAGCGTGGCGCGTCACGCAGCTGCTCAAGGGGAGCAAGGTGCGCTACGTGCTGGCGTCCAGCGGGCACATCGCCGGCATCATCAACCCGCCCGGCGGCAAGGGCACCTATTGGACCAACGGCACGGGGGAACCCGGCGCGACCGCGCAGGCGTGGCGCGGGAAGGCCACCGCGCACAGCGGCAGCTGGTGGACGGACTGGACGGCATGGCTGGCCGAACGGTCGGGTCGAAAGGGAAAGCCGCCGGCGCTGGGCAGCGCAACGCACCCGGCGCTCGCCGACGCGCCCGGAACCTATGTCCTGGAAAAGTAAGCCCGCCACGCTTCCCCGCGGGCGCGGACGGGTGGTCAGGACCAGAAGCTCATCATCCCCCAGGCGACCAGAGCGGCCATGAGCAGAAGAAAAAGCCAAGGGTTGACGACACCCGTGCGGCGGCTCCGGTCGACGACTTCGCCGTTCGGAGCCGTGGCGGACCCGCCTTCCGGCAGAAGCTTTACCAGACGATCCGCGGTCGCGACGGCATCCGGGGCTTCGGGTTGTTGCGTCGGAAGCCGGCGGAGGATGACGGCCAACGCCGATGCCGCGGCGTCCCTCGGCAGCGCCGCCAGGCGGGCCGCCTCGGCCCAGGGATCGATGCCGAGCCGCGCGAGCGCCGATAGAACGCTGAGGCGGCTTCCGTTCTCCTCGTCCCACAGCGGGGCGGACAGGAACTCGTTCAAATCGGATTGGTGCAGGGTGTATTCAGGGCGCAACGGCATATCAACCTCCCATGAAATTTTATGTTCTGCTCCTGTATATGGCGACCAGGTGGGAAAAAATCAGCGGCGCACCGATGAGGTTTGTTGAATGATGGGTTTTTAAAGAAATCTCGGGGCCGGGATTTTTTATATGGTTCGTCTTCTTGAATGAGGGGAAACGGCCTTTGTTTTCTCAGCGGTTGAGTCGTTCAAAACTCCACATTTTCCTCCACCTCGATGTCCGTCAATCGGGTGGCTGGACCTCGTCGCGGTGCTGGCGCAGTTCCGGCGCCCCGCGCCAAGGCTCGCCGTGCCGCCGCTCGTAGACGCCGCCCTCGCCCGCGACGCGAACCCCCTGGACCACGGCCCGCACCTTGTCATCCGAGGAGCCGAAACTGCGCAGGGCATAGTCCATCAGCCCGAAGGCGAGTTCGCGCTCCCCCATGATCGCCAGTCCCACGCCTTGCCTTTCCAGGTGAGCGACCTCCGCCTCGCTGTGGGTCCGCACCGCCGTGTCGATGGAGGGGTTGATCCGGCGCGCGAGATCAAGGACGCGCCGCGTCTGGTAGCCCTGAGGTGTGGCAACGACGATCAGCCGCGCCCGCCGGGTGCCGGCGGCCTCCAGAACGCCCGGCGTCGTCGCGTCCCCGTAGACCGCCGGCACGCCGCGTTTGCGCAACGCCTCGACCCGCCGGCGGTTCTGGTCGATGACCACGATCGGCAGGTTCTGGCTTTTCAAGCCCTTGCCGACGACGCTGCCGACCCGTCCGTAACCGACGATGACCGCATGGTCCCGCGGGCCTTCGTGGGCCGGAGGCAGCACCGACAGGCTGTCGTTCCTCTGGCGTTCGAGACGGCCCAGCATGCCCGGCCTCCGGCGCAGCCAGCCGGAGAGACGGTCGAGGCCGGCGAACACCAACGGATTGAGCGTGATCGAGAGCAGCGCGCCCGCGAGGATCAAGTCGCGTCCCTCCGGCGGCAGCAGCCCGAGCGTCACCCCAAGCCCGGTCAGGATGAACGAGAATTCGCCGACCTGTGCCAGACTGGCCGACACGGTGAGCGCGGTCGAGGCCGGATAGCCGAACGCCATCACGATGCCGAACGCCGCCAGCGTTTTGCCGAGGACGATGACCAGGACGACGGCGAGCACGGCGAACGGCTCATGGACCAGGATCATCGGGTCGAACAGCATGCCGACCGAGACGAAGAACAGCACCGCGAAGGCGTCCTGAAGCGGCAACGCGTCGGCCGCAGCCTGATGGCTGAAGTCGCTCTCGCTCAGGACGACGCCGGCGAAGAAGGCCCCAAGAGCGAAAGAGACGCCGAACAGCTCGGCCGAGCCGAAGGCGATGCCGAGCGCGGTCGCGAGCACCGAGAGCGTGAACAGCTCGCGCGAGCCGGTCCGGGCGACCTGCATCAGAAGCCACGGGACCGCGCGCGTTCCGACCACCAGCACGAGGGCCAGGAACACCCCGACCTTGCCCAGCGTCAGCGCCAGGGACACGGCCAAGGCGACGCCGCCGGTTTCGCCCGCCGCGCCGTGCGGCGTCCCGCCGAGCACACCCGCCAGGGCCGGCAAGAGCACGAGCGCCAGCACCATGGCGAGATCCTCGACGATGAGCCACCCGACGGCGATCCGTCCGTTCACCGAATCGAGGATGTTGCGCTCCTCAAGGGCGCGCAGCAGCACCACGGTGCTGGCGACCGAGAGCGCCAAGCCGAACACCAGCCCCGCGCCGAACGTCCATCCCCAGATGTGCGCGACGCAGACGCCGAGCGCCGTCGCCATCACGATCTGGCCGAGGGCACCGGGGATCGCGATGGCGCGGACGGCAAGCAGATCCTTGATCGAGAAATGGAGTCCGACACCGAACATGAGGAGGATGACGCCGATCTCGGCAAGCTGGGATGCCAGCCCCTCGTCGGCAACGAAGCCGGGCGTGAAGGGACCGGCCGCGACGCCGGCCAGCAGATAGCCGACGAGGGGAGGCAGCCGGAGCTTGCTGGCGAGAAGGCCGCCGAGGAAGGCGAGAACCAGGCCCACGACAATGGTGGCGATGAACGTCGTCTCGTGCGGCATGACGATCCTTGTCCGGTTCCGGACGGGAGAATCCCGCGATGGGACCCGGCTCCGTCAGATATGGTGGTTGCTCGGCGACCGGTCGGTGCGATGCATGGCCGTACTGACGGCAGGTGTTCGTCTGCGCCGTCGCGTGTGCCGTCGCGAGTCTCCATGTCCATTGGATGATGATAGAATATGGGCTTCGCTTTGATTTCGATGGCTGGATGGTCATCGACACCACGGTGGTGAACGGCGAGCTGGCCGGTGAGGCGGTTCGGCGTGGTTTGTCCTTCGCTGAGGCGGAGTATCTGGCGGACTGTCTGGCGCGGTACGTGATCGATCTTCACGCCGATCAGAACTGAGGGCGCCGGGCCGCGGGCAAAATGTATGGGATCAGGCGTGAACCCTCGCAAGATGGGGGGTGGAGCGCCACATCAGGGAGGGCCGTGGCTCGAACGTTGCTCTTGAGGACACCATGAAGCCCGCCATCATTGCTCTTCTTTTTGCGTTTGCCATTGGTGCCGCCTCCGCCGCAGCCGATGAGCGCAATCCCACGCACCTCTTCGACCCCGGCAATCACGTCGATGCCACTGGTATCGTTCGCGACCGTGGCGGTCGGCCCGTCGGGCGTATTGAAGCGGATGTCGAGGGAAGCCACGTGTTGCGCGACAACGCCGGGCGCCACATCGGCAGCGTCGAACGTGGCTTCGCCGAGGGCGAACTGATCGTCCGGGACAGCGAAGGCCGCCGCCAGGGTACGCTTGAACGCCAGCAGTGACACGGAAGCTCCAGCTTCGAAGCCACCGCCAGCTGATCATTGGATCAGTAGAACACCCCATCGTCCAGATCCTTTCTGAACGGTGCGCACCAGGCGGCGGGGAGTGACGACCGATAGGCCCGGCAGGTTCGGGTCGGCACATAGGTCACGGTGATGTTGTGGAATTGGACCGTGCCGCCCCTGACGACATGAGCCTCGACACGGTCCTTCATTCTGAAATCGTCCGGGCGGAGCGTGACGTGGGCAATGCACCGTTCGAAGGCTTCCCTCTCGACATTCCTGAGCATGGTAATTCCTCCGCTTCAGGCCACGGGCCCATGAATCAAGCCGAAGAGCACGACCGCCAGCACGACGGCGACCGGGATCACCAGCGGCGGCACGAAATACCCCATTGCAGCGCTCCAAAGGTTTGTGGAGCCGGGGGTTGTGGGCGTTTGAAGGATCATGGTCATGCTCCGTATGGTCGGCAGACCGCATCGGGTATGCCCTGGCGACCTCCTCATCGCCATTGTCCCTCCAACCGAGGCTGATCAAGGGACTGCGATGGGCTTCATGGAAGACATGGTGCTGAAATGAGCTTCGCGCCGTGGCAATTCCGGCATATGAACCCATGAACCGCAGAAGAAGGACGAGGGGTGGACGGCGCCCTGTCAAAGAGTCCTTGTTAAAGAGTAAATCTTATTGGCCGCTGCGGCAGTTGTATTCTATGTCGTTTGCGGACGAGTTTCTCACCGGTTCTGTTGCAGGGTTTGCCACGCAGGCCAGATCGCGTAGAACCCTGGCCGGTTCGGCAGCTG
>NZ_JAEPIV010000051.1:0-337 GCF_016632405.1 Azospirillum aestuarii
GTTCGGCGAGGAGGGCGACGACCTGCTGGTCGGCGACGCGGGCGACGACACGATCAGCGGCGGGTCGGGCAACGACGTGGCGCTGGGCGGGGCGGGCCGCGACCTGATCGGGCTTGGCGCGGGCGACGACCTGGCCACCGGTGACGACGGCGACGACACGCTGTTCGGCGAGGACGGCAACGACACGCTGTTCGGCGGGGCGGGCAACGACCTGCTGAACGGCGGGGCGGGCAACGACGTGCTGTTCGCCGACGGCGGGGCGGACACGCTGTGGGGCGGCGAGGGTGCGGACCTGTTCGCCTTCGGGCGGGCCTCGGGCGGCTCGGTGGTGATGGAC
>NZ_JAEPIV010000051.1:368-19371 GCF_016632405.1 Azospirillum aestuarii
GGAGGGCGGCAACACCACCCTCGACGTCGGCTCGGGCAACCGCATCACCATCCTCGGCCAGACCGGCAACGTCGCCGCCTGGTTCGGCTGAGGACGCATACACGCGATACGAAACGGCGGGTGCCGGGGCCTTCGGGCTTCGGCACCCGCCGTTTCCGTTTCAGGACACCGGCAAAGCACACCTCCGGATTGATGCCCGGCGCTGCCGTGACGGCGCCGAAGAAGGCCGGGCGGTCAGTAGGATTTCGGCAGGTCCAGGACATGCTCGGCGACATAGGCCAGGATCAGGTTGGTGGAGACGGGCGCCACCTGATACAGCCGGGTCTCGCGGAACTTGCGCTCCACGTCGTACTCGCTGGCGAAGCCGAAGCCGCCATGGAACTGCAGGCAGGCGTTCGCCGCCTCCCACGACGCCTTGGCGGCGAGGTACTTCGCCATGTTGGCCTGGGCGCCGCAGGGCTCCCCCGCGTCGTAGAGGCGGCAGGCCTCGAAGCGCATCAGGTTGGCGGCCTCCACCTCGATGAAGCTCTCGGCGATCGGGAACTGCACGCCCTGGTTCTGGGCGATCGGGCGGCCGAAGACCTGACGGTCGCGGGTGTAGTCGCAGACCTTGTCAATAAACCAGTAGCCGTCGCCGATGCATTCCGCCGCGATCAGCACCCGCTCGGCGTTGAGGCCGGTCAGGATGTATTTGAAGCCCTGGCCCTCCTCGCCGATCAGGTTCTCCTCGGGGATTTCCAGATTGTCGAAGAACAGCTCGTTGGTCTCATGGTTGACCATGTTGCGGATGGGCCGGACGGTCATGCCCTTGGCCATCGCCTCCTTGATGTCGACGATGAAGATCGACATGCCTTCCGATTTCTTGCGCACCTGATCGAGCGGCGTGGTGCGGGCGAGCAGGATCATCAGGTCGGAATGCTGGACGCGGGAGATCCACACCTTCTGCCCGTTGATGACATAGCGGTCGCCCTTCTTCTCCGCCCGGGTCTTGATGCGGGTGGTGTCGGTGCCGGTGGTCGGTTCGGTGACGCCCATCGACTGGAGGCGCAACTCGCCCGCCGCGATCTTCGGCAGGTAGCGGCGGCGCTGCTCCTCCGAGCCGTGCCGGATCAGCGTGTTCATGTTGTACATCTGGCCGTGGCAGGCACCGGAATTGCCGCCCGACCGGTTGATCTCCTCCATGATCACGGAGGCTTCGGTCAGGCCGAGGCCCGAGCCGCCATACTCCTCCGGAATCAGGGCGGCCATCCAGCCGGCCTTGGTCAGCGCGTCCACGAATTCCTCGGGATAACCGCGCTCCTCGTCGATGCGGCGGTGATACTCGCTGGGGAATTCGGCGCACAGAGCGCGCACGGCGTCGCGGATCTCGTCGAAGCCCTGACCGATGCTGGTCTTCATGTCTCGTCACCCTGCGTTTTTGATTGTAGCGGCGCTGTGGGCCAGAATGGCCTTCGCCCGCTCGGCGACGGGGCGGTCTACCATGCGCCCGTCCACGGATACGGCGCCGCGCCCCGCCGCCTGGGCCTCGTCCCACGCCGCGGCCACCCGCCCGGCCCAGGCCACGTCGGCGGAGGAGGGTGAGAAGACCTCCCGGACCACAGCCAGCTGGGCCGGGTGGATGCACAGCGCGCCGGTCATGCCGACGGCCCGCGCCTGCGCCACCATGGCGCGGTAGGCTTCGAGGTCGCGGAACTCGGCCAGCGAACCGGGCAGGCCGATCGCCGCGAGACCGCGGGCGGCGGCGGCCAGCGCGATCTGGCGGCAGGGCAGGGCGAGCAGAGCCTCGGTCGGTTCCACCCCCAGCGTCAGCGCGAAATCCTCGCTGCCCAACGCCAGTGCCGCCACGCGCGGGACGGCGGCGATCTCGGCCAGCCGTTCCAGCCCCAGCGGGCTTTCGATGAGGGCGACGAGGCCGATGACGCCGGGCGTCAGGCCGCGCTCCGCCTCCCATTCCGCGATCATGGCGGAGAGAACGCGCAGCGCCCCGGCGTCCTCGGCCTTGGGCACCACCAGGGCGGCCACGCCGGGGCGCACGGCGGCCTCCAGGTCGGCGACGGCGTCGCGCCAGCCGCTGTTGATCCGCACGAGCACTGGCACCCCCAGCCCGTGCAGCCGGTCGACCGGCGCTGGGAGCCCGCGCCGGGCCTCCGGCTTGCCGGCGGGCAGGACGGCGTCCTCAAGGTCGAGGATGAGGGCGCCCGCCCCGCGCTGGTGGGCCTTCTCCAGCAGCTTCGCGTTGTCGGCGGGGACGAAGAGATAGGATCGATACGGCAGGGACATCAGACGATCCCTCCAGCCGTGCCGCAATTCGCCGCCGTCATGACCGTTCGGCCTCCAGCTCGGCGGACATGGCGACGAAACCCTCGTGGTCGGTCACCCACAGCGTCGCGCCGGTGGCGGTCGGGGCGCCGCACAGGGTCAGCGGATGGATGTCGAACAGGGGCCGTTTGGCCCGGAAGCGGAAGCCGGTCACCCGCGCCCCCGGATTCTCGCGCAGGAACAGGTCCATCAGCATGGTGGCGCTGAGCGGGCCGTGGAACACCAGCCCCGGATAGCCCTCGACGTCGCGGCAGTAGTCGCGGTCGTAATGGATGCGGTGGCCGTTGAAGGTCAGGGCCGAATAGCGGAACAGCAGCACGGGATCGGGCTGGATGCGCCGCTGCCACACCGACTCGCCGGTCGGGCGCTCGCCGGGGACGGGGGCGTCGCCGGGCTTGGCGGCCTCGCGGTAGACGATGTCATGGAACTCGGTGATGGCGACGCCGGCGGCGGTGCTGATCTCGTGCCGGACCTTCACGAAGACCATCCGGCCCGACCGGCCCTCCTTCGGGGTGACCTCCTCGATGGTCGAGCGGCGGGTGATCGCCTCGCCGCTGCGGATGGGCCGGTGGAAGGTCAGGGTGTCGCCGGCCCACATGCGGCGGGGCAGGTCCACCGGCGGCAGGAAGCCGCCCTTGTGCGGGTGGCCGTCCTCGGCGATGTCGCGTTGCAGCGCCTTGGGCAGGAAATACAGCCAGTGCCCCAGCGGCGGCACCTCGCCCGCCGGCCAGGGCGGAGTGTCGTGGTCGAGCGTCGCGGCCAGTCCGGTCAGCGCCGCCGGCGCCGCGACGTCCTCGGCGCTTTCCGACCGGCCGATCCAGTCGCGCAAATGGTCCATGCTCATGTTCCCCCCTTATTGTTCGAAGATTTCACGCCGGACGGCGTCGGTGTGTTGGCCCAGCGCCGGAACGGCGCCGGAGGCGTAGGGTCGGCCGCGCAGCTGCACCGGCGGCGCCACCACGTCGACCGGTCCGCCCGGCGTCTCGGCGGTCACGCGGCGCAGCTGCGAGTGGACGGACAGGTCCGCCACCTCGTTCAACGAGCCGAAGGCGGTGCGCGCGCGGTTCAGGCGGCGCACCGCCTCGGCGTGGTCCATGGTCCGGAAGATGGCGGCGACGAGCGCGTCCAGCTCCGGGCGGTTGGCGACGCGGCGGTTGTTGGTCGAGAAGCGCTCGTCGGTCGCCAGTTCCGGCCGCAGCAGAACGTCGGCGCAGAAGGCCGCCCATTCGCGCTCGTTCTGGATCGACAGCACCACCTGCCGGCCGTCGGCCAGGGCGAAGGCGGAATAGGGGGCGATGCTCGGGTGCATCAGCCCGACCCGTCCCGGCGCCTTGCCGCCATGGTCGTGGTGCATCAGCGGCACCATCATCCACTCCGCCAGCGAATCGAACAGGGACACGGCCACCGCCGACCCCTCGCCGCTGCGCTCGCGCTCCAGCAGCGCCTGGAGGACGCCGGTGTAGGCGTTCATCCCGCAGGCGATGTCGGCCACCGACACACCGACGCGCCCCGGCTGGTCCGGCGATCCGGTGATCGAGGCCAGCCCGGTCTCGCTCTGCACCAGCAGGTCGTAGGCCTTCATGTCGCGGTAGGGGCCGTCGTCGCCGTAGCCGGAGATGTCGCAGGTGATCAGCCGGGGATGGCGCCGCCGCAGGGCATCCGAGCCGAAGCCGGCCCGTTCCGCCGCGCCCGGCGCCAGATTCTGCACGAACACGTCGGCGCGGGCGATCAGCCGCTCCAGCAACTCGGCGTCCTCGGGTTTCTTGATGTCGAGGACGACCGACTCCTTGCCGCGGTTGAGCCAGACGAAATAGGAACTCTGCCCGTGGACCACGGCGTCGTAGCCGCGGGCGAAGTCGCCTTCCGGCCGTTCGATCTTGATCACCCGCGCCCCGGCGTCGGCGAGGCGCGACGTGCAGAGCGGTGCCGCCACCGCCTGCTCCAGCGAGACGACGAGCCGTCCCGACAGAGGTCCAGACAGAGGTAAAGTCATTCTGCGAAGCCTCCGCTGTGGGCCTGGGCCGAGTGTCCGTGACCGGGATGGTAAACAGCCGGACCGGCCCCGATCCAATACAGATGGGGCATGCATCGCATAACGAAGCGCTATGAGGCTGAGGCGGTTATGAGGACGCCGCCGCCTCTTCGTCCAGCAGGAGGGTGCCGGGCCAGTCGCCGCCGCCGACCAGATCGCGCACCACCCGCAGGAAAGTCTCGCGCACCGCCGCCGCGGCCTCGGTCACCGGGGCGCCGCGGGGACGGCAAAGATGGACCGAGCGGCGCAGGGACGGCGTGACGATCAGCCGGGCGGAGATCTGCCCCGCCCGCCATTCCTCCATCACCGCCGAGATCGGCAGGACCGAATAGCCCACCCCCTTGGCGACCAGCGTCTTGATCTGGGGGAGCCCGTTGATCTCCACCGCCACGGTGACGATCGTGCAGGTTTCGCGCGCCACCCGTTCGATGCGGTCGCGCAGATTGTGCGGGCGGCTCGGCAGGATCAGGTCCTTGCCGGCCAACTCGTCGAAGGCGATGTCGCCGTCCTCGCCGCCCGGCGGGCCGATCAGGTAGAGATCCTCGCGCACCAGCGATTCGGCCAGCAGGGTGCGCGACCGCGTCACGTCGTAGATGCAGCCGAAATCCAGCCGGTCGTCGTTCAGCCACTCCAGAATCGTCCCGCTGAAGGATTCGACCACCCGCAGCGACACCTGCGGCAGCTCGGCGCGGACCGCCTGCACCAGGGGAACCGCCGCCACCAGCGCCACCGAGGAGGTGAAGCCGACGGTCACCAGCCCGCTTGGCGTGCCCGAACAGTTCCGCACCTGCTCGGTCGCCTGGGCGACGTGGCGCAGGATGATCTCCGCATGCTCGTACAGCCGGGTGCCGGCGGCGGTCGGCTTGACCCCATGCACGCCGCGGGTCAGCAGCTTGACCCCGAGGCCCGCCTCCAGATTGCGGATGTTGTGGCTGAGGGCCGGTTGGGCGACGTTCAGCTTCTGAGCCGCGGCCGTGAAGGAGCCTTCATCGACGATGCCGATGAAATACCGCAACTGACGCAGATCCAACGCTCACCTTCCTTTGCCTGGCCCTTGGCCTGCGGGATCGACAATCCCCCGCCTCGGCCAATCATGTCGGTGCGCCGCAAGCGGATCAAGGCAAGTGGATGAGGAAGCGCCGGGCAAACCCAGTTCAACCATCCGCAGGGCCGCTGCGTTCCATTGATCCGTTTCATAAGACTTATCAGAGACCGGCGGGTAATCCATGGACCGGCACGGCCTAGCTTTTCCCCATCCGCACAAGCGGATGAGCCGTCCGCATGCCTGCGCCCCGCCCTGCGGGCCAGGGCAACAGCCAGGAAGGGAAGAGGAACTCACCGATGCACTATTCCGGCGACCTCGACATGACGCGGCGCGGCCTCCTGCTTGGGACCGCCGCCACCGCCGCGCTGACGGCGGCGCCGTTCCGGGCGCCGGCGCGGGCGGCCACCGTTGGAGAGACCGCCATGCCACCCCCCGCGACCGGAGCCGACGCGCCGTCACTGTCACCCGTCCTGTCCAAGGTCACCTTCACCGTGAACGGGCAGCGCCGCGACCTCGAACTCGACACGCGGACGACGCTGCTCGACGCGCTGCGCGAGCATCTGCACCTCACCGGCACCAAGAAGGGCTGCGACCACGGCCAGTGCGGCGCCTGCACGGTCATCGTGGACGGGCAGCGGATCAATTCATGCCTGTCGCTCGCCGTGATGCACGAGGGCGGCAGCGTCACCACCATCGAAGGGCTGGGCCTGCCCGGCAAACTGCACCCCATGCAGGCGGCCTTCGTGGAGCATGACGGCTACCAGTGCGGCTATTGCACGCCGGGCCAGATCTGTTCGGCGGTGGCGATGCTGGACGAGATCAAGGCCGGCGTGCCCAGCCACGTCACCGCCGACCTGACCGCGGCACCGCAGGCCACCGTGGACGAGTACCGCGAGCGGATGAGCGGCAACATCTGTCGCTGCGGCGCCTATTCCAACATCGTCGATGCGATCTCGGACGTCGCACGGAGGGAGGCATGAGACCCTTCACCTACGAGCGGGCGGACTCCCCCGCCGCCGCCGCCGCCGCGGTCGAGCGCCGGCCCGGCGCCAAATTCATCGCCGGCGGCACCAACCTGCTCGACCTGATGAAGCTGGAGATCGAGACGCCGGCCCATCTGATCGACGTCAACGGGCTGAAGCTCGACACCGTGGAAGCGACGCCGGACGGCGGGCTGCGCATCGGCGCGCTGGTGCGCAACACGGCGCTGGCCGCCGACCCGCGGGTGCGGCGCGATTACGGCGTGCTGTCGCGGGCGTTGCTCGCCGGGGCGTCGGGGCAGCTGCGCAACAAGGCGACGACGGCGGGCAACCTGCTCCAGCGCACGCGCTGCCCGTACTTCTACGACACCGCCCAGCCCTGCAACAAACGCCAGCCCGGCAGCGGCTGCGCCGCCATCGGTGGCTACAGCCGGCAGCTCGCCGTGGTCGGGTCGAGCGACGCCTGCATCGCCACACACCCCAGCGACATGGCCGTCGCCATGCGCGCGCTGGACGCCACGGTGGAGACGGTGCGGGCCGACGGGACGACGCGGAGCATTCCCATTGCGGAGTTCCACCGGCTGCCCGGCGACACGCCGCACATCGAAACGGCGTTGATGCCCGGCGAACTCATCACCGCGGTGACCCTGCCCAAGCCGGTTGGCGGCACCCACGTCTACCGCAAGGTGCGTGACCGCGCGTCCTACGCCTTCGCGCTGGTCTCCGTCGCGGCTGTGGTGCAGCGCGACGGCGGCGGCCGGGTGGCGCTGGGCGGCGTGGCGCACAAGCCGTGGCGCGTCGAAGCCGCCGAGGCCGAGATGCCGCGGGGCGCCAAGGCGGTGACCGCCGGGCTGCTGGCCGATGCGAAGCCGACGCACGACAACGCATTCAAGCTGACCCTGGTCGAGCGGACGCTCGCCTCGGTGCTGGCCGAAGCGAAAGGCTGAGACACCATGAAATTCGACACTCCCGCGACCACCAACCCGATCGACCAGCTCAAGGTGGTGGGCAAGCCGACCGACCGCATCGACGGGCCGCTGAAGACCACGGGAAAGGCCACCTACGCCTATGAATGGCATGACGTGGCGCCGAACGTCGCCTATGGCTGGGTCATCGGTTCGGGCATCGCCCAGGGGCGCATCGCGTCCATGGACCTGGAGGCGGCGCGGAAGGCCCCCGGCGTCGTCGCCATCGTCACGGCGGAGAACGCCGGCCCCCTCGACAAGAGCAAGCGCAACGCCGCGACCCTGCTCGGCGGGCCGGAGATCGAGCATTACCAGCAGGCCGTCGCCCTGGTGGTGGCGGAGACCTTCGAGCAGGCCCGCACCGCGGCGGGGCTGGTCCGCATCGACTACACGCCAGCGGACGGCGCCTATGATCTGGCGGCGGTCAAGGACAAGGCGGAGAAGACCAAGGACGGCGATTCGGTGGTCGGCGATTTCGCGGGCGCCTTCGCGGCGGCTCCGGTGAAACTTGATGAGACCTACACCACGCCGGACGAAAGCCACGCGATGATGGAGCCGCACGCGACCATCGCCGCCTGGGAGGGCGACCGGCTGACCGTCTGGACCTCCAACCAGATGATCGACTGGATGGTGACCGACCTGTCGGCGACGCTGAAGATGCCGAAGGACAAGGTGCGCGTCATCTCCCCCTTCATCGGCGGCGGCTTCGGCGGGAAGCTGTTCCTGCGCGCCGACGCGCTGCTGGCGGCGCTGGGCGCGCGGGAGGCCGGGCGGCCGGTGAAGGTCGGGCTGTCGCGGCCCCTGATGATGAACAACACCACGCACCGGCCCGCCACCATCCAGCACATCCGCATCGGCGCGACGCCGGACGGCACGATCACCGCCATCGCCCATGAAAGCTGGTCGGGCAACCTGCCCGGCGGCTCGGAGGAAACGGCGACCGACCAGACGCGGCTGCTCTACGCCGGGGCGAACCGCCTGATCGGCAACCGGATCGCCACGCTCGACCTGCCCGAGGGCAACGCCATGCGCGCTCCGGGCGAGGCGTCCGGCATGATGGCGCTGGAGGTCGCGATGGACGAGATGGCGGAAAAGCTGGGCATGGACCCGGTGGAGTTCCGCATCCGCAACGACACCCAGACCGACCCCGCCGACCCCAACCGGCCCTTCTCGCAGCGCCAGCTCGTGCAATGCCTCCGCCTTGGGGCCGAGCGGTTCGGCTGGGCCAAGCGCAACCCGAAGCCGGGGCAGGTGCGCGACGGGCGCTGGCTGGTCGGGCTGGGGATGGCGGCGGCCTTCCGCAACAACCTGCTGACCAAGTCGGCGGCGCGGGTGCGGCTGGACCAGCGCGGGATCGTGACGGTCGAGACCGACATGACCGACATCGGCACCGGCAGCTACACCATCATCGCCCAGACCGCAGCGGAGATGATGGGGGTGGGTCTGGACAAGGTGGCGGTGCGGCTCGGCGATTCCAGTTTCCCGGTGTCCGCCGGGTCGGGCGGGCAATGGGGCGCCAACAACGCCACCGCCGGGGTCTATGCCGCCTGCGTGAAGCTGCGCGAGGCGGTGGCGCAGAAGCTGGGCGTCAACTCCGCCGACGCGCAGTTCGCGGACGGGCAGGTCGTCGCCGGCAACCGCAAGGTCCCGCTGGCCGAAGCGGCGGGCGCCGATGGCCTGTCCGCCGAGGACGGCATCGAATACGGCGACCTCGACAAGAAATACCAGCAATCGACCTTCGGCGCCCATTACGTGGAGGCGGCGGTGGACGCGGCGACCGGCGAGATCCGCGTGCGGCGGATGCTGGCGGTCTGTGCGGCGGGTCGCATCCTGAACCCTAAGTCGGCGCGCAGCCAGGTGATCGGCGCCATGACCATGGGCGTCGGGGCGGCGCTGATGGAGGAGTTGGCGCTCGACAAGCGGACGGGCTTCTTCGTCAACCACGACCTTGCCGGCTACGAGGTGCCGGTCCACGCCGACATCCCGCACCAGGAGGTGATCTTCCTGGACGAGACCGACCCGATCTCCTCGCCGATGAAGGCGAAGGGGGTAGGCGAGCTGGGCCTGTGCGGCGTGGGCGCGGCGGTCGCCAACGCGGTCCACAACGCGACGGGCCTGCGGGTGCGCGACTACCCGATCACGCTCGACAAGTTCCTGGATCGGCTGCCGGCGGTGGGGTGAGGTTGCTCTTGCCCCACCCCCATCGCGCACCCCCAAAATTGTCACGCGCTTCCCGGTTGTCGGATGGATGAAGACTCCAGCCCCGGATGTTCATTCGGGTGAGACGTATCCTGGAGCCATCATGACGCACATCCGCTTCACCCCCAAATCCCTCGCCATCGCGCTGCTGGCCGGTGTGGCGGCCCTGGGCGCGGGGGTGTCCCCGGCCCTCGCCGACCCGCCGGACTGGGCTCCGGCCCATGGCTGGCGCGCCAAGCAGGAGCGCCATCATGAGCGTGAACGCCATGACCGTGGCCGCTATTACGAGCATGGCTACATCGACGGCGGCTATGGCGACGGGCGCGTGGTGATCGTCCGCCGCCCTCCGCCGGTGGTGGTTTATGAGGAGTCGCCGGTTGTGCATTACGCGCCGGCCCCCGTCTACATCGAGGAGCCGCCGGTGATCGTCCAGCAGCGCCCGCGCGTGGTCCGCGCGGCGCCGCAAGTCGTGGAATGCGGGCCGCTCGACGGCGACCTGATCGGCGTGCTGGGCGGGGCCGCGGTCGGCGGGCTGGTCGGCTCGCAGTTCGGGCGTGGTGACGGCAAGCTGGCGGCGACGGCAGCCGGCACGCTGGGCGGAGCCATGCTGGGCGGTGCGATGACCCGCGGCGGCTGCTAAGCCCGCATAGGGGTCAGCCCACGCCCCAGCCGCCGGTGTCCGGGAAGGGGACCGGCGGCGCCGGGGCGGTGGTGACCGCGGACGGTGCCACCAGCCCCTTCGGCAGCGGCGGCGCGTCCGTCGGGGTCGGCAGGAGGCGCGCGGCCTTCGCCCACCAGCGCGGCTGCGCCGCCTGGATTGACCGGGCGGCGGCGGCGGCCGCCTCCGCGTCGGCATAAAGGCCGAAGCAGGTCGCCCCGCTGCCCGACAGGCGGGCCAACAGGCAGCCGTCCGTGCCCTCCAGCGCCGCCAGCGCGTCGGCGATCACCGGGGCGACGGTCAGGGCCGGTTCGGTCAGGTCGTTGCGCCGCTCCTTCAGCAGCGCGGCCAGCGCCGCGGCGTCGGCGGGCGCCTCGGTGAAGCGGGCCGGGGCCGAGAAGACGCTCTTGAAGGCGCCCTTGCGCGCCTTGAACACGGCGGGGGTCGGCACCGGCACGCCAGGGTTGACCAGCACCGCATGGGTTTCCGGCAGAGCCGGCGCCTCCTCCAGAACCTCCCCCACGCCGCCGAAATAGCAGCTTCGCCCGGCGACGCAGACCGGCACGTCGGCGCCCAGCGATGCCGCGACCTCGTAGACCCGCTGGTCGGTCACCGGCACGTCCCACAGCCGGGCCAGGGCGCGCAGCGTCGCCGCAGCGTCCGCCGAGCCGCCGCCGATCCCGGAGGCGACAGGCAGCACCTTCTCCAGCGCGATCATGGCGTCGGCCTCGCGCCCCAGCCGGGCGGCGAGCGCGTGGGCGGCGCGGATGACGAGGTTGTGCGCCGGGTTCTCCCCCATCAGCGCCGGGCCGAAGGGGCCGGAGATGGCCAGTCGCGGCCCGACCGGCGGCAGGTCCACCCCGCGCAGCGCGATCCGCGCCACGCCCGGCTGCACCGTCACCCGGTCCGCCACGTCGGCGAAGGCGACGAGGCTGTCCAACTCGTGATAGCCGTCGTCCCGGCGGCCCACCACATGCAGATAGAGGTTCAGCTTGGCCGGCGCGGCCTCGGCGATGGCGCTCATGGTCGGGTCCCCGGAAACGAAAAGCCCTTCTTCCCGAATGGGGGAAGAAGGGCTTTATGCGGCATGGGCGCAGCGAGCGCCAGAGCCTATGCAGGCGCCGCTTACTGAACCTTCGCCGGAGCGGCCTCGGCGGCCTTGGGGTCGATCAGGCCCTTGTCCAGCTTGGCCCGGATGTCCTCCTTCTGCGGCTCCTCCTCCGCGGTGCGGAGCGCGCGGGTCCATTGGAAGCGGGCCTCGTTGCGGCGCCCGACGCGCCAGTAGGCGTCGCCGAGATGGTCGTTGATGGTGGCGTCGGTCGGCTTCAACTCCACCGCGCGCTCCAGCTTCTCCACCGCCCCTTCGAAATCGCCGGTGCGGTAGAGCGCCCAGCCCAGGCTGTCGACGATGTAGCCGTCCTTGGGGCGCAGGGCGACGGCCTTCTCGATCATCTTTTTAGCCTCCTCCAGGTTCAGCCCGCGGTCGACGTAGCTGTAGCCCAGGTAGTTCAGCAGGAAGGCCTCGTCCGGCTTCAGCGCCAGCGCCGCCCGCAGGTCGCGCTCGGCGTCCGGCCAGCGGTCCACCTTGTCGTAGGACATGGCGCGGGCGTAGAGCACCGCCCAATGCCGCTCTTCCGGCGTGCCGATGCGCTCCAGCGCCTTGCTGTAACTGTCGGCGGCCTCGCCGTAGCGCTTGGCGACGCGGTACAGGTCGCCCAGTCGGATCAGCGCGTCCGTCCGCTCCGGACGCTCGGCGGACAGGGCGGAGAAGGCGGCGATGGCCTCGTCGGTGCGCTCCAGCCGGGCGAGGCTCTCGGCGGTGCGCAGCCGGGCGGTCCAGCCCAGCACCGGGTCCTTCTCCAGCGCCTGGAACTCGACCAGCGCGTCGGCGTGGTGGTCGCGGTTTTCCATGATATCGCCGATCATCAGCCGCGCCAGGGACAGGTCGGGGCGCAGGTGAAGGGCGATCCGCCCGAACAGCAGGGCAGTCTCCTCCGCCCCCTCGTGATGGATGGCGCTGCCCAGGTCGAACAGGGCCTCCGCCAGCCCCTGCTTGGCGTCGGACACCACCGGGGCGGCGGCCTTGCCCTCGTCCAGCGCCTTCAGCGCCGGCTCGACCATCAGGCTGTCGGGGTTGCCGGCGCGGAAGGACTCGTAGAGCTTGCGGGCTTCGTCCTTACGGCCGGTGCGCTCGTAGAAGCTGCCGACGATCTGGATGACGCGCAACGGCGCCTCCTTGTCCAGCACGCGGGCGAAGCGCTCCCCGGCGGCGTCCTTGCGCCCGCCCAGTTCCAGCACCAGACCGGCGTGCAGGTCGTGCAGAGCGGCGAAGCCGCTGGCCATCGAAAGCGGTTCCAGAGCCTTCAGCGCGGCGTCGGTCTTGCCTTCCGCGGCGGCCAGCCAGGTGTCGATCAGCGGGCCGATGTATTTCGCCATGCCCTCCTTGGGCATGCGCGCGGCCATGGCCTTGGCTTCCTTCAGCTTGCCGCGGGCCAGATTGTCGGAGGCCAGCAGGGCGATGGCCATCTGAGGGTCGTTGTCCTGCTCCAGCAGCCGCTTGGCGAGGTCGATGGCGGCGTCGAACTGCCCCTCGCCCAGCTTCAGCAGATAGGTGCGGCGCAGCAGCGTCAGGTCGCCGGGGTCGGCGGACAGGGCGTGCGCCATGAACAGGGCGGCGGCGGCCCAATCGTCCTGGCGCTGGGCGAAGCGCCCGGCCAGATAGCTGCCGGTCGCCGAGGTCAGCGACGGGCGCTCCGTCACCGCCGGGGCCGCGGCGGCGGCATGGCCGGCCGGCAGGAGGCCCGCCGTGGAAAGGAGCAAGGCACCGAGCGCCGTCCGACCAAATCGGGTCCGCCCAAATCGGAATGTCATCATGCCGCGTCCACCTGCACGCCTACGGAGTCTGATTCAGGAAGGCCTGAAACTCGATTCCTCAGTCTAACACCAACCGCCGGCAAGGGTTAACCGCGCTGCGGGCCAAGCCATCGCATGTCTCGGCGCCCGCTATGCCCTAACGCCACTCGGCGGCGACCCACCCGATGATCTCCGGGCGGAGGACGTCGACCGCGTGGGCGTCCATGTGGGCGGCCAGCGAGTCCGGCATGTCCGGCGACAGCGCGCCACCCTCCACCCGCCAGCGGGCCATCCAGGACAAGGTGCGCAGCCAGGTCAGCCGGCGCAAGGGCTGGCGCCACGGGCGCACCGCTTCGGCCAGCGCGGGCGGCACCGCCGCCTCCCAGGCGGCGTGGAACACCGCGACCTCGTCCGCCGTCAGCACCGCCGAGACCTCCCGCTCCCACATGGTGGAGGTGTAGAGGCTGGCGTGGGCGAGGTCGATGGCCGGGTGGCCGTACTGGGCCTTCTCCAGATCGGTGAACCACGCCTTGCCGGCGGCGTCGATCAGGAAGTTGCCGGGATGGACGTCGCTGCCGACCAGCGTGATGGGGATCGGCGCCGCGCAGCGGAAGGCGCGGGCGGCCTCCAGCTCCGTGCCAAGCCGGGCCAGGGCCTCCGGCGCCAGCCCGGCGCGTTCGAACCACACCGCCTGCCGCTCCACCTGGGCCAGGGTCGCCGCCACCGGGTCGGCGGGGGCGGGCAGCGGCGCGCGCTCGCCGTCCGGCGGCAGGGGCAGGGCGTGCAGGGCGGCGAGCGCCCGCGCGATGGCCGGCATGTCGCCCGGCAGGCGCGGCGGGCGTCCGACGATCTCCGTCACCACCAGCGCGCCCATGGGCAGCTCCGGCCCCGGCGGCAGGACGGCGGCCAGCTCCGGGGTGTGGCCGCTCGGCGCGGCGCGGCGGAAGGCGGTGGCCTGCTGCTCCAGATTGGCGAAGGGATCGAGCCCGAGTTGGCTCCAGCGCGGAACGCGGGCGACCAGACCCTTTCCTGACAGCCGCACATGGTCGTGCGCCACGCCCCGGCGCGGCATCGGCTCCAACGCGTCCGGCGGCAGGCCGGCAAAGGTCGGCAGCTTGGTCAGGGCGGCGTGAAGACCGGCGGTGCCGCTCACACCTGATGCTCGCGCAGGCGCGGCATCAGTTCGACGAGGTTGCAGGGGCGGTGCCGGTTGTCGAGCTGGAAGACCAGGATGTCGTCCCAGGCGTCGCGGCAGGCGCTGGGCGAACCCGGCAGGGCGAAGATATAGGTGCCGTTGGCGACCCCGCCGGTCGCCCGGCTCTGGATCGTCGAGGTGCCGACCTTGGCGTAGCTGAGCTGGCGGAAGAGTTCGCCAAAGCCGGGGATCGGCTTGTCGAACAGGGCCTCCACCGCCTCCGGCGTCACGTCGCGGCCGGTCACGCCGGTGCCGCCGGTGGTCAGCACCACGTCGATCTCCGGATCGGCGATCCAGGCCTGGACCTGGGCGCGGATGGCGGCGACGTCGTCCTTCACGATGGCGCGGGCGCCCAGCCGGTGGCCGGCGCCGGTCAGCCGCTCCGCCAGCGCGTCGCCGGAGCGGTCGTCGGTGAGCGTGCGCGTGTCGGACACGGTCATGACGGCGATGTTGACGGGCAGGAACGGGCGCGATTCGTCGATCTTCGGCATCAGGGGGCTTCGGCGTGTTGCGCGACCTGGGTGGACCGGGCCGCCGGGAAGACATCCACCGGCATATAGACCGGCCAGCCGCCCGCCGCAACGGCGTCCAGCGATTCGATTTCCTGCCCCAGCCGCAGCCGGTAGATCCAGAAGTTGGCGACCACCTTCTCGACGTAGTTCCGCGTCTCGGCGTAGGGCAGGCTCTCGATGAAGAGCAGCGGGTCGTCGCCGATGTCCGACAGCTCCCGGCGCCAGCGCGCCAGCGTGCCGGGGCCGGCGTTGTAGGCGGCGGCCAGCAGGAACAGGTTGTTGCCGATGTCCTGGCTGTTCAGCAGTTCCGCCATGTAGCGCTGCCCAAGCTCCATGTTGGTGGAGGGGTCGAACAGGCCCGCGCGGGCGGCGTCGGCCTCGCCGATGTCGGCGTTGCGCTCCTGCACATGCTGGGCGGTGGCGGGCATGATCTGCATCAGGCCGGTGGCCCCGGCGGAGCTGACCAGCTTCGGGTCGAAACGCGATTCCTGCCGCATCACCGCAAAGACCAGCGCCCGGTCCACGGCAAAGCCGTCGCGCGGCTTCCAGTGGGGCACCGGGTAGAGGGCCGCCGTGTAGGGCGCGCCGTCCGGACCGGCCACGGCGTTGCCGACCTGGAGCGCCAGCCCCGGCAACCCGGCGCGGTCGACCAGAGCCACCAGCGCCTGCTCGGCCAGCGCGTCGCCGCGCGGGTGGATGCGGCGCAGCTCCAGCTCCGCCGCCTCGCGCTGGCCGGCCTGGATCAGGGCGATGGCGCGGGTGCCGCCGGGCAGGGCGGACAGCGCCTTCAGATGGTCCCCGGTCAGTTCCGGCGTGCGCCAGTTCAGGTCGCCCGAGCCGCCCAGCTTGCGGTGGGCCAGCAGCCCATAGAAGGTGTGCGGGTAGCGCGCCGCGGCGGCCAGATGGGTGCGGGCCTGCTCCTCACGGCCCCGGCGGGCGTGGGCGCGGGCGGCCCAGAAGCCGGCGGCGGAAGCCAGCCAGGGCGATTGCGGACCGGCCTCGGCCAGATTGGTGAAGTGGCGGGCGGCGCGGTCGTATTGCTTCAGCCGCCAGGCGGCGAGGCCGGCGATCCAATGCGCCTCCGTCACCGCCGGGCCGGAGCGGGCGGCGCTGGCCGAGGCCAGCGACAGCGCCTGCGTCACGTCGCCGGAATAATAGAGCGAGGCGGCGATCCGCGCCCGCGCTTGGTCATACTGCGCCGAATCGAGACTGCGCCCGAAATCGTCCTGGTTGAGCAGGGCGAGCGCCGCCCCCGGCTTGCCGGCGCGCAGCAGGTCGGTTATGCGGGACGGTGTGGCGTGGTTGGTGCGGCTGGCGGTGCGGCTGCGCGGGGCGACGGTGATCCTGGCCTTGTCCTCGGCGGCCTCGGCGGTCTTGTCCGGGTCGGTCTGCTCCTCATCGGAGATGGCTTCCGGCAGCGGTTCGGGACGCAGGCCGCCCAGCCGCTCCAGCGACCCGGTCAGCCGTTCCACGTCACCGGCGCGCGGCGGCTTCAGGGCGCGCTGCTGCCCGGAGGGGGCGCGGCGCTGCGCCAGGGCGTGGATACGATCGGCCCCCGGCAGGTCGCCGTAGCGCTGCAGCCAGCCGGCCAACTCGTCGTAGCTGGCCTTGCGGTCGGGGTGCAGGTAGCGCTGGCGCAGCACATGGCCCATCAGGCGGCGGTCGCCCAGCAGGCGGATCTCCCAGTCGGCGCCTTCCCACTCGCCCCGCTCCTGGAGCGCGAAGATGCGCCGGTAATGGCGGGCGTCCTCTTCCGTCAGCTGGGAAGCGCGGGCGTCGGGGTCCGTCGTCAGAAGCAGGTTCTGCTCGGCACGATCAAATCCCGGCGGGACGACGGGTCGTCCATCCGGCGCGTGGATCACAAGGCCGGCCTGGGCCGGACGATAACCGCCCGTCGGGTCGGGTGCCGCGCACAGCGCCAGCGCCACTCCCGCCATTCCCAGGACCTTCCGCCGCAGCGAGACGGTGTTTGCTGCGCTGCACAATATCCGGAACATGGTATTCGAATAACCGCAGTGGACGGAAATCGCAAGAAGTTGATTCCCCAACAGCGGTCGAGCCCGCCTGTTCGTAAGGATTTTCAGCAACTTAGTGGGGGTGGAAAAATGGCCCTAGCCCGGTGGGAAGACCCATTTGGCGCAAGGTCATGGGACTTTCTGTACCGATTGGCGCAACGGCATAGCGGAGACTTGGTAAACCAATCCGATCTTTCGAAGTACTTGGGTAATGTTTGGAATGTCTATGGATGTCGAATGTTCGAACGACCGCGCAAGAAAAGGCGCAATAAGAGAAGCATTTTAGGAAATCGGCGGCGTTAACCATTGCGATGGCGGGTTTGCCCCCACCCCGACCCTCCCCCGCTCTCGGCGAACCGAAGGTCCGCCTGCCGCGTCAGAGCAAACCTCTGGTTTGCGCGAGAGCTGCGCAGGGGAGGGGGATTTTGCGAAGCGTTGGCAGTCCCCTCCCCTGCGCCAGCGGGGGAGGGTTAGGGTGGGGGCAAAACGACGATTGCGGTTGGTCAACCCGGAAAGCGCTGGCGCAGGGTCAGCAGGTCGCGCCACGCCTCGCGCTTGGCGATGGGATTGCGCAGCAGATAGGCCGGGTGAAGCATCGGGATGACCGGCACCGGGCCGGACAGGCCGGGGGAGGCGTAGTCGAACCAGCGGCCGCGCAGGCGGGTGATGCCCTCCGCCCGGTTGAGCAGCGTCTTGGCGGAGGTTCCGCCCAGCGGCACCAGCACCTTCGGCCCGATCAGCTCGACGTGCCGTTCCAGGAAGGGCAGGCAGGCGGCGATCTCCGCCTGGGTCGGGGACCGGTTGCCGGGCGGACGCCAGGGCAGGATGTTGCTGATGTAGACCGTGCTGCGATCGAGTCCCACCTGGGCCAGCATGCGGTCGAGCAGCTTGCCGCTGACCCCGACGAAGGGCTTGCCCTGCCGGTCCTCGTCCTCGCCCGGCGCCTCGCCGATGAGCATGATGTCCGCAGCGGGGTTGCCGTCGGCGAAGACCGTGTTCATCGCCGTTGCCTTCAGCGGACAGCCGTCGAAGGCGCGCAGCGCCGACTCCAGCTCCTCCAGGCTGCGCGCCTCGGCGGCGCGGGCGCGGGCGCTCGCCCCGGCCTCGCTGGCGCCCAGCGGCAAGTCCGCCGTGACGGGCGCACCGAACATCGACGCGCCGGAAGATGCCCCGAAGGCCGACCGCGCCACCGGCGCCGCGGCGGGCGGCAGCGCCGATGCGCCCGCCGGCGCACGCGCCACCGCCGGCCGGGCGGCGAGCGTCGCCCAGTCCAACGGCTCGTCCCCGATGGCTTCGTCGCACCCGATGTCGACGTGCCAGCGCAGGGCCGCGAGGATGTCGCATTGGTCAATCATCGTTTGACCTTACCACGGCTCCTGTGGTCTTACATGGGCTTAGATATCCTTTTTGGCGGGTGCGAAAGGCATACGCCGTTCCGAAAGCCGCCGGACCCTGCGGAAATGGCCCCGGCGCTTCAATCAAGCGGGAGGCATGGGGACCATGGATCGCGATCCGCGCGAGGTGATGGAGTACGACGTCCTTGTCGTCGGAGCCGGCCCGTCGGGCCTGAGCGCGGCCATCCGCCTGAAACAGCTCGCCGTTGATGCCGGGCAGGAACTGTCGGTCTGCGTCGTCGAAAAGGGCTCGGAGGTCGGCGCCCATCTGCTCTCCGGCGCGGTGTTCGAGCCCCACGCGCTGGACGAACTGATCCCCGACTGGAAGGAGAAGGGCGCCCCCCTGACCACCCCGGCGCGCGAGGACCATTTCCTCTTCCTCACCGAGACCAAGGCCTACAAGTCGCCCTTCGCCCCGCCGCAGATGCACAATCATGGCAACTGGATCATCAGCCTGGGCAACCTCGCCCGCTGGATGGCCGGGCAGGCCGAGGAGCTGGGTGTCGAGATCTACCCCGGCTTCGCTGCGGCGGAGGTGCTCTACGACGATACGGGCGCGGTCAAGGGTGTCGCCACCGGCGACATGGGCATCGGCAAGGACGGCGAGAAGACCGGCAACTACACGCCGGGCATGGAGTTGCACGCCAAGCAGACCATCTTCGCCGAGGGCTGCCGCGGCTCGCTGACCAAGACGCTGTTCGAGCGCTTCGACCTGCGCCGCGACGCCGATCCCCAGACCTACGGCATCGGCATCAAGGAGCTGTGGGAGGTCGCGCCGGAGAAGTCGCAGCCCGGCCTGATCGTCCACACCATCGGCTGGCCGATGGACCCCAAGA
>NZ_JAEPIV010000052.1:0-18126 GCF_016632405.1 Azospirillum aestuarii
GCCGATCTTCCAGGTCGCAGACTACGGCCTCGTCGCCGACCTGTTCAAGGCGGTGCCGGAGCTGACGGCCGAGCTGGGCAAGGCGTAATCGGCCAGTCCTCTTCGGAAGACCAGCGGGCCAAAGACAAGCGGGAAAGCTCATATGTCCACGATCAAGAAGATTGGCATCATCGGTGCCGGCCAGATGGGCAGCGGCATCGCCCACGTCTGCGCGCAGGCGGGGTACGAGGTCGTCATCTCCGACATCAGCCCGGAGATTCTGCAGAAGTCGGTGGCCGCCATCTCCAAGAACATGGACCGTCAGGTTCAGAAGGGGAAGCTGACGGAGGCCGACAAGACGGCGGCCATCGCCCGCATCTCCACCGGTTCCGACCTGTCCGTGTTCCATGACGCCGATCTCGTGGTCGAGGCCGCGACGGAGAACGAAGCGCTCAAGCGCGAGATCTTCAAGAAGCTGGTCCCGAACCTGAAGCCCGAGGCGCTGATCGCGACGAACACCTCGTCGATCTCGATCACCCGCCTCGCCGCCTCGACGGACCGCCCGTCCAAGTTCATGGGCATGCATTTCATGAACCCGGTGCCGGTGATGCAGCTCGTCGAGCTGATCCGCGGCATCGCGACGGACGAGGCGACCTTCAACGCGATCAGCGAGCTGACGGCGAACATCGGCAAGACCGCGGCGGTGGCCGAGGACTTTCCGGCCTTCATCGTCAACCGCATCCTGCTGCCGATGATCAACGAGGCGGTCTACACCCTCTATGAGGGCGTGGGCGGCGTCCACGCCATCGACACGGCGCTGAAGCTGGGCGCCAACCACCCGATGGGCCCGCTGGAGCTGGCGGATTTCATCGGCCTGGACACCTGTCTGGCGGTCATGCAGGTCCTCTACGAGGGTCTGGCCGACAGCAAGTACCGCCCCTGCCCGCTGCTGGTGAAGTATGTCGAAGCCGGCTGGGTCGGCCGCAAGGTCGGCCGCGGCTTCTACGACTACTCCAAGAACCCGCCGGTCCCGACCCGCTGACGCGGCGGGTAAGGACGGACGATGCAGCGAAGCCCGCTCCGGGAAACCGGGGCGGGTTTCGTGCTTGTACGGAACCGCTGCGCTTGCGCTCTGTTCGTCCCGCAGGGGCAGAGGGCGAACAGCGGAAAGGACGGGGGCGATGCGGCGCGGCTTCCTGACGGCGATGCTTGCGGCCTTCCTGTCCGGCCCGGTCCTGGCGCAGGCGCCGGGCTCCATCCCGGCCTCGCCCTCCACCCTGTCCCGGCAGGAGCGCAACTTCATCGCCGAGGCCCTGGCCGACGGCATAGCCGAACAGACGCTGGGCAAGCTGGCACAGGACCGGGCGGAGACGGAGCCGGTCCGCCGCTTCGCCCGCCGCATGGCCGACGATCACGGGCTGAAGACCGACCGGCTGGCCGGCATGGCACTGCGCCACGGCATCCCCATCCCGCGCGAGCCGGGCCTGTCCGCCCGCGCCCACATGTCCAGCCTGCGCGACACGCCCGAGGGCGCCTTCGACCGCCGCTACATGGCCGCAGAGGAGGAAACCCACGCCCGCGCCATCAAGCTGTACGAGGCGCAGGCCGAACGCGGCGGCGAGACCGGCGACTTCGCCCGCGACGCCCTGCCCATGCTGCACAGCCATTTCGAGGAGGCGCGGGACATCATGGCCGACTTGGCCCGCCGCCCGGCCCCGCCGCAGACCCAGGCGCCGCCGGGGGATGCCCCACCGGGAACGTCGGGGTCGTCGCAATGAGGTCACCTTCCCAAATAGGCACCTGCGCTGACCATCGCCGGCAGTGTTTCCAAAAACGACAATACCGCCTTTTCACCACCGGAAGCCCACAGGCCGACATGACCAGCTCCCTCAAGCGCAACGAACCTCTTGGGAGCGTTGGCAGCCTCGAACAGATGCCTGGAGTGGTCTGTCGGTATCACACGGTCGAGGGTGCCATGGTAAATCAGCAGTGGGACTTTCACCTGACCAATTTTTGAAAAGCTGTCGAACGAGTGGCGGAGCATCGAGCGCACCGGCAAAAATGGCAGCAGTCCACCACCGATGTCCGCGATGCTGGTGTAGGGGGCGGCAAGGATCACCGCCTCGACGCGCCGTTCAGCCGCAAGCTGCACGGCGACACCGCTGCCCAACGAATAGCCGTGCAGGACCACCCGTGCGCCCGATGCCTCCAGGAAATCCAAGGCCGCCCGCCCGTCCTCATACAGGCCCGCCTCGCTCGGCTTTCCCGGATTCCCGCCGTAGCCGCGGTACTCCGCCATGAACACACCGTACCCGCCGTCGATCAGCGCACGGGCGATGTGGCCGTTCCAGGCCACCGTCTCGCCATTGCCGTGGAACAGCAGGAGCGTCGGCCGCCCCGACGCAGCCGGCGCCTTGTACCAGCCCAGCAGGTCCAGCCCGTCACCGGTGCGCACGGACACCACCGCCATGTCGCCCACGCCGACCTCATCCGGGGTCTGTGCGAGCGGAATGGCCGGAAAGATCAGGCGGTCCTGGGCAACATAAGCCAGCAGCAGGACGAGGGCGTAGAGCGTCGCCCCCAAGGCCAGGATCGCGATCAGGATCTTCATGCGGCTCCGGTGGGCTGAGGAGGAGACCGACGTGAGGCGCACAGTTTCACAAGGCCGGGTCTCACCCGCCCGTCCGCACAACGCCGCCACGGCTGTCGCGGTTCGGACCGCCGCCTTGCCCCATGTGCTTGCGCAGGAAGGCGATGACTTCCGGCGAATCCCATTCCACCGCCCCTTCGATGCGGCCAAGCTCGCGGCCCTCCTGGTCCACCAGCAGGGTCGTCGGCAGGCCGCGCAGCTTCAGCGTCTGCATGGAGGCGCTCGACGGGTCGAGGTAGAGGGCGAGGTTCTTCACGCCGGTCCGCTGGTAGAAGGGCTGCACCTGATCCTTGCCGCCGCGGTCCACCGACAGCGCCACCACCTGGAAGCCCGGCCCGCCCAACTGCGCCTGGAGGCGGTCGAGCGCCGGCATCTCCTTCACGCAGGGCGCGCACCATGTCGCCCACAGGTTCAGCAGGACCAGACGGTCCTTGAACTCCGACAGGTCGACCCGGCGCCCTTCCCCGTCCAGGAAGGGCAGTTCCGGCACCGGCGTCAGCGGCTCCATGTAGCGGAACTTGTCCAGCCCCACCGCCGTCGCGCCGGGGGCGGGCTGGTCCAGCGTCAGCACGGCGGGGGGCGGCGGGGCCGCCGGTCCGGCCAGCGCCATCCACAGCCCGGCACCGCCCAGCGTCACACAAAAGATTGCGGTGGCCGCCAAAGTCCGCATACTCACGCTTCCCGTCCTCCCACCCGTATTGTGTCCGCCATGAGCGCCGAACAGCCCAAGCCGAACCCTCAAGACCGCACCTCCGCCCCGGCCGCCAGCCAGATGTGGGGCGGCCGCTTCGCCCGCGGTCCCGCCGCCATCATGGAGAGGATCAACGCCTCCATCGGCTTCGACAAACGGCTGGCCGACCAGGACATCGCCGGGTCGAAGGCCCACGCCGCCATGCTGGCGCGCCAGGGCATCATAACCCAGGCCGACGCCGATGCCATCCGCGAAGGGCTGGACCGGGTCAAGGAAGAGATCGACTCCGGAGCCTTCACCTTCAAGGTGGAGTTGGAGGACATCCACATGAACGTGGAGGCCCGGCTCGCCGAGCTGATCGGCGAACCGGCCAAACGCCTGCACACCGGGCGGTCGCGCAACGATCAGGTGGCGACCGACTTCAAGCTGTGGGTGCGCGACGCGCTCGACCGCGCCGACCAGGGGCTGAAGGCGCTCCAGGCCGCGCTGATCGATCTGGCGGAGAAGCACACCGACACGGTGATGCCGGGCTTCACTCATCTCCAGGCCGCCCAGCCGGTCAGCTTCGGCCACCATCTGCTGGCCTATGTGGAGATGTTCGGGCGCGACCGCGGCCGCCTGCGCGACGCCCGCGCGCGGCTGAACGAATGCCCGCTCGGCTCCGCCGCGCTGGCCGGCACGCCCTACCCCATCGACCGCTTCATGACGGCGGAGGCGCTGGGCTTCGACCGGCCCACCGCCAACTCGCTGGACGCGGTGTCCGACCGCGACTTCGCGCTGGAGTATCTGGCCGCCGCCAGCATCTGCGGCATGCACCTCTCCCGCTTCGCGGAGGAGATCGTGCTGTGGTGCTCGGCCCAGTTCCGCTTCATCAGGCTGACGGACGCCTTCACCACCGGCTCCTCCATCATGCCGCAGAAGAAGAACCCGGACGCGGCGGAGCTGGTGCGCGCCAAGGCCGGGCGGGTCATCGGCAGCCTGAACAGCCTGCTGGTCGCCATGAAGGGCCTGCCGCTGGCCTATTCCAAGGACATGCAGGAGGACAAGGAGCCGGTCTTCGAGGCCGACGACACGCTGGCGCTGTGCATCGCCGCCATGGAGGGCATGGTGCGCGACATGCAGCCGAACGTGCCGGCGCTGCGCGAGGCGACCGACCGCGGCTTCCTCAACGCCACCGACCTCGCCGACTGGCTGGTGCGGGAGCTGGACATTCCCTTCCGCGAGGCGCACCACATCACCGGGCGCGCCGTGAAGGCGGCGGAGGACAAGCGCGTCGGGCTGACCGCCCTGACGCTGGAGGAATTGCAGGCCATCGAGCCGCGCATCACCGAGTCCGTCTTCCCGGCGCTGAGCATCGAGGCGTCGCTGGACAGCCGGCGCAGCTTCGGCGGCGCCTCCCCCGTCCGCGTGCGCGAGGCCGTCGCGGCGGCGCGGGAGCGCTTCCTGTGAGGCGCCCGCTGCTGATCCTGGCGACCGCCGCCGTCGCGCTGACGCTGGCCGGCTGCGGCAAGAAGCCGAGCTTCGTCGATCCCCCGCAGGGCAAGGCCGCCGACAAGTTCCCCGGCACCTACCCGAACCCGAAGACCGACCCCAAGCCCGGTCAGCCGTCCTCCGGAGCCCGCTTCCCATGAGCGCCTTCGCCTACCGCAACGGCGTGATGCACGCCGAGTCCGTGCCGCTGTCCACCATCGCGGCGGAGGTCGGCACGCCCTTCTACTGCTACTCCACGGCGGCGCTGGAGGCGCATTACAGCGCCTATGCCGGGGCCTTCGCGGGGCAGGACGCCGACGTCTGCTACGCGGTGAAGGCCAACTCCAACCTCGCCGTCATCCGCGCCTTCGCCCGCTTGGGGGCCGGCGCCGACGTGGTGTCGGGGGGCGAGATGCGGCGCGCGCTGGCCGGTGGCATCCCGTCCGGCAAGATCATCTTCTCTGGGGTCGGCAAGACGCGCGAGGAGATGCGGGCCGCGCTGGAGGCCGGAATCCACCAGATCAACGTGGAATCCATCCCGGAGGTGGAGGCCCTGTCGGAGGTGGCGGTCAGCCTGGGCGTCACCGCCCCCATCGCCTTCCGCGTGAATCCGGACGTGGACGCCAAGACCCACGCCAAGATCGCGACGGGCAAGAAGGAGAACAAGTTCGGCGTCGATTACGACCACGCGCGGGAGGTCTACGCCCAGGCCGCCAAGCTGCCGGGCATCAAGCCGGTGGCCATCGCCGTCCACATCGGGTCGCAGCTGACCGACCTCGCCCCCTTCCGCGCCGCCTACGAACGGGTGGCGGCGCTGCTCCACGTGTTGCGCGAGGACGGGCACGACATCACCCGCCTCGACCTCGGCGGCGGGCTGGGCATCGTCTACAAGCACGAGGCGCCGCCGGACATCGCCGACTACGCCGCCATGGTGAAGTCGATCACCGGCAACCTCGGCTGCCGCATCTCCCTGGAGCCGGGCCGCTCATTGGTCGGCAACGCCGGCATCCTGGTGTCGCGGGTGATCTACCTGAAGCAGGGGCTGCACCGCCGCTTCGTCATCATCGACGCGGCGATGAACGACCTGATCCGCCCCACCCTGTACGAGGCCTATCACGGCATCGTCCCGGTGACCGAGCCCGCCAGGGGCGCCGCCACCGAGCCCTACGACGTCGTCGGACCGGTCTGCGAGAGCGGCGACACCTTCGCACTCCAGCGCGCGCTGCCGGCCATGGCGCCGGACGAGCTGGTGGCGATCCTGTCGGCGGGGGCATATGGCGCGGTCATGTCCTCCACCTACAACACCCGCCCGCTGATCCCGGAGGTGCTGGTGAACGGCGACCAGTTCTCCGTCATCCGGCCGCGCGTGTCGGTGGAGGAGTTGCTGGCGCTGGACCGCGTGCCGGACTGGCTGAAGGACTGACCCACAACGGTTGCGGGCCTGCAATAACCGCTGCACAGAACCACCCATAAGGCGTATGATTCCCCGTTCGAGAAACGGGCGGGGAACATTATGGAGTGGGACGCGGCCTATGCCATCGGACAGAGCGCTGTGGACGGAGACCATCAGCGCCTGTTCCAGCTGTTCAACCAGTTCAGCGCGGCCATCGCCGCCGGGGAAACGCGGGAGTCCGCGAACCGCTTCCTGCGCGAGCTGGCCGATTATTCGGCCTATCATTTCCGCCGCGAGGAAGGGCTGATGCGTGCGGTCGGGTACCCCGACTACACCAAGCACAAGTCGATGCACGACACCTTCGCCGACTTCGTCCGTCGGCAGTCCGACTCCGGGACGCGCGATCCGGAGGAGGTGCAGTTCCTCCAGAGCTACGTCGAGATGTGGCTGTGCGGCCATATCCTGGTCATGGACAAATGGTTCGGCGAATGGCTGGACGGGCGGGGGAATCCCGGCGCGGCGGCCCCGACGGCCTGAGGGCCGGGCCGCGGAAGCCCGGCCATCAGAACCTCCGGACCGGGCGCCGTCTATTTCTTGTAGGGATTGGCCGCCCACGTCTTCAGATAGGACACGAGTTCGGCGTCCCCGTCATAGTACAGCCACTCGGTTTCTTCCTTCGACAGCGGCTTGGTCGGCGACGGCCGATAGAGCTTGTCGTAAGGCACCGAGAAAACCCCCAGATCGGGCGCCGTCTCGAGGATCTTCTTCACCCAGCCCTCGGCCCGGTCATAGAGGACCTCGTAATTCGTGGCGACGGACAGGAAGGGGTTGTCGTTCGAGTTCTCCGACTGGCTGCCGTACGAGCTTTGCTTGAGCGCCCAGTCGTTCAACACCGAATCGCTGGGTTTGGCGAAGCCGCCGCCAACGGTGTTCCGGCGGCGCGACCTCCAGTCGGTCGCTTTGGCCTTGTCGGCGAACCGATAGACAAGGACGTGGCCAGCCTTGGCGGGGTCGAGCGTGTATCGCTCCCCGGTGGCGTTCGCGGTCGAGAAAGTCTTAGGACTTGGCATGGGGCCGCTCCTGATCGGATTCCGTTGGACGGGCGCGATGCGCCTCGCCTTCTGGAGAACGACCCACCGTCCGCGGCCGTGAAATGGGCGGCCGTGAAATGGAAAGGGCATCGCACCCTGTGCCATCCATTGGCCCGCCATATTTTGGACATGGCCCGATGTTTCGGTAACGAACCGGCATGCCGGACCGCGACAGACGGCGCAGCCGAGCCTATATCCTGACGATGTTCCGGTGGCGGTTTCTCCTCCCGCCCGGTGCCTGACCTGACGGGAGAGCGGCATGAGCGACAGCAAGGACGGGTTTCGCTTCCCCCTGCGCAAGGAGGCGCCCCCCGCACCCGCCCCGCGGGAGCCCCGCCTCCGCATGGGGCAGGCCCGCGCCGCCCTGCTCTGGGAACGGCTGTGGCCGGCGCTCTGGGCGCCCATCACCATCGCCGGGGCCTTCCTCGCCTTGGCCCTGCTGAACGTTTTCCTGCTTTTGCCGGGCTGGCTGCACGCCCTGGCCCTGCTGCTGTTCGTCGCCGCCATCGGCTGGACGGGCTGGCGCGGGTTGCGCGCCTTCCGCCTGCCGGACGAGGACGCCGCCCGCCGCCGGCTGGAGCGCGACAGCGGCCTGCCCCACCGCCCCCTCCACGCGCTGCGCGACACGCCTGCCGGCAATGACCCCGTCGCCGCGGAGTTGTGGCGCCTGCATCAGGAGCGGGTGCGCGCCGCCATGCGGCGGCTGCGCGTCGCCATGCCGCCGTCCGACGGCCTCGCCGCCCAGGACCGCTACGCCCTGCGCGCGTTGGTGGCGCTCGTGCTGATCGCCGCGGGCGGAGCGACCTGGGGCGACTGGAAGCCGCGCCTTGTCGCCGCCATCACCCCGCATTTCGGCGGAACCGCGACGGCGTCCGTCGCGACGCTCGACCTCTGGGTGACGCCGCCGGAATACACCGGCCTGCCGCCCGTCTTCCTGAAGTCGGCCAATCCCGCCCATACGCCGAGCATCGCCGATCCCGTGCCGGTCCCCAAGGGCAGCCTCGTGCTGGCCCGCGTCACCGGCGGCAGCGGCACACCGTCGCTGGAGGCCGGCAGCAAGACCACCGCTTTCGAGGCCGTGGACTCCTCGACTTTCCAGATCCAGCAGCCCATCGAGGACGGCGCCCGCATCGCCGTGACCCAGGGGTCCAGCGTGCTGGGTGGTTGGAACGTGCGGATCATCCCGGACAACCCGCCGACCATCGCCTACGCCAGCCCTCCGGCCAAGGGGGAGCGCGGCGCGCTGCGGCTGGACTACACCGCGCAGGACGACTACGGGCTGGCCGAGGCCAAGGCCGTCGTCCGGCTGGACCTGCCGGAGGGCGAGGCCCCGGCGCTCGACCGCAGCCCATTGGAGCTGCCGCTGGCCCTGCCCGGCGTCCGCCCGCGCGAGGCGCGCAACGCCGCCTTCCACGACCTGACCGCCCATCCCTGGGCCGGGCTGAACGTCACCATCCGCCTGACCGCGCTCGACGGCGCCGGCCAGACCGGCAGCACGGAGGACGTGGCGATGGTCCTGCCGGAACGCGTCTTCAACCACCCGGTCGCCCGCGCCATCGTGGAGGAGCGCAAGAAGCTGACCCTGCGACCCCAGCAGCTCCGCATCGAGGTGGCCCGTGCCCTGGCCGAGATCTCCGCGCGCCCCAGCCAGTTCGGCGGCGATCTGGTGGCTTTCCTCGCCATGCGCACCGCGGTGAACCGCCTGCTGCTCGATGAAGAGGGGGCATCGGTCCCCGCCGTTCAGCAATTGCTGTGGGAAACCGCGCTGCGCATCGAGGACGGCGGCCTCTCGCTGGCCGAGCGCGACCTGCGCGACGCCGAGAGCCGTCTCGCCGAGGCGCTGGAGCGCGGCGCCGACGACCAGGAGCTGAAGAAGCTGATGGACGAGCTTCAGGCGGCGCTCGACAAGTTCCTCGACGCCATGGAGCAGCAGATGCGCGAGGCGCTGGAGCGCGGCGAGCAAATTCCCATGGTGCCGCCGGAAATGGCCGACCAGATGATGGACCGCCAGGACCTCCAGCGCATGATGGAGCAGATGCGGCAGATGGCCGAGACCGGCGCCCGCGACGCCGCGCGGCAGATGCTGTCGCAGTTGCAGCAGATGATGGAGAACATGCGCAACGGCGCCATGGCCCAGATGCAGCAGCAGGGCCAGAACGAGGCGGCGCAGATGATGCGCGAGCTTCAGGAGCTGACGCAGCGGCAGCAGCAGCTGCTCGACCAGACCTTCCGCCAGTCGCAGGAGCAGATGGGCCAGCAGGACGGGCAGCAGGGCCAGCAGCAGGGGCCGCGCAACCGCCAGGGCCGTCCGCAGCAGGGACAGCAGGGACAGTCCGGCAGCCCGCTGATGCAGCAGCAGGCCGAGCAGCAGGAGGCGTTGCGCCGCCAACTCGGCGAGCTGATGCGCCGCATGGGCGAACAGCAGGGCGGCGAGATCCCGCGCCCGCTCGGCCGTGCCGAACGGGCGATGCGCGACGCGGGCCAGGCGCTCCAGCAGGGGCAGCCCGGCTCCGCCGTTCCGCCGCAGACCCAGGCGATGGACGAGTTGCAGCAGGGCATGCAGGCCATGGCCGAGCAGATGATGCAGCAGATGATGGGCCAGCAGGGTCCGGCGATGAGCGGGCAGCAGCCCGGACAGGCGCAGCAGCGCCAGGGCCAGGGCCGCAACCGCGACCCGCTGGGCCGCCGCCCCTCCGGCTTCGGCAACTACAACAACGAGGACGTGAAGATCCCCGAGGAAGCCGAACTCCAGCGCGCCCGCGAAATCCTGGACGAGCTGCGCCGCCGCTCCGGCCAATATGGCCGGCCGCAGATGGAGCGCGAGTACATCGACCGCCTGCTGAAGCAGTTCTGACCGGCTTCTGAAGCAGTTTTAAGGCGGCGGGACCGGGCGGCTTTACCGAAGGGCGGCGCTGGTGCAGTATCCGCCGCGCAAGGCGCCGCCGCTTGCCCTTCCGGCACGGACGCCCCCGGACACAACGAACGTTTCCTCATGGTCGCGGTCCTTTCGAACCACGGGTCGGGCGGGCTTGCCCCGCAGCGCCCGGAACTGACGCTCGGCAGCAAGTTCCGCATGATCAACTGGGGGCTGGTGCTCCTGGTCTGCATCATCACGTCGGTCGGGGTGGCCCTGCTCTATTCGGCCGCCGGCGGCAACTGGAAGCCCTGGGCGCAGCCGCAGCTCGTGCGCGCCATCCCCGGTCTGGTCCTGATGCTGATGATCGCTCTGGTCGACGTGCGGCATCTGATGAAGTCGGCCTACGCCATCTTCCTGATCGTGCTCTGCCTGCTGGTGGCGGTGGAGCTGATGGGGCGCATCGGCATGGGCGCCCAGCGCTGGATCGACCTGGGATTCTTCCAGCTCCAACCGTCCGAGCTGATGAAGCCGGCGCTGACCCTGGCGCTGGCCCGTTACTTCCACGGCATCTCGCTGGACCAGATCGGCCGCCCGCTGCTGCTGATCCCACCCTTGCTGCTGGTCTTCATCCCGGTGGCCCTGGTGCTGATGCAGCCGAACCTGGGCACCTCGCTGCTGCTGATCATGGGCAGCGGTGCCGTCTTCTTCGCGGCGGGGGTGAGGATCTGGAAGTTCCTGCTGGTCATCGGCGGCGGCCTGTCGGCCATCCCCATCGCCTGGGAATTCCTGCATGATTACCAGAAGCAGCGCGTCTACACCTTCCTCGACCCGGAAACCGACCCGCTCGGCGCCGGCTACAACATCCTCCAGTCGAAGATCGCCCTGGGGTCGGGCGGGCTGTTCGGCAAGGGCTTCATGTCCGGTTCGCAGAGCCAGCTGATGTTCCTGCCGGAGAAGCACACCGACTTCATCTTCGTGGTGCTGGCGGAGGAGTTCGGGATGGTCGGCGCGCTGATCCTGCTGGCGCTGTACCTGATGCTGTTCATCTACGGCGTGGTCATCGCGCTGAGCTGCCGCAGCCAGTTCGCCCGGCTGGTGGCGGTCGGCATGACCGCGCAGTTCTTCCTCTACGTGATGGTCAACGTATCGATGGTCACCGGCCTGATCCCGGTGGTGGGCATTCCGCTGCCGCTGGTGTCCTACGGCGGGTCGGCGATGATGACGCTGATGGTCGGCGTGGGGTTGCTGCTCAGCATGTCGGTCCACCGCGAGGTCCGCATCCCGAAGAGCGGCGTCACCGAGCTGTGATACCGCTCTTCGGAGCGCTTCGTCAGCCCTCCGAGACCTCGCCGTTCTCCTGGATCATCACCTTGTCGATGCGCCGGCCGTCCATGTCGACGACCTCGAACCGCAGGCCGTTCCAGTGGAAATGCTCCGCGGCGGTGGGCACATGGCCCAGCCGGTCCAGCATGAAGCCGGCGATGGTGTGGTAGTCGCCCTCGCCCTTCAGCCCTTTCACGCCGACCAGCGACTCCACCTCCTCCACAGGGGTCATGCCGTCCACGAGCCAGGAACCGTCCTCGCGCTGGACCGCGAAACCGTCGCCTTCCTGCCCCTGTTCGGGCATCTCGCCGGCGATGGCCTCCATGATGTCGGTCACGGTGGCGATGCCCTCGACGCTGCCATACTCGTCCACCACAACGGCCATGTGGATGCTGGCCTGCTTGAACAGCTCCAGCAGCCGCAGGACGGGGGTGCCGTCATGGACGATCAGCGGCTCCACCATGGCCTCGCGCAGATCGAAGCTGCGGCCCTGGAGCGCCTGGTTGAGCAGCGCCTTGCTCGACACGATGCCCTGGACCTCGTCCACGTCGCCGCTGCAGACCAGGAAGCGGGAATAGCCGCTGGCCTGGATCTCCTTGGCGATGGCGTCGGGCGGGTCGTTGAGATCGATCCACACGAGGTCGGGGCGCGGCGTCATGATCGACCGCGCGGTGCGATCGGACAGGCGGAACACGCCCTCGATCATCTGCCGCTCGGCGGGCTCGAAGACGCCGGTCTGGGTGCCCTCCTTGATGAGGCTCTTGACCTCCTCCTCGGTGACGGTCTGCTCGCGCGCGGTCGGCAGGCGCAGCAGCTTCATCAGGCCCTCGGTCGAGACGCCGAGCAGCCAGACCAGCGGCATGGCGATGCGCGACAGGACGCTCATCGGGCCGGCCACGCCGGCGGCGATGCGCTCCGCGTTCACCAGCGCCATGCGCTTGGGCACCAGCTCGCCGACGATCAGCGACAGGTAGGTGATCGCGGCGACCACCAGCGCGAAGCCGACCTGCTGCCCGTAGGGGGCGATCCAGGAGACGTTGGCGTCCAGGACCGTGCCCAGCCGGTCGGCCAGGGTCGCGCCGCCATAGGCGCCGGCGATGATGCCGATCAGCGTGATACCGACCTGCACCGTTGAGAGGAAGTTGCCGGGGTCCTCCGACAGTTTCAGCGCGGCGCGGGCGCCCTTGCTGCGTGTTTCCTCGGCCATCTGCTGAAGCCGCGCGCGTCGCGACGACACCAGCGCCATTTCCGACATCGCGAAAAAGGCGTTCAGCAGGATCAGCAAAATGATGACCAGTACTTCCCAAATCATGGCGTCGAGCCCGCGGGCGCTCCCTTTTATGAAGACAGTTTGTCGAAGATCAGCATGCCAGCCTGTCCGAAACCGAACAGGACGGCGGCGATGATGACGATGGCGATCAGTCCGGCGACGAGGCCCGCGACGACGAAGGCCCCATCCTTCTCGATCAGCCCCAGCGCGATCAGCGCGATGGCCAGCGCCGGAGGCTGGTTGCCGAAGACGATGGGAAGAGCCAGGATTCCGGCCAGGATCATCACGGCCACGCCGAGCAGCCGTTCCGCCGTCGAGGCGGTCATCGCCGGCAGGCGCGGGCGCAGATGCCGCTCCAGCCGGTCGACGTGCGGCTTCGCCTTCGCGATCACCCGCAAAAAGGCGTCCCGGTCGAGGGTGAGGGCGGCCAGCCGGCGCGGCAGCCAGGGGCGGTCGCGCCCGGCGGCGATCTGGGCGCCGATCAGCAGCATCGGCAGGCCCGTCGCCGTGGACAGCCCCGGCACCGGCAGGATGTTCGGAATGGAGAGGATCAGAAGCAGGGCGCCAAAGGCTCGGTCGCCCAGGATTCCCACGAGGTCGCCCAGCGCGATCCGCGCGCCATGGTCGTGGTTCAGGAAATCGTCCAGCACCGCCGAAGCGGGGTTCACCGGCGGGAAGCCGGTGGGCGCGGCATCGCCGCGGTCGACGTCCTCCGGAGCCTGACGGTCCGGGGACGTGTCGGGAGGTCGGCCGTCGCTCACGGCGCTCCCCACGGAGGCCGCCCGAAACGGCGGAAGGGTAAACCCATGGACCTTTCGCGTCGCAACATCGTAAGGGCTCCTTTTACAGCATCGCCGGTCGGCGCGCCAGCCCATCTGTGGAATGCCCCGTTTCTCAAGGGGATGATGCCACCAGAGGCAGGTCCACGGTGAAGGTCGAGCCGCGTCCCGGCGCCGAATCGGCGGTGATGCGCCCGCCATGCCCCTCCACGATGGATCGGCAGATGTACAGGCCGAGCCCGACCGTTCCCTCCCCTTCCGTGCCCAGCCGGCCCGTGCGGGCGAAGGGCTGGAAGAGCTGCGCCAGTTCCGCCGCTGGAATGCCCCGCCCATCGTCGGACACGCGGAGGCGCGCCCAGCCGACGCCTTCGCTCGGGGCCTCGCCCAGGGCGACGCCGACACGCCCGCCGCGGTCGGAGTATTTGATGGCGTTCGACAGGAGGTTGTTGAGAAGCTGATCCAGCTTGGCCGGGTCGATGTCGGCCATGGGCAACGGGTGTTCGGGCACGGACAGCTCGATGGTGATGGTCTTGCCTTCGGCCAACACGCGGTTCATCGAGACGTTCCGCCGGACCAGCGCCGCCAGATCGGACGGCCGCCGCGCCAAGCGGAGCCGCCCCGCCTGAAGCGCCGCCAGGGACAGCGCGTCCTCCACCATGTGGCGCATGGACAGGCTCGATTCGCGGATGCGCTCCAGGCAGGCGCGCTCCGTCGCCTCCAGCCGCCCGTCCAGCCGCTGCTCCAGCATCTCCGCGAAGCCGACGACGACCTGGAGCGGCGTGCGCAGATCGTGGGCCAGCATGCCCATCAGCCGGTTCTTCTGCTCGTTGCTGGCGGCCAGCTCGGCGTTGGCCTTGGCGAGTGCCCGCTGGGCGTTGGCGAGTTCGTTGTTGAGAAGGGTCATCTCGTCGAACAGCGCGTCCGCGGTGGGCACCGCCGGTTCCGGCGCCGCCGACCGCAAAGGGGCGAGCCGCCGGGCCAGCCGAGGGTTCAGCGTCTCCAACGCCTCCATCACGGCGGGCAGCCCGCCGGGCACCCGCGCCACGGCCAGCACCAGCCCCTCCGCGTCGCTCAGTCCACTGGCGTACAGCATCCCCGCGGCGTCGAGTCGGCTGGGCACGGGATGGTCGATCGCCCGGCCGGACTTCCGCAGCCCGCTGAACAGGTCCAGCGCGCCCGCCATTGCGTCCGAACCGAACAGAAGCGGAAAGGGGGCGCCCGGCTTTCCCGTCACACCCGGCAGCCCGGCGCCCACCCGATGCAGGGCGCGCAGCCGCCCGTCGTGGTCGCAGGTCAGGACCAGCCCGTCCATACCCTCTCCTTCAAGCCGCACGCATCACGGAACACGCATCACGCCACTCCGGCGGCACGGTCCGGGGCCGCCGGGCCGATCAGCCCCTCCGCGATGGCGACGGCCTCCTCCGCGCCGGGGGCGAAGGCGTCGGCACCGACCGTCCTCCACAAGTCCGGGACGAGGTTGAAGGGGTAGCCGCCGACGAGCACATGCGGCGGCTCTCCGGATTCGGCGCGCACCGCAGAGATGAGGGCCGCGACCCGCCCGACATGGGCCGTGATGGTGGCCGACACCGCCAGGACGCGGGCGCCCTGCTCCCGCACCGAGCGAACGACGCTGTCCACGGGCGCGTTGGCGCCGAGATAATGGCTGTCCCAACCAGCCATTTCGAAGAAGTCGGCGACCATGCGGATGCCAATCTCGTGCTGCTCCCCGCTGACGCAGGTGGCGACCATGGACAGGCCGCGCCGCTCGGCCGCGAAGATCGCCGGGTAAAGCTGGCCCATGATCGTCTGGGTGGCCGCGGTGGCGAAATGCTCGTGCGCCACGGTGATCGCCCGCGTCTGCCAGAGCCGTCCGATCTCGCGCAGGGTCGGCTGGAACACATGCAGGTACAGGTCGGGCACCGTCGCCCCGCCGGTGACCGCCTCCGTCACCAGCAGCGCCGCCCGCCGCCGGTCGCCGGACAACAGCGCATCCAGATAGGCGCGGGCGAGCGCCCCCAGCGGCGCGTCCGACCGGACGAAGGGCGGCACCTCACGCGGCAGGGCGGGCAAGGCGGCCAGCCCCTCCCCCACGCAGGCGCGCACGCGCGTCGACGTGGCGGGATCGACCCGGACGGCCACCACGTCGCGGAGGATCTCCAGGCTTTCGCCCAGCTCCTCGTCGGGGATGCCGATCCCGGCGAAGAGGACCTTGACCCAGGCCACATACTCGCGGAACAGCGCCGGGCTGTCGGCGGCGACGGCCTCCGCCAGATAGAGAAGGTGGAAACCGACATCCTCGACGCAACGCTCCCGCCCGGCCTCGCCGTAACGGGCGTAGCGCGCGGGCCGGCGCTCGAACTGGATCGCCACGACGGCGCGCGCCAACTCGGAGCGACGGTCCGCAATGGGGTTGGAAGCGATCCGTATCGGGTCCAGGGAAGGCCGGACGGTCTCCGGCATGGCGCGGCGTCTCCGGTCGAGGGGGCGTTCGGATGAAAGGTGCGCCCTCACATCCGTTCCTGCAACGCCTGACTGCGCCGGACGGCTCAGATTTCAGAAAACACGCCCTATGGTTGCCGAAGTCCGATCCAACGCCTTGTCTAACGGCCTTTCTGAAGAACGAAGGTCAGCCGTTTCACGAGGTCGGCCTTCGACACCGGCTTCACCAGATAGCCGGAAATGCCGTAGGCGATGGCCCGCTTGACCGTGTCGGCCTCGCGATGGGCGGTGAGCACGATCACCGGAAGGTCGGCCAGCGGGTTGCCCGTGGCGGTGCGGAGGGCGTGCAGAAGGTCCAACCCGCTCATCCGCGGCATTTCCAGATCGCAGATGGCGAGGTCCACCTCCTCCGCATGGTCACGCAGGATGCCCAGCGCGGCCATGCCGTCCGACGCCTCCCACACATGGCGGACCTTCAGGTCCTGAAGCAGGCGGCTCATCAGCCGGCGGGTAAAGTCGTCGTCTTCGATAAGCAGGACGCGCAGGTCGTTGATGCTGCGGTTCGGCAGCCCATCCTTCGCATTGTCAGTCAGCATCGGCGCGGCCACCCATATCCGTGTCGTTGCATTGGGCAAATGCAGGAACACGTTACATCGTCGGATCATGGCGGAAAAGCCGCTAAATGATCCCTGTCTTGCAATTTACTCAACCGAAAGAACGGCGAATCGAAGCCTTGTTGCGGTCGATGGGGGCGATGCGCCGGGGTCCGTTGTCCGCGGTGTCGGCGATCTGCTAAACCCACACCGATTGACGGTCGGGTCCGGCTCCTGAAAGCGGCACCGCGCCCGGCCCGTGGTTCTGGAACAGCGGCGATCCATGCAACTCGACCTTCTCAAGCGACCGGACGGACGCACGGCCATCCTGATGCCGTCCGGCTTCGTCCTCGATCTTCTGACGCCGGACGCCACCGGCATGCCGATCGAGGACATCGCCCAATGCCTGTCGTCCCAGCCGCGCTGGGGCGGCGCCGCCAAGCCCTGGTATTCGGTCGCCGAGCATTCGGTGATGGTTTCGCATCTGGTGCCGCCGGCCCTGGCCTACTCGGCACTGATGCACGACTGCGAGGAGTTCCTCGGCGACTGGCCGTCGCCGGTGAAGGTCATGCTGGACCGCGACTACGTCAAGCAGCGGCTGCATCCGGTCAAGGACGCGCTGCGCCGCTGGTTCGGCTTCGATGACGAAGCGCCGGGCATCAAGCAGGCCGACCTCGTCTGCATGGCGACGGAACTGCGCGACCTCCTGCCCCCGGCCTGGCTGGACTGGGGGCATCTGCCGGCTCCCCACCCGGACAGGATCGTCCCGGTCGGCCCAGATCGGGCCTATGCGCTCTTTCTGAACCGGTACGAGGAGTTGAAGCACCTCGCCAAACCCCTGAAGGCCAAACCCCTGAACACCAAGCCCACGAAGGCCACACGGGGCAAGCGCAGAACGGAAACACAGTAAGCTACCTATCCCATCGTCGCGATCCGCCCGGTGTGGCTGCCCAGCGCCTGCAACGCCGTGGCGACGATGTGGCGGGCGGCGAGACCGGCCTCCTCATACTGCCTGGCCGGGCTGTCATGGTCGAGGAAGCGGTCGGGCAGCACCATCGGGCGGATCTTCAGCCCGCCCCCAAGACGATGGCCGTCCAGAAGCCCGGTCATCGCCAGATGCTGCAGCACGAAGCTGCCGAAGCCGCCGACCGAGCCCTCCTCGATGGTGATCAGCACCTCGTGCTCCAGCGCCAGACGGCGCACCAGATCCTCGTCCAGCGGCTTGGCGAAGCGCGCGTCGGCCACCGTCGTCGACAGGCCGCGCGCCCCCAGCTCCGCCGCCGCCTTGCGCGCCTCGGCCAGCCGCGTGCCGTAGCTGAGGATCGCCACCTTGCTGCCTTCCTGAAGGATGCGCCCCTTGCCGATGGGCAGGACCGCGCCGCGCTCCGGCAATTCCAGCCCCACCCCCTCGCCGCGCGGGTAGCGCAGCGCCGAGGCGCGGTCGTCGATGGCGGCGCTGGTCGCCACCATGTGCATCAGCTCCAGCTCGTCCGCCGCCGCCATCAGCACGATGTCGGGCAGGCAGCCGAGATAGGCGACGTCGAAGGCCCCGGCGTGGGTCGCCCCGTCCGCCCCGACCAGACCGGCGCGG
>NZ_JAEPIV010000053.1:0-16725 GCF_016632405.1 Azospirillum aestuarii
CCAGCACCTTCGTGATCGCCGCCGTCAGCGACGTCTTGCCGTGGTCGACGTGGCCGATCGTGCCGATGTTGCAGTGCGGCTTGTTCCGCTCGAACTTTGCCTTCGCCATGGTGTGTGCTCTCCGTCTCTTTGTCGTTCCAGCGGTTTCAGGCCATCCTGGCGCGGATGGTCTCCGCAATCGTCTGCGGCACCGGCTCGTGGTGGTCGAACTGCATCGTGTACTGCGCGCGCCCCTGGCTCATCGAGCGCAGGGAGTTCACATAACCGAACATCGACGCCAGCGGAACCATCGCCAGGATCGAGCGGGCGTTGCCCCTCTGATCCATGGCGGTGATCTGTCCGCGGCGGCTGTTCAGGTCCCCGATGATGTCGCCCATGTAGTCTTCGGGCGTCACCACCTCAACCCTCATGATCGGCTCCAGAAGCATTGGGCCGGCCTTTTGCATCCCCTCGCGGAAGGCCGCGCGGGTGGCGATTTCGAAGGAGAGCACCGAGGAGTCGACGTCGTGGAAGGCGCCGTCCACCAGCGCCACCTTGAGGTCGATCACCGGGAAGCCGGCCACCACCCCGCTGTGCAGTGAGGCGTCCAGCCCCTTCTGCACGCCCGGAATGAACTCCTTGGGCACGGCGCCGCCGACGGTCTTGTTCTGGAAGACGAAGCCGCTGCCGGGCGGCTGCGGCTCGAAGACCAGCGTGACGCGGGCGAACTGAGCGGTACCCCCGGCCTGCTTCCTGTGGGTGCAATCGATCTCGGCGGTCTTGGTGATGGTCTCGCGGTACGCCACCTGCGGCGCGCCGACGTTCGCATCCACCTTGAACTCCCGCTTCATGCGGTCGACGATGATCTCAAGATGCAGTTCGCCCATGCCCTTGATGATCGTCTGACCGCTTTCATGGTCGACGGCCACGCGGAAGGACGGGTCCTCCTGGGCAAGGCGGGACAGAGCCATGCTCATCTTTTCCTGGTCGGCCTTGGACTTCGGCTCGACGGCCACCTCGATGACCGGTTCCGGAAATTCCATCCGTTCCAGGACGATGGGCCTGGCTGGATCGCACAGCGTGTCGCCGGTCGTCGTGCCCTTCAGCGCGGTCACGGCGACAATGTCGCCGGCATAGGCCGCGTCGATATCCTCCCGGCTGTTGGCGTGCATCAGCAGCATGCGGCCGATGCGCTCCTTCTCGTCTTTGCCGGGATTCAGCACGGCGGCGCCGGAAGCGACGGTGCCGGAATAGACGCGCACGAAGGTCAGCGTCCCGACAACGGGGTCGTTCATGACCTTGAAGGCGAGCGCGGAGAAGGGAGCGGCATCGTCCGGTGCGCGCTCGTCCGTCTCTGGGCCGCCGACACGGTGTCCCCGGACCGCCCCGACGTCGACGGGGGCCGGCAGATAATCCACCACGGCGTCCAGCATCGGCTGGATGCCCTTGTTCTTGAAAGCGGAGCCGCACAAGACCGGCACGAAGCGCAGGGCGATGGTGCCCTTGCGGATGCAGGCCCTGAGCGTGTCCTCGGACGGCTCCTGACCGGACTCGAGATAGGCCTCCATGGCCACGTCGTCGAGTTCCAGGACGGCGTCGAGCAGCGCCTGTCGATGGCGCGCCGCGTCGTCCTTCAGGACGTCCGGAATGTCGGTGTGGTAGAACTCGGCGCCCAGCGTCTCTTCTTTCCAGACGATGGCACGCATGGCGACCAGGTCGACGACGCCGACGAAGTTGGCCTCGGACCCGATCGGAAGCTGGAGAACGAGCGGGAGGGCTCCCAGCCGTTCCTTCATCATGGCGACGCAACGGAAGAAGTCCGCGCCGGTGCGATCCAACTTGTTGACGAAACACATGCGGGGCACGCCGTACTTGTCGGCCTGCCGCCACACGGTCTCGGACTGAGGCTCCACCCCCGCAACGGAGTCGAACACCGCTACCGCACCGTCGAGCACGCGCAAGCTGCGTTCGACTTCGATCGTGAAGTCGACATGGCCGGGCGTGTCGATGATGTTGATGCGGTGGTCGCGCCAGAAGCAGGTCGTGGCCGCGGAGGTGATGGTGATGCCCCGTTCCTGTTCCTGCTCCATCCAATCCATCACCGCGGTGCCCTCGTGCACCTCGCCGATTTTGTACGACTTTCCAGTGTAGTACAAAATCCGCTCGGTGGTCGTGGTCTTCCCGGCATCGATGTGAGCCATGATGCCGATGTTGCGGTAACGGTTCAGGGGATGGGAACGGGGCATGACAAGCACCTGGGCCGGTGGGTGCCTTACCAGCGGTAGTGCGAGAAGGCCTTGTTGGCTTCCGCCATACGATGGGTGTCTTCGCGCTTCTTCACGGCGGTGCCACGCTGGTTGGCGGCATCCAGCAGCTCACCCGACAGACGCTCGGTCATGGTGTTTTCCGAGCGGGCGCGGGCGGCGCCGATGAGCCAACGGATGGCCAGGGCCTGGGCGCGGTCCGTGCGGACCTCGACCGGAACCTGATAGGTGGCGCCACCGACGCGACGCGAGCGCACTTCGAGGTGCGGCTTCACGTTCAGCAGGGCGTCGTGGAAGACCTGAACGGGCTCGTTCTTGGTCTTGGCCTCGATGCGGCTGAGCGCGCCGTAGACGATGCGCTCGGCGGCGGACTTCTTGCCGTCCAGCATCAGGCAGTTCATGAACTTGGTCAGGACGCGGTCGCCATACTTGGCGTCCGGCAGGACCTCACGCTTCTCGGCGCGACGACGACGGGACATCGTGAATACTCCTTACTTCGGACGCTTCGCGCCGTACTTCGAACGACGCTGCTTACGGTCCTTCACGCCCTGGGTATCGAGCGTGCCGCGGATGATGTGGTAGCGAACGCCGGGAAGATCCTTCACACGGCCGCCGCGGATCATAACCACCGAGTGTTCCTGGAGGTTATGGCCTTCACCGGGGATGTAGGAGGTCACTTCGAAGCCGTTCGTCAGGCGAACGCGGGCGACCTTACGCAGAGCCGAGTTCGGCTTCTTCGGCGTGGTCGTGTAGACGCGGGTGCAGACGCCACGCTTCTGCGGGCACGCCTCCATCGCGGGAACCTTATTGCGCGCGGCCAAGGGCTCGCGCGGCTTACGGATCAACTGGTTGATCGTCGGCATATCTGCCCTTCATCCCTTCAGGTCGATCGGCCGGCGGAGCCGGACCGATTGGAAAATCGCCCGGCAATGCCGGACGATGCAAAAGCCCGCCTGCGAAGCCAGAGGGGCTTCGAGCGGGCCCAATGATCGAACGCCGTCGGATCGGCCCGCGAGGACCCTGTCGTTCGGCTATGTCGCTTGGGTTCAGCCGGATGCCAGACGGGTTGGACGAAAGGCCCTCCCGAGGCTCCTTTTGAAGTTCGCGGACTATATGGGTCTGCCATGGACCCGTCAAGCGCGCAGATGACCGTTCGTCATGCGCTTCGACGACGGTGTCGCTTCAGCCGGTGCGCTGGGACCGGCGGCGCTGCAAAGCCACCGCGCCGGATGCCACTGCCGCGACCCGCGCGTCCAGCATCGGGCGCATCCGTGCGAGGAGATCGGCCGTCAGCCGCTCCCCCGCCCTGTCCGGCGAGCCAGCGTCGAAGGGCGGCTGCGGGTCGTACTCGATGGCAAGCTGGACGAGCTTCGCGGAGTCCACGCCGAACAGGTTGCCGACGATGCGGAGCGCCACGTCGATTCCCGCGGTCACGCCACCGCCGGTGAACAGGGTGCCATCCACCACCACGCGCTCCGCCACCGGCGTGGCACCGTATGCCGCGAGGAAGTTGCGGGAGGCCCAATGCGTGGCGGCCCGCTTTCCATCCAGCAAACCGGCGGCGCCCAGAGCCAGCGAACCGGTGCAGATCCCGGCGAGGAAGCGGGTGCGCGATGCCCGCTCTTCCAAAAAGCCCAGAACCTCATCGTCCGTCAGCAGCGCGTTGATCCCGCCGCCTCCCGGCACCAGGATGAGGTCGAACGGCGGCGCCTCGGCCAGGGTGGTGGTGGGAAGGATCGTCAGGCCGGTGTCGGAGCGCACCGGGTCGAGCGTCTTCCACAGCAGATGGACCTGAGCGCCGGGCACACGGGCCAGCACCTCGTAGGGGCCGGTGAGGTCGAGCTGCGTGACGTCGGGAAACAGCAGCAAGCCGAAGCTGGGCGCTCTGTCGGTCATGTCGGACGCTCCGATGTGTGAAACCAACGATTCTAACCCCGCGTGCCGATACGAGAAAGGGGCGCGTCCCCTGCGGAACGCGCCCCCTGTCCTACCCTATGCCCCGAAGCGTCAGGCCGCGGTGCTCTCGCCAGGATGCGGCAGGGCCGGAGCCTCGCCCTCGCCATCCTCGCCCAGTTCCAATGCGCGATCGCGTTCGGCGGCGATCTGCTTCAGGCGGTTGACGACGGAACCCGTGCCCGCCGGGATCAGACGGCCGACGATCACGTTCTCCTTCAATCCTTCCAGGTTGTCGGTCTTGCCCGACACCGCCGCCTCGGTGAGGACGCGGGTGGTTTCCTGGAACGACGCGGCGGAGATGAAGGACCGGGTCTGCAGCGACGCCTTGGTGATGCCCTGCAGAACCGGGTGGCCGGCGGCCGGCTTCAGCCCCTCGCCGACGGTCTTCTCGTTCTCCTCGTCGAACTCCTGACGGTCGACCTGCTCGCCCACCAGGAAGGTGGTCTCGCCGGCGTCGGTGATCTCGACCTTCTGCAGCATCTGGCGGACGATCACCTCGATGTGCTTGTCGTTGATCTTCACGCCCTGCAGTCGGTAGACGTCCTGGATCTCGTTGATGAGGTAGTTGGCCAGAGCCTCCACGCCCATCACCGACAGGATGTCGTGCGGCACCGGGTTGCCGTCCATCAGCAGGTCGCCGCGCTGGACATAGTCACCCTCCTGCACGGAGATGTGCTTGCCCTTCGGGATCAGATACTCGCGCTCGTCTCCCGACTCGTCGTTGCGGACGACGATGCGGCGCTTGGTCTTGTAGTCCTTGCCAAACTCCACGCGGCCGTCGAGGTCGGAGATGATCGCGAAGTCCTTCGGACGGCGCGCCTCGAACAGCTCGGCCACGCGCGGCAGACCGCCCGTGATGTCGCGGGTCTTGGACGACTCGCGCGGGATACGCGCCAGCACGTCGCCGGCCCTGACATGGGCGCCGTTCTCGACCGAGAGGATGGCGTCCACCGACATGAAGTAGCGGGCTTCCAGACCGTTGGCGAGCGTGATGATCTCGCCCCGCTCGTCGCGCAGCGTGATGCGCGGCTTCAGATCCGCACCACGCGGCTGCTGGCGCCAGTCCACCACGACCTTGGACGAGATGCCCGTCGCCTCGTCCATCACCTCGCGCATGGAGATGCCTTCCACGAGGTCCACATAGTGGGCGGTACCCTCGCGCTCGGTGATGATCGGCAGGGTGTAGGGGTCCCACTCGGCCAGCTTCTGGCCGCGCTCGACCTTCACGCCCTCGTCGGCCAGCAGCTTCGCACCGTACGGAACGCGGTGACGCGCCCGCTCGCGGCCCTGCTCGTCGAGCAGGATCACCTCGGTGCTGCGGCCCATGACCACCGGGATGTTGGACGAGTTGATGACGACGTTGCGGTTGTGGATTCGCACCGTGGCATCGAACGCCGCCTCAACCTGGCTCTGCTCGGCACCGCGCTGCGCCGCACCACCGATGTGGAACGTGCGCATGGTGAGCTGCGTGCCAGGCTCGCCGATCGACTGGGCGGCGATGACGCCAACCGCCTCGCCGACGTTCACCAGAGTGCCGCGGGCCAGATCGCGGCCGTAGCACTTGGCGCAGACGCCGTCCTTGGTCTCGCAGGTCAGAACCGAGCGGATCATGACGCTGTCGATACCCGAACGCTCGATGCGGTCCACCGTGGGCTCGTCGATCAGGCCGGCGTTCGGCACGATCAACTCGCCGTTCAGCGGGTCGATCAGGTCGCCGACAACGGTGCGGCCGAGGATGCGGTCGCCCAGCGGAGAGATGACCTCGCCGCCGTCGATGACGGCCTTGACGGTGATGCCCTTGTGGGTGCCGCAATCGGTCTCGACGATGATGGCGTCCTGGGCCACGTCGACGAGACGACGGGTCAGGTAACCGGAGTTCGCCGTCTTCAAGGCGGTGTCGGCCAGACCCTTGCGGGCGCCGTGGGTGGAGTTGAAGTACTCCAGCACGGTCAGGCCTTCCTTGAAGTTCGAGATGATCGGCGTCTCGATGATCTCGCCCGACGGCTTGGCCATCAGGCCGCGCATGCCCGCCAGCTGGCGGATCTGGGCGGCCGAGCCACGCGCGCCGGAATGGGCCATCATGTAGACCGAGTTCACCGGCTTGCCGGGAGCGGTGTCGGAGATGACCTTCATCATCTCCGTCGCCACCTTCTCGGTGCACTCCGACCAGACGTCGACGACCTTGTTGTACTTCTCGCCCTGGGTGATCAGACCGTCGAGATACTGCTGCTCGAACTCCTTGACCCGCTCCTTGCTGTCGTTGACCAGCTTCTTCTTCGCCTCGGGGATGACCATGTCATCCTTGCCGAAGGAGATGCCGGCGCGGCAGGCGTGGCCGAAGCCGAGCTTCATCAGGCGGTCGGCGAAGATCACCGTCTCCTTCTGACCGCAATGGCGGTAGACGGCGTCGATGACGTTGCCGACATCCTTCTTGGTCAGCAGGCGGTTGATCAGCGAGAAGGGCACCGCCGGGTTGCGCGGCAGGATCTCGGACAGGAGCATGCGACCCGGAGTCGTCTCCACGATGGAGATCTTCTCGTCGCCGTTCTCGTCCACGCCCTTGTAGCGCGCCTTCACCTTGGCGTGCAGCGTCACGACCTTGGCGTCGAGCGCCTGCTCGATCTCGCCGACGTTGGCGAAGGTCATGCCCTCGCCCACTTCGCCCGGCCGGTCCATCGTGATGTAGTAGAGACCGAGCACGATGTCCTGCGACGGCACGATGATCGGCTTGCCGTTGGCGGGCGACAGGATGTTGTTGGTCGACATCATCAGGACGCGCGCTTCCAGCTGGGCCTCGAGGCTCAGCGGGACGTGCACGGCCATCTGGTCGCCGTCGAAGTCGGCGTTGAAGGCGGTGCAGACCAGCGGGTGGAGCTGGATCGCCTTGCCCTCGATCAGCGTCGGCTCGAACGCCTGGATGCCCAGGCGGTGCAGCGTCGGCGCGCGGTTCAGCATCACCGGATGCTCGCGGATGACCTCCTCAAGGATGTCCCACACCTCGGGACGCTCCTTCTCGACCATCCGCTTGGCGGCCTTGATGGTCGAAGCGAGGCCGTACAGCTCCAGCTTCGCGTAGATGAAGGGCTTGAACAGCTCCAGCGCCATCTTCTTCGGCAGGCCGCACTGGTGCAGCTTCAGCTCCGGACCGACCACGATGACCGAACGGCCCGAGTAGTCGACGCGCTTGCCGAGCAGGTTCTGGCGGAAGCGGCCCTGCTTGCCCTTCAGCATGTCGGACAACGACTTCAGCGGACGCTTGTTGGCGCCGGTGATGACGCGGCCGCGGCGGCCGTTGTCGAACAGCGCGTCGACGGCCTCCTGCAGCATGCGCTTCTCGTTGCGGACGATGATGTCCGGCGCCTTCAGCTCGATCAGCCGCTTCAGGCGGTTGTTGCGGTTGATGACGCGGCGGTACAGGTCGTTCAGGTCGGACGTCGCGAAGCGGCCGCCGTCCAGCGGGACGAGCGGGCGCAGCTCCGGCGGGATCACCGGAATGACCTCCAGGATCATCCATTCCGGACGCGACTGCGACGACAGGAAGGCGTCGATCAGCTTCAGGCGCTTCACGAGCTTCTTGCGCTTGGCCTCGGACGCGGTGTCGCGCAGCTCTTCGCGGCAGGTCTTCTTCTCCTCCTCCATGTCGAGCGCCGACAGCATGATGCGCAGCGCTTCGGCACCGATGGAGGCGGTGAAGGCGTCCTCGCCGTACTCGTCCTGGGCGGAGACGAACTCCTCCTCGCTGAGGAGCTGGTGCAGCTTCAGCGGGGTCAGGCCCGGCTCGATGACGACGTAGTTCTCGAAATAGAGGATGCGCTCCAGATCCTTCAGCGTCATGTCGAGCAGCAGACCGATGCGGCTCGGCAGGGACTTCAGGAACCAGATGTGAGCGACCGGCGAGGCCAGCTCGATGTGGCCCATGCGCTCGCGCCGGACCTTCGACAGCGTCACCTCGACGCCGCACTTCTCGCAGATGATGCCGCGGTACTTCATGCGCTTGTACTTGCCGCACAAGCACTCGTAGTCCTTGATCGGGCCGAAGATGCGGGCGCAGAACAGGCCGTCGCGCTCAGGCTTGAAAGTGCGATAGTTGATGGTTTCCGGCTTCTTGATCTCGCCGAACGACCAGGACCGGATGCGCTCGGGGCTCGCGATCTGGATGCGGATCTGATCGAAGCTCTGGGGACCCTGGACCTGGCCGAAAATGTTCATCAACTCGTTCATGACCGTCTCCCGCTGGCAGCGCCGCGTTGTCGGTTAAGGGCAGTTCCCGCCGGAAGGGGCCGAGATGGCCCCTCCTCCGGCGGGTTCAAGTCTCTTGGGCTCAGTACGACCGCTGGTTCAGCTCGACGTTCAGGCCCAGGGAGCGCAGCTCCTTGACCAGAACGTTGAAGGACTCAGGGATGCCCGCCTCGAAGTTGTCGTCGCCGCGGACGATCGCCTCGTAGACCTTGGTGCGGCCGGACACGTCGTCCGACTTGACCGTGAGCATTTCCTGCAGCGTGTAGGCGGCGCCGTAGGCTTCGAGCGCCCACACTTCCATTTCACCGAACCGCTGTCCGCCGAACTGGGCCTTACCGCCGAGCGGCTGCTGGGTGACCAGCGAGTACGGACCGATCGAGCGCGCGTGGATCTTGTCGTCCACGAGGTGGTGCAGCTTCAGCATGTAGATGTAGCCAACGGTCACCTTGCGGTCGAACGCCTCGCCGGTGCGCCCGTCGATCAGCGTGACCTGACCCGAACGGTCCAGACCGGCCTTCTCGAGCTGCTGGCAGATGTCCTCCTCACGCGCGCCGTCGAAGACCGGCGTGGCGAAGGGAACACCCTTGCGCAGGTTGCCGCCCAGTTCCAGCAGTTCACCCTCGGTCATATCGGCGATCTGGTCGTCGTAGACCTTCTGGCCGTAGGCCTCCTTCAGCGTGATGCGCAGCCCGTCCATGGTCTGGGCGGCGTCGCCGCGGCCCTTCATGGCGAGGCGGTACTGGTCGATGGCGCGGCCGATCTGCTTGCCGAGGCCGGCCGACGCCCAGCCGAGGTGGGTCTCCAGGATCTGACCGATGTTCATGCGCGACGGCACGCCCAGCGGGTTCAGCACCAGATCGACCGGCTGGCCGTCCTCCAGGTACGGCATGTCCTCCTGCGGCAGGATGCGGGACACCACGCCCTTGTTGCCGTGGCGGCCGGCCATCTTGTCGCCCGGCTGCAGCTTGCGCTTCACCGCGACGAAGACCTTGACCATCTTCATCACGCCCGGCGGCAGCTCGTCGCCGCGCTGCAGCTTCTCGACCTTGTTCTCGAAGCGGTTCTGCAGCGCCTGGATCGAGTCGTCGAAGACCTTGCCCAGGCTCTCCACCGTCTCCATCACCTGCTCGTCGGCAATGGAGATCTGGCGCCACTGGCCCTTGGTCAGGTTCGCCAACTCGGCGTCGGTGAGGACCGTGCCGGCCCGCATGCCCTTCGGGCCGGACTGGGCGGTCTGGCCGAGGATAACCTCCTTCAGGCGGGTGTAGAAGCTGCGCTCCAGGATCGCGCGCTCGTCGTCGCGGTCCTTGGCCAGCTTCTCGATCTCCGCCCGCTCGATCGCCAGGGCGCGCTCGTCCTTGTCGACGCCGCGGCGGCTGAAGACGCGGACCTCGACGATCGTGCCGGCGACGCCCGGCGGCAGACGCAGCGAGGTGTCGCGGACGTCGGACGCCTTCTCGCCGAAGATGGCGCGCAGCAGCTTCTCTTCCGGAGTCATCGGGCTTTCGCCCTTCGGCGTCACCTTGCCGACCAGGATGTCGCCCGGACGGACTTCGGCGCCGATGTAGACGATGCCGGCCTCGTCGAGGTTCTTGAGGGCTTCCTCACCGACGTTCGGAATGTCGCGGGTGATTTCCTCCTGGCCCAGCTTGGTGTCGCGGGCCATGACCTCGAATTCCTCGATGTGGATCGAGGTGAAGACGTCATCCTTGACGATGCGCTCGTTGATGAGGATCGAGTCCTCGAAGTTGTAGCCGTTCCACGGCATGAAGGCGACGAGCACGTTGCGGCCCAGCGCCAGTTCGCCCAGCTCCGTCGAGGGGCCGTCGGCGATGATGTCGCCGGCCGCCACGCGGTCGCCCACCTTCACCAGCGGACGCTGGGTGATGCAGGTGTTCTGGTTGGAACGCTGGAACTTCAGCAGGTTGTAGATGTCCACGCCCGGCGCCGTGGCGTCGGACGAGTCGGTCGCCCGGACCACGATGCGGGTCGCGTCGATCTGGTCGACGATGCCCTTGCGCTTGGCGACGATGGTCACGCCGCTGTCGCGGGCCACCGTGGCCTCCATGCCCGTGCCGACCAGCGGCGCGTCGGCCTTGACCAGCGGCACCGCCTGGCGCTGCATGTTCGAGCCCATCAGCGCGCGGTTCGCGTCGTCGTTCTCGAGGAACGGGATCAGCGCCGCGGCGACGGAAACGAGCTGCTTCGGCGACACGTCGATCAGGTCGATGGCCTCCGGGCGGAACATCAGGTATTCGCCGCCCTGCCGGCACGACACGAGGTCGGCGGCGAAGCGGTTGTCCGCGTCCAGCTCGGCGTTGGCCTGGGCGACGACGTAGCGGCCCTCCTCCATGGCGGAGAGATAGACCACCTCGTCGGTGACGATGCTGTCGCGCACCTTGCGGTACGGGCTCTCGATGAAGCCGTACTGGTTCACGCGGGCGTAGGTCGCCAGCGAGTTGATCAGACCGATGTTCGGGCCTTCCGGCGTCTCAATCGGGCAGATGCGGCCGTAATGCGTCGGGTGCACGTCGCGCACCTCGAAGCCGGCGCGCTCGCGGGTCAGACCGCCCGGGCCGAGGGCCGAGAGACGACGCTTGTGCGTGATCTCGGACAGCGGGTTGGTCTGGTCCATGAACTGCGAGAGCTGCGAGGAGCCGAAGAACTCGCGCACCGCCGCCGCCGCCGGCTTGGCGTTGATCAGGTCGTGCGGCATGACCGTGTCGATCTCGACCGAGCTCATGCGCTCGCGGATCGCGCGCTCCATGCGCAGCAGGCCGACGCGATACTGGTTCTCCATCAGCTCGCCGACCGAGCGGACGCGGCGGTTGCCGAGATGGTCGATGTCGTCGATCTCGCCGCGGCCGTCCTTCAGGTTCACCAGAACCTTGAGGATCGACATGATGTCCTGCTTGCGCAGGACGCGGACGCTGTCCTCGGTCTGGAAGTTCAGGCGCGCGTTCATCTTGACGCGGCCCACCGCCGACAGGTCGTAGCGCTCGCTGTCGAAGAACAGGCCGGCGAACAGCGCCTCGGCCGACTCCAGGGTCGGCGGCTCGCCCGGACGCATGACGCGGTAGATGTCGATCAGCGCATCCTCGCGGGACGCGTTGCGGTCGGCCGCCATCGTGTTGCGGATGTAGGCGCCGACGTTGAGGTGGTCGATCGCCAGCACCGGCAGCTCGTCGACTCCGGCCTTCTCCAGCTTGTCGAGGTCGCTCGCCGACAGTTCGTCACCGGCTTCGAACAGGACTTCGCCGGTCCGCTCGTTGATGATGTCGACGGCGAGGTAGCGGCCGGTCAGCTCCTCGGTGGAGACGAGCTGCTCGGCGAGGCCGCCCTCGACCAGCTTCTTGATCAGGCGCGGCGTCATCTTGGTGCCGGCCTCGGCGACGACCTGGCCGGAGGCCGCGTCAACGAGGTCGGAAGCGACCTTCACGCCCTTCATGCGGTCGGCGTTGAAGGGGGTCTTCCAGCCGCCCGACGCGCGGGTGTAGGTGATGGTGTCGTAGAAGAAATTGAGGATTTCTTCCTTCGCCATGCCCTGCGCCTCGTAGGGCAGCAGGTCCTTCTTCTGGGCCTTCCGCTCGGCGCGCAGCGCCTCGGTCTCCGCGCCGTCCAGGGCGAACAGCAGCGTGGTGGCCGGCAGCTTGCGGCGGCGGTCGATGCGCACGTAGACGAGGTCCTTGGCGTCGAACTCGAAGTCCAGCCAGGAGCCGCGGTACGGGATCACGCGGGCAGCGAAGAGATACTTGCCCGACGAGTGGGTCTTGCCCTTGTCATGGTCGAAGAAGACGCCCGGGCTGCGGTGCATCTGGGAGACGATGACGCGCTCGGTGCCGTTGATGATGAAGGTGCCGTTGGCCGTCATCAGGGGCATGTCGCCCATGTAGACGTCCTGCTCCTTGATGTCGCGGATCGAGCGCAGGCCCGTGTCCTCTTCCACGTCGAAGACGGAGAGGCGCAGGGTCACCTTCAGCGGCGCGGCGAAGGTCATGCCACGCTGCTGGCACTCCTCGACGTCATACTTCGGCTGCTCAAGCTCATACTTCACGAAGTCGAGGACGGCGCGGTCGGAGAAGTCCTTGATCGGGAACACCGACCGGAACACCTCCTGCAGACCCAGGTTGGCCCGCTTCTCCGGCGGGACGTCCATTTGCAGGAAGTGGTCGTAGGAGCTGCGCTGCACCTCGATGAGGTTGGGCATCTGGGTGACTTCCGGGATGCGCCCGAAGCTCTTCCGAACACGCTTTCGACCCGTAAAGGATTTGGCCATGGATGTCCCCAAACGTCAGAATCGTGAGTACGCTCGACCAGAAGCACGCGAACCAGGGTGCTCGCCGCGACGCGGCGATGATCGCGCGGCCCGCCCCTTATGCAGGGACGGAAAGAGCCGGACCGGGAAACCCGGTCCGGTGGAAGGCAGAAAACGCCGTGCGGCGGCAGGCCCCCTCGAGGACCAGCCGCCGTCCGGCGTGGATATGTCTTATCCGTCGCAGCAAGACGGTCTTACTTAATATCGACCTTGGCGCCGGCCTCTTCAAGCTGCTTCTTGATCTTGGCGGCCTCGTCCTTCGACACGGCCTCCTTGACCGGCTTCGGGGCGCCTTCGACCAGGTCCTTGGCTTCCTTGAGGCCCAGGCCGGTGATGGCGCGGACTTCCTTGATCACGTTGATCTTCTTGTCGCCGGCGTCGGCGAGGATCACGTTGAACTCGGTCTGCTCTTCGACCGGGGCGGCGGCGGCGGCCGGACCGGCGGCGGCAACGGCCACCGGAGCGGCGGCGGAGACGCCCCACTTCTCTTCCAGCAGCTTCGACAGCTCGGCGGCCTCGATGACGGTCAGGGCCGAGAGATCGTCGACCAGCTTCTGCAGATCAGCCATTTTAATGCTCCAACAACTCGATGTTCTGGGATGGGTAGACAGCTAGACGGGTGCGGCTCAGGCCGCCTCGTCCTTCTTCGCGTAGGCCGCCAGCACGCGGGCGACCTGGCCGCCCGGAGCCTGGAGAACGCCGGCGATGCGAGTCGCCGGGGTCTGGATCATGCCCACGAGCTTGGCGCGCAGTTCGTCCAGCGACGGGAGCGTGGCGAGAGCCTTCACTCCCTCCACGTCGAGGATCTGGTCGCCGAGAGCGGCACCGACGATCTTCAGCTTCTCGTTGGTCTTCGCGTAGTCGGCCACCACCTTGGCGGCCGCGACGGGGTCCTTCGAGTAAGCGATCGCGGTCGGCCCCTTGAAGAGACCGTCCAGACCTTCGAACTGCGTGCCCTGAAGGGCGCGGCGGGCGAGCCGGTTCTTCGTCACCTTGAAGCTCGCGCCCGCGGCCCGAATCTTGCCACGCAGGTCGGTGACTTCCGCCACCGTCAGGCCCAGATGGTGGGTGACCACCACCAGGCCCGTGTCCTGGAGCTTCGACTGCAGGTCCGCGATCGTCGCTTCTTTTTGTGTACGATCCACGGATCGCCTCCTTGCACAGAGGTTTACGAGAGGCCCCTTCCCTTGCGGTGGGGAGCCTCGGCGAACCTGTCCCAGAAGTTCGAGCCGTTCCTGAACCGCGGGCAAGCCCGCGTGGTTAACGGTTCAACTCCTGTCTGCTCTGGCGGGTTTAAGCCGTTGCCTCCGGAGAGACGCGGGCACCAGCGGTCTTGGACAGGGTGGGCGCCCCCGCAGGGACACCCGATCGCCGCCGCTTCCCGAGGGAACCGGCGGCGAAACTCAGGTCACTCAGGCCGTGGCGGCCAGAGTGGACAGATCCAGCTTCAGGCCCGGACCCATCGTCGAGGACAGCGAAACCTTCAGCAGGTACTGGCCCTTGGCACCGGTCGGCTTGGCGCGGGTGATCGCATCCACGAAAGCGCGGATGTTCTGCACCAGAGCCTCTTCCGAGAAGCTGGCCTTGCCGACGCCGGCGTGCACGATGCCGGTCTTCTCGGCGCGGAACTCCACGGCGCCGGCCTTGGCGGCCTTGACGGCGCCGGCCACGTCGGGGGTCACGGTGCCGAGCTTCGGGTTCGGCATCAGGCCGCGCGGGCCGAGGACCTTACCGAGCTTGCCGACGACGCCCATCATGTCCGGGGACGCGATGCAGCGGTCGAAGTCGATGTTGCCGGCCAGGATCTTCTCGGCCAGATCGTCGGCGCCGACGATGTCCGCGCCGGCGGCCAGGGCGTCGTCCGCCTTGGTGCCCTTGGCGAACACGGCGACGCGCACGGTCTTGCCGGTACCGTTCGGCAGGTTCACCACGCCGCGGACCATCTGGTCGGCGTGACGCGGGTCGATGCCCAGGTTCATGGCGATTTCGATGGTCTCATCGAACTTCGCCTTGGGCAGACCCTTGATCAGGGAGACGGCGCCTTCCAGCGAGTAGAGCGCCTCGCGGTCGACCTTCTTGTAGGAATCGGTCAGTCGCTTGCCGAGCTTCGCCATGGGATCAGCCCTCCACCACTTCGAGGCCCATCGAGCGGGCGGAACCAGCGATCATGCTCGCGGCCGCCTCGACGTCGTGGGCGTTCAGGTCCTTCATCTTCTTCTCGGCGATGTCACGAATCTGGGTCTTCGTGATCTTGCCGGCGAAAGCGCCCTTGCCGGTGGTCTGCGAGCCCTTGTCGATGCCAGCGGCCTTCTTCAGGAAGTAGCTGACCGGCGGGGTCTTCGTGACGAAGGTGAAGGTACGGTCGCCGTAGGCGGTGATGACCACCGGGATCGGCATACCGACTTCGAGATCCTGCGTCTTGGCGTTGAACGCCTTGCAGAACTCCATGATGTTCAGGCCGCGCTGACCGAGCGCCGGGCCGATGGGCGGCGAAGGATTCGCCTTGCCGGCCGGAACCTGCAGCTTGATGAAGCCGACGATTTTCTTTGCCATGTCACAACCTCCAGATACGACGCCTCGGTACGCTGACGGGCGTCGCGGGGCTTTGCGGTGCGGCTATGGCGGGCCTTCCGCAGCAGAAAGGAACACGTGACTTTCAATCACGTGTTCCGGGAAAACTTCAGACTCAGACCTTCTCGACCTGGGTGTATTCCAGCTCGACCGGTGTGGAGCGGCCGAAGATCGACACCGCCACCTTGAGGCGGGCCTTCTCCTCGTCGACTTCCTCGACGGTGCCGTTGAAGGAGGTGAAGGGGCCGTCGCTCACACGAACCTGCTCGCCCACCTCGAAGGTGATCGAGGGCTTGGGGCGCTCAAAGCCTTCCTGCACCTGATGAATGATCCGCTCGGCTTCGCGCTGGCTGATCGGCTGCGGCTTGCCGCCCCCGCCCAGGAAACCGGTGACCTTCGGCGTATTCTTCACGAGATGCCAGGACTCGTCCGTCAAATCCATCTTGATGAGGACGTAGCCGGGGAAGAACTTCCGCTCGGTGTTGATCTTGGAACCCCGGCGCACCTCGACCACTTCCTCGGTCGGCACCAGGATTTCTTCGAACTTGTCTTCCAGACCCTTCTGAGCCGCCTTTTCGCGGATGGCCTGGGAAACCTTCTTTTCGAAGCCCGAATAGACGTGAACGACGTACCAGCGCGCGGCCATGGCGATCAGGCTCCCAGCCCAAGGATCATACGGACGGCGAAGGCCAGCACCTGATCCACGACGAGGAAGAACAGCGAAGCCAGCACCACCATGACGAACACCATGGCGGTCGTCACGCCGGTTTCCTTGCGGGTCGGCCAGGTGACCTTGGCCACCTCGCGGCGGACGTCGCGCGCGAATTCTGCGGGGTTCACTTTAGCCATCGTAGACCGTGCGGGCTCCGGTGCGACGTGTAGGGCGCGGTCAGCGACCCGTTCTTGTTCGGTACGGCGTGGCAGGAGTGGAGGGGCTCGAACCCCCAGCCCCCGGTTTTGGAGACCGGTGCTCTACCAATTGAGCTACACTCCTATCGCCGCAGGCTCTACCCCCTGCGGGGAGCGGAGCTTATAGCGCATAGCCGCGTGGCTTGCTAGCCTTTTTATCGGCCGGCACGCCGAAATCGACAGAGATCAACCCCGCCGCCGATCCACAGGTGAACGGCGGCGGGGTCGACTCCTCACCTTACTTGATGATCGAGGCGACGACGCCGGCGCCGACCGTACGACCACCCTCACGGATGGCGAAGCGCAGGCCCTCGTCCATGGCGATCGGAGCGATCAGCTCGACTTCCATGGAGATGTTGTCGCCCGGCATCACCATCTCGGTGCCTTCCGGCAGCTTCACCATGCCCGTCACGTCGGTCGTGCGGAAATAGAACTGCGGACGGTAGTTGGTGAAGAACGGCGTGTGACGGCCACCCTCTTCCTTCGTCAGGA
>NZ_JAEPIV010000054.1:0-15200 GCF_016632405.1 Azospirillum aestuarii
GGTCCGTCCTTCCTGATGGGCGAACCAAGCTTATCCGACTGTCCGGGAAACGGGGACCAGCTCAGTGCCCTGCACAGCTAAGCCCACGCGCAGCATGAAGACCCGGCGGGATGCCCATTCCCGGCCGCGGCAACCCCAATGCAGAGATAACGATATTCTACGGTCATTTACATCGCTTAACAGGTGTGACAGCCGCCGCTGCGTCATGATCGTCCCAGGCATCAACGCCGCCATCCCGGAGGATCGACAATGGCCAAGCGCGCCCTTATCGTCATCGATCTGCAGAACGACTATTTTCCCGGCGGGAAATGGACCTTGAACGGTGTGGAGGCCGCCGCCGCCAACGCCGCCCGGCTGATCACCGTCTTCCGCACAGCGAAGGACCCTGTGGTGCATGTCCGCCATGAGTTCGCCACGGCCGACGCCCCATTCTTCGTTCCCGGCTCCAAGGGTGCGGAGATCCATCCCCTCGTCGCCAATTGGCCGGAGGAGCCGGTGGTGCTCAAGCACCAGATCAATTCCTTCCGCGATACCGAACTGAAGCGGCTGCTGGACGGCTGGGGCGTGGAGGAGGTGGTCATCTGCGGCGCCATGAGCCACATGTGCGTGGATGCCTGCACCCGGGCCGCGGTGGACTTCGGGTACAAGGCGACAGTCGTCCACGATGCCTGCGCGTCCCGCGATCTGAGCTTCTGCGGTGTCGACGTCCCGGCGTCCCACGTCCATGCCGCCTTCATGGCGGCTTTGGGCTTTGCTTATGCCACGCTGCTCTCCACGGACGACTATCTGGGCACGGCCGCCGTCGCAGCCTGACCCGCAACTGCCGGGCGCCGCCCGCGAGATCCAATTCCGTGCCGGTTTCCCGGCCGGACAACCGGATTCTGCATCATGAAAAGCATGGTGATCCGCGCCACCTCAGACGCCACCCGTCGTGAGGTCCTGATGGGCGGCATCGGCCTGGCAGCCGCCGGTTTCGTCGTGGCAACCTTCCCCCCCCATCGAGCCGGCCATTGCCGGCACCTCCCACGAAGGAGACCGCATCATGGGTACGATCAAGACCAGGGATGGCACCGAGATATTCTACAAGGACTGGGGTCCGCGCGATGCGCAGGCCATCGTCTTCCATCACGGCTGGCCTCTGTCGGCTGACGACTGGGACAGCCAGATGCTGTTTTTCCTGTCGAAGGGCTACCGGGTCGTCGCCCATGACCGGCGCGGCCACGGCCGTTCCACCCAGACGTCCACCGGCAACGACATGGACACCTACGCCGAGGACGTGAAGGCGTTGGCGGCCGCGCTGGATCTGAAGGAGGCGATCCATGTGGGCCACTCCACCGGCGGCGGCGAGGTCGCCCGCTATGTCGCGCGGGCGGAGTCCGGGCGCGTGAAGAAGGCCGTCCTGATCGGCGCCGTGCCGCCCGTCATGGTCAGGTCCGACCGGAATCCCGGTGGCCTGCCGCTCGAGGTGTTCGACGGCTTCCGCGCCCAGGTGGCCGCCAACCGCGCCCAGTTCTACCGCGACGTGCCGGCCGGACCCTTCTACGGCTTCAACCGGCCGGGGGCGGCGGTTTCGCAGGGGGTGATCGACAACTGGTGGCGCCAGGGAATGATGGGAGGGATCAAGGCCCAGTACGATTGCATCACGGCTTTCTCCGAGACCGACTTCACGGAGGATCTGAAGGCGATCGCCGTACCCGTTTTCCTGATGCATGGCGACGATGACCAGATCGTGCCCATCGCGGACTCGGCGATCCTGGGCATCAAGCTGCTGAAGCAGGGCAGCCTGAAAATCTACGAGGGCTTCGATCACGGCATGGCCACCACCCATGCGGATGTGATCAACGCCGACCTGCTGGCCTTCATCCGGGATTGATCCACCGGAAGCCCATCCATTCCGAAACGGCGGAGGCAGCCATGGTCCTTCCGGTCGAAAGTCCCGCACCGATTGCCGTCACGCGGCGTTCACTCCTTGCCGGGGCCGCCGCGCTGGCCGCGGCCGGCACGATGTTCGCCGGGAAGGCCGTGGCGACCCCGTCGCGGCGGTTCGGACACGGGAAATTCCAGATCGACGTCTTCAGCGACGGCTTCATCACCCTGCCGGACACCGTCATAGCGCCGGATGGCACGCCGGCCGAGCGGGCCGACATCATCCGGCGGTTGGGCGGACGCCAGGGGACGGCAAACATTCCCGTCAACATCCCTCTGATCCGGGCCGGCGAGGCGCTGATCCTCGTCGATACCGGATCGGGGGATAAGTTCCAGGCCACGGCAGGGCGGCTGCGGGACAATCTGCTGGCTGCCGGCATCGCTCCCGACGCCGTCACCCATGTGGTCCTGACCCACGCACACCCCGATCATGCCGGCGGCATCCTGCGGCCGGACGGAAGCCTGTCCTTCCCCAATGCCGTTTATCACGTGGCGGCGGCGGAGTGGGACTTCTGGATGGGTCAGGACCCGGCCGCCCGCTATCCCGGCCTGAGCGGCTTCGTGCCGGGCGCCCGCCGCGATCTGGGTGCCATCGCCGGGCGGCTCGTCCGCATGCGGGACGGGGACGAGCCGGTGTCCGGCCTGCGTGTCCTCGCCACGCCGGGCCACACCCCCGGCCACATCTCCCTGGAGCTGGCCGGCGACGACGGCCTGCTGATAACCGGCGACGCCATCACGAACGTGGTCGCATCGTTCGAGCATCCACATTGGCGCTTTGGCTTCGACACCGACCAGGACCAGGGCGTTGCCACGCGCAGCCGTTTGATCGAGCGGGCGGCGGCGGAAAAGCTGCGCATGCTGGGCTATCACTGGACCAGCCCCGGCTTCGCCATCGCCGAGCGGTACGGCGCCGCCTATCGGTGCGTCGCCCTTTCCTGACCGGAAACAGGGGAGAAACGGACGGCGGCCCCTGTCTCCGGCATACCCGCCGCCACATGCCCTCTACATGGAGCCAGCGCCATGACCAAGCCGTTTCTGACCCACGCCAACGGCGCTCCCGTCGCCGACAACCTGAACATCCAGACCGCCGGGCGCCGCGGGCCGGCGCTGCTGCAGGACATCTGGCTGATCGAGAAGCTGGCCCATTTCGACCGGGAGGTGATCCCCGAACGGCGCATGCATGCCAAGGGATCCGGCGCCTACGGCACTTTCACGGTGACGCACGACATCACCCGTTACACCAAGGCGAAGATCTTCGCGGAGGTCGGGAAACGAACCCCCGTCTTCCTTCGCTTCTCCACGGTGGCGGGGGAGCGCGGGGCGGCCGATGCGGAGCGTGACATCCGCGGTTTCGCCGTGAAGTTCTATACCGAGGAAGGCAACTGGGACATCGTCGGCAACAACACGCCCGTCTTCTTCTTCCGTGACCCACTGCGCTTTCCCGACCTGAACCATGCCGTCAAGCGCGACCCGCGCACCGGCATGCGCAACGCCGGCAACAACTGGGATTTCTGGAGCCTGCTGCCGGAGGCGCTGCATCAGGTGACCATCGTCATGTCCGACCGCGGTATTCCCCGGTCCTATCGCCACATGCATGGTTTCGGCAGCCACACCTTCAGCATGATCAACGCCGCCCACGAGCGGGTCTGGGTGAAGTTCCATTTCCGCAGCCAGCAGGGCATCGAGAACCTGACCGATGCGGAGGCCGAGGCCGCTATCGGCAAGGACCGCGAAACCCATCATCGCGACCTGTTCAACAGCATCGAGACCCGGGATTTCCCGCGCTGGACCTTAGCCATCCAGGTGATGACGGAATCCCAGGCCGCAGCCCACCGCCATGATCCGTTCGACTTGACCAAGGTGTGGCCGCACGGCGACCACCCCCTGATCGAGGTCGGTGTGCTGGAACTGAACCGCAATCCGGAGAATGTCTTCGCGGAGGTGGAGCAGGCGGCCTTCTCCCCCGCCAACATCGTGCCCGGCATCGGCTTTTCCCCCGACCGCATGCTGCAGGCCCGGCTTTTCTCCTATGGCGACGCCCAGCGATACCGGCTGGGAGTGAACTTCAACCACATCCCGGTCAATGCGCCGAAATGCCCCTTCCACAGCTACCACCGCGACGGTGCCATGCGTGCCGACGGCAATCTGGGTGCCACGCCGTCCTATGCTCCCAACAGCGGTGGTGAATGGACTGGTCACCCGGACGCCGGGGAGCCGCCACTGCCGTTGGAGGGGCCGGCGGCCCATTGGGACCACCGCGCCGCCGACGACCATTGGGAGCAGCCGGGCAACCTGTTCCGTCTGATGGGGCCGTCGCAACGCCAAGCCCTGTTCGAAAACACCGCCCGCTCCCTCGCGGGTGCCGCGCCTCACATCCAGCAGCGCCACATCGAGAATTGCAGCATCGCCGACCCGGCCTATGGCGCGGGCGTGGCGGCCGCGATCGCACAGGCCACCATGCAGGCATCGGAATAGGAGGAGCAGATGACAAAGGGAACGGCGATCATCACCGGAGCCTCGTCGGGCATCGGCGCGGTCTATGCGGACCGGCTTGCGCGGCGGGGATATGGCATCGTGCCCGTCGCCCGCGACCGCGGGCGCCTGACCGCTCTCGCCGAACGGCTGTCGACGGAGCATGGCGTCACGGTCACCCCCTTGCCGGCGGATCTGACCCGCGACGGCGACCGCGAGCGGGTGCTGACGATGCTGCGGGATGACCAAGGGCTTTCACTCCTGGTCAACTGCGCCGGCATCGGGCCGAAAGCGCCGCTGCTCGGTTCCGAGCGGGCCGGGCTCGACAGCATGCTCCACCTCAATGTCGATGTCCTGCACAGCCTCACCGTAACCGCCGCCCAGGCGTTCGCGAGCCGCCAACGGGGGGCGATCATCAACATCGCATCGGTCGTCGCTCTCATGCCCGAGCGGTTCAACGCGACCTACTGTGCCAGCAAGGCGTTCGTACTCGCATTCACCCAGGCGATCTCCACGGAGTTGAAACCGCACGGCGTCCAGGTGCAGGCCGTGCTTCCCGGCTTCACACGGACCGGACTCTTCGAACGCGCCGGCGTCGACATCGCGGCGATACCTCCGGAGATGATCATGGAAGCCGGGGACATGGTCGACGCGTCGCTCGCCGGCTTCGACCGCGGCGAGATCGTCACCATCCCGTCGCTGGCGGACATCCAGCTATGGTCCGACCTTGAAAACGCCCGGCTGGAGCTGGCCCCTTACCTGTCGTTGAAGCAGCCCGCAGCCAGATACGCTACCGGAACCGGCTCCCGCTGATCTCCCCCTGCTGATCCGGCCGCATGGCAGTGCATGCATGGCAGTCATCCAATATCCGGCACGACATCCGCTTGATAAATAGGAGTCCTATGTATATTGTGTGAGCCATGGAAACGCCTAAGACCCCGACAGCAATCGAACATCGCATCCGCGAAGGCCTTTCGCGGCTGGACTCGGTTCTTCGCTCCGAGGACTGGGTCCGTGCCAGGGCCGCCGGGCTCAACCCGACGCAGCATGCGATCCTCGAATACCTCGCGGGCCGTGCCGAAGGTGCGACCGTCAGGGACGTCGCCTTCCAACTCGGCGTCTCGCAGCCGACCGCGACGGAGTCAATCGCCGCGCTGGAGCGCAAGTCCCTGGTCGTCAAGCACGCTTCGACCGTCGACAGGCGCACCGTCGACGTCTGCCTGACCGAGGCGGGCAGCGCGGCGCTCATGGCCGGCGATGGGGTGCCCGATGTCCTGACGCAGGCAACGGGCACGCTGTCGGACGGGGACAAGGAACATCTTCTGATAACCCTGGTCACGATGATCAAGCGGCTGCAGGACGCCGGCGCGATCCCAATCCAGCGCATGTGCGTGAGTTGCCGTCATTTTCGGCCCTACGCCTACGCCGACACGGCGAAACCGCATCATTGCGCCTTCGTGAACGCGGCATTCGGACAGCGGGACATCCGCATCGAGTGCCGTGACCATTCCACAGCCGATCCTTCGCTCCAAGCTGCCACTTGGGGCGTCTTCCACAAAGGATAGTTCGAATCTCCAGGCAAAAGAGACGGAAGGAAGCATGAGTATGTTTGCAAAGCTCTTGACCGGCGCGGTCGCCGCCGGAACCTTATCCTTGTGGGTCGGTGCGGCTCATGCACACCCCATTGAAGCCAAACCTGTCGAAGCCGTGACGGCGTCGTTCGATATCATCGAGACCGTTGTCGTCACGAAGAAGGACACGGCCGTCTTCACGACGCGCGTGCGCGGCACCGCCGGTTCCGACAAGCCGGCCGCCACGGGCAAGTTCGAAGGTTCGGAGGTCTACGCCTATGTCTGGCCGACCTCGCTGAACAGCGGCGAAATCGGCTTCGAACGCGATCAGGGCATCGTCGCCCTTGCCGTCACTTTCCATCCGGATTTCGACGACGCCGCCTATGGCGGACGCAACCGCGACGTCTGGCATCCGCACTGGGTCGTCCTGAACGAGGACCAGGCGTGCAAGGGCGGACTGAAGGTGACCGATATTCCGGATGGCCAAAAGCCCAAGGTTCCGCCCACCTGGCCGAAGGTCCCGCTGCTGATCGACAGTCCGGACTATCCGACGACGTTCAAGGGCGATGCCGTCGAAGTTTCGATCCCGCTGTCCCTGCTCGGAGGGATCAGCGGCGCGTCCTTCGATGGCGTCACGGCCGGGCTCAAGGTGAACGGCAACCTGCATTCGCCGCTGCTCTGCGTCGACAACGTGTTCAAGGTCGCGTCGGGCAACCTGAGCCTGCCCGGCAAGGTCGTCACCAGCAAGTGAGAGAGGGCGCCGGTCCGCCGACTGCCATCGACGGACCGGCATGCTTCTTCCTCCAGGCAAATGGAGAGAGGAAAGCAGCCCCAATATCCGCATTTCCGCCGGAAGTGCAATCGCGCCGGTTCTCTCCGCAGCAGGCGGTGCCGCTTCCGGCACCGGCGTCCGCACCATCGGTGCCGGGAGGCGTTCAATGACCAAAACCGCGCTCGTGCTTCGGCACGTCCATTTCGAGGACCTCGGAACCTTTGCCTTGCCCATCGAGCGGGCGGATTACGAGATTCGCTATGCCGACGTCGGGGATGCGAGCTTCCCGCCGGACCATCTTACGGACCAGTTCCAGGATCCGGATCTGCTCGTGGTCCTGGGCGGGCCCGTCGGGGTCTACGAGGAGGAGATTTATCCGTTCCTGTCACGGGAACGGGCGTTCATTGCCGCGAGGCTCGCGGCCCGGCGGCCTTTGCTTGGCGTGTGCCTGGGCGCGCAGTTGATCGCCGCCGCTGCCGGCGGGCGTGTTTTCCCTTCGGGTATCAAGGAGATCGGCTTCAAGCCCGTTTCCCTTACCGGCGCCGGGCGGGAGAGTCCGCTGCGTCATCTGGCGGGCACGCCGGTGCTTCATTGGCATGGCGATACCTATTCGCTTCCCGCGGGCGCGGCGAACCTCGCCTCCAGCGATGCCGTCGAGCAACAGGCTTTTTCGATTGGAAGCAACGTTCTCGCGCTCCAGTTCCATCCTGAGGTGGACTGCGGACATGGCTTTGAACGCTGGCTCGTCGGTCATGCGGCTGAACTGGCGGCTGCCAGGATCGACGTAGCGGCCCTTCGGCGGAACGCGCTCACCTATGGGCCAGCCCTGCGCGAGGCCGCTGACAGGATGATCACGCGGTGGCTGTCCGATCTGGAGGGGCGGAGCCGATAGGAAGGCTCGGGTGGGACGGTCGTGCATCCGCCAGCCTTTCGGAATTTGAAGTCAGCGAGCCAGCGCTTGTCGCCCTTGCTGCCGAAGCCGCGAAGGGAATTCCGTGGGCAAACCCGCGGCCGGACAATGGGCTTGAGACCGGTTGTTCATCGCGGACAATTCCCGCCTTTCCGGAATGGAAGGCTCCGGAAGCCGACCGCCTCCCGCAGACGGGACAATCCTGACCTGGTCTCCCTCCGGCATCCGGCAAGGCGGGGACAGCGCATGAAGACTGGCATTCACGCGGCGCTCCCAGGCGATGGCGCCATCCCGACGCGCTTCGGCAAGCGCACGACGATAGCTATCACCCGCCCGCTCCCTGGCATTGGGCAGACCATCGACGAGAAGGATCGTGCCCTTCACGCGATGGAGTTCGGCAAGGCACCATCGTTCTCCCGAGGATGCGCAGTCCGCAATCGCGGAGTCGATTACTCTTAGCGCGTCCACATGTTTGCCCATGTCGCGGAGCGCCCGCGCCGCGACGGATTGAAAGATCGTCTGGAACAAGGTGAAGCCGCTGTCGCGAAGCGTCGGCAGGATCATGCCCAACTGCCGCGCGCATTTGTCGGGACGCCCCTTCCGGAGCGCGATTTCAGCCTCGAAGCAATCCGCGTAGCGATTCCATACGTCGAGCGACAGAGCCTTCGTATGTTCCTTGAGAAGCGCCGTATAATGGATTGCAAGATCATCGCGGCTCGCAAGCAGCGCCAGCGGGCAGGCCGCTTCCGCCAGGGCATTGCTGAAGGACAGGTTGTGTTGGATTTCCTTGGCATGAGCCAATGCGTCCTCCACCTCGCACAATGCCTGTTCTTCATTTCCCAGGAGCCAGTTGGATCGAGCCAGGACAATGCGAGCCGTCACATTCTGATCGAACTGGAAGCGCACTGAATGACGGCTCGCAGGCAGCGCTGCGTATTCAGCAAGCATCTGCTGAAGGTGATCACGGGCTTCGGCGTGGCGGCCAAGCCAGTGCAGGGTTGCGCCAAAGAGCCTTTTCCCGATGACTGGGTCGGCCGGATCGGGCGAGGACGAGGCCAGGGCGCGGAAACGTTCCGCGAAGGTCAATCCCAGGCAAGGTTCGGCGCGGTTGACCGCATCGACCCATAGTGCCCAGATGGCCCGGAGCTGATAATCGGTATCGCCGATACCCTCGGCGATCCGCAAGGCTTGCGACCAAGCCGCGATGCCGTGTGCCGGCGCACCCGTCCGGCAGATCTGGGGCCAGCCGAGTGCCGCGTAAAGCTTCATGCGGCTCCGTTCGTCCAGGCCGGGGTGGGCATCCAGGTCGGTGATCGCACGGGGCACCCACGCCAGGCATTCGTCGAGCAGCGAAAGCCGGTAGAAAAACGGCAGTGCAGCGATGATGAGCCGCACGCCCAGCAAAGGATCGCGCCCCTCGGCGAAGGCCCATTCCAGAGCGGCCCGCAGATCGTCCGTGTGTTGCGCATAGTTCCGCGTCCAATCCGCTGCCGATGCCGAAACGAGTTCATGTTCCGCATCTTCGAAGATAATCCGCAGATGCTCGGCCAAACTCGCCATGACAGCGCTGGTTGCACCTGTCTCCATGAGCTTCTCGGATGCGTAAAGCCTGGTCGTATCGAGGAGTCGATATTGGGTTGGTCCGGATGAGGCATCTGCGACGACGAGCGATTTCGCCACGAGCGAGGCAAGAACGGCCTCCGCGTTGCCCCCGGAAACCACGGCGGCGGCCGCCTCTTCGCTGAAGTGGCCACGGAAGACCGACAGTTCCCCCAGAGCGGACTGTTCCGCCTTGGGCAGAATCATGTAGCTCCAGTCGAGGGTCGCCCTCAATGTCTGATGACGGGGAAGCGCGGTCCGACGGCCGAGGGTCAACACCCGGAAGCAGTCGGACAGCGACTGGGCCAGAGCCTTCACGCCGATCGTCTCCAAACGCCCGGCTGCCAGTTCGATGGCAAGTGCGATGCCGTCGAGCTTCTCACAGATGCCGCCGACATAGGGTGCGTCTTCATCGGTCAGTTCGTACTGTCCGAGGCAACCGTCCGCGCGCTCCACGAACAGCTGAACCGCGGGCGATCTCATCGCCGCACTCGCGGTCAGTGTCGCGATTGGAAGTTCCAATGGCGGAATGCGATGCACACGCTCCCCACTGGCTCTCAGCGGTTCGCGGCTCGTCGCAAGAATGCGAAGACCCGGGGTCTCAGCCAGAAGGCACTCGGCGAATTCCGCCACACTGCCCACCAGGTGCTCGCAACTGTCCAGGACGACCAGAGCGGAGCGTGTACGCAGGTGAGCGGCGATCTCGCGCAAGATGTTGTCGGTTCGCGAAAGGATGCCGAGCGCCGATGCCACCACGGTCGGTACGAGGTGTCCGCCGCTCACGGAAGAGAGATCGACCCACAGGACGAGGCCCTCCGATCGATCGCGAGCAATGACCGCGCGCGCGACGGTCGTCTTCCCTATGCCTCCCGGTCCAACGATGGTGAGAAGCCGGGAGTGGCCGAGGTGTGCGGAGATCGTTTCGACCAGGCTCTCCCGCCCGAAAATTCGACCCGTGCCGAGGTCCGTCATGGGAAGGCAGGGCGCGGGGGCGCTGTTCTCGCCGGGCGGTGCTGGCCGCTTGGTCACCGGCGCGATGAACGCATAGCCCCTGCCGGGAATGTTGGCGATGAACCGGGGAGGACGCTGGGTGTCGTTCAGTGCCCGCCTGATGCCCGAGATATGCACCCGGATGTTGGCTTCATCCACGACGGTGTCGGGCCAGACATGCTTCACGATCTCTCTGTTCGTCCGGACTTCTCCCGCGTGGGCGATAAGATGAATTAGGATGTCAATGGCGCGGCTGCCGAGTGGGACCACCTTCCGGTCACGCAGCAGCCTGCGCTGAGACGGTATGACCCTGAAGGGGCCGAATTCCAGTTCCTCCTCCATGGTGCGTTCCTCATCACAAGGATCCGGTGGGCGGATCGGCCTGCTGATCCGCGGCGCAACCTTCGTCCGGGGCCGGGAATTGATCTGTCGGAAGCGTAAGTACCTGCTGCCTTTGCCGGTCGAACGATAAGGACATCACCTGCGCTCCTGCAACGGATGCCTGCGCGTGATCGGCACTGTCGCCGATTTTCCTGCCCAGGTCTTTCGCGAAGCTGCGGAGGTTTTTCGCCAGCTTGTCGCTTTGACATTTCCGGAACGCGATCGTCTGATTCTGCTGGTCGCCCCCACGCAGCGCCCTTAACCGTGTCGCGCCGTCCCCTCATCCAATCCCAAGTATCACACAAGTTGTCATACAAGTATTTGCCGCATCCACGTCTTCAGGAAAGACGCCGGCGATACGCTCCGGGCGTACACCCCATCGCCCGCTTGAAGGCCGTACTGAACGCCGCTTGGCTGGAAAAACCGGATCGATGAGCCACCGCCACAAGCGGTATATCCTGTTCACCGAGAAGTTTCCGCGCCAGTTCGAATCGTTCCGAGCTGACGAAGCCATGGGGAGTCTTGCCCGTCATGCGCTTGAACATGCGCGCGAAATGGAAGGGGCTCAGACACGCGACCGTGGCGAGTTCGGAAACCGAAATGTTGCGTTCCAGGTTGGCGCGGATGAAGTCGATCACCCGCGCTATCCGCTTTGGGCAGTCCGCCTCGAGCGGGGTCTTCGCCGGTTCCGGGCGGTCGTGCCCGTAAGCGTGGGCGACGCGCGCGGCCAACGCCAGCGCCGCGGATTCAACCATCATACGGCCGGCGGAGGTTTCCTGCAGAAGTTCCGCCCGGATCGACAGGCCGATCTGCCATATGAGCGGATCGCGCAGGTCCGCGAGATACCTGATCGCATCCGCACGGATGCGCGTGTCCCCATAGAGGTCGGCGAGTCCGTCGAAGCGGTCGGCCGGCAGGTAGATGTGCAGTATCTCGTCGAGTGGTGCGGAAATGCTGATTTCGTCCTCGCCGATGCCGACCGGACACAGCCAAATGGTGCCTTGCTCCACGGCCGAGCGCTGGCGGACGCCGGCCCCTTTCCGACTGACGAAGGCGCCCGTGCTGCGGCGCGTCGCCAGCGTGATCTCCATCTGGGTCGGCACGATCGCGGGCAGATCGCCGGCCGGGTGCGAGCGCAGTTCGGCGGCGACACCGTTCCAGCCGCGGCCGAGCGACGTTGCGGCCAAGTCCGCCTTGGGGAATTTGTATGTGCCGTGCGCGTGCAGGTTCATCGGGGAACTATGGAATGGCCGGCGGCCCTTGGCCACTATACAGGCGTATCGCAGACGTGGCGGCACCGTGCTGCTATTGCTTCTCCTCCGGAGGCGAGATCAATGCGGCAAGTTTTCTCCAGATGGCCAAGCCTTGCAGAGACTTTGGCCGAGAACCCGCCCAATCCCGACGGACTGCCGGCGTGGATGACCGCCACGACGCCGCGCAAACGGTCGATCGTCGCTCGCGACCTCGCCAGTTCGGTCCTGCTGGCCTTCGCGCCGGCGATCCTGGCAGCGTTTTCGGCGTTGCAGCCGGCGGAGCGGTACAACGTGGCGCTCCTGTCGGGAACGGCGGCGCTCCTGTCCGGCCTCCTGGTTGTGCGGTTTGTGATGAGGTTGAGACAGGAGGCGCAGCATTGCCGCTGGCAATACGGAGAAATTTTTGAGCGGGCCGGCATCTCCATGTGGCGCGAGGACTGGACGGCTGTCGGGGAGGCCGTCATGGCGTTGCGCCATGCCGGCGTCAGTGATCTGGAGAGTTACTTCGCCAAACGGCCGGACGAACTCCGAGCGTTGAAGGCGCGCGTGATGATCCGTGACGTGAACGCCTTCACGCTGGAGGAGACCGGAGCGCCTGGAAAGGAGGCCTATATCGGCCCTCTCGACCGGCTGCTTCCCGAAACCGACCAGACCTTCGTGCAGTGGCTGGTGGCCTTCGGGCGCGGCGACCGGTTCTTTCGCTCCGAGGCCCATCTGACGACCAGGGAGGGCGTCGAGATCGACACGCTCTTCACCGCCATGCTGCCGCGCGATCTTGCCGGCTTTTCGAACATCATCGTGACCTCAGTCGACATCACCGCCTACAAGAGGGCTCAGGCGCGGCTTGCCGCCGCTCAAGCCGATGCGGCTAGGACGTCCCGGATCTCGGCGGCCAATGCCTTCAGCGCGTCGGTCGCGCACGAAGTCAATTCACCGCTCGCGGCCATCCTGGCGAATGCCCAAGCGGCCCAGCGCCTGCTGCGGCTGGGCCCGCCAGACATCGCAGAGGCCGCCGCCGCTCTGCAGGACGTTGTTTCCCAGGCCTCGCGTGCCCGCGACGTCGTGGCACGCATCACCTCGCACTTCAGCAAATCCTCGGAGACCTTCGCTCCGGTCGATATCGTCCAGGTGGCCCGCAACGCCAACCTGCTGGTTGAAACGGACCTGCGATCCCACGGTGCGGTCGTCCACCTCTCCGCGCCGGACGATCTTCCGTTCGCCATGGCCGACCCCGTGCAGATCCAGCAGGTGTTCGTAAACCTCATGCTGAACGCGGCACAAGCCATGGAGGATCGAACGGGCCGACGGGACATCACCGTGACCCTTCGAGTCGAGCATTCATCGCTTGCGATCGACGTAACCGACACCGGGCCAGGAGTAGTGACAGAACGGCGTGCCCGGATCTTCGAGCCGTTTCATTCGACCAAGCCTGGCGGCATGGGCATGGGGCTGGCCATATGCCGCAACTGCCTCGATGCGCATGGCGGAGACATCTGGGTGGACGAGGCTCCGGGAGGGGGAGCGGCCTTTCATTTCACCCTGCCGATCGCCCATGGCTGACCATGGACGGACGCGTGACGTCGTGGCGATCGTAGACGACGATCCCTTCATTCGGGCCGCGCTGAGAAGGCTCGTCCTGTCCATCGGGTACGACGTGCTGCTGTTCGACCGTGCCGAAGCCTTGCTGTCTTACAGTGCAGCGGACGATCTGTTCTGCGTGCTCGCCGATCTCCAGATGCCGGGGGTCAACGGCATCGAACTGATCCAGACCCTGTCCAGGCGGCATCCTTCGCTTCCCGTCATTGCCATGACCGCCTATCCGAACGAAGCGATCCGGCAGCGGGCGTTGGGAGCGGGCGCATCGACGTATCTCACGAAGCCGATCGATGCGGCTGTCCTGGAGACCTGCCTTTCAATGTTCGGTTCGCGGCACGGTTCATGATTTACTCTCCGACATGAAACCAGTCGTCCATATCGTCGATGACGATCCAGCGTTGCGCCGGGCACTGAGGCGGCTCTGCGAAACGGCGGGGCTGACGGCCATGGAACATTCGGATGCCGATGATCTCGCCGAGAAGACGCTCGCCCGACGTCCAAGCTGCGTCCTGCTCGACGTTCGTCTGGCTGATCAGAATGGGCTTGCCGTGCAGGAGGCGCTGCGGGGTGCCGGCAGCACCGTGCCGATCATCTTTCTGACCGGCTACGGCACCATTCCGATGACTGTGCGCGCCATACGCGGCGGCGCGATCGAGTTCCTGACCAAGCCGGTCGAGGACGAGGTGCTTTTGGAGGCGATCAGCCGGGCTATCGAGACGGATACCGCAGCCTTGGCGGAAAACCGGGCCCGCCGCGAGCTCACCGACCGCTATGGGACTCTCACCGACCGCGAGCGTGAGGTCATGGCCTGCGCCATTGGCGGTTTGATGAACAAGCAGATCGCCGGGGAACTCGGCCTCTCGGAGATTACGGCAAAGGTGCACAAGCGCCGTATGATGGAGAAGATGGGCGCCCGGTCGTTGCCCGATCTGGTCCTTATGGCTGAGCAACTCGGGATCCCCGCCCGGCGGCGAAGATGAACGGCGCAGCAGCTCCGTCAGGTTTTGCATCAGGACAGGGGGCGGTTGTTCAGTGTCAGTTTGTCGGCGTCAGGCGCTGATGTCCTGGGCGGTCAGCCGCCGCAGACGCCTGGGTAGGATGGAGACGATCGCGATCTCGACGAAAGCGATTTCAGTGGGGATGAACACCCCGTTGCGGCCGCGGGCAATTGGCTGGATGGTCGTGCCCCGAGGCGTGGTGTAGGAGTCGGGGCGCTCATCTGATCTCCGGCGGGTCTGGCCGGGTGAGCTTCCCCCAGGAGAATGGACACCGGGTTATGCGGCCTGTTGCTCGGCCTGCTCTGGGGTGATGCAGCCGAGAGCCGAGTGGATCCGCTGGCGATTGTAGTAGCCTTCCATGTAGGCGAACAGGTCCCGTTTGGCGGCTTCGCGTGTTGGGTAGCGCTGCTGGTGGACAAGCTCCGACTTGGCCGTTCCGAAAAAGCTTTCCATGGGCGCGTTGTCCCAACAGTTTCCCTTACGGCTCATGGACTGCACGATGCCGTGGGCCCTCAAGGCTTTGCGGTACTCCGCCGCGGCATATTGGGCGGATTCAAGCGGTCGTCGCAACAGCCTGATGCAGGAGGTTGCGATGAAGACACGGAAGCGGCGATCGGATCGATCCGGGCGGGCTCCTCAGCGGTCACCTGGCCGGCCCCCCTCAGCACAGCGTGAGGATCGTCGGCGGTTTTGGGCGGCGATTGCGACGGGACAAGCGAGCGAGGATGCGGC
>NZ_JAEPIV010000054.1:15239-15471 GCF_016632405.1 Azospirillum aestuarii
ATCGGCAAAGCTGCCTTCAGAACGGTACTTGCAGTTTGCGGAGCGGGAGGAGATCGCGCTGCGGCGAGCCCAGGGGTTCGGCGTGCGGGAGATCGCTCGCCAACTGGGCCGAGCGGCCTCGACCATTTCCCGCGAGCTGCGGCGCAATGCCGCCACCCGCGGGGGAGGGTTCATTCAAGGCCGAGGAGCATTGCGTCGCGAGCTTACCGCCTGCCTGCGGACCGGACGGACC
>NZ_JAEPIV010000055.1:0-14195 GCF_016632405.1 Azospirillum aestuarii
AAAAAACAGCCTTTCGGGGAGGGGAGGAGGTTTCGGCTCCCGCAGCGCCCTTCCTCCGGTTCAGGTAGCCTGAACACCTTGCAATACCTACGGTTTCCGTGAACCAGGGGACGAACCGGCTCCGGTCCGGTAACCCGGAGTGGATCGTCTATGTTGTTGTTTGTATTAAGAGAATGAATGAACCAGAACCTGAACCAGATTCACCTTCTCCTGAACCAGTTCCATGCACCAGGGATTCCTATCCGGTACCCCCTGGTCCACCCTCTGGTCCACTCCCAAACCATTGATTTGCCAACGTGTTGTCGGGCCGTGAACCGGCAGCGGCGCGCGAACCAGTACCTCTCTCGGGTCGGGCGGCGGCCCAACTTTTTAGCGCGTTGACAACCAGAACGTATCGGGAACATCCTACAGCCTGGCCCAAGCCTGGTCGGAAAGGGGTGACAGGGAGGTATGCAGGATGGCAGTCTGTTTGGTGTCAACATTGAGTCCGACAGGGAAACGAATGCCGACGGCCAAGCGCGCCACGCCCGTGGAGCTTGACGAGGAGCTACCGTTCCTGACAGCGCGACAGATGGAGGCCCTCACCTGGGTCGTCCGGTTCTGGCGTGCCCACAGGTACGGCCCGACCCAGCGCGAGATCGCCGCCGGGATGGGAGCCTCGTCGCGCACCGCCACGGCGGCCCCGTTCGTGGATCCGCTTGTGGCGAAGGGGTACCTGGAAAAGACGTCTGCGCCGAGCCGGAACCTGAAGCCGACGCGCCGGGCGATCGAGAAGCTGATCTTTGAGGGAGTGCTGGGGAAGCAGGACGACGACGAACAGCCGGACCTGTTCCGGCCACAGGCATAAACGACTTCGGGCGCCAGCTGGAACTGGCGCCCGAAGCAGCCCCTGGTGGGGGAATTCCGTTTGGCCGCGGAAGTCCCCCGAATCTAGGGCATCCGAGGACGTGCGTCAACGGACCGCACGCACGCCGCCGCGCGTCCTCATGGGTTAGGGGGAAGGACGGATGGACACTCTCACGGTCGGCGCCGTCCCGGCGCCGGGGGCGGCTCGCAAGGAAAGTCTGGCCGTCGCCATGCCGACGATCGCTGACCTCAAGGCCGAGCAGGAGAGGCGCGTCAAGGCCACCAGCGCCAGCAGTTGGCCGAACTACAAGACGGCGCTCGCGAAGTTCATGCAGGCCACGGGCCTCTCGGACTCGTCCCCCCTCGTTCCCGGCATGACTCTGGCGTTCAAGGACAACCTCCGGGTCCTGATCGAGGAGAACCCCCTCAATCTGGCCTCCGCCACCCTGCTCGGCATGAAGAGCCGCCTCGTCGACTGGCACCAGACCGCGGTCCAGATGGCGGCGGTCGCCGCCGCGACGGAGAGCGGCTCTTTCTCCGCGTACCTGAAGGCGCTCATTGCTAAGACCGGAAAGTCGCAGAACGAGGTCGCCAGGCAGGCCAACATCCCGCTCGGCACGTTCGGTCGATGGTGCACCGGGTGGGCTGTGCCGTCGCCGTACGGGTTGAAGGGGCAGGCGCACAAGACGATGCCGCAACTGAAGCGGCTCGACGCCGTGTTCGGCCTGCCGGAAGGCACCGTGCTGTCCCAGCTTCACCGATGGGAGGTGGTCGAGGTCGCCAGCAGCAGGCGAGCGATGCCGACGGCGGCCGTGGCCGACGCCCGCAACCTGACGGCGGTACCCCTCCGCCTACAGGAACTGCCGCCCGGGATCGAGGACGTCATGGAGCGGCACCTGCGTTTCAAGACGGAACGCTTCCCCGGCTACACCGGCGATGGCAAGCCGATGAGGCGGTCCAAGAAGGCCAAGTGGAGGATGATCGGCGACGAGTGCGCCACCGCCGACCTTTTCCGCGACGTGGTGACCACCTTCTTCGGTTGGCTCACGCTCCCATCCTCCAAGGCGGCCGCCGCGGACTACATCCGACGGCACACGCGGTATCCGCTGACGCCGGAGGAGGTCGCGGAACTCGTGCCGAGCTACACGGGAAAGGGCTACGCGCCCGACCAACTCGACTTCTGCCAGATCACCGAACCGCCCCTTGTCTCGGAGTTCCTGGAGTGGCGAACGAAACGCACCGGGGGGGAATCCGGCCAGTCTGCCCTGGTGATGGGCCACATCCGCGCCCTCATCCGGCCCGACTACGGCTTCCTGTGGCAATACCCGGAAGCGGCCTGGAAGCACATGGGATGGGAACCCGTGGACGGGCGCCAGCCGTCGCAGAGTGCCATCTACCAGGAGCGCATGAAGGAATGGCAAGCGGTCTGCGCGGAGCGCCACACCGTCCTCGGCGACATGGCGGCGGAGGTGGGGAACTCGCGCAAGTCTCGCGACCCGAAGGTTCTTCTGCGTCCCATCGTCGACCACCCGGATCCGCTGTCGATCCTCTCCTCGATCATCCGCCGACACGAACTCGACCGGCCCATCGCCAACGAGGGGACGAAGATGAAGGCGATGTGGTTCCGCGACCAGCTGCTCCTGCGGATGATGGTCTCCAACCCGCTGCGGAACCGGAACTACCGTGAGATGACTTGGAGGCCGGACAACACCGGGAACCTCTACAAGCGTTCGGGCGGGAGTTGGCGGCTGCGGTTCGCGCCGGAGAACTTCAAGAACGAGAGGGGAGCGGCCAAGTCGGCCTACGACGTCGAGATCCTGCCCGAGCTGTGGGCGCGCATCGAGGAGTACGTTGAGGTGCATCGTCCTGCACTCCTGGGCGACCGGCGGATCGACAACGTCTTCGTGACGATCAAAGGCACCGCCTTTACGGAATGGACGCTCTCCGACGCGATCTACAGGGCGACGCACCGTTACCAGACGGTCATCCCCGAGGCCGCCGGGTTCCGCAGCCATGCCATCCGCCACATCGCCGCCACCGCCTGGCTGAAAGCCAACCCGGGCGACTACCTGACGGTCGCGCTGATCCTCCACGACAAGCTCGAAACCGTGATGGAGAACTACGCCCATCTCAAGGCGGGCGACGGCCTGGCCCGGTACGGCTCGTGGATCGGCGGGAAGCTCGGAGGCTAGGGTCATGGGCGCCGTCGAGAAGTTTCCCGCCACCTCCCCCGTCCTGGACGCCGCGCTGCGGTACGCCGCCCGCGGATGGCCGGTCGTGCCCGTCTACGACATCGACGCCGACGGCCAGTGTGGCTGCGGCAAGCCGGGCTGCACGAACAAGGGGAAGCACCCCAAGGCCGCCAATGGTTTCAACAGCGCCGTCACCGACGAGGCTCTGATCCGTCGGCTGTTCCGGGCCTTCGCCAACGTGGGCATCGCCACGGGCCGCACGGCGGGCATTTGGGTCCTGGACATCGACGCCAAGGACGGCGGCGAGGACACCCTGCTGGCCCTGATCGAGCGCCACGGCGACCTGCCCAACACCGTCGAGGCCCGTACGGGCGGCGGCGGCCGCCACCTGTTCTTCCGCTACCCGCCGGACCGCACCGTGCGCAACACCGTGAAGCGCCTCGGCCCCGGCCTGGACACCCGGTCGGACGGCGGCGGCGTGGTGTCCGCCCCGTCCGTCCACGAGAGCGGCCGTGCGTACTCCTGGGCGCCCGGCCTGGGGCCCGACGACCTCGACCCGGCCGACGCGCCGGACTGGCTCTACGACCTGCTCGACGCGCTCGACCGGCGCTCCGCGGACCGCGTCGCAACGATGGTCGGCGTGCCCACGCCCGAACTGCGCAACGTGGTCGCCGGGTACGTCGAGAAGGCCCTCCTGGACGAGACCAGGAAGGTCGCGTCGGCCACGGAAGGCATCCGGAACGTCACCCTGGTGGAGGCCGCCCGCAACCTCGGCGGCTTCGTCGGCGCCGGGGTGCTGGACCGCGCGGAGGTCGAGGCCAGCCTGACCACCGCCGCCCTCCTGTGCGGCCTGACGAGGCCGGAGATCGTCGCCACCCTGAAGTCCGGCCTGGACTTCGGCGTCGCCAGGCCGCGCGATCTGAAGAACCTGGGCGTCGTGCAGCGCGAGCAGAAGCGTCCGCAGGCGAACGCCGAGGCGCAGGCCGTCCGGCGCAAGCGCCTCCGAGACAACCCCTTGGCCTCGGAATGGCTCGCCCGGCTGGGCCTGACCGCCGAGACCGTCGAGCGGTTCGGCTTCGGCCTCGACCAGCCCTACGAGAGCCCGAAGACCGGCAAGGTCTACGCGGATTCCCTGACCTTCCCGCTGCGCGTCGCCGACGGCACGCCGGTCTCGACCATCTGCAAGGCCGATATCCGCGGCGTCACGAAGAACCCGAAGGGCGCGCTGTGGTCCAACGGCGACCCGCAGACCTTCTACGCCGAGCCGCAAAGGGAGCAGTCCGCCGTCCTGGTCCTCGACATGCCGGATCTGTGGCGCCTGTGGCAGGAGCTTCAGGGCACCCCCGCCGCCGACCGGCTCCAACTGATCGCCTCCTCCCAGGACGCCGACCTGCCCTCGGAGTGGCGCAAAGCCGAGTTCTGGGACCGCTGGAGGGCCATCTACGTCTGCACCCGCCCCGGCGAGGGCGCCGAGAAGACCGCGCTGCTGATCAGCCGCTCGGCCGGGCAGCCGGTCATGCGCGTGCCGCCGACCCGGGGCCGGTCGTGGATCGAGGCGTTCGACGGCGGCGAGGACGTCGACGGCCTGGAGGAGGCGCTGACCGGCGCCGTCGAGATCGCCGACCGCATCGAGGAGGAGCGCGCGGACAAGGAGGTGCCGCTCGGTCGCCTGGCCTACCGGCCCCTCGACATCGGGCGCGCCTACCACAACGGCAACCTCTACTACCCCTGCGACACGCTGATCCGGGCCCACGAGACCGACAAGGAGGGCAACGTCCGCACCGTGGAGCGCATCGAAACGGTCGTGGTGCGTTCGGACGCCAAGCTGCTGCACGCCGTCGAGGTGCCCGCGCCGAAGAACACGCCCCTCGACAAGCGGGTCATGCGGCTGAACGACGGCACCCTGATCGACAGCATGCCCAAGGCGTCGGCGTCGGCCAGCTGGTCCTGGCCCGCCATCACGAAGTGGCTGGACGAACGGCAGGCGGGCAAGAAGGTCAAGCACCGGCCCCTGGCTGCCATCCTGGCCGACGTGATGGAGGCGCTCCGGCGCAGCCTGTGGCTCCCCTACGAGGACGACTACGCCGTCCTGGCCCTCGCCGCGGCCGCCAGCTACTCCCAGGCCGTCTTCCAGGCCGTGCCCCTGCTCCTCCTGTGCGGCTCGGCGGGTACCGGCAAGTCCACGGCGGGCATCATGATGGCGCAGATGTCCGCCAACGGCACCATCGTCGGCCAGGTGAACGCCGCGGCGGCCGCGCGCCTGATCCACGAGACCAAGGGGCTGATCGTGCTGGACGACCTCGAGGGAATCGCCGCGAAGGCCGGGCGCGAGGGCGGCAGCTTCAGCGAACTGATCCAGTGGCTCAAGGTCAGCTACAACCGGGACACGGCCACCAAGGTGTGGGTCGACGCCAGCCGGGGCTTTAAGGTGGAACGGCTCAACGGCTTCGGCATCAAGGTCATCAACAACACCCAGGGCGCCGACAGCATCCTGGGCAGCCGCATGATCCGCATCCAGACCGTGAAGATGCCGGAGGCGGTCGCCAAGACGCGCGTCGGCCTGACGCCCATCCCCGCCGACCAGGTGCAGCGCCTGCGCGACGAGCTCCACGCATGGACGTTCGACCACGTCGACCAGATCGCGGACACCTACGCTGAGGTCTGCCCGTCGGCGTCGGAGCGGTCGGAGGAGATCGCCGCCCCGCTGCGCGTGCTGGCCCGGCTGGCGGGCGACCCAGTGCTCACCGCCCGGCTGGAGGCCGCCCTGGCGCGCTCCAAGGTGGCGACCGTGAACCCGGACACCCCCGAGGAGATCCTGGACGAGGCGGCCAAGCTGCTCGCGCAGCAGGGCTACAAGGAGATCAGCCCGACGCACGTCATCATGGAGATGAAGCGCCTGGTAGATGCCTACTTCGGCCAGACGTCGACCACGGAGATCCCCGAGTTCCAACAGCCGGAGTGGGTCGGCCGTACCCTGCGGAATCGGGACATCGTGGACCCGGCGTCGGCCGGGCGCCGGGAGCGGCTATACGGCAAGAACCTGCGCATCTACCCGTTCAGCCGGAACTTCCTGATGCAGGCGCTCGACGCCGACGTGCCGCCGCCCGAGAAGGACGCGACGGCCTTCTGCGCCGGGTGCGATTCCTGCCCGTACCGTGGCCACGGCTGCTCGATCATCGACGCCCGGTTGGAGGCCGAGAAGAAGGCCGCCAAGCGCGCGGCCCGGCATTGAGGAGGGGGTATGCTCGCCTTCCACACCCCTGAGAAGCCCCCTTCCGTCGTCCGTGAACGGCGGAAATCCTGGGTTCCGGCCTCACGCCAGCGTAACCGCCGGTTCGCCGTCCCATCGGTTTCCTCATGCGAAACGGTGTCCGTATCGCATGAGGATATTGTTCCAGTTTTGACATTTTACATGAGGAAACTACAACCGGGCGACCCGGCGAAACGGCTGCCATGTCGCCGTGTCGCAGGAGTTTCGGGCCGTCACGCTGGCGTGCAGGCCCGGCGAAGCCGGTACGGGGGCATCTCATCGGGCGAGAAGCCCTGGAAGGCCCCGGATCTGAGCGTTCGCCAGCGTAGCCGCCGGTCCAAGTTTCCTCATGTGAAACTGCGACAATTCTCCATGAGCGCAGTGCGCCCATGGAGCCGTTTTCGCGTTCTCTCACGCCACGGTTTCCCGTGGGAGAAGTGCGCTCATGTCCCCATGGGAAACCGTGGAACGGTGCCATGACGAAACCCAAGAGGCCCAAGCCCACCCCGCCCCCGCAGTTCGGCGCCCTGGCGGCCGCGTTCTCGGATCCGGCCAAGACGGCGGCGAATGCCGCCCCGGCCAGAAACGACCGCGTGCCGCCCTTCCTGCGGGACGACTACACGCCGCCCGCCGGTCAGGACAGCCGCCAAGCGCCCCAGGAAGCGTCTCCGGCGCCCGCCGCGGCTCCCGAGGCCCCCGAGCAGGCGAAGGCGCCTCCTGCCCCCTCCAAGGCCGCCAGGACCCGTTCCGGCAAGCCCAAGGAGGTGAAGGTCGAGACGGTCGTTGAGGCCCCGCCCGTAGATGATCGCCATCTCGATCTCGACGACATCCCCGTGAAGCGGAAGCCTGGGCGCCCGAAGGCCGACGTCGAACTCGTCAACCAGACCTTCTCGTTCCGCGCCGACCACCTAGCCGAGCTCCACAGGATCACGGCGGCCGAGTACGGGCGGCTGGGCCGCAAGGTGGTGCCGTCGGAGGTGCTGCGCAGCCTGCTGGACATCGCCTTCGAGCAGGTCCGCAAGAGCGGCGAGAAGGTGCTGCCATGAAGACGGTGGCCTTCCTCGGCCGCAAGGGCGGCAGCACGAAGACCAGCTGCTCGCACCTACTGGCCATGGCCGCCGGTCTGGCCGGGTGGGCGCCGGTGATGGTCCAGACCGACGTGCGCACCGCGACGCCCCCGGCCAGCGTCGAGGGGCGGCCCTACTGGCTGTTCGGACTCCAGGCGACCGCTCCCGACCAGGCGGCCGCGGCGATGGTCAAGATCATGGAGGAGGCGGCGAAAACCGAGGGCAGCCTGGTGGTGCTCGACGGCGGCGCGAACCGGGACGCCGTCGACGAGGCCCTGGCGGGCCTGGCCGACCTGGTGATCGTGCCGGTGACGGACGGGCCCGAGGACCTGGAGGTCGCGGTGGACGACCGGCGGCGGCTCATGGCGCACCTGAAGGCCAGCAAGCGGCGCACGCCGGTGAAGCTGCTGCTGAGCCGCTGGCCGGGGCGGAAGGACGAGTTCGAGCGGTTCACGCGGCAAGAATACGTGGCGTCGTTCCTGCGCGACACCGAGGGTGCCCGGCTGGCGACCGTAGTGCCGCGCATGCTCTCGACCAAGGCGCTGCTCGACCACACGGCGCCGGAGAGCGGACCGGCCGTGCGCAAGGTCGGCCGGGCGCTGCTAGACGAGGTCACCAAGCTGCTGCTGTGATCGTGGGGCGTCTACCTGCGGCTGCCACACATGGCGGCATGGTCTTTTTTGCCGACGCGGGGCGCTGCCTACTCGCCAAAAAGGAGTAGACCGGCAGGTTCCGGTAGCTCATAAAAGCGAAACCCCGGGAGGAGCGGTCTTTCACGCCTGTCCCGGGGTTCTGTCTGTCGCTCCAAGGCATCACTGCCAGAAGGAGCCTGTGCTCGCAACTTGGTGTCCCGATGCCGAAGAGTCAAGCAGATTTTAGGTATGATGAAGCCACTTTAGATAACCTCTGGCTGAGTCTGTCAGCGCCACGCATGGGCACATACATGCGAGCGGCTGGCCGAAACCGACTCTACGCCACTCAATTGTACAAGTGGAACGCTAGGCTCGCGGGAACACTGATCTTCCCGCTTCATATCGCCGAAGTGACGCTACGCAACGCTGTCAATCAGGCACTGATTGCCGAGTTCGGGGCAAACTGGCCCAACAGCGTGCGTCTGAAAGCGATTCCCCGATCGCCGAGTCAGCAACTGAATTTCGTTGAGAAGGCGGTGAAAAAATCCGTCAACAGAATTCAGAGTGAGCAGAAAGCCGTAACACTGGACCAGATAATAGCGAACATGAGTTTCGAGTTTTGGGTGGGCATGCTCCATCAGGACTACGAGGCCGATATATGGGACAGACATCTCCGCACCGTCCTACCGAACCTTGCGCGCCACGAAGGCCGCGCCGACGTCGCGCTCCTCGCTATCTCCGTCAAGAGCTTGAGAAACCGCGTATCTCATCATGAGCCGGTTTTCGGCGCCTCAATGGACCTGACTAGGAAGCACAGTGAAATCCTTCGGCTAATCCGGCTTCGCAACAAGCAAACATCCTACTGGGTACGTGACCACAGCCGCGTGATGAGTGTCCTGCGCGAGAAGCCTGTCGCCCCTGGTGCCAAGCCGGTCGGCGGCGCGCCACTGCGCGGCATGGCCTACAAGAATATCCCCGTTCTTCCTGGAGACACCCCGATCTCGCTTCTGATTACCGAGATCAAAGCCGCCGAGAAATACGTCCTCATACAGGACGACAAGGGCACGGACCACGTCGTTGGTCCATCGACAGTCTACGCTTGGCTTGAGCATTGCGCACAGCAGGACGATGGACTTGTCGATCTGACCAGAACACCGGCTTCCGACCTCATCACTGCCGGTATGTGCCTGTCCCACCAGTATTGCGTAGCCGACATCAGTGAGTGGGAGGCCACGTTCATTTTCGAGAAGCAGGAGAAGGCGGGAAATCCGATTGACGTCCTCATACTGACCAGTAACGGCCAGCCTGGCGGTGCGCCTCAAAATTTGATCGGCGTCGCGGATCAGGCTCTCCTATAATCCCCCGCATGCTCTCGACCAAGGCGCTGCTCGACCACACGGCGCCGGAAAGCGACCCGGCGGTGCGCAAGGTCGGCCGGGCGCGCCGGGCGACGGCCCTGGGATTACCGTGTGCGGCGCCGGTCCCAGCGGTCGTAGAGCGCGAGGCCGTAGCCCAGGGCCACGAGCAGGGCCGGAATGCCGACGCCGACGTAGAGCGCGTACCAGTCCATTCCAAGCCCCTCGCGAAGGTGTTGCGCGAACCGCCTGCGTAGAATGGTAGGGCTAACCACGAGCCGTGCGCGATGGCTCATCCTCAGCGACACGCCAACGCCAATACCGCTCAGGCTTGACCCAAACCACCGTTGTTTCCGTCAGCTTCAGGAAGGCGGCAAGAACTGCCTTGCCTACCACCTGATTGCCGTCCGCGTTTTCGGTCAGCAGGTCTTCCCTCTTCGCCTTTACGAGGTGGTCCACCACATCGTCCTGGTAGAGGCAGCCTTCACGCTTGACCTGCGCAAGCATCCAAGCCGCTACCGTGTCGGGCGTCATCATTCGGCCTCGGGCTTGGGCTTAACCTCCTCCAAGGAATCGACCTGGAAATGGCCCTGCTCCAACTTCTTGCCCGCGAACCACTGCGTGTAAAGGTAGCCGCTGCTATCCGTCTTGGACTTGACCGTCATATCGGGACCGCCAGACTTCAGCCGGACCAGCTTGCCGATCGGGAATTTCTCGCCGCTGCTCATTTTCTTCTTTCTCACGCATAAGGGTTAGGGTGTGCCACGAAACTAATCGTTGTCATGACATCGGGGAAGACGTGTTTTCCGACGAGCGGCGGAAGACGACGCTTAGAAGCCTCGGAAGGCGCGGCGCGGATCGCCCTGGGCCTTGCGCCCGGCGTCGTAGGCATCCGCCAGGATCTTGTTGTCGATGTCGTAGAACGAAGGTCGATACCCTCCCGGCTCCTCGCCCAGGAACTCGCTGAACGGCCGTGCCGTCCTGCCGATGCTGATCTGTTCGAGTTCGTCGGGGGTCAGGTCGACCACACCGGCGGCGGCTTCAAGGGCAGCACGAACCGCCGCTTTCGAATAGTTGGACATGGCGCTATTCCTCCTCTCTTCTAAACAGGGAGTGGTGGCGGTCGCTCGCCGCACCGTATAGGTAGCGCAGTCATATGCCTTGTCAACCTATGCACCCGAAGTCTTGCACCGCCGGAGACCAAGGGGCCACCAGGGAACTGCTCCGGCAGCGGCGCGCCAGGCAAGACTTGGGCTGATCATTCCAAGGGACCGTGGAAACAGTGGGTTTTCTCATGCGGAAGTTTCACATGAGGATACTACAGAAAGGACCGGCGTCCCTTGTTCTAATACTTCTGTCCTACTGTACGGCATTTAATCCTTGGTGTAACCTGGCCCGGCCTACGGCAGGGAGGTGGCGGTGGTCTACGCGGGGGATGACGAGGACGAGGAAGGCGCGCCGGTGCGCCGGGTCGGCGGCTGGGTCCACATCCGGGGCCTGGACGGTCGGCGCGTGTGCGTGCGCTCGGTGAGCGCGGTGGCCGACGCGGACATCGACGGCGCCGAGACCGTCATTCACGCGAGCGGCCGCGAGATCGTCGTCGCCATGCCGCTCGACCAGGTGATCGCCGTCATCGGCGGCGACGGCGGCGGGCGCTCCCGGTGGTGAACGAGGAGGACGAGCCGTGATCCCCGAGGAACCCTCTTTCCGTGTCGAGGCTCGCATCATCCGGCGCGGCCCGGACGGCTCGCTCGTCGTCTACGAGGTGAAGCTCGTGCGGCCGTTCAAGCGCGTCTACGAGGCCGAGGTGGAAACCATCGACGACGCGACGGCTGAAGCGGTCGTCAGCACCATCCTCCGGCAGGTGGTCGCGGAACTCGGGCCGCAGCTGCTGGTCGCGGCGCGCGGCGCACAAGGGCGACCGCTCCCCGGCGCCGAGGGCACCAGGACGGTGCAGTGATGGAACGGGAACCCGTACTGCGTCACCGCTCCGAGTGGGGCAGGATAGCCGTCCGCGCCCGGGTGGATCTGCACCGGGTGCATCGGTAGCTGGCGCGCCGGATGACGCTCACCGACCCTCCGTAGCCGAACCGCTCCAGGAGCTCGGCGCCGTCGAACCGGCGGACATGGCCGCACTCGCAGGTGACCTGGAGGTAGACGCCGTGCCGGAGCAGGTCCCCGACCATCTCCATCCGCTTCGTGCTCACCAGGCCCTCCGCGCCGCCGCCGGACTAGGATAGCACACCTAGCCCCGCGGCGGCCCCGCGTTCTACAGCGACGCCGGGAACTCCTCGACCTGCTGCTCCTGCGCCAGTTCGATGATCTCCTCTCCCGGCAGCGAGCGATAGTATTCCTCGGCCTCCGCCTGATCGACATAAACAACATCGGGGAACTGCTTGAGCACGATCTCCTTCAGCGTTTCCGACGGCACCTTGAAGAACTCCTTGCGACCGTTCACGCGGTTGACCCGGTATGCTTCCAGGGCTGCGTGCAGGTTCCGCTCCAGTGCCGGGGCGTCCTCGGTGAAGATCATCGCGTGGACGTCGAAGGAGAACGGCACGGACGCGTCGCCAAGTTCACGGACGCGGTCCGTGGGGTCCAAGCGGCGGGTCATCCCGACCTTGAAGACGCCCTCACCGAAGGAGCCGATGTTGGAGATCACGTAGACGTGGCCGACGCGCGTCTGCTGCGCCAGCGACAGCGCCCGTTCCTTGGCGGCAGTCGCCTCGGCCAGCTGATGCTCCAGTTCACCGAGCCGGGCCACCAACCTGTCGTGGGCGACGCCGGTCGCCGCCTCCAATTCCGCCTTGGCCGCCTCCAACGCCTCCCGGCGCTGCTCCTCCTTGACCTCGGCGCGCCGGATCTCCGCTTCCAGTTCCCGCTGCGCCCGGAGCTCCTCACGCTCCTGGGCACGCTCCTCGCGCAGGGCTTCCTGCTCTTGCTTCCTGCGCAGCGATTCTTCGTGAACGAGCCGGAGCTCCTCCAGCTTGAGGCTCACATAAGCGTCGGTAATGGTGATCTTGTTGCTCTCGTTGAGCTTGTCGATGGCCTGCCTGGACTTCTCGATGCGCTCGCGCATGCGCTCGTAATTCTTCCAGGAGACCTTCTGGAGGATCGCCTCGCATTCGTTGTTGAAGGCCCGCAACGCCAGGCGGATGTTCCGCTTGGTCATGGTCTTGCCCTTGGCGACGCTGCCGTCGACCGTCCAGTCGATCGGGCAGACGAGGGCCTTCTCGTCGCTGATCATCTGCTTCTGGAACGCCCTGTTCGTCTCCAGCGCGACGGCGTACTCGGCAGACGTACCGAACGAGAAAGTCGGCTCGTAGATGCCGAGCTCCGCGAAGTCGAGGCGGTTCTCCAGCGCGGCGACCTCGTGCGACAGCCGATCGTAGATCGCCTTCTTCTCGGTGTAGGAGGCCCGCAGATCCGCCTCCTGACGCAGGAGTTCCTGAATGGTCCCGCGGCGCGCCCCGGCCTTGACGTCCAGGTCGACGACCAGTCGGTGGTGGGCCTCCATTTCGGCACGGGCGGCCTCCGTCTTCTCCTGGGCGGTTTCCATCTCGGTCCTGGCGGCTTCCGCCGCCGCTCTGGCAACCTCCGTCTTCTCTCGAACGGCTTCCATCTCAGCCTGGGCGGCTTCCGCTGCCGCCCAGGCGGCCACCGCCTTCTGCTGGGCGGCTTCCATCTCAGCCCTGGCGGCTTCCGCCGCCGTCCTGGCAACCTCCAACTTCTCCTGGGCGGACTCCATCTCAGCCCGGGCTGTTTCCGTTGCCGACTTGGCGGACCCTGTCTCAGCCTGGGCGGCTTGCATCTCGGCCCTGGCGGCTTCCGCCGCCGTCTTGGCAGCTTCCATCTCAGCCTTGGCGGCTTCCGCCGCGGCCTTGGCGGACTCCGTTCTCTCCTGGATGGACTCCAACTCAGCTTGGGCAGTTACCGCCGCCGCCCTGGCAACCTTCGTCCTCTCTTGGGCGGACTCCAACTCTGCCAGAGCAGCTTCCTCCGCCACCTTGGCGGCTTCCAACGCTGCCCTGGCAGCCTCCGTCCTCTCCGGGACGGACTCCAACTCAGCCCGGGCGGCTTCCGCCGCCGACCTGGCGGCCTCTGCGGCTATCTGAGCGGTCTGTGCAGCGGCGGCGCGGCGCCGGGCAGTGAGCCAGCCCGCGCCCGAGATGACGGCGGCGGCAGTGGTCCCGGCGAGAGTTCCGAGCACCACGGGAGACGTCGCCAGCACATCGGACAGCACACTGCCGATACCAGACACAGCGAAACTCCATGCGCGGTTGAGAAATGGGACTTTATATGCCTCAAAAGCGGGGCAGTAAACCGCTGTGCGACCGCAAAGGTAGCTGTCGAATACGCATTATCGACTTCGGCTTCTCTACTGGTCAGGGCTGCCTAGCGGCGCGATCAAGACCGCCGAGTCGGGTCGAGCGACACCTAGGCGAACCGAAAAATCCGACCCCGCCCGAAGCATGCCAACATTGTCGGATCCGAAAAGACTAGGCACCCGCCGAAGATGAAAGTCGCGATTGCTAAGTGCTTGTAAAGCAATGTTTTACGGTCTGCCGATCACCCGAAAATAACAAGACTTGGCAACTGGTTCACGCAAAACGCCTGCCCCCTCAAGAAGTCGGAATCCATCGCCTCCTCTTCCGTCTCCATCGAAATTCTCCGTTATGTTTCAAAGGATTAGTCGAGATCGTCCGGCGGGGTTCGATGCCGTTTCCGTGTCATCCTTGTTAAGGCCCCACAAGAAGGTTTGTTAAACCGCCGAAAAAACAGCCTTTCGGGGAGGGGAGGAGGTTTCGGCTCCCGCAGCGCCCTTCCTCCGGTTCAGGTAGCCTGAACACCTT
>NZ_JAEPIV010000056.1:0-14078 GCF_016632405.1 Azospirillum aestuarii
TGGTCACCCACCTCGATACGCCGCCCTCCTCAGACCGTCATCACCCAGATTCCCGCATAGCTCCATACACGGCGATCAGATCGTACTCGCCCATCGTCATGTAGATGGCCTGAAATTCTCCACCCATCTCTTTGAGAGCCGCCTTCGCCATGTCCAGCCGCTTAGGTGAATCCTTTACGTTGCGAACCCCTTGATCGGTCCAGTTCGCCAGCATCACGTACGTCGTCATCATGCGCCTCCCATCGTCCGTTGGTCGCGCCAAAGCCAGTCATCCCAGGAGGAGGAGACCAATCCCGGTGCCGATCAAAGCGCCCGCCCACACCAGATCGAAATTCACCCAGCCACGGCGCAGGATACCGAGCCCGACGGTCTCGAAGACCACCAGCCCCACGATCGCGATTACCACCAGCATGGCCGCCATATGCACGAGGACGACAGCCAGCCCGGCGGCCGCCGACCCGAGTGCGGCAATCGTGCTCGTCATCTCGGCTCCCGGTCCACACAGCGACAGCGCCATTAGTTGGGCCGGCGCCAGCATGCCCAGCAGCAGGGGCAAGATCATCAGCCCGGCCCCGTGCGCCGATGCCATCAGGAACGACCACAGCGTCAGCCCGGCAAAACCGGTGCGCATGCCGCCCCGCACCCGATGCCGGTAGCCGCGCAACAGCCGATAGCCACCAAGGCCGATCAGCACCGTCACCATGGCCGGCTTCAGGAGATCCGGCGCGGTGACCAGTTGGACCATGGTAAAGCTGATCACCACCACCAGCACCGATAGCGCGTGGCCCAGCGCGATGGGTGGCAGCGCCTTGACCACCGCCCCGCGGCGGCCTTCCTGAAGTCCGAGAGCTACGGCGAAGAGCCACCCCATGGCCGGGTTGACCCCGTGGAAGGCGCCGAGGCCGATCAGCGCCAGCCACTGCCACGCATCGCTCATGGATAGCAGTACGAGTCCGAGGACGCGTCGCCGCCTTCCAGCCGGATCTGGTGTCCGCGGAAACCGTCGTCGAAACGCAGGAAGAACCGCTCGTCGATGCTCAGGTCACCCTCTGGGGAGGCGTCGAGCTTGACCATCCAGCTCTTGATGCCCTCGGGATAGAACTGCTCATCCCAGCTCCGGTACAGCGAGTTGGTAAAGTAGACCCGTTTGCCGTCACGGCTGACCTCGACCATCTGCGGGCCGCCGTTGAGGTCTCCTTCAGCGCTTGGATGTCGGCTGCGTCCGACGATCCCGCCCAACCGGACCGAGCCGGTCAGTTTGGGTCGGAAGGGGTCGGAGACGTCGTAGCGTTGCATCTCTCCGGTGCCCCAGCACGACACGTACAGCCAACGGTCGTCCAGCGACAGGTCGATGTCGGTGACCAGCGGCGGCACCGCCTTGAAGCCTTTGAGAATGGGGGGCAGTTGATCTGGATCGGCCGGTTCAGCCGGGATGTCGATGACCTTCCGCATCGCCCACTGGCCGCCGTCGCGATGCCACAGCCAGATCGACGAGGAGAGATCCTTCAGATTGACCACAGCGTTCATGAAGCCATGCGCCTTGGTCGGATCGTGCGCCGGCCGCAACTCCAGTGCCAGCTGGTACTCCGGCCCCAAATCGATGGTCTGCCGGTGCCGGCGGCGGTGCAGGTCCCAGAAGTGGACTCGGCGACCATACTTCGCACCCAGCAGAAGTTCCGGGTTGAGGCCGTCCTCGATCATGTCGGGCGTACCCCATTCGCTGGTGATCATCGTATCCTGGCCGAGATGCCACCAGACGTCGTAAGAGAGAAACTGCGGGCCGCGGTCGATTTCCCATTGGCCGAGCACGTCGAACGTCTCATGGTCGATAAGGAACACACCGCCCGGCCCACCGCCATTGCCCCCGCCGTTGCCGAGCGCGCTGACATAGATGCCCTCAGGACCGCAATGCAGTGTGTGGGGGCGGGAATAGTTGGCGCGGGTGGCCAGCTGCTCCGGCTCGATCACCTTGACGATCTTTGGATGGGCTGGGTCAGCCTTGGTGTCCACGATGTGAATGCGCGACGACCGCAGCCCCGGTACGATGAGGTAGCGGCGCTCGACGTGCGGATGGGGCGCGTAAGGGCACAAAGCGGAACTGCAGGCGTTCCAGCCGAAATGATGCAACTCGTCACCGACATTTGGCATGTCGAGGCGGCTGATGATCCGGCCGTAACCCGAAGAGCCGGGATCGACGTCAACGACACCGAGGGCATCCGGGCGGGCGGTGTTGTCCGTGTTCAACATCGCCACATAGGCCAGCCGCTCCGGGGGAGCTTGCATCGCCATACGTGGAGACGGATAGAAGCTGGGATCGGGGGTCCAAGTGGCCATGGAAGAACCTCTCAAGTCGCCACGCGCCTAACAAGGAACGTATCGCAACACAGAGGTTCGCGATGCGAAGGAAAGGGGCTTGTCGGTTCTTCCATAAGTGGGTTTGATCACCCCTATTTTGGTTCAGAACAATTGGGATAAACGCGTGGCGCTCAGGTGGCGCTGGAGTTCCGGCGCGTCTTATGCGCCATCCACATCCATTGGTCCCACGCCGATGGCCTGATCTGCGGCCTCCGTGAACGCGAGGACGGCCTTTCTATACCCATCCGCGCTGCGGACTTGCCGCATCCGGAGGCGTATTTTGGCACCTTCGCACCTTAATTTTCCCATGGAGGGGTGCCATGACCGCGTCGGCCGCCATAACCTTCGATTTCGGGGACCTGAAACGAGCCATCGAACATAGCGATGCCGACGCGCTGGTCCAGTTTTATGCCGATGATGCCAAGATGATCATCGTCGATCGCAACCGTCCGCCCAGCGCGCCGATGACGCTGTCGGGCAAAGAAGAAATCACGGCATTCTGGCGCGATGTCTGCTCCAGGAACATGACGCATCGTGTCGGTCGAGAGGTGGTTGGGGCGGAGCGCGCCGCCTTCGTTGAGGAGTGCGCCTACCCTGACGGGTGCCATGTGATGTCGGCGATGACCCTCGATCTGCGCGACGGTCGGATCGCCCGGCATCTTACTGTTCAAGCATGGGATGAGGTTAGCTGCGCGCCTGGTCGAACTTCCTGAAGCCCCCTCATATCCCATCAAGGCGGTGGCACCGCCTTGGCCACATCACCATAACGGTCTGCTCGGAGGCCATCGGTCCCAACAGCCGCCCCGTGGTCTGGGTGATCCAAAGCAATCTGGTCAACGGCCTGCCGCCGGCCCACCAGTAGGGCAGGGGGGCGTCTGGCCGGTTCCCTCACTCCAAAAAGCAGGGGGCGTGCCTTGAACCGAGGCAAGACGCCGGCAAGGTCCGGCAGGCTTTGCCCCCTGGCGGACGGCGCAATTCGACGTCATTCCGCGATGAGAGCAGCGACTTGATGCTCCCCAGCGTCACTACTCTCAGACAGCCCCGCTTTTACGTTCGCCCTGTCCTTGGGATTGCGATTCTGGCTCATCTTCCGCTTGGCGTCGATCCGCGTGATGGGCAGCCGCACACCGACGATGCCGCGCAACTGCGCTTGGATGAACTCGGGTGGAGCATCGCTGACGGCCCACGGGCGCGGGCGCGACGCCTCGTGGCGGTCGGTCAGGCGCATGACGACATCGAGCAGGCGGTCGGCGTTTTCGAAGAATTCGACCGGACCATAGGCGTGAACAGCCACGTAGTTCCACGTCGGAACGACCTTTCCGTCCAGGCTCTTGCCGGCGTACCAAGACGGGGAGACGTAGGCATCCGGCCCCATGAAGATCGCCATAGCCTCACCGACGGGCGGCGCTCTCCACTGAGGATTGGCCTTCGCGACGTGCCCGTAGAGCGTGCCCATGTCCCCTTCACGCTCGTCCAGGAACAGGGGCAAGGGCGTGCACACCAATCCGTTGGCTGTGGCCGTGACCAGATTGGCGAGCCCGGCGGCGCGCATCGTCTCTTGGATGAACGGCAGGTCGGTCTCGCGGAACGCTGGCGGTATGTACATTCGGGCCTCCTTGTCGGGGTGGAGTTTTCCCGAAAATTGGTCCAGTTTGAACGGCCAGTTTTCACCTTTTCAGCTGGTCCAGTTGATGCTTACGATTCCGCAAGCGGATGGAACCAAAACGGTCGTTTCCCGGATATCCGAGGCGCTCAAGGCCCAGATCGCCGAAGGCGTCTATCCCCCCGGCGCGCGGCTCCCGTCATCGCGGGCACTTGCCACCGAGTTGGGCGTGTCCCGGACGACGGTGACGGCCGCGTATGACCAACTCGCCGCCGAGGGGTACCTGGAGGCGAGGCAGGGGGCGAGGCCACAGGTCCCGAACGGTCTGAGGATCGCGCGATCGGAAATGAGGCAAGGCGTTGAGGCGCCTCCGACACACCTCTCGGATTTTGGTCAGCGACTGGTCGGCCTTCCCATGCACCTTCGGCCCGAAACCGATGCGCGCGTTGCCGATTTCCGCTATGGCGACCTCGCCGTGTCGGACTTCCCCACGCTCACCTGGAAGCGGGCCGTCGATGCCGCCATTCTGCGCCGACCGTCCCGCCTCCGGTACGGCGATCCTTCTGGCTCGCCCGACCTCCGCGCGGCCTTGCAGGGCTATCTCTGGCGCGCACGGGGGCTCCGCTGCGATCCTGACCAGATCATTGTGGTGAACGGGTCGCAGCAAGGTCTCGACCTGTGCGTGCGGTTGCTGCTCAATCCCGGGGAGCCGGCGGTCATCGAGAGCCCGTGCTATGCGGCGGCGCGCGACGTGCTCCTGGCGATGGGAGCCCAACTGATCCCTCGGGCGGTGGATCTGGAAGGCATGCGCACGGAGCGGCTCCCGCCCGCCCGTCTGGCCTACCTCACACCGTCCCACCAGTTTCCGCTCGGCGGTGTCATGTCGGTCAGTCGCCGGCAGGAGTTGCTGGCGTGGGCGCGGGGCTGCGGCGCCTACGTCATTGAGGATGATTACGACGGCGAGTATCGCTACGACGTCGCCCCCATCCCCACCTTGCAGACCCTGGATGGCGCCGAGACCGTCATCTATCTCGGCACGGTGTCGAAGACGCTCTCCCCCGCGTTGCGGCTCGGCTATCTCGTCGTGCCACGGGCGTTGAGCCCGGCTTTTCGCGCGGCGAAGCGCTTGGCGGACCGGCACACGCCGGGCCTTGAACAGGATGCCCTGACGCACTTGATCGCCAGTGGCGCCTACGAACGGCATGTGCGGCGGGTGCGCCGGCGAAATGGGGAGCGGCGCGGGGCTCTCCTGGCTGCGTTGCAGACCCAGTTTCGCGAGGAGGTCAGGGTGGTCGGCGCGGAGGCCGGGCTGCACATCGTCGCTTGGTTCACGCGGTTCTCAATGGGCCAGGAGGCGATGCTCGTCGCCGCAGTGCGGGCGGCCGGCGTCGGCGTGTATCCCATCACACCGCTCTATGACCCGAGGTCCATCTCCGATCGTCCGGACCACCCCGGTTTTGTGATGGGATACGCGAGTCTCAATGATTCCGACATCACCCGCGGGGTCGAGCGCTTGGCCGCCGTGTTTCATACCGCCGATCCTACGCATTGACACAGACACATGGGAGCCACGGCCAGCCGGTGAGGGAGCGTAGGCGCTCGGCCATCATCTGCTCGAGGTCGCGTTAACTGATGCCGTGTCGGCGGTACCAGCGCACCGCCCAAAGCACGACCTCACCCCCGAAGTGGCGGCCTTTGAAGTCCGACACGGCTTGGCTCCCTCCAGCGTCCAGCCATTCCGCCGCCATCCGGTGAACTCTGCAACAAAACCGTGTTCGCTCAGTGCCGCATGGACGTTGGCAACCGGCAAACCCTACGGCCCTTTGCCTTCGTGGACCGACACCTCAACCGGTTGCGTCTCGCTTCCTGAACACATCCTTGTGCAGCGAACTGAGTTCGTTCTTTAAAACCTTTCCCATGGCGTTCCGGGGCAGGGCATCCTGGACGATCAGGGCCTTGGGCAGCTTGTATCCGGCGAGTTCGCGCGCCGCCCGTGCGAGCATGGCGGCCGGATCGAGCGACTCGCAGCCCGGTTGGCGTTCGACGGCGGCGACCACGCCCTCGCCGAAATCGGGGTGGGGAACGCCGAAGACCGCGGTCTCGCTCACCCCCTCGATGCGGTTGAGCACGATCTCGACCTCGCGCGGATAAACATTGTAGCCGCCGGAAATGATGATCTCCTTCGCGCGGCTGACCAGCGAAAGACGGCCATCCGGGGCGGCGCGCGCCAGATCCCCCGTCATGAAGAAGCCGTCCGGCCGGAATTCCGCCGCCGTTTTTTCCGGCATCCGCCAATAGCCCTTGAACACATTCGGACCGCGCAGTTCGAGACCGCCGACCGTGCCCGCAGGCTGCGGCTGTCCGGCGGCGTCGACAACCCGGACCTCCAGCCCCGGCAGAGGATAGCCGACCGTGCCGGGCAGACGCTCGCCGTCGAGTGGATTGGAGGCAATGATCGTGGTTTCCGTCATGCCGTAGCGTTCGAGAATCCGATGCCCCGTGCGAGCCTCGAAAGCCTCGAAGATTTCCCGTGATAGAGGAGCCGACCCGCAGGTGAACAGGCGCATGGTCCCGCACCGCTCCCTGGCGAGCCGCGGGTCGGCCAGGAGGCGCGTGTAGAGCGTCGGGACACCCATGAACACGGTGCTGTGCGGCAGATGCTCGATCACGGCGTTGGCCGTGAATTTGGGAAGGAAAACAGAGGACGCGCCCGCATACAGCATCGAGTTCAAGGCGATGAACAGGCCGTGTGCGTGGAAAATGGGCAGTGCATGCAACAGCACATCGGCTTCGGAGATGCCCCAAAGCGCGTTCAGCGTGCGGGTGCCAAAGGCCAGATTGCCGTGGGAGATCATGGCGCCCTTGGGGCGCCCCGTCGTTCCGGAGGTGTAGAGGATCGCCGCCACCTCGTCGGGGCTGACCTCGGCGACACGCTCCCAGGGCGGCCGTCCGTGGCACGCCGCCGTCACGGTCCCTTCGCCGTCCGGATCGAGCGTGAAGGTTCGGCACCCGGCCGGTGGCACCAGATCGCCGACGACCGGAGTCTGTCCAACGAACACCGCGGGTTCCGCGTCGTCGAGAAAGTAGCGCAGTTCGGCCAGCGTGTAGGCCGTGTTGAGTGGCAGGTAGATCGCCCCGAGTTGCAGGACGGCGAGATAAAGGCACACCGCCTCGGGCGACTTCGCCACCTGCACGGCGACCCGGTTTCCCGGACCGACGCCGGCCTCGTGAAGGACGTGTGCCATGCGTCCGGCGGTTCGCCACAGGTCCGCGTAGGTCCAGGTCCGCCCCCTGTCGGTTCGCCCCGTATCGGTTCGCCCCGTATCGGTTCGCAGGGCCACCCGCGCGTCGGACGGCGCTCCGGGTTTCAAAAGCAGGCTGTAAAGATTGTGCGTCATTCCGGTGTTCCTGTCGCCGCGATGCGGGCAATGTCATTCCCTGAAGCGAAGGGCGGTTCGCTTCAGGGAATGAGCACGATCGATCCCGTCGTGCGGCGGGCTTCCAGGTCGCGGTGCACCGATGCGGCCTCGGTGAGCGGCGCCCGATGGGCGATGCCGACCTGGACGCGGCCCGAGGCCAGGGCCTCGAACAGCCCGCCGGCCAGGGTCTCGATGTCGTCGCGGCTGCGGGTGACCGTGGCCAGGGTCGGCTTGGCGAGGAAGATCGAGCCCTTCTGCGCCAACACGCTGATATCCAAGGGCGGCACCGGGCCGCTCGCCTGTCCGAAGCTGACCATCAGGCCGAAGGGCTTCAGACAGTCCAGCGACGCCATGAAGGTGTCCTGCCCGACGGAATCATAGACCACGTCGACACCGCGACCGCCGGTGATGTCGCGGACGCGCGCGACGAAATCCTCCTCGCGGTAGAGGATGACGTGATCGCAGCCGGCGCCACGGGCGACGGCCGCCTTTTCCGGAGAGCCGACGGTGCCGATCACCGTCGCCCCCAGAGCGTGCGCCCACTGGCACAGCATCTGGCCGACGCCGCCCGCCGCGGCGTGCACGAGAAGGGTTTCCCCCGCCTTCACCGGATGGACGCGATGCAGCAGATACTGCGCCGTCGTCCCCTTGACCATCGCGGCGGCGGCATCCTCGTCCGACACCGTGTCCGGCAGCTTCACCAAGCGGTGCGCGGGAACGATGCGTCGTTCGGCGTAGGCGCCGAGCAGCATCCAGTAGGCGACGCGGTCGCCGGGCGCCACATCGGTGACGCCGGGGCCGACCGCCTCGACGACGCCGGCGCCTTCCACGCCCAGCACGGCCGGGCGTGGGATCGCGTACTGCCCGGAGAGGGCCGAGCGGTGATAGGTGTCGATGAGGTTGACGCCGATCGCCGTGTGGCGGACCAGGGCCTCCCCCGGGCCGGGCGGCGGCACGGCCACCTCCTCCCAGACCAGGGCTTCCGGACCGCCGGGCTGGTGGACGCGGATCGCATGAACCATGATCGGTTTCCCTTTCACGCCGAGGTCAGCCGCCCGCCGATGTCAGCCGTCCGGTGATCAGGGCGAAGACGGCGCTGAAATCCTTGTTTCCGTGACCGTGCTCCACAAGCATCTGGTAGAGCGCGGCGGCGCTGCCGGCGAGCGGCGTGGCGGCGCCGCTGGTGGCGGCCGCGTCCTGGGAGAGGCGCATGTCCTTCAGCATCATCGCCGCCGCGAAGCCCGGCTGGTAGTCGCGGTTGGCCGGCGATGCCGGCACCGGGCCCGGCACCGGGCAGTAGCTCTGCAGGGCCCAGCAATTGCCCGAGGACACGGTCATGACGTCGTAGACCGTCTGGTGGTCGAGCCCGAGCTTCTCGGCCAGGGCGAACACCTCGCTGATGGCGACCATGCTCATGCCCGCCATCATGTTGTTGCAGATCTTCAGGGCCACGCCGTTCCCGGATGCGCCGACATGGAAGATCTTGGGACCCATGGCGGCCAGCACCGGGCGGGCGCGCTCGAAACCCTCGGCGGTGCCGCCGACCATGAAGGTCAAGGTCCCGGCCTGGGCCGCCGGGACCGCGCCGGACACCGGGGCGTCCACCATGACGAAACCGGCCTCGGCCGCCGCCTTGCTGACCGCCCGCGCGCTCTCCACGTCGATGGTGGAGCAGTCGATCAGCATCGTGCCCGGACGGGCGTGCGTCAGCACGCCGCCCTCGCCCTGGCCCTCGTAGGCGGCCCGCACATGCTTTCCCGTCGGGATCATGCTGATGACGGTGTCGGCATTGGCCAGCGCTTCGGCCAGCGTGGCGGCCGCGCGGCCGCCGGCGGCGGCGTAGGCGTCGCACGCCGCGGCCACCACGTCGTACCCGACGACGTCATGCCCGGCCTTGGTCAGGTTGTCGCACATGGGACGGCCCATGTTGCCGAGTCCGATGAAAGCAATCCGCGCCATGATTTTCCTCCGGAAGAGTCTCTCAGTGCGTCACTTCTTAACCAGGGAGCATTTGCTTTCGCTCAAGGGGATTGCCGCCTGGTCGCCGGGGATGGTGCGCTGAATCTTGTAGTAATCCCAGGGTCCCTTGGACTCGGCCGGAGTCTTGACCTCGATCAGGTACATGTCACGGATGACCCGGCCGTCCTCGCGGACCTTGCCGCCCTTGGTGATGAGATCGTCGACCGGAAGTTCCCGCATCTTGGCGGCGACCACGGTGCCGTCGTCGGTGCCGGCCGCCTGCATCGCCTTGAGATAGTGCGTCACCGCCGAGTACACGCCGGCCTGGACCATGTTGGGTTTGCGCTTCATGCGCGCCTCGAAGCGCTCGCCCAGCTTGCGGCTGCCCTCGTCTCGATCCCAGTAGTAGGCCGTGGTCGCGATCAGCCCCTTGGCGTTTTCAAGGCCGAGCGCGTGCACGTCGCTGATCAGGACGGCCAACCCGACGAGCTTCTGGCCGCTGCTGGTGATGCCGAACTCCGCCGCCTGCTTGACCGCGTTGGTGGTGTCCGTCCCGCCGTTGGCGAGCCCGATGATCGCGGCCTTGGACGCCTGCGCCTGAAGAAGGAAGGAGGAGAAATCGCTGTTGCCGAGCGGGTGCCTGACCTGCCCCAGCACCTTGCCGCCGTTCTCCTTGACCGTCTTGTCGATGTCGGCGGCCATTTGATGACCGAAGGCATAGTCGGCGGTCAGCATGAACCAGTCCTTGCCGCCGTCCTGGACGACGGCACGGGCGGTTCCGACCGCCTGGGAATAGGTGTCCCACATCCAGTGGAAGCCGTTGGGCGAGCAGTCTTCGTTGGTAAGGCGCGTCGTCCCCGGACCGGTGGCCAGGGTGATCTTCCCGCGTTCGCGGGCGAGGTTCTGGACCCCGAGGGCGATGGCCGAATTGGTCAGGTCGGCGATGGCATGGACGCCCTGGGTGTCGAACCATTCGCGGGCCTTCGCCAGCCCGATGTCGGGCTTGTTCTGGTGGTCCGCCGACAGGATCTCGATCTTCTTGCCAAGAACCTGGCCGCCGAAATCCTCGACGGCCAGTCTCGCGGCCTCGACCGAACCGGCGCCGCCGAATTCGCTGTACAGGCCCGACTGGTCGTTCAGAACGCCGATCCGGATGACCTCGGCGGCCTGGGCCGCTCCCGCCGCCAAGGTCGTCGTGGCCAGAAGCGCGGCGATGAAGGACGTACGCATTCTTGTTTCCTCCCTTTTTTGGTGAACTCTTGATCAGTCCATGTTGATGATGACCGTCTTCTTGTGCGTGAAGTGATCGAGCATCGCTTCGAGGGATGCTTCTTTTCCAAGGCCGGACTGCTTGAAGCCGCCGTAGGACAGACCCGGCTGAACCACGAGGTTCTGGTTGACCTGCACGAAGCCGGCCTGGAGCCGCCGGGTCGCGTCGAGGGCGGTGCGGAGGTCGCGCGTCCAGATGGTCGCGGCGAGGCCGAAATCGCTGTCGTTGGCCATGGCCAACGCGTCCTCGTAGTCGCGGAAGGCGATCACGCAGGTGACCGGTCCGAAGATTTCCTCGCGGGCCAGCCGGTGATCGTTGGCAAGGCCGGTGAAAAGAACGGGCTGCACGAACAGGCCGCGCGCCAGCCGCTCGTCCGTCGGCAGGGCCGAGCACCGATGGGCCACAGCGCCCGCCGTCGTCTCGCCGAGCGCGATGTAGGACTGCACCCGGTCGAACTGCTGTGGCGAGATGATGGTGCCGATGTCCGTCGCCTCGTCCAGCGGGTCGCCCATGGTCATGGCGTCGACCTTCGCCTTCAGTTTGTCGACGAAGGCGTCGTGAAGACTCTCGTGGACGAAGATGCGCGAGGAGGCGGTGCAGCTCTGGCCTTGCCGCGTGAAGCGCATGCCCGCCACGGCGCCGTCGATGGCCTTGTCGAGATCGGCGTCGCCCATCACGATCATCGGGCTTTTGCCACCCAGTTCGAGGGTGACGGGGATCAGCTTGTCGGCCGCCAGATGCGAAATGATCTTCCCCGTCTCCACCGAGCCGGTGAAGGTCACCTTGCCGACCCCCGGATGGGTGACCAGGGGCGCGCCGCATCCGGGGCCGTCACCCGACAGGATGTTGAGGACACCCGCCGGCAGCAGCTGGTTCATGACCTGGATGACGCGCAGGGCCGCGAGAGGCGCCTCCTCGGCGGATTTGACGATGACCGCGTTTCCGGCGACCAGCGCCGGCGCGATCTTGAGCGCCATCAGGTACAGCGGCACGTTCCACGGAATGATGGCGCCGACGACGCCGATCGGTTCGCGCTGGGTGAGGGTCAGCATCTTCGGGTGGAACGGAACGGTTTCGCCCTTCAGCTCGGACGCGAGCCCGCCATAGAAGGTCAGAGTGTCCGCCACCAGCGACGCCTCGACCCGGCTTTCGGTCCGAATGGCCTTGCCCGTCTCCAGGGCGAGCAGGCGCCCGATCTCCTCGGCATGGCCGATCAGGCGGCGCCCGCATTCGACCAGCAGCCGGCCCCGTTCGCGCGCCGAAAGGCGAGCCCAGGCGCCTTGCGCCGCGACCGCCGCGCGGACGGCGGCGTCGACGTCCCGCTCGCCGCCGTCCGCCGCCATGGCGATCACGTCGCCCGTCGCGGGGTTCACGACGTCGAAAGTCTTTCCCGTGGCCGCTGGCCGGAGTTCACCGCCGATCAGCAGCAAACCCGACAGCTCGCGCGCGAGGGCATGGGGGGTCGTGTTCAGAACCAGGTTCTGGTCGGTCATGGACGGTCTCTTTTTGAATGGGGCCGGTCGAATGCGGCTGGTGTGCCGATCGGGCCCGCGCCGGGGGCGGAGGCGGTCAGGACGCCCGGCGCTGCGACCAGACCTTCAGGGCGTTGGCGAACTCGTCCGATCGCAGGCTCGCGGCGAAGGCCGCCTCCGCCGCCCGATCGTCCAACTCGCCGCGGGCAATGTCGTTGAGCGCGCGTTTCATGCCGGCGATGGCCTGCGGCGCGCAGGCCGTGATGCGTCCGGCCAGTTCGTCCACGGCGGCCTGGAGATCGTCGGGAGCGACGACCCGGTCCAGGAAGCCGATGCTCAGCAGGTCGTCGCCGGCGATCGTTTCCGCCGTGAGGAACAAGCGCTTGGCCGCGTTGAGGCCAAGCCGCGACACGTAGCGGCGAAGGCCGCCGGGGTAGAATTGTATGCCAAGCTGCCCGGCCGGCATGCGCATACGCATTCCGGTCACGCCGATGCGGAAGTCGCAGGCGAGCGCCAGATCGGTGGATCCGCCATAGACGCTGCCATTGAGGGCGCAGATCGTCGGGACACGGACCGCTTCGACGCGATCGCACAAACGCGCGAAGGCGTTCTCCCCGTCCTGGCCGTCCGAGCCGCCGCGCTGGGACGACTGGGCCGCGCTCAGGTCGTACCCGGACGAGAAGCTCGGCCCCGTCGCGGTCAGCACCAGCACGCGAATGGAGGGGTTCGCTTCGGCGGCCGCGATTTCCTCTTGCAGAATGGCGATGTCCGCCACATCGATCCGATTGTGCTGGAGCGGGCGGTTGAGCCGGATGGTGCCCACCGCGTCCTTCACGGTCAGTTGGGGGGCTGTGGCCGGCCCGTCCGATTGACCCCGTGGCGTCCCGTTCATCGTTTCCTCCCAGGTGCCGTCATTGGCGACGGCGTGGCCCTATGGATACCGCCTTTGTTTTTATAAAGAACCATGAGTGAGCTCATGCATACCAGAGAGTGATAATGGAATGCAACATGGAAAGTTTGGCACGCTTATGGTTGGCAGGCCACGCAATGAGTGACAGTGGTTTCCTGTGTGCCTTTGCGCGTAGGGAAGGGCCAAAATCCTCTGCTGGATGAGGGTGCACTATTTTCTGCCACGGCCTGATTTCACCGCCGCCCGCGGCTGTTCGGTCGACCAAAATCGAGTTTTGGCATACCATGACATTGACGCCGATCAGTGGACGCGATACCGTCGACCGATCCCGATTTGCCAACGGATCATGCCATGCAGGCGGAAAAGCCAAGCCGCGTAACGGAAATGCGGCGGGTGCTCGAACAGGAAATTCTGGGCGGCATCATCGCGCCCGGCGAGCGTCTGGATGAACGAGCTTTGGCCGAACGGTTCGGCGTGTCACGGACACCGGTGCGCGAGGTGCTGTCCCAACTCGGCTCGAGCGGTCTGGTCACGATAAAACCGGGCGCGGGCGCCTCCGTATTGCGGATGTCCGCCAAGCAGCTTGTCGGCATGATGGAGGTTCTGGTCGAACTGGAATCCCTGGCCGCCAGCCTTGCCGCCCGCCGCATGGGAATCGCCGGGCGCAAGCGTCTTCTGGAAGTGCACGAGGCGAGCCGCGCCGCCGCCGAGGCCAGCGACATCGAGGCCTACGACAATCTCAATCGCGAACTGCATGAGCTGATCTACGCCGGAAGCCGGAACGAGCATCTGGAGCATCAGGCGAAACTCATCCGCAGTCGCCTGCGCATCTACCGCCAGTATCCGTTCCAGCACACCGCGCGCCCTTTGAAGTCCTACACGGAGCACGACCTTTTCGTGAAAGCGATCCTGGAAGGGGATGGCGAGGCCGCGCGCCGGCACATGCACGACCACATGACCACAGGCGGAAGCATTTGGGTGGACATGGTGGTCTCCATGCCGCCGGTCGGTGACCATGATTAGCGTGAGCTATGCGGGAATCTGGGTGATGACGGTCTGAGGAGGGCGGCGTATCGAGGTGGGTGACCAA
>NZ_JAEPIV010000057.1:0-12817 GCF_016632405.1 Azospirillum aestuarii
TCGCTTCAACAGCCGCCGCTCTCGTACCGTGACGGCACACCGTGGAATTCGCCAACAGTGTCAGTCCGGCTCCGACCCCATCGGCGTCATCTCGAAGTACAAGGACCGGGTGGCCGAGCAGACCGGCTACGAACCGAACACCCTGACGCTGGGCAGGGCGACCAAGCGCGTGCTGAAGCAGCACCCCGACATCATCGGCAAGATCCAGTACACCCAGAAGGGCATCATCACCGATGCGCTCCTGGCCGAGCTGTTCGAGGTGGAGCGCATCCTGACGCCCTCGGCGATCTACAACACCGCGAAGGAGGGGGCCACCGACAACCTGACCTTCATCGTGGACAGCAAGTGCATGCTGCTGTCTTACGGGTCCGTTCAAGATACGTGTAGAAAGTGGTCACAAGGGCACTTCGAAGGGAAGGGGGCCGTGTTACGGTGAATGCGCGCGGTAATTCTGGCGCGAAGGCGCCTTCTACGTCTACGCGCGAGTGCCCTCAGTTGGTTGACGTGTGGGTCGCAGAAGCGCGGCGACCGGGTTAAGCCGTCGTCGGGGCGAGAGCGTTTCGCTTGCGCATGGCCTCTCCGGCCAGCTCGATCCAATATCGGAGTAGCGCGCTGCAAGGTGGCCCGCCTGATGCGGCATATGGGTCTGAAAGGGGCGATGTGCGGCAAGAGCGGTGCGGACCATGATCAACGATCGGACTGCGCCTTTACCACGCGGCGTGAAGGCCCCCAGAATTGCGACGGCCTCATCGCTTCGCTTGTCACTCTTCGCGGAAGGCCTTCCGGAAACTGTCCGCGACCGGCTGCGCCAGATAGCGCAACAGCGTCCTTTCGCCGGTGACAATCAGCGTTTCCGCGGGCATGCCCGGCAGAAGATGCACGTCCTTCAGCGCCGCAAGCTGCGTCGTGTCCACCGCCACACGAGCTTGATAATAAGGCTGCCCGGTGCGCTCGTCGGTCACCGCATCAGCCGACACGCGCAAAACCGTGCCGTCGACCTGCGGCATGGTGCGGCTTTTGAACGCGCTCAACACCACCTTGGCCGGCAATCCGGCATGCACCACGTCGATGTCGGTCGGGCTCACCCGGGTCTCGATCACCAAACGGTCGTCGAGCGGTACGAGGTCGAGGATCGTCTCGCCGGGCGCAACCACAGCCCCCGATGCGAAATGGCGTAGGTTCATCACAGCCCCGGCTTCCGGCGCCAAAACGTCGCGCCGCCCCTGGCGGATGGTCGCGGCGGCCAGCTTTTCCTCCGCCTCCGCACGGCGGGTCTGCACGTCACGCAGTTCGATGGCGACCTCGCTCCGGCGGTCGGCGTGCATTCCCAGAATCTCCAGCTCCGCCTGGGCAATTCCCTCCCGCGCCTGGGCGATGCGATTGGCGAGATCGCCCTGAATTCCCTCCAGTTCCACCGCCTGCCGCATCAGGGCGAGCAGACGCGGCTTGCGCTCCAGCCCCTTGGCGACCATTTCGGCCACCGCCGTGGTTTCTTCCCGAATGAGGGCGAGCTGCTGCACCCCGGCCTTGCGTTGCGCCTCCAGACCGGCGATCTGTGCCTCCAACTGAGCGATGCGCTGCCGAGTAACGATGGTTCGTCCGTCCAGGCTGGCGCGACGGCTGGCAAAGATCCGCTCCTGCCCGCCGATGATCTCGGCCACCGTTGAATCGGCTCCCTTTCCGGCCAGAAGCGCTGGAAGCGTCACGCCGGCGGCCCCGTCGCGCTCCGCGAGCAGCCGCGCCTCCTGGGCCAGCAGCGCCCAGAGCTGGCCTTCCAGCAGGGTCACCGTGGAACGCGTCTCCAAATCGTCGAGCCGCATCAACGGCTGCCCGGCGACCACCCGATCGCCGTCGCGCACCAGGATCTCCACGACGATGCCGCCCTCCAGATGCTGGACGGACTTGCGGTTGCTGTCGGCGGTGATGATGCCCGGCGCCACGGCGGCGCTGGCGAGCGGAACGAGTGCCGCCCAAGCGCCGAAGCCGCCGAAGCCGGCGGCGGTGAGCGCCAGCCCGGCGGCGATGAAGCGCCCAACCGGCGGCCGCGGCGGCAGAGCACCTGATGGCGGAACGTTGGCCGGCGCAAGATTGGTCATTCCGGATCGTCACTCCACCGGCTGAAGCATGGGCGATTGGGAAGCGGGCGGGTGCGCCGCGCTGGCTTGGGCGGCACGCGCCGGTCCGGTGGCTCCGCCGGGAACCGGTTGCAGGGACCGGCGCTTGAGCGCTTCCAGCACCTCGGCACGGGGGCCGGACGCTTCCACCCGGCCATTACGCAAGGCGACGATCCGATCGACCTGGGTCAGGGTGCTGGGCCGGTGGCCGATCACGATCACACAGGCGCCCCGCTCCTTCAATGCGGCAATGGCGCGGTTCAGGGCATGCTCGCCCTCGGCATCCAGGCTGGCGTTGGGCTCGTCCAAAACCACCAGTCTCGGATCGCCGTAGAGCGCGCGGGCCAGGGCGATCCGCTGACGCTGGCCCCCGGACAGAAAGGTTCCACCGTCGCCGACCTCGGTGTCGTAGCCCTGGGGGAGACGCAGGATCATCGCATGGCAATCGGCCAGCCGCGCCGCCTCCACAACCGCCTGTGGATCGGAATGCCCCAGCCGGGCGATGTTCTCCGCCACCGTGCCGGCGAACAACTCCACATCCTGTGGCAGATAGCCGATATGTCGCCCAACGTCGTCGCGCCGCCATTGGAACAGATCGGCGCCGTCCAGTCGAACCACGCCGCCCAACGGCGGATGAAGCCCCACCAGCAACCGGGCCAGCGTCGATTTGCCCGCCGCCGACGGGCCGATGATCGCCAGAGCCTCGCCAGGCCGTGCTTCGAAGGACACATTGCTCAGCACGGGCCTTCCCTGGCCGCCGACGCGGAAAGCCACGCTCTGCACGCTCAACAGCCCGGTCGGCGCCGGCAGGGGCAGACCGGCAGGACGCCGCATCGGCCGTTCGAAGAAGGCGGACAGCCTGCGCAAGGCGTCGCGACCGGCGCCGATCTGTCTCCAGCCGCCGATGGCCTGTTCCACCGGGGCGAGCGCCCGGCCGACCACCAGTGATGCCGCCATCATGGAACCGGCGCCCATCTCATGGCGCACCACGAGCCACGCGCCGACGCCGAGCATGGCCACCTGCACCATCTGGCGCAGATACTTGGTGGTGTTCAGCAGGGCCGCCCCGCGTCGGTGGGCGTTCTCCTGCAGGTCGAGTGCATGACTGTGATCGCGCTCCCACCGGCGGGTCAGGCCGGGCAGCAGATGCATGGCATCCACGGCTTCGGCGTTGCGCATCGCGGCCTCGGCGGTTGCCATCGCGCGGATGCCGGCTTTGGAAGCCTCGCCCAGGCTGGCGCGGGTGGCGCGGTCGTTGATCAGGGCCAGAGCAAACAGCAGCAGCGCGGAAACAACCGAAACATGCCCCAGCACCGGGTGCAGCGCGTAGATCAGCGCCAGGTAGACCGGCACCCACGGCGCGTCGAACAGAAAGGTCATCCCGTTGCCAAGTACCCCGCGCACCGTCCCGAGGTCCCGCAGAATCTCGGCGCGCTGTCCCTGGCCGGTCAGTGCGCCATCCACCATGCGCTCCAGCATCGGCGGACCGAGCCCGCGTTCCAGCCAGTCGCCCAGTATGCTGAGCGCACGCGACCGCACATAGTCGAGCGCACTCAGCAGAGCGAGCGCTCCGGCGGCGATGAGCGACAGAAACAGCAGCGTCGGCAGGCTGCCCGACGACAGAACGCGGTCATAGACCTGCATCATGTAGAGCGACGAGGTCAGCATGAGCAGGTTGATCAGCAGGCTGAACCCGGCCACCCACAGCAGGGGAGGCCGGCAGCGCGCAAAAACGCCCGCGAGGAAGGGAGCCGCCGGATTCACGCGCGCCCCTCCTCCATCAATGACCGGCCGACCATCAGACGGACGTCGTTCCGTCGGTCTTGCCCTTGCCGGACCCAGCCTTCAGAGCTTCAAGCAGACCGCTGCTCAGAGCGTCGCGGGTGCCTGCATGCTCGCCGGACAGGGAACCCAGAACGCCGGCGTTTCCGGTCTTCTGCGTGCCGGATGCCAAGGCGGATTGCAGCATGGAGAGCGCCGCCTGGGCGTTTCCGGGATCATCCTTGGGCTTGGCGGCCCCGGTGTCCTGTGCCGAAGCGGTCGCCTGTGCCGTCGCCGGCGCCGCAGCCGTGTTGCTCGCGGCGACGGTGGTGGAAGCCTCCGGGGCGGCCGGAGGAGTGGCGGCGGCCGGCGGATCTTCCGGAGCCTTGGCCCCGGCCTTCCGTCCGACACCGGGAATATCGACGGTCGCCGCGAAGTTCTCGAAAGCGTTTCCGTAGACCTGCTTGTTGAAGCCCAGTTCCTGGAGCTTCTGCGCCGCCGCGTTTCCCTTCTCCGAAAAGGCCTCGGTGAAACCGTCTTCGGAAATCATAGAGGCCATGGCCGAGTTGAAGCCCTTCACGTTCTTCGCAAAGCCCACTTCCAGCGACGATGAGCCACTGATCGCCGCCCGTTCCTCATTGATCGCGGCGAGTTCGGCGTCGAACTTTTCCTGGGCCGGGCGCAACCCCTCCTGCATCTGCTCCATGGAGAGTTCGCCGCGTTCCTGCGCCTTTTGCAACCCGGCGAAGGCTTGGCCGAACGCCTCGCGCGCGGCGCCCATCCGTTCGTTCAGCGCCCTTTGCTTGTCCAGCATGGACCCCGAAGCCGTTAGACGTTCTGCATCCTCCTGATCGCGCGGTCGTTCGCGGCCATAGCGCGTGGCGGTGGCGTTCGTCGCCATCGCACGCAGCCCGAGAACGGCATCTTCGGCGCTGATGCGGCCGGAACTCACAAGGTTCTCAAGCGCTCCACGTGCCTTCGAGTCAAGGTTATTGAAAGCATCCGCGGCAACGCCGGAGAGTGCCTGGCCGAGCTTGCTCACCGATACACTGTCCGTTGCGGCGCCTGATGCTTGGAAGACTCCGGCACTTGACGCCGTACTCTGCGTCTTCCACTGGACAGATCCTGAGGACGACAAAGCACTAAGCGGAGATGTCTGGGTGATCATTGTGGCGCACTCCCAATCAAAATGAGAATTTTGGCGCTGATTGCCAAACGGCACCAGTATCTTCCGCGAATGAGTAAAAATATCATTAAAACTCCACCGTTCCCTAAATTAAAACACAATTCCTTAGGCATCTAATCATTAAAGTTAGAAATCTAATTATTTGTCTGCGAATATTCATGTAAAGCTGGATTTCCTATTTTTATTAATACAATGCACACATACGTAGCTTCAGCGCATATCAGCGTATAAAGCATATGTTGTTATGCACTATATTTTTTATGGTCTTCGCACTGTTTCTTATTGACTCATGATATATGTATTGAATTAGCATTCGCGCGTCGAACGAAACGCCACTGAATGGAGATAATAATGGCGACATATTACGGTGATGCATACGCAAATAATCTCGGCCCGTACAGCGGTCCGAACACGATTTATGGAGGTGCGGGCAACGATACGATTTACGGCTACACCGACAACGATCGGCTGTCCGGAGACGATGGAGACGACCAGATCACCGGTTGGTTCGGGAACGACACCATCTTCGGTGGCAACGGCAACGACTTTCTGGATGGATGGGACAACGACGACATCATCTATGGCGAAGCCGGGAACGACACGATTTACGGTGGCGAAAATGCCGATACCATAAATGGCGGTGCCGGGGACGATTACATTTACGGTGACTACGACATCGAACTCGGCCAGGATGTATTGACGGGCGGTGCCGGCAACGACACGATCGAGGGCGGTTCCGATAACGATTTCTACATCTTCAATTTCGGCACGGACGGGCAGGATTATTACTACGACTCGCAGGGCAGCTACGACACGGTCCGCGTCAATGGCGTGACCAACATCTCCCAGCTCACGATCACGTCTGCGGCGAACTACGGCGGCAGCGCCAACAACCTCGTCATTCATAAGGACGGCACGCTCGCCGAATATGTGCAGATTCACGACTTCTTCAGCGGCGGCGGTTACGGGGCTGGTTACATCGAGTATCTCGATGTGAATGGATCGGTCTTCTGGCTCAGCAATTACATCGACGCCGTGTAAGCCGAATTTGATATGGTCGGGAAGCAACTCTTCCCGACCGTCATTCACCTTGATTTTTAAAGCCCATGAAAATCACCTTTATCCATCAGAATTTTCCTGGCCAATATAAGCACTTGGCACGCGCGCTCGCGTCAGATCCGTCCAATCGCGTCGTTTTCATTTCCCGTCGCTCCGATCGTGATATTCCAGGCGTCCGGAGATTGACCTACGGGCTGCGGCGCACGGGCAATCCGCAAACCCATCCGTATCTGCGCTCCGCCGAAAACGCTGTCCTGCACGGACAGGACGTTGCCCGCGTCTTGTTATCGATGAGCAAGGAAGGCTTCGTTCCGGACGTCATCGTCGGCCATCCCGGTTGGGGCGAGACGCTGTTCGTGAAAGACGTTCTACCGGACGTTCCATATTTGAATTACTGCGAATTTTACTATCGCACTCAGGGGCAGGATTTTGGTTTTGATCCCATCTATCCATGCAGCCTTGATACCAAACTGAGCCTGCGTACGCGCAATACCCCGCTCCTCCTGGCTCTGGAATCCTGCGACCGCGGAATCGCTCCGACCGAATGGCAGCGAAGCACGCATCCTGAAGCGTTGCAGTCGAAGATCGAAACCATCCACGATGGTGTTGATACCGCGGCCCTGTGTCCCGACCCGATGGCGCGCTTCACCTTGCCGGACGGCCGCGTGCTGGTTCCCGGCGACCCCGTGATCACCTACGCCGCCCGCAACCTGGAGCCCTACCGCGGCTTTCCCAGCTTTCTGCGGGCCGTCCCGCATATTCTCGATGCTCGGCCCGATGCCACCATCCTGATCATCGGCGGAGACGAAACCAGTTACGGCGCTCGCCCCCGGGACGGCGGCAATTGGCGCGAATCAATGCTCAAGGAGGTGCCGGTTGACTTGACGCGCGTGATCTTCCTAGGTCACCTGCCCTATGACCGCTTTCTGGCTGCGATTGGGGTATCGCAGGTTCATGTCTATCTGACCTACCCCTTTGTCCTGTCCTGGTCGATGCTGGAGGTCATGGCGCTCGGCCGCGTCGTGGTCGGCTCCGACACGGCACCGGTGCGCGAAATTATTCGGCACGGTGAGAACGGCCTATTGGCCGACTTCTTTGCCCCAGAGGCTATTGCCAACCGGGTGTTGGATGTGCTGACTGATCCTGCCGCCTTCGCTCCCTTGGGCCATGCCGCCCGACAAACGGTACTTGATCGCTACGCCCTCCCCGATTGCCTTACCCGGCAGACTCGTCTGATTCGCGACATGGCTAACCGATAGCTAAACTCAGGGAAAGCATGCAGAAGTTTGGGGGTCGTCAGGTGGATCGGCGGATTATGAGTCGGTCCAAGATACGCGCAAGATACGTGTAAAAAGTGGTCACAAGGCGGTTGGGCGTTCCGAGCGGATGCGTTTGGTGATCTCTCCGACGACGCCTCGGCTGGCCTTGCCGCCGATTTTTTCGTGGATCTGCCGGATGCTGAGGTCGGTTGAGGCGGCAAGCGCCTCGATCTCGGCGACCACCGCTCGGCGGATCGGCGGACGCCCCAGGTGTTTGCCTCGGGCTTTGGCGGCCTTCATGCCGGCGGTGACGCGCTCGCTGATCAGCGCGGATTCCAGTTCGGCCATGGCCCCGATGATGGTGAACATGGCCCGGCCCGCAGGGCTGTCGGTGTCGACCTGATCCTGGACGCTGATGAAGCGCACGCCGAGGTGCCGGAACTCCTCCAGCGCCATCAGCAGGTGGCGCGTGCTGCGGGCGAAGCGGTCGAACTTCCAGACGAGCACACAGTCGAGCTCACGCTTTCGCGCAGCGGCCATCAGCGCGTTCAGCTGCGGGCGTCCTTCGTGACGGCCGGACACAGCGACATCACAGTAGTCGCCGACGATGACCAGACCGGCCCGCTCGGCGTAGCCGCGCAACCCGTCGTATTGCAGGTCCGGCTTCTGATCGGCGGTCGAGACGCGCAGGTACAGCGCGGTGCGGCGGCCAGGGGGCATGACGATTTTGTCCAACAAGGCATTCCTTTGCGGACAGAGAATCGATACTCCCTATCCCCTTGAAATTCTAACCGCCTTTTCGCCCCTCCGGCGTCCCCTTTTCCGGACACCCTGATGACGGCCATGGACCGCACCGCTTACCCGCGCCCAGGGGAGCGATTGACGCGCGAGGAACTGCAGACCCGGTATGACTTGAGCGAGGCGGATCATGCCTTCCTTCGGGCCGCCGCCCGCGGCGAGGCAGGCCGCCTGACGCTGGCGACGATCCTGAAGACACGCCTTGACCTCGGGGTCTTTCCGGCGCTCGCGGAGGTCGATGCCGGCATCGTCACGCATTTGGCCAGGCAGCTCGGTTTGACGGCTCCGCCGCCTCTCTTGCCCGAGGACACCGGGAAGAGCACCCTTTACCGCTACCGGGCGGCGGTTCGCGCCCATCTCGGGGTCGCGTCCTATCCCGATGCCGGAGAGGTCCTGGTCACGAACGCCGTGCTCGCAGCGGCCGAAACCATGAGCGACCCCGCCGACCTGATCAATCGGGCCATCGAGGCGCTGCGCGACGCGCGGATCGACTTGCCGGCGTTCAGCACCCTCGACCGGCTGGTCAACCACCTGCGCGGCCGGGTTCACGAGCGGATGTACGAGCGGGTCGCGGCGCGGCTGTCGGCGGAAAGCATGGCGGCGCTCGACACGTTGCTGACCGTGCCTCCCGATGGAACCACTACGCCCTTCACCCGCCTCAAGCAGACGCCCGGGCCGGCGCGTTTGGAAACCATCGCCCTTTGGACTGACCGCCTCGGCTGGCTGATCGGTCTGCCCGACCCCGGGGCGCTGCTGGAGGGGATTTCCCACACCAAGCTCCGCCAGTTCGCGGCGGAAGCCGCCGCCCTGGAACCCGGTGAGCTTCTGGACATGAGCCAGCGGGGCAAGCGGCACACCCTGCTGCTCAGCCTGATCCGCCAGGCCCGCACCCGCTGCCGCGACGAGTTGATCGAGATGCTGATCCGCCGCGTTCGGCGCACCCAGGCGGCGGCCAAGGAGAGGCTTGCCGCTCTCCAGGACGAGAACCGCGAACTCGAAGAGCGATTGATCGGCCTTTTCGGACGCGTGCTCGCCACGGCGAAAACCGAGAAAGCCGACGCCGCCTTTGGACACCACGTCCGGACCCTGCTGACCGAGCAAGGCGGCATCGACCGCCTCACCGAGCAGTGCGAGACCGTCACCGCCTGGCACGGCAACAACGACCTGCCGTTGCTCTGGCCCATCCATGCCCGCACCCGCAGCTTGCTGTTCCGTCTGGTCGACCTGATGGACATCCGGTCCGCGACCCAGGATCGCAGCCTGTTGGACGCGTTGGCGATGGTGGCGGAGCACCGCCAGTCGCGCCGCGACGACCTGCCGAACGACCTCGACCTCGGCTTTGCCTCGCAGCGGTGGCGCAGCTTCGTCGTCAAACGCGGTTCGGGGAGTCCGGCCATCGACCGGCGCGCCCTGGAGGTCTGCGTCTTCATTCACCTGGCCGATGCTCTTCAGGCCGGGGATGTGTACGTCGTCGGTGCCGAGGCGTTCGCCGACTACCGCGATCAGCTGCTGCCCTGGCCGGAGTGCGCGCCACGGCTGGCCGCCTACTGCCGTCTCCTGAACATGCCGGAAAGCGCCGAGGCATTCGTTGCCCGGCTGAAGGACGAGTTGACCCAAACCGCCGCCGATGTGGACGCCGGCTTCCCCGACAACACCGAGCTGTCGCTCGACGCCGACGGCACGCCCCACCTGAAAAAGCCGCGGGCGGCCCGCGAGCCGGACGGCCTGGCGGACTTCGAACGGGAGATCCGCGCCCGCATGCCCGAACGCCATCTGCTCGACATTCTCAAGCACACCGAGCACTGGAGCGGCTATACCCGCCACTTCGGCCCGCCGTCCGGATCCGACCCCAAGCTGGCCAATGCCGTGCGGCGCTATCTCTTCGCCGTCTTCGGCTACGGTTGCAACCTCGGTCCCGTCCAGACCGCCCGCCATGCGCCCGACATCGCCACCGCGCCGGCGCTGCGCCGGATCAACGCCCAGCACATCGACGCCGACAAGCTGGAGGCGGCGATGGCCGACGTGATCGGCCAATACACCCGCTTCGGCCTGCCGCGCTGTTGGGGCGACGGCCGGGCGGCGATCGCCGACGGCACGCACGTGAAGCTGCGCGAGAACAACCTGCTCGGTTCCCGCCACATCCGGTATGGCGGCTACGGCGGCATCGCCTACCACCACATCGCCGACAGCTACATCGCGCTGTTCACCACCTTCATTCCCTGCGGCGTCTGGGAGGCGGTCCACATCCTCGACGCCCTTTTGAAGAATCGATCGGTCCTGCAGCCGGATATCCTCCATGCCGATACCCAGGGGCAAAGCGAGCCTGTCTTCGGTCTGTGCCGCCTTTTGGGCATCACGCTGATGCCGCGCATGCGCAGTTGGGCCGACGTCGCCTTCTACCGCCCGGACAACGCCGTCCGATATCAGCACATCGACGCTCTGTTCAGCCGCGAGATCGACTGGGCGCTGATCACCAAGCATTGGCCGGACATGATGCAGGTGGCGCTCTCGATCCAGGCCGGCCGGGTCCTGCCGTCGATGCTGCTGCGCAAGCTCGGCACCTACAGCCGGAAGAACCGCCTGTCCCGGGCGTTCCGCGAACTGGGCCGGGTCGAGCGCACGCTCTTTCTTTTACGCTTCATCTCCAACGCGGACATCCGCCGGAGCATCCACGCCGAGACGACCAAGATCGAGTCCTACAACGACTTTCTCGACTGGGTGTCCTTCGGCGGACCGGTGATCAAGAGCGGTGATCCGGTCGAGCAGGACAAGCAGCTCAAATACGCCAGCCTCGTCGCCAACACGATCATGCTGTCCAACGTCACCGACCTGACCACGGTTCTCTCCTCCATGGCCGCGGACGGCATCGCCGTCACCCCGGACCTCGTTGCCCGCCTCAGCCCCTACACGCGCGAGCATGTCCGCCGCTTCGGCCAGTACATCCTCGACATGAACGACCTACCGGGGCCGCTCAATCCAATGCCTCTTCCCTTCGAAGTGCCCTTGTGACCTATTTTTACACGTATCTTGGACGGACCCGTCTTACGCCGCGAAGGAGCCGGCCATGGAGGAGCCCTCCGGCGGCTACACCTTCGCCTGGACCGGCCTGCTGCCGGGCGCCACGGCGGATTGGGGCGGGGTGATCCAGCGTGGCCGCGAGGAGCGCCATCACTCCGACTACATCGAGGCACGCGCCGCCTACGACATCAAGCTGGTCTGCCCGGATGTCGGCGTCTTCTTCTCCGACGTGGTGAGCGACTAATCCGGAATGCCGTACGTCGCATCAAAGCGGCTGCGTTGGGGTGACGGGTTCATCGAAATTGGTGAACCCGTCCCCGACAACGAGCCGGGCCGCCGTTACGACCTCATGGTTCGGAACGGCGAAATCGTCGGCGCCCCGTCGAAAGCCAGTCTGCCCATCGGCGGGGCCGCCATTCAGGAAATCAGCAACATCGAGGGGAGCGGGCTCCCGCCGATCGACCTGGAGAATACTACGAAGCGGGATCTGCTGACGTGGCTCACCAAGGCCACTGGCAAGGAGCCGGGGCCGGCCACAAAGGAGGAGACGCTTCGCACCCGCGTGACGGAGATCCTCGCGGCCCAGGCGGGGCCATCCTCTGACGGTGGGCCATCTGAGGAGCAGGATGCTGGAGGCGACAGCGAAAGCCCGCCTCAGCGTCTCTCCGAGACCGCCAGCAGCATCGCGTCCGCCGCGGAGCCGAACATCGAACGCAACGGCACCTGATCCGTCTGCAAACGCGGCCCCCTCACCGGGGCCGCGCCTTCTTCTGTTCAGGGGACCGCCGCTATGACCACCCGCCTTCTCCGCCGGGTCGCGCAGATCGCGGCCAAGGCCCTGCCCGCTGCTGGCGCCGCCTACGACCTGACGCTCCACCGGCAACAGGATGGAGGGAGCGCCAGGATCGACGGCTCGTTCGCAACGGGCGCGACCAGCATCAACCTGAAGGACGTGCCGGCTTCCATCCCCGACTTGGCGACCGGCGCCACGTTCCGGATCGGCGCCTCCGCGACCACCTACACGGTGACGAACAGCACCACGACGGCGGCCGGCAAGCTGGCCGGTGTGGAGTTCGCCCCTCCCCTCCTCTCCGCCCCGGTCAATGGCGGCTCCGTCGAGTTCGCCGCCCGCGTGGTCACGCATCCATGCAAGGGCCTGGTGACCGGCTACTCGGATCACGTCATCGCCGGGGGCATTGTCCGCGCCACCGACAAGCGGGCCATCATCCTGGGCGCCACCCTGCCGGACGGTGTCAGGCCCCGGCCCGGCGACCGGATCACGACCCCAGAGGGCATCATCAGCATCGTGCCCGCAGGGACTACTGGCGCTCCTCCGGTGCAGTCCGATCCTGCCGGCGCGGCCTACGAGTGCCGCTGCGCCTGATCGGCACCCCGCTCTCCACATTCCGGTTTTTCCCATGACTGACTTGACATTCCCGTTCTTCACAGAGGCGGCGTCCTACGATGTCCGCCGCTCCGGCTCCGTGAGCCGCCTTTCCACCCTCGGCCAGCCGTTCCTCGAGGTGCATGGGTGTCGAGTAGCAGTGGAACGGAAAACCTAGCCCGGATAATTCACCGAAGCTGAAGCTGGGGGTGGCGGGCGCGAGGTTAAGCCGCTGAGT
>NZ_JAEPIV010000058.1:0-12658 GCF_016632405.1 Azospirillum aestuarii
ATCTCCCGGTTCGCCGCTCTCCAACGATCCGTCGCGTAGCCCCCGGAATTCGCCAACAGTGTCCGTTACTACCCAGCCCCCTCGTAACCCACCCACCTGCACCAGATAGAGCCTGCCGATGTCCGATGACCAGATCACCAAGGCCGCGGGCTCGAACGCGGGAAGCGCATCCGGCCAGAGCCTGCTGACCGAGGTTGGCCGCGGTGGTCTCCGCCACTGGGGCGGTTACATCTACGACGATGAGGACCCGCAGCTCCGTGGCCTCCAGGCCATCCGGAAATACCGGGAGATGACCAAGGACCCGACCATCGCGGCGATGCTGTTCGCGCTGACGGCGCTGTTCCGGTCGGTGTCCTGGCGCATCGAGTCGAGCGGCGATACGCCGGCGCACCGCGAGGCGCGCGACTTCGTGGACGGGGTGCTGTTCGAGGACATGGAGCACACCTGGGAGGACTTCGTAGCGGACTCCGTGACGATGTTCCCCTACGGCTTCGCCCCCTTCGAGATGGTCTATCGGAAGCGCACCGGGACGCCGAAGGGCGCCGACCCGCTGGCCGGCAGCCAGTACGCCGACGGCAAGATCGGGCTGCGGAAGATCGCGCTTCGCTCCCAGGACACCGTGCAGCGGTGGTGGTTCGATCAGGAATCCGACGACCTGCTGGGCCTCTACCAGCTCGACCCGGTGCCGGGGCCGGGAGGTGCCGATCCCCATGGAGCGCCTGGTGCTGATCCGCACCACCGCGAACCGCGGCAACCCCGAAGGCAAGTCGATCCTGGAGCCAGCGGTGCGGCCCTACACCGCGCTGCGCATGTTCGAAAACGCTGATGCCTCCGTCGCGGTGCGGGCCGGCGGCATCGTGACGCTGGAAATCCCGGTCGGCGACTACAACGACAAGGGCACGCGGGCATCCTGGGAGCAGCTTGCCAAGGAGATGGCGGACGACCGCGCCGGCTTCATCCTCCTGCCGACGATCATCGACAAGGAAGGCAAGAAGGTCGACGCCTACAAGGTCGGCTACACCGTTGCGGATGGCCGTCGCAGCGGCGACTTCTCCCCCATTATCGGGCGGAAGAAGCAGGAGATGGCGTCGGTGGCGCTGGCGGATTTCATCCTCCTCGGCCACAACAACAAGGGCGCGCTGAACCTCTCCACCGACAAGACGGACCTGTTCCACGAAGCGGTGATGAGCTATCTCCGCGGCATCGCGGCGCCGGTCAACAGGGTGGTGATTCCGAGGCTCTGGGCGGTCAACGGCCTGCCGCGCGACACCATGCCGAAGGCGGTGCCGGGCGACCTCGACAAGGCGAACCTGCAGGTGCTCGGCGCCTTCCTGACGGCCATGACCAGCGCCGGGATGGTAATGGACGATGCGCTGGAGGATGCCCTGCGGGCGGCGGCAAACCTGCCGCTGAAGCCGAAGGAACTGGAAGGGCAGGGGGACGAGGGCGGCTCGGCGGCCAGTCGGCCCGGGAAGGGCACGGTGCCAGCGCAGAGGCCGAAGAAGCCCGCCGATGCCCCGGCCGATGACGACGGGTTGGTTGATGCGGCACCGGACGCTCCCACAGGCGGTAAGGCGCCGCGGTCCGCCGGCACCAGGGCGGCCGTCAGCAAGGCGGCGCCGGAGGATATCGCCGCCCTCGCCGCGCTGGGGCCCGACGATCCGGTCTACCGCGAGGCGCTGGCGGTGCTGGCCGGTGGCGAGATCCCGGATGGGGTCGAGAAGGCGGAAGGGGGCCTGCCCGGCGCCGGGCAAAGCCCTTTTGATACAGGCGAGCGGGTCGCCAAGCATAATCCCTACCACGACGCCCGTGGCCGGTTTACCTTCGGGCCGGAATCCGGAAGTGGTAGCGGCGGTGGCAGCTTGAAGGACTTTCTCGAATCTGAAGGCTCAGGCATCGTGGTCGTTGCCCGGCTGCCAGTCGATATTCAAACGCACTTCGGAGCAAAGACCACCCGCGTCTTTCTGTCATCGTCGACTCGCGACACCCATGGGCATCACAATTGGACGGCGGAAGATTTCGCCAACCTCCAGGAAGTGCTTGATCGAGGCGAGGTCAGAGCAGACCGCGAGCACCATGTTATCGTCGCCCACCTCAATGATAAGTGGTGGTATGCCGCTCTCAAGGTAACCAAGGATCAGAAGGAAGTTTATTTGCAATCGTTCCGGCGAATGCGTCCTGCCGACCTCCCACGGTTCTACCAACGTGGAGAGATGATAAGGAAGCCGGTAGGAAAGTGAGAGACGCCGGCCTGGGAGCCAACACATCCCAGCGGCCCCGAAGGGTTCCCGGCATGGCCAAATTCTCGCCGGCGTCTGATAGAAATATAACCTCATTCCGGCTTCGGTTCAAGCCGGGCAGGGGCGAGCAGCGGCGGCTGGGGAGGGAAACACGCCCCACGGACCCGAAGGCTACCCGGCATCCCTTACACTACGCCGCCACCTCGACGATACTAACTCGCCGCGAGCACTGCCTCAAGGAGCCGATCCAGAGGGGGGTGACGCTGTTGGCCATCTTCGGAGCAGCCGAAGGTTTTCCCGCACGATCATTCGGAAATCCCGAAGGTCACGCCGCCTTGCTGACCCGCTCCACGGTGGCGTCGATCATAGCCCGGATCGCCAGCAGCTCCGCGAACAGGTCCAGATAGGCGATGGCGTAGGCCGGCACCAAGACCGCGCCGGTCGCCCAGGAGGACACGGTGGACGGCTGGACGCCCAGCGCCGCGGCCAGCTTCGCTTGGGAGAGGCCGGACACCTTCAGCTTGCGGCGGAACTCCACAGTGGCACGGCGCCGGGCATCAGCATCGCGATCGCGCTTCGGACGGGTGGCGGGCATCTTTGGCATGGGAGGATGGTATTCGGTTCCTCCGAAGGCCGGCACGGCGAAACCTTCGGGAAATCGGAATTCCTGCCGGTGCGTTTCGGTGCGCCGGGAAATCGAATTCGGCGCGGCGGGCAGGTTGATGAAGCCACTATCCAGGGATAGGGTTCCGGTGCTGCGGCGGCGCAAGCCGGTGACTCGATAGGGCGGTGATCCGGACCCGCCCAGGCCCCGAGCCGGCCCGTAGCGTAGGTTTCGCCCTTTGGGCTGACGGTCGTTGGATCGCTATAGGCTGGCAGGCGCCGCTGGCCTTGTGTGTGCCAACCGAGGGGTGGAGCGTCCTCGACAAAACGCACCGGTCATTCGCCAGCTTCGGCCCATCAGCCGCAGCCGGTGCGCAATCCGGGACGCCGCTCTCCCGGTCCCTGCCGACGGTCAGGGCCAGCACCGTAGACGCCCGGCAACGGGCATACCGGCGAAGCCTCCTGCCGAAGCTGGAGCCGTGGATCGCAGCCGACGTCACCGGCGCCGAAATGGCGAAGCTGCGCCGCTCCGGGAAGCTGCGCCGCTCCGGGAGCGCCTGGAGATGGAGAGGAGACGCCGGGGTCGCGCCCCGGACGCGATTTGCCCGAACGGGCTCAGAGTTCGACGCGGGCGGGACGGACGAGGCTTTGGCCGGTGCGCCGCTGGTGGCTGAGGGAGACGGATCGCGGCGCCGTCGATCACCTCGGCAGCAGCGGTCATCCCGGATGGATGGCGAGCGGTCCGGCCCGCGTCGATCAGGTTGCGGTGTGGTGGTGCAGCGGTATCGCCGAAGGCCAAGGCGACGTAACGCCCAACAGGGGACCAGCGGCCAGCGGTGCAGTGTGGCGGGAGCGAAACCGATCCTCCGGACGGACCCGTGATCGAACACGCCCCACCGCATTCAATTCGCCCTTCGGGGCACAGAGTTCCGGCGCGCATAGGCATTGCCGCGGGGATAACCAAAGGTCACCGACAGGGTGGCTCGCCGGAAACAGGCGCAAATCGTGTGTAGGATTTACTACGGTAAGGCTCTCCTAATTAAGGCTCTCCTAATAATGAATGCGGGCCTGCCCCGTCATGGAACGGCGACGAGGCGCGGACGGGAGCAATTGTCCCTCTTCAGTCCGCGCGGGAACCGGGTGGCGAGCGCGGTCTTGGACCGCCATCTGGACCAGTCGAGGCGCCGCTGCTGAACCGAACTGTGACGGGGCAGGCCTGGCTTTCCTTCCCAGCGTAGGAACGGCGACGACGCCAAAACAGCCGAAACCGGCCCTAACGACCCACTAGATGTAGCGTAGGAATGGGGGTGTCGCGGTGACCTTGCGGGAAGCCGTTGGAAAACCTCTCTCCAGTATTTTTCATAATAGGACTTATGGGATTTTAACCGGACTCTTCTCCGATGCGCTCCTGACCAAAGTCTCCATCCCGAGTCCTCCTGCTATCCAACGAGTGGGCGTCCATCCAGGGCGTCCTGCCGCTTTCCAGGAACCTGCCGATGCCGCTCCCCCAAAGCTACCTGGAGGACATCGCCTCGCGCCTGGAGCCGGGCATGCGCGAGGCGTTCTTGAAGGCGGTGCGCGCGCTTCGCGCCCAGGCTGACCCGGCCCGCATCGCGGCGCTGCTGGAGAACGGCGACGTCGACGGGGTGCTCGACGCGATCGGGCTGAACGATCCGGCCTGGCTGAACAGCTTCCGCGCCGCCATGGCAGAGGGCTTCGTTGCCGGTGGTCAGGAGACCCACGCCGGGGTTCGCGACCTCATCATCGACGCCATCTCCCAGGACATCCTGCCGCCCGGCTCCGATGCCCGGCTGCTGGCCACCTTCGGCATCCGGAACCTGCCGGCTGAGAAGGCCCTCCGCGACTACGACATGGGGCTGATCCGGGAGATCAACGACAACACCCGCGATGGGGTGCGGACGTTCCTCGAGGATGGGATGGAGGCCGGGCACAACCCGGTGCAATCCGCCCTCGACCTCTGCGGCCGCATCGGGGAGAGCGGGGAGCGGGAAGGCGGCATCCTCGGCCTGACCGAAACCCAGGCCCGCAGCGTCCAGCGGGCGCGGGACGAGTTGGCGTCCACCGACGCCACCACCCTGCGCCGCTGCCTCGGCCGTGAACTGCGTGACCGCCGGTACGACGCCGCGGTGCTGCGCGCCATCCGGTCGGGCGAACCGATTCCGGAAGCGATCCAGGAGAAGGCAGGCACCGCCTACAGTAACCGGTATCTGCGCTACCGGGCCGAGGTGGTGAGCCGCACCGAAAGCCTGCGCAGCGCCAGCGTCGGCCAGCACGCCGCCCTGCTGAACGCCGTGGCGACGGGCGCCCTGCCCTACGACAGCATCCGCCGGTTCTGGATGGACACCAACGATGAGCGGACCCGGCTCTGGCACAAGGAAATCCCGGACCTGAACCCGGATGGTGTCGGTTTGAAAGAACCCTTCGTGACACCGCTCGGCCCGCTGCTCTACCCGCGGGACCCAGAGGGGGAAGCGGAGAACATCATCCAGTGCCGGTGCTGGTGCCAAATCCGCATCACGTCGGGGAACCGGTGGCTGGACATGCTGGACTTTCCGGTCCCCGGCTGACCCAGCGATTAGACCTTCAGGTTGGCGCCGGCACCTTTTCCAACCGCGCCAGCAGGTGCGGGCCGTGCATCTCCTGCCCCACGATGCGGAAGGCTCCCCGGTAGCCGTAAGCCGCCGCCCAGCGGAACGTGTCGTCAAAGTATTTGTGGAAAGTCTCAAAGGTGATGACGTTGACGTGGGTCGGGTCCTGCCAAGCCTCGGGGTGCGGGAACGCGGGCGTTTGCGAGAAGAAGACCCCACCCGGCTTCAGCACCCGATAAATTTCGTTCATTAGCTCGACAAAGCTGTACCGCCGGCCCGGCGCGTAGACCACGCGCGGGATGTGCTCGATGACATCATAGGCCGTCACGTAGTCGAAATACTCATCAGGGAAGGGAATCGGCTCAATCGCAAGGTCGGCGATTTTGATGTGGTTCGTTACAACGCCGGCAAGGTCCACTCCGAACAGTTCGTCGGCGGCAAAGGGATTCTTTGGGTGCGCCCCGCACCCAAGGTCAAGGCTTCGCGTCATGGCTGGGCAGCCTCCAGGTGGTATTCCCGGTTGAAATGACAGGAATCCGGTCGCCCGTCCACCTTCCACCAGCCGGGGGCTTCTCCTATGGGGGTAGCGACATGAAAGTGATCAGATTATCCGGTGGGCAGGACGTAACCGGCATCGGCTCGCGCCGCTCCAATCAACGGGGCGGCGTCTTCCCTTTCCCCGCCACCATCATCCCGATCCGCAGCAGCTCCGCCACCCGGTAGAGCGCCTCACCGCCCGCCTGAAGCGCGGTGCGGCCGCGCTGGTTCCCACACCGGGCGGCGTCGGCGGATAGCTCGTCCGCGAGCCGCACCAGGCGCCCGTGCGCGTCATCGTCAGAGAGCGGGGTGTCGGTGGCATCGTCCGTAGCACGGCGCCTTCTCGGCGCCACGTCCAATCCGGCCTACCGATTTTCGACACCGCCGCGGTTCGGCGGCCCTGCCCTTCCCCTCACCGACATGAGGCTTTCAGCCATGACCGACACGCCCACCGCGGCGCGGACGCTTCCGCGCGTCTTCACCATCACCGGCCCCACCGGCACGCATGCCCTGTCCTCCACCCTGATCCACATCTGCAACGGTCTGGTGCATGACGGCGCGAACCCGGCGTTCATCCTCGACCACGCTGAAATGTCCAATGCGATTCAGCGGCTCGGCCTGCTGGTGTCGGACCGCGTCACGTTCCTCGCCGGATACGCGACCGAAGACATGCTGGCCGAAACCGAACTCACCTTCGACGCGCTGCTGATCGGCAACGCCGAGCGCCTGACCGCGGACCAGTTCGATGCCCTGCTGTCCTGGGCGACCGAGCGCGGCGCCTCCCGCGTCTTCGCTGTCAACCCTCCGGCGGTGCGCACCGGGGAGCCCACCTATGGCGACACGATTCATGACCTGCTGGGCCTGCTCGACCCCGCCGACCCGGAGCGCTACGCCGCGGTGATGCGGGAGATCGGCGCCGTCGCGCTGAAGGCCGCTGGCGAGCCGGAAGTGCAGACCGTCTCCCTGAAGCTGGATTTCGATCCCCGGAGCATGCTGCACGCCGTCGCGAAGAGCCTGTTCGGTGACGACGTGCCGGCGCCGGGCGAGGACGTGACCATCGAGGAGATGAGCGAGGCCATCGCCTTCCATCTGCGGCTGAAGGCCATGCAGATTCCGGCGGATCTGGCTGCGGGTCTCGTCACCGAACCGCTGACCGGTCTGGATGGTAAACCGGTGGAGGTGAAGCCGCTCAGCTTCTGGACCGCGCTGCGCCCAGCGCGCATCGAGGGCGCCCACCTGGACGCCACAGTAGCGGGGCTCGAACAGGGCTGGACGACCGGCGGAACGGCGGCGCTGGCGGGCGGACCGGATGCGGAGGTCACCATCCGCCGCACCGGCGCCAGCTACACCGCCGATACCGGCCCGGCGTCGGACGATACCTGCGTCGGCCTGACCGCAACCACGCTGGACAGAGCTTTTGACTTCGCCCGCGAGTACCTGACCGTCGGCACGGTGTCAGGGGATGCCCCGATCCCGGTTTACGGGGTGGGTAGCCCGGACCCGGTGGGCTACGTCGCCCGCTATGACGACGTGGTGCTCCACCGGGAACCGAACGGTGTGGTCACCGCCGTTTAGGGCACGCGGTAAGGGACCTCTGCCAGCCATGCAGGCTCCAGAATTCCTACCGAGCCGTCATCATCGTCTCTGCCGGAAACGGGCGTCACGTTGACGAGTGCCTCATCAAGCCAAGGCGAGACGGGTATCGGATCGGCAATGCCCTTGCCGCTTGCCAGCTTGGTCCCCCTCGCAGCAACCCGCCGGGCCTGGTCCTCGTTCTGTGCGCGGACCCGCATTGCCTCCCTATAGCACCTGGCATTCCACTCGGGAGCATTGGGGTTGTTGGGGGTAAGGATGAAAGTGTCCATCGTCTTGACCTCAGGAAAGCCGGGCCTTTCGCCGGCCAAATGAGACTGCTCTGAAATGCGTCCGAGTTTTATGCACAGTGCCTCGAACTGCCCAGAAGGGTGATTCCCATGCCACTGATCGTTGAAGATGGCACCCTCCCCACTGGCGCCAACGCCGCCGTGTCGGTGGCGGATGTGGACCAGTTCGCCGCGGACAACCCACTGACGGAGGGTGTGGCGGCGTGGCTTCTCGCCGCCACGGGCACGAAGGAGGCCGGCATCCGCACGGCGACCCGGTATCTCGCCGGTCTGCCTTTCAAGGGCGCGGCGCGGGGGCGTCTTCCGTTTCCCCGCACCGGCTGTTCGGAGACCGGTGGCCCAACCATCGGCGATTCCGAGATCCCGTGGCGGTACCAGGAAGCCGCCTGCATGCTGGCGCTGAAGGCGCTGGCCGGTCCCCTGCTGGAGGATAGCGACACCGGCATCCGCTCCGTGAAGGCCGGGCCGGTGTCCGTGGAGTTCGAGCCGGGCCAGACCTTGACCACCAGCTACACGGAGGCGGAGGCGCTGCTCGCGCCGCTGCTGCGCGCCGCCAACACGCTCGACGCTGCGCCGATTTTCGTCCCCTCCACCAAGCCCACCGCCGTCTGAGGGAACCCGCTGCATGCCCGCTCCGCTCTCCTTCCTTGATGCCCTGAAGGCGCAGGCGGAAGGCTCCGCTGCGCCGGCGAGCGCCTCGACCGCCGCCCCGCTTTCCTTCGGCAAGGCCCTCGCGCAAGCCGTCGAGAAGGGCCACTTCCGCCACGCCGACGGCAAGTTCCGCGTCGGCACCCCCGTCGCGCTGGCGGACCTGGAGGACATCGCCGCCGATGTGCCGGACGATGACGCCGGGCTGCTCGATGCCATCGCGAAGCTCCAGGCCGGCGAGGTGCCGCCCCCGATCGACATCGCTGTGGACCCGGACGGCAACCGAGTGCTGGTTCGCGGTAAGAAGCGGCTGGCCGCGGCGCGCAAGACCGGGCAGGCATCGATTCCGGTGCGGTTCACCCAGGTGAAGGAGGTATTCGGGAAGGCCACCGCCGGCGCCGCATCGGTCACCCCCGCCCCGCCCCGCACGCTCCAACCCATCGACGACAAGACCAGCTATCCGCCTTTCCCTTACGACCAGACGGTGTTCGCCCGCCTCCGCCCCGATCAGGTGCCGCGCTTCCTCGGCGTGCTGACCGACCGGGAGCGCTGGCCGCTCCAGACGGTGAAGCTGGACCAGCTCCTGGCGATGCAAAACCGGGTCGACACGGGCAAGGTGATGGCGAAGGTCGAGAACGGCGGCGGCGGACACGAGCCCATCGTCGTCATGCTGGAGCCCGGCCGGCTGCACATCGCGGACGGGCACCACGACCTCGCCGCCGCGTGGTTGCGCGGGGAGGATGAGAAGGCGGTTCGCTTCGCCGACCTGACGCCGATCACCAACGTGCTGAAGGCGGACATGCCGGTGGCGCCTGGCGCGCTGGTCCGGGTGAAGGAGGAGCACCGGGCCGACAACTGGTTCTTGGAACAGGTCGGTGATGCGCTGGGCGAAGTCATCGCTTCGTGGATCGTCCAAGAGGGCGAGAACACCGGCAAGGTCGCGCTGGCTGTCGAGTGGCTGACGCCGGGCATCTGCGGCATGTACCGGGGCCTGGACGCGGCGAAGGTGGACGTGGTGACCACGCCTACGTTGGACGACGGCGTGTCGAAGGGCACCAGCCCCGACCGGTTCACCCTCTCCGCCAATATCTGCAAGGTCGACGACGACCAGCGCCTCGTCTTCGGCTGGTTCAGCATCGTGGAGATCGATGGCCAGCCGGTCACCGACCGGGAGGGCGACCGCATCGCGCCGAACGAGCTGGAGCCCGCTGCCTATGGGCACGTCCTGAACGCCCGCGTCGCCTCCGACACCCACGTCCTGATCGGCGTCGGCAAGCTTGTGGAGTCCTGCGTCTTCACCGTGGAGAAGCAGCAGGCGATGGTGGCCAGCCTGATCGCCATGGGAATCCCCGCCGTGATGGACCTCCACTGCGTCGGCTGGTGGGGCGGCTACTACATCACCGACGACAAGGTGTGGGCCGAGATCAAAGCCGGGAACTACGTCTCGTTCAGCATCGGCGGCACCGGCACCAGGACGCCCGCCGCAGGCTGATCCGCTCCACATCGCCGCTCCATCAACAGGCCGCCGGGCTCTCCGCCCGAGCGGCCTTTCTGCGTTCCGCCTCCCCTGCCCTTTCACCCAATGAGGCCAGCCCATGCCGGACAAGCCTGTTGCCGACCTCTCGAACATGACCATCGGCGAAGTCGCTGTCTGTCGGCGCGGGATGAACCCCGGCGCCACGGTCGCCCTCCACAAGGCGGACACCGGCGCCGGTCCGCCCTCCCCTTCCCCATCCACCACCAGCGAGGCCAACCCCATGAGCACCCCCGCCCCAGGTGGGGCGTCGCCCGGCAGCACGGGCGATCCCGTCAACAAGGCCGGCACGCCGCCCGCCTTCACCACCTGCCCCGACTGCACCACCAACGACGCCTGCACCAAGTCCGGGTCCTGCGCGTCCCAGAAGCCGCCCGTCGCGAAGGCTGCGCCGCTCGCCATCCCCCAGACCGTGCCCGCCGCCGATCCGCTGGCGAAGTCGGTCACCGACATCATGGCCGACCTGTTCAAGGGCGTCGCCAATCCGCCGGTCGGGCTCTATGCCGGCATCGCCAAGGCCGTCGCGGACGCCAAGTCCATCGGCGCCACGGAGGTCAAGAAGGCTACCGACGCCTTCGCCGCCGGCACCGCCGCCCTGGCGAAGTCCGATGAAGACGACGCCAAGACCTTCGGTCAGGTGCTGCCCGCCGAACTCGCTATGCAGGACTGGTGGCGTTTCAACGACGCCCTCTACACCGCCCTGCGCTCCATCCTCGAATCGTCCGAGCCCGACGACACGAAGCTCCAGATGGTCGTGACCAGCCTGGAGGAGTTCAAGAACGCCATCGCCCGGCGCATGGCCGCCGCCATCGCCGCCGCGAACGCCGCCACCAACGCCCTGCTGAAGACGGGCCCGGCCGGCGGCGCAGCGCCCGCCCTGAACCCCACCTCCTCCGACGTCAACAAGGGAGACCCCGCCGTGAGCGGCAACAACACCCCGAACCTGTCCGATACGCTCGCTAAGGCCGCGACCGTTGAGGACGTCATCAAGGCCCTGCCGGAAGGCGCGGCCAAGATCATCACCGACGCCATCGCCAAGGGCGCGGCCCCGGCGGAGGACCCCATCGCCAAGGCCATCGCGGGCGACCCCATCCTGAAGGCGCGCTTCGAGGCGCTGGAGAAGGCCGCGGCGGACGCCACCGCCCTCGCCAAGGCCGAGAAGGACGCCCGCGAACACACCGCCCGCGTCGCCAAGGCTGGCACCGACTTCGGCAACCTGCCCGTCTCCGCCGTGGAAATGGCCGGCGTCCTGAAGGCCATGGAGACCATGGACGAACCGGTGCGCAAGACGCTGGAGGCCATGCTGAAGGCCGGCAACGAGGCCGTGGGCAAGAACGTGCTGTCCGGCGAGATCGGCAAGTCCGGCGGCGGCGGGGCCGCGGCGGGCACTGCGCTGGCGAAGGCGAAGGCCAAGGCCGCTGAGCTGAAGAAAGCCGACCCGTCCCTCACCGATGCCGCGGCGCTGGAAAAGGCGTTCGACGCCGATTCGGCGCTTCAGGCCGAATACCTGAAGGAGATGAAGTAACATGGCCGCAACCCAGATCCTGGACCTGGAGGCGTTCCCCGCCGGGGCCGACCTCTCCACCAAGCAGTTCCACGCCGTGAAGATCAACGGCTCCGGCGCGCTCGTGACGGCCGGCGACGGCGAGGACATCCTGGGCATCCTGGAGGACAAGCCGAAGTCGGGCGAACAGGGCACCGTCTCTCTCGCCGGTCGCCCGAAGGCCAAGCTGGGCGGCAATGTCGCCCCCGGCGCACTGCTGGCCGTGAATGCGAACGCCCAGCTCATCACGGCCGCTGCCGGCAAGCGCATCGTCGCCCGCGCCATGGAGAGCGGCGCGGACGGCGAGATCATCCAGGTCCAGCTCATCAACGCGGGCGCCATCGTCCCGACGCCGTAACCGCCACTCCAACCTGCATCACCAGCCACCGCGGCCCGCCCTCACCGGCGGGCTTCTTTTTTTGCCACCGCCGTAAGGAGGGCGGGCCACAATGCCGAATCCCACTCCGCGTGATCTTCACGTCGATGCCGTGCTGACCAACATGTCCGTGGGCTACGTCCAGTCACAGGACAAGTTTTTCGCCGACAAGCTGTTCCCCACCGTCCAGGTGATGAAGCAGACCGACCTCTACACGGTCTGGCCGAAGGGCGCGTTCTTCCGCGATCAGGTCAAGGCCCGCCCGCTCGGCGGCGCTGTGCCCATCGTTGGCTTCGACACCGGAACGGCGAGCTATGTGTGCACCGAGTACGGCCTCGGCACCATGATCGACGACCGCACCCGCGCCAACGCCGACAAGCCCTTCAACCCCGACAAGGCCAGCATGCGCCTGCTGGTCGGTCAGCACCTCATCAAGCGCGACCGCATCGCCGCCACCACCTACCTGAAGACCGGTGTCTGGGGTACCGATGTCGCTGGCGTTAACTCCGGGCCGAGCGCCAGTCAGTTCCTGCGGTTCGACCAGTCCGGACACTGTTGGCGAATTCCACGGTGTGCCGTCACGGTACGAGAGCGGCGGCTGTTGAAGCGACATCCTCACAGCAGAGGGCCGCTCATGTCGCTCAAACCGCAGAGCATTCCGCCGGTGCCCGACCAGACCGCGGCC
>NZ_JAEPIV010000059.1:0-220 GCF_016632405.1 Azospirillum aestuarii
TGTGTTAGGCATGCCGCCAGCGTTCGTTCTGAGCCAGGATCAAACTCTCAGGTTCAAGCCGAGCGCCGAAACGCTCTCTTGACAGGGCCGCTCATAGCGACCTCAACCCAAGCTTTCGAAACTGTTCGTCTCTTACTGCTTGACCGAGATGCTCAAGCGACCCGCGATGCCAGTCCCTTCCGGAACCGGTCCGCGGCCAACGGTCAAAACCGCCGCCTGC
>NZ_JAEPIV010000059.1:260-12331 GCF_016632405.1 Azospirillum aestuarii
TCAAGGACCGCTGCCCGTTCCGCGCTGCGTCACCGGAGTTCGGTGCGGCGCGTCGGGGCGCTGTATCTAGAAGGTTCGACTTGGTCTGTCAAGCCTTTGTTTTCACTCTGGCCTGACGTTACTTCGTCTCGTCTTCGGCATCTCTGCCTTTTCCCTGCCGCCGTCGCGCTTCTCAGCGGCCCCGGCGTCGTGGGAGCCGGGTTATAGGCGGCTCGGCCGAGGCACGCAAGCGCTTTTTTATACCTGCCGGTCTGACACCGTCAAATTGCTGAACGCACCGGGTTTGCCGGAGGCCTTTGCGCCTGCACGTCGCCAAGGCGACGGCCTCGGTGGGAGCAGCGCTCGTCTCCCGTCGTTCAGGGCGTTCGCCGGTCGTGCGCCCGGAAGAACCCGTTGAGCGCGTCGAACGGTTCGGCCTCGCCGAGAGCATCAAAGCGCCCGTGGTCGGCCAGCATCCGCGCCGCCCGCAGGAAGCCGCCCCAGGCGGCGCGGTTGAGCCCGCTGCCCAGGCTGATGCGCCGCACGCCCAAGGCGGCGATCTGCTCCACCGACAGACCGGTCGGCGACGAGACCAGCAGGTTGAGTGGTTTCGGATGGACGGCGTCGACTGCCACCTTGATGACGTCGGGGGTTCGCAACCCCGGCGCGTAGAGGACGTCCGCTCCCGCTGCGGCATAGGCCGGCAAACGGCGCAGCGACTCCTCGATGGCCGCCGGGTGGTTCACCAGCAGGGCCTCGCAGCGGGCTGTCAGGAGAACGCCGGTTCCCCGCAAGGCTTCCGCCGCCGCAGCCACGCGCTCGACGGCATGGTGGAACTCGTACAGCGGCGCCGCCGCGTCGCCGGTGGCGTCCTCGATCGACAGGCCCGCCACGCCGGTATCGGCGCAGAGGCGTACGTTATGGGCAAGTCCCTCGCAGTCATGGGCATAGCCGGATTCGAAATCGGCGTTCACCGGCAGATCGGTAGCCCCGACCATGTCGGCGATGTGGCCCAGCATGTCGCCACGCGGCACCGCCCAGTCCGCGTCGGGACGGCCCCGCGCGAAGGCGAACCCGGCCGATGTGGTGGCCAACGCGCGGAACCCGAGATGTTTCAGCATCATGGCGGTTCCGACATCCCAAGGATTCGGGATAACGAAACAGCCGGTCCGGTGGAGGCCGGCAAACGCAGCACGGGCTTGGTGGTGATCGGCCATCACAGTTTCCCTCCGGAGCGGCAGTCCAGCCTCTGCCGCCAACGACCACAGAGTACGCCGATGGCCCGGCGTTGACCAACAGCCGGCTTACGGCTTCGCCTTGCTTCCTGTTCCGTGTCGAGCCGACTGGCGGAGTGCGCTGCCCGGCGGATGGTCGGCGTGGATGGCGCCGCCGCGTCAGCGCTCGACCAGATAGCGCAGCGTCAGCGTCGTGCGCGCCACCGGCTCGGTGACCACCAGAGCGGCGTCGGCGTAGCGCGGCGGGCCGAAACGCATGGGAGCGTCGTTGCTGAAGCCGACCCCCTCCTTCGGCAGACCGAGGAAGTTGCGGTCGAGTTCGAGATTCCGGTTCTCGTCATGAAAGGACTGCACCGCGTAGGTGCCGGGCGGAACCTTGCGCACCACCACGGTGACGCTGCCCGGCCGCGCCGGTTCCTCCGCGGTGTAGGGGCAGTTGGGCCCCAGGAACGTCTCCGCCGTGCACACCGCGACCAGCACCTTTCCCTGCGCGTTCGCGACGTTGGCGACGGTGATGGCAAGGTCGGCGGCGGCGGCCTGGGCCGTCGCCAGGAGGAACGCCAGAGCGGCCAGCGATCCGCCCACCGTGGCGTTGCGGGCGTTCCGGAGTTGCCGAGGGGTCGTCATGGCGCACCCGTTCTGGAGGTGGACGGATAGGCGCGCCCCCGCCATTCCGCCGGGCGGCCCCGGCGGGCGCGCAGCAGCGCCGACCATTGGATCGCCAGCAGGATCAGGATGCCCACGGGGTGGAGCAGCGCGCCGACCAGACTCTGACGGAAACGCATGGCCAGCAGCAAGCGGAACGACAGCCCCGCCGCCACGGCCAGCGCCGCCAGGGCCAGGGCCGCATCCGGCAGCGGGGCCAGCGCCGCCCAGCCCAGCAGCAGCCAGGGCAGGACATGGCCGCCGAACAGCAGCAAGGTCCAGACCGGCAGGGCGACCGGGGTCGCCATCCCCTCCGTCGCGTTCTTCGAGAAGCCGGGCCACACCTCCCGCCAGCCGCGATACATCCGGCAGCGGGCGAGGCCGGTCGCGTCGAACAGGTCGGTCCCCTGCCCCGCCCGGCGGAAGGCGCGGGGCAGCGTCACCCCGTCGTGCAGCGAGGTCGCGATGGCGGCATGGCCACCGGCCGCCTCATGGGCGTCCCGCCGCACCGCGATCAGTTGGCCGCAGGCGGCGGCGAAGCCCGGGCTGCCCGACCAGCGCATCCCGACCATCGGCAGGTAGCCGAGCAGAAGCACATGGATCAGCGGAATCACCAGTGCCTCGGCCAGGGTGCCGGTCTCCTGGCGCGGAAAGCCGCTGACCAGCCCCGCCCTGCCCGCCAGCAGCGCGCCGCAGACCAGCCGGGCGGCGTCCGGGGCCAGCCGCACGTCGGCGTCCTGGAACAGCAGCACCGGGTGCCGCGCAAGCCCGGCGAGCGCCTGGCAGGCGTGCTGCTTGCCCGACCAGCCGGGCGGCAGCGGCGGCGCCGTCTCGACGCGCAGGCGCGGGTCGTGGGCGGCAATGGCGCAAACGATCTCCACCGTGCGGTCGCTGGAATGGTCGTCCAGCACCACCACCTCCACCGTCACGCCGCAGCTTGACAGCGCCGCATGCACCGCGGCGGCGATGGTGGCCTCCTCGTTGCGGGCAGGGATCAAGATGCTGACGGCGGCGCCCGGCGGCGGCTCGGCCTTTGGGCGGCGGTAGAGGCACAGGTTCACGAGGCCCAGCCCCAGCGGCAGCAGGGCGAGCGCCAGAGCCAGCGCGGCCAGCAGCGTGATGGCATTCATCGGCGGGCGACCTCTTCCTTGTCCGGCGTGTCGCCATGGGTCGGGGTGAAGCGTTGCCCACCAACCCAGGCCCTCGCCCGGCGCCACAGGTCGTAGACACCGCCCACGCCCGCCGTGCCGTCGATCAGCGTCAGGAAGCGCGCCGGGTCGCGGCTCTGCGCGTCGAGCGCCAGCGCGTCCATCGTCGCCTCCAGCCGTCGTTCCAGTGACGAGGCGATGCCGGGCACCGGCTGGCCGGCGAAGGCGGAGGCCGCGACGGGTTCGCCGAAGCGGACCAGCGCCTCCGGCGTGCTCTCGTCCCAGAACGGGTATTCCACGGCGAGCGGCACCACCAGAGCCTCCGGCGCGCGGCGGACCAGATGGGCGATGCCCGGACGCAGGCGGACCGGGCGGCGGCGCGGATCGGTGAAGGCGCCCTCCGCGGTGATCCACAGCATGGAGCGCGGGTCGGCCAGGATGCGCCGGCCGTGGCGCAGGAAGGCGGCGGCCCCGGCCCGGCCGGGCTCGACCCCGAACAGGCCGATGCGGGCCATGAAGCGGTAGCGGCGCAGCATCGCCGCCTCGATGGGGCCATAGCCCGGCCGGTCGTGGTAGCGGGTGGTCCCCATCACGATCAGCAAGGCGGGGTCCCACCAGGACGGATGGTTCAGGCAGACGATCACCGGCCGGTCCGCCGGCAGGGCCGGCCAGCCCGGCCGGGCCAGCCGCACCGCGTGGAAGTCGCGCCGCATCCGCCGCGCCATGACGGCGCCGAAGAAGCGGCAGAGCGCCGGCGAGCGCCGCGTCACCGGATCGTCGTTCAGCCCGTCATCCCCCATGCCCCGCCCCATGCCCCGTCCCTCAGGCGACAGCGCGCAGGTCGCCGTCGCGCGCTCCGCTCCGGAGGTCCTGGTCCAGGCTGTCGGCGGCGATCCAGCCCGACATCAGCACCATCGGCATGCCCGGTCCGGGATGGGCGGCACCGCCGGCCAGATACAGCCCCTCGACGTCGCGCGAGCGGTTGCCCGGCTTGAAGGCGCCCATGAAGCGGCCGTGGCTGGCCAGCCCGTAGATGGCGCCGTTCAGGACGCGGTAGCGGTCGTGGATGTCCTGCGGGGTCAGGACGCGCTCGACGCGGATGCGCTCCTCCAGGTCGGCCATGCCGGCGGTGCGCTTCAGCTTGTCGAAGACGGTGCGGCGGTAGTCCGGCAGCATCCGCGACCAGTCGTGGTGCGGCCGCAGATAGGGGGTGTGGACCAGCACATAGAGCGCCTCGCCCCCCGGCGGTGCCACGCCGGGCTCGGTGCGGGCGGGGGCGGCGATGTAGCAGGTCGGGTCGGGCGCCGGCTCGCCGCGGCGGTAGATCCAGTCGAACTCCTCCGCCGGGTCGCGGGAGAAGACGAAGTCGTGATGCAGCAGATGGTCGTAGCCGCGGTCGAGCCCGAGATAGAAGACCACGCCCGAACAGGCCGGCTCGTAGCGGCGGCGCTTGCGGAAGCGCTTGGCCGGGGCGCCGCCCACCAGCTCCTCGTAAGTGCGGATGGAATCCATGTTGGACACCACCGCCGACACCGGAATGCGCTCCCCGCCCTCGGTTTCGACGGCGGTGACGCGCCTGTCCGTCACCTCCAGCCGGCGCACGCCGGTGCCGGTGCGGATTTCGACGCCGAGGCGGCGGGCCACCCGCTCCAGCGCCAGCGGAACGGCGCGGGTGCCGCCCATCGGGTACCAGACGCCGTCGTTGGTCTGCATGTGCGCGATGGCGCAGAGCACCGCCGGGGAGCCGTAGGGGGACGAGCCGACATACTGGGTGAAATGGTCGAGCATCTGGGCGGCGCGGGCGTCGGGGACGTGGCTGCGGATGGTGCCGGCCACCGTGCTGCCCATGCGCAGCGCCAGCACGTCGGACAGGGTGCTGGTGTTCAGGCTGTCGCGGACCTTCAGCGTGTCGCCCAGATCCTCCACCGACTTCCAGAAGAAGAAGCGTTCGGAAATGCCGTGCAGACGCTCCGACAAGGCCTGGAAACGGCGATAGCCCTCCCCGGCGCCCCGGCCTGGGGTCAGCCGGTCGAGATCCGCGGCCATCGCGCCGATGTTCTCCGACAGGTCCAGCACGGTGCCGTCGTCGAAGAAGCAGCGCCATTGCGGCTCCAGCCGGACCAATTCCAACTCGCGGTCGAGGTCGCAGCCGGCCTCCGCCAGGATGCGGCGCAGGACGCGCGGCACCGTCAGGATCGTCGGCCCCATGTCGAAGCGGAAGCCGCCCTCCTCCAGCACCGCCGCCTTCCCGCCGACCCAGCCGTTCTTCTCCAGAAGCACCACCTTGTGGCCGCGCGCCGCCAGCACCACCGCCGACGCCAGCCCGCCCAGGCCGCCGCCGATCACCGCGATCCGATCCGTCATGCCAATCCCCCCGCTACGGCCCGCTTGGGCAGGCCGGACAGTCCCATGGTTTCGCTGCGCCAGGGCGTCGGCAGGCCCAGCTCCGAGGCCAGCAGCCGCGACGTGATGCGCGCGCCTTCGAAGATCACCGGCAGGCCGCTGCCGGGGTGGGTGCCGCCACCCACCAGATAGACGCCGTCCAGATCCTCGAACCGGTTGTGCGGACGCAGGTGAAGCATCTGGTCCAGGCTGTGCGCCAGATTGAAGGTGGCCCCGCGGTGCACCGCAAAATGGCTGTCCCAATCGGCGGGCGTCACCACCCGCTCCACCCGGATGCGGCGCTCCAGATCGCTCAGCCCGAACCCGGCCAGCCGGTCGAGCACGAGACGGCGGTAGCGCGGCGCCTCGGCCTTCCAGTCGATGTGGCCGCGTTGGTGGCCGACCGGCACCAGGATGTAGAGGGTGCTGCCGCCGGGCGGGGCGAGATCCGGGTCGCTCACGCAGGCGTTCTGCACGTAGATCGACGGCCGGCGCGGCATCTCGCGGCCATCCTCGATCTCCGCGAGGTTGCGGGCGTAATCCTCCGCCAGATAGACGGTGTGGTGGTCCAGCCCGTCGATCCGGCCCTCGATGCCCAGATAGAGCATGAAGGTGGAGCAGGAGAATTTCTTGGTGGCGATGCGGGCGTCGCTCCAGCGGCGGCGCAGATCGTCGGGCACCAGGGTCGTCATTGCGCGGGCGAAGTCGGCGTTGATGACCAGCGCGTCGGCCGGGTACTCGCCGGCCTCCGTCCGCACCCCCACGGCGCGCCGGCCCTGGAAGCGGATGTGGCGCACCGTCTCGTTCAGCCGGACGGTGACGCCGAGATCCTCGGCCACCCGCCGCATCGCCTCCATCACCGCCTCGGTGCCGCCACGCGGGTGGAAGACGCCGTGCTCGTGCTCCAGGAAGGAGAGGATGGTGAACAGGCTGGGGCAGCGGAAGGGCGACATGCCCAGATACTTGCTCTGGAAGGAAAAGGCGAGGCGGACGCGCGGGTCCTGGAAGTAACGGGACAGGTCGCGATCGACCGAACGCTGCGGTGAAAGCCGTCCCAGCGCCTTCAGCATCGGCAGCGACGCCAGCGCCCAGGGGCTGGAGAAGTCGGTTTCCAGGATCGGGCGGAACAGCTCCATCTTCGCCCGGTTGTCGGCCAGGAACCGCGGCAGCCCATGGGCGTCGCGCGGGTTGAGCCGCGCGATCTCGGCCATCAGCGCTTTCATCTCGGCGTGGACCCGCAGTTCGCCGCCGGCCTCGAAGACCAGCCGGTAGAGCGGGTCGAGGCGGATCAGGTCGACCTCGTCCGACAGGCGGCGCCCGCAGGCCTCGAAGATCTCCTCGAGGATGCGGGGGTAGAGGAAGAAGGTCGGGCCGCTGTCGAAGCGGTACCCGTCGAGCGCGAAGCCGGCCGACCGGCCGCCGACGCGGTCCTGCCGCTCCAGCAGGGTGACCTTCGCCCCGGTGAGCGCCAGGAGCATCGCGGATGCCAATCCACCCGGCCCAGCGCCAATGATCACGACTTGCCGTTCCATCCGCTTGCCAAACGCTCCCAAGCTGCCGACTTGTGTGAAGGCAGTTACGAACATGGACCAAGAATGGATCACAGCCACAATCCCACCTCTCCAGGTGTAACCCCTTGGACAAACGTGATCGGCGATCCATTTTTGTCTGCGCGATCGGCGTGGTCCGGTGGCAATACAGCCGGAAGACTGTCCATCATCCGCAAGATCCGCTGTCGCATCGCGGCGGATGCAGAGACTCTTGTCCAGGCGCTGGCGACGCGCCCCGGACGGAGCGCGGCCGAGAGCCTGAGCGCGGAGATCCTGCCGCTCGCCGAGGCCTGCCGCTTCCTGGAGCGCGAGGCCGTCGCGCTGCTGGCGCCGCGGCGCCTGGGCGCGCGCGGCCGTCCGGTCTGGCTGTTCGGTGTCGCGGCGGAGGTGCTGCGGGAGCCGTTCGGCACCATCCTGATCGTCGGCCCCTCCAATTACCCGCTGTTGCTGCCGGGGGTGCAGGCGCTTCAGGCGCTGACCGCCGGGAACGCCGTGCTGGTCAAGCCGGCGCCCGGCTGCTCCGCGCCGATGGAACGGCTGGCGGACTGGCTGGCCGAGGCCGGTCTGCCGGACGGCCTGTTCCAGCTGCTGGACGAGTCCCCCGACGCGGTGTCCGACGCCATCGCCGCCGGCATCGACAAGCTGGTTCTGACCGGATCGGCCGGCACCGGCCGGGCGGTGGCCCGCCAGCTCGCCGATTCGCTGGTGCCCTCCACCATGGAACTGTCGGGCAACGACCCGGTGTTCGTCCTGCCGGGCGCCGATCTCGACGCGGTCGCCCGCGCGCTGGCCTTCGGCCTGCGCCTCAACGGCTCCGCCACCTGCATCGCGCCGCGCCGGGTTTTCGTGCCGCACACCCTGGCGGCGGAACTTGAGCGTGCCTTGGCCGGCTGCGTGGCGGCGATACCGCCGGCGGCGGTGCCCCTGCCGGTGCGGCGCCGGCTGGTCGGGCTGGTTCGCGCGGCGGTGGCGGAGGGCGCCCGCCCGGTTGGTTCACTGCCCGAGGACGCCGACCCGGCGATGGCGCCGCTGATCGTGGCCGACGCGCAGCCGGGCATGGCGCTGCTGCGCGAGGAGCTGTTCGCCCCCATCCTGTCGCTGGTACCCGTCCGCGACATGGAGGAGGCGCTGGAGGCCGCCGCCGCGAGCCCCTACGCGCTCGGCGCCTCGGTCTTCGGGCCAGAAGAGGAAGCCCGCGCGCTGGCCGGGCGGCTGGACGCCGGAACGGTGACGGTCAACGACCTGATCGTGCCGACCGCCGACCCCCGCCTGCCCTTCGGGGGGCGGCGCGCCAGCGGTTGGGGCGTCACGCGCGGCGCCGAAGGGCTGCTGGAGATGACGCGGGTCAAGACCGTCGCGGTGCGGCGCGGCCGGCGGCTTCCCCACACCGACCCGCCGCGCGACGGCGACGCGGCGCTGATGCTGGCGGCGCTCCGCCTGCTCCATGGCGGTCCCGGCACCCGCGCCGGAGCGTTCCGGACCCTGATCCAGGCCTTGCGCGACCGCCGGACCGACTGACGCGGAGACCATCGTGACGACTGCCCTGATTCTCGCCGTCCTGATCGGCGCCGTCGCCGGTTCACGCACCCTGCTGGCGCCGGCGGCGGTCTCCTGGGCCGCCTATGGCGGCTGGCTCGACCTGTCGGGAAGCTGGCTGTTCTTCCTCGGTCACCCCATCTCGCCCTGGGTCTTCACCGCCATGGCGGCGGCGGAACTCGTCACCGACAAACTGCCGAACACCCCCAGCCGCAAACGCCCCTTCCCCTTCGCCAGCCGCATTGTGGGCGGTGCCATCGCGGGTGCGGCCATTGGCGCGAACGTGGGCGCATGGGTCCCCGGTCTGATCGCCGGCGGGGTGGGCGCGGTCGCCGGAACGCTGCTCGGTTACGCGGCGCGCCAGCGCATGGCCGCCGCCTTCGGCCGCGACCGGCCGGCGGCGCTGATCGAGGACGCCGTGGCGCTGACCATCGCTCTGCTGGTCGTCGCGGCGGCATAAGCGGGCCACTCGGTCCCGTTGGCATTGCGCCACCATCGAACCCGATGGCGGAAGGGGTTACGGAAAAGGAAAAGCCAGCAACCCGTCAAGGTTGCTGGCTTCATGATGGTGGAGCCAAGGAGGATCGAACTCCTGACCTCTACAATGCCATTGTAGCGCTCTCCCAGCTGAGCTATGGCCCCACTATAATATCAGACCAACACAAGAAGTGTTGGTGCGCTTGGAGGGACTCGAACCCCCACGGCCTTTCAGCCACTAGGACCTGAACCTAGCGCGTCTACCAATTCCGCCACAAGCGCATCATCTGCTCTTTACCCAGCGTCTCTTGGGGTGACGCGGGAGCGCTGATATAGCCGTGGCGATGGCGGGGCTCAAGCGAAATCGACATGGCCCCGTCACTTTTTTGCAAGACCGTGGGGATGAGCGCAGCCCCCCTATTCCGCAGCCCCGGCGTGGCGCATCCGGCCGGCGTTGGCGGCGCCCGCCTCGGCCCCCATCCCGGCCAGCACCTCCGCCGCGCCGCGGGCGATGTGCAGGGTGCGCTGCGGCAACGGGAAGTCGATTCCCAGCTCGATGAAGCGCGCCTTCATGCGGCCGTTGAACTCCCGCCCGACGTTCCATTGCTGAATGGGCAGCGTCTTGATCCGCGCCTTGATGACTGCCGCGGACTCCTGGAAGGAATCGACGCCCAGCACCTCCAGCGGCTCCAGGATCAGCGGCGCGAAGCGCGGGTCCTTGCGCAGCTCGTCGCCGATGCCGTGCAGCACGGAGACCACGCGGTCGGCGTTCTCGTGATAGGGGATAGCCACGTCGAACACGTAGTAGCTGAAGTCCTTCGTCATGTTCGACACGCTGGTGACCGCGCTGAAGGGAATGGTGTGCACCGTCCCGTCGAAGTCGCGCAGGCGGATCGTGCGGATGTTCATCCCCTCCACCAGACCGCCCTTGCCGCCGACATTGACGACGTCGCCGACCGAGATGGTGTCCTCGAACAGGATGAACAGGCCGGTGATGACGTCCTTGACCAGCGTCTGCGCGCCGAAGCCGACGGCCAGACCGACCACGCCGGCACCGGCCAGCAGCGGCCCGATGTTCAGACCCAGCTCCGACAGGGTGATCAGAGTGACCAGGGTCAGCAGAACCACCAGCAGGGCGCTGCGCAGCAGCGGCAGCAGGGTGCGCACCCGCGCGCTGCGCTGGATGGCCCGGCCATTGCGGTCCGTTGTCGCCAGATGGCGCTCGATCAGCCCGTTCGTCACCTCCCACACGCCGAGCGCGATGGCGCCGACGAGCAGGAGCGACAGGCCCGACGCCACGATGCGCAGGCCGACGGCCGTCTGCAGCCAGCCCCAGACATCCAGCCCCCAGGCGTTCAGCACCACCAGCCCGCCGAGAACGGCCACCGCCCCGTGCAGCAGCCGCGCGATGGGAGCGATGTAGCGGCGCAGCCGCCCCGCCGCCCAGGCCGACGCACCCCGCCGGCGGTCCATGCGCTCCAGAATCGCCGCGGCGGCGCGGGTGATCCCCCGCCCGATCAGACGCGCGATCCCGGCGACCACCAGCGTCACCGCCGTCGCCTGCACCACGAACAGCAGCCCGCCGCTGATCTCCAGCGCCCAGATGCCGAACAGGACAATGATGTAGAGAATGGCGATGGCGTGCCAGACATCGGCAACGCGGCGGCCGGCGGCGCGCAGCATCCGGCCCGCCCCGGCGGCACGCCGTCCCGGCGGAAGCGGCGACACCGCCTCGGACAGCGGCTGCGCCGCCGCGATCCCGCCGCGCAGCCTTGCGGCCACCGCTTCCCGGCTTTGCAGCACCAGCACCGCCGACATGACGGCGACGACCAGCCCGACCAGGGTCACCAGCGCGCCGTAGCTCTGCGCCGGAAGTCCCAGCCGCCGCGCAGCCTCAGCCAGGAACATGCCGTAGAGCGTGGTGATGGCAATGGTCCGGAACCAGCGCAGCAGGCGCAGGGCCGATCCGTCGCTCATCGGGATCAGCCGCAGGTTGGGCGAGGCCGGGGCCAGCAACGCCCGGACGACCAGAAGCACGATCTGCACGAAGATGCTGGCGTTGAGGAAGGTGACGCCAAGGACCCGCACCACCGGCGGCGGGTCGAACAGCGCCAGCACGCCGAAGCCCGCCGCGGCGAAGGCGACGATGGGCGCCAGATCGAACAGCGACCGCACCAGCAGCAGCGGCACCTTGGCGAGGGGCGAAGGGATGGGCCGGGCCGCCAGCATGGCGCGCGGACGCCGCAGCGTGCGGATGGCGATCAGCCGGGCACCCTGCCCGACCACCAGCACCAGCACCAGCTCGGCGACCAGCCAGCCCCAGGCGGCGCGCTGCGCCGGGTCGGACACCTGCCGCTCCAGCCAGTGCAGCCCCTGCGGCGCGTTCAGCAGGGCATCGCCGGCCAGCGCGGCCTCCTGCCCCAGCCCGTCGAGCCGGTTCGACAGCAGGGTGAGCAGGCGGGTGCCGATCCCCTCCGGCTCCGCCGGTGCAGCGGCCTCCTCCGCCTGTTCCAGGGCACGGAGCTGGCCGAGCAGGGCGGCGCGGCGCTCCGGGTCCTCCAACGTCTGGCGCAGGCGGGCGATCTCCTCCGGGTTGGGCGCCGCCTCGGCCTGGGCCGGCGGGGCGGGCGTCGGGATTTGCGCCGACGCCGGGGTCGCGATGCCTCCCAGCGCGGCGGTCAGCAGGAGAAACAGGGCGAGAAGGCCGCGCAAGGCGCGGACGCGGGCGGCGGAAAGCCGTGGGGCACGGTCGTCGAAAGTCATCGTCCTCTGGAGGTACCGGTTGACAGGTCCAGTCCAGGCCAACAGCGCCCGGTGCGGTTTGTCTTGCAACGCAGCAACCGCGACATTTTGTCCGGCGGATCGCCCGACCCGCCATCCGCTCTTGCGCGTCAATCTGATATATTAGTATACATCCTGACGAACACCGGAAGCGCCCGCGCCCTCTCACGGCGGGCCGCCCGACCGGCCCCCTCTTTCCAACCGGCCCTGGCCGGCGCCACCCCCGACCATATCAGGGGCCGCGAACACCAGCGGAGAACAGCATGTCCGTGAAGGTAGCGATCAACGGTTTTGGCCGTATCGGCCGTCTGGTTCTGCGGGCCATCTACGAGAGCGGC
>NZ_JAEPIV010000006.1:0-348 GCF_016632405.1 Azospirillum aestuarii
GCTCGTACTTGCCGTTCTTGAAGAACTCGGTCGAGGCGGCGTCGATGGCCAGCATGACGTCGTCACCCGGCTTGTAGCCGGCGGCCTCGATCGCCTTCATGACGAAGCCCAGCGCGTCCTCGGTCGAGGCGAGGTTGGGGGCGAAGCCGCCCTCGTCGCCGACGTTGGTGTTGTGGCCGGCGTCCTTGAGCTTCTTCTTGAGCGCCTGGAAGATCTCCGAGCCCATGCGGATCGCCTCGGCGGCGCTCTCCGCGCCGACCGGCATGACCATGAACTCCTGGATGTCGATCGGGTTGTCGGCGTGTGCGCCGCCGTTGATGATGTTCATCATCGGCACCGGCAGCAGGT
>NZ_JAEPIV010000006.1:370-584 GCF_016632405.1 Azospirillum aestuarii
GACGCCGAGGATGGCGTTGGCGCCGAGCCGGCTCTTGTTGGGGGTGCCGTCCAGCTCGATCATGGCGAGGTCGAGGGCGCGCTGGTTGGAGCCGTCGAGGCCGGCGATGGCGTCGAAGATCTCGCCGTTGACCGATTCCACGGCCTTCAGCACGCCCTTGCCGCCGTAGCGGCCCTTGTCGCCGTCGCGCAGCTCCACCGCCTCGTGCGCGCCG
>NZ_JAEPIV010000006.1:641-222110 GCF_016632405.1 Azospirillum aestuarii
CGAAGGCGCCGGATTCGAGCAGGACGTCCACCTCGACGGTCGGGTTCCCACGGCTGTCGAGGATCTCGCGGGCGTGGATTTCGGTAATGGCGCTCATGTTTGTCCTTCCTCCGCGTTGCGCGCGTCCACTGGATGATCTTTCCAGGCGGATGATCTTTCCAGGCGAAAAAGAAGCGCGCGGGCTTGATAGCCCTGCGTGCGGGGGGATGCAAGGCCGCTGGGGCGCAAAGGCTCGCGGAAGGACGCCCGGACGGTGGAGCACCCCTATCCGGTTGTGCAGCGCACCTGCTTCCAAAGTCGCATAGACCATCTTGTCCCACGCCCGTAGCGTTCTAACGTTCGCTAGCGGGGCCGCCCGCGGCGGGCGGCAACAGCCCCTGGGAATCATCCCAAGGCCAATACCAAGCGCGGAGGACCCAACCATGAAGACCTGGCGCAAGCCCCAGATCGTCGAAATCGCCGTCGGCACCGAAATCAACGCCTACGCCTGCGCCCGTCTCTGAGCGCCGGCCGGTTCCCATGCGTGACGACCGCCGCCTGATTCGGGCCGCCTGATTAGGAAAGGCACCCCATGCTGACGATCCTCGTCCTTGGCTCCGCCGCGGGCGGCGGTTTTCCCCAATGGAACTGCAACTGCGCGGGCTGCCGCCGCGCCCGCTCCGGCGACCCGGCGGCCCGCCCGCGCACCCAATCGTCGCTCGCCGTCAGCGGCGGCGACGGGCGCTGGCTGCTGCTGAACGCCTCGCCGGACATCGGCCAGCAGATTCTCGCCAACCCGGCGCTGCACCCGCAGACCGCTGTGCGCCACAGCCCCATCGCCGCCGCGGTGCTGACCAACGCCGACATCGACCATGTGGCGGGCCTGCTGACGCTGCGCGAATCCCAGCCGCTGGCCGTCTACGCCACCGACCGGGTGCACGGCGTGCTGGAGGCGAATTCGGTCTTCCGCGTGGTCAACCCCGACCTCGCGCCGCGCCGCGCCATGGCGCTGGACCGCCCATGGGTTCCCGCCGACGCCGGCGGCACCCCCTTCCCCTTCGAGATCGAAGCCTTCGCCGTGCCCGGCAAGGTCGCGCTCTATCTGGAGGACCCGTCCGCCGCCGGCTTCGGCTCGGTGGCGGAGGACACGGTGGCTCTGCGCATCCGCGACCGCAACGGCGACGGGGAATTCTTCTACCTCCCCGGCTGCTCGGCTATGCCGGGCTGGCTGGCCGACCGGCTGCGCGAGGCGCCGCTGGTGCTGTTCGACGGCACCACCTGGACCGACGACGAGATGATCCGCGCCGGCACCGGCAGCAAGACCGGCCAGCGCATGGGCCACATGGCGATGTCCGGCCCGGACGGCTCCATCGCCGCCTTCGCGGGGCTGGGCGTGCGGCGCAAGGTCTTCGTCCACATCAACAACACCAACCCGGCCCTGCTGGACGACTCGCCCGAACGGGCCGTCGCCACGGCCGAAGGTTGGGAGATCGCCCACGACGGGATGGAGTTCACGCTATGACGTCACCGCTGTCGCGCGAGGACCTGGAACGCGAGCTGCGCGCCATCGGCGAGCGCCAGTACCACGACCTCCACCCCTTCCACAAACTTCTGCACGGCGGGAAGCTGAAGCGCGGGCAGGTCCAGGCCTGGGCGCTGAACCGCTTCTATTATCAGGTCTGCATCCCCAAAAAGGATCTGGCTCTGATGGCGCGAATGGACGACCCGGCGCTGCGCCGCATCTGGATTCAGCGGGTGCTCGACCATGACGGCTTCGGCGAGGGCCGGCAGCGCGAGGAAGGCAAGGTCGGAGGGATCGAGCGCTGGCTGCGCCTGACCGACGGGCTGGGTCTGGACCGTCACTACGTCACTTCGCTGAGGGGCATCCTGCCGGCGACCCGCTACGCCGTGGATTCCTACGTCAATTTCGTATCGGGCAAGTCGACGCTGGAGGCCATCGCCTCGTCCCTGACCGAGCTGTTCGCCCCGGCCATTCACCGCGAGCGCATCGCCGGCTTCGAGGCCTATTACGCCTTCGCCAACGACGCCACCCTGTCCTACTTCCGCAAGCGGCTGGACGAGGCGCCGCGCGACGTCGAGTTCGGGCTCCAGTATGTGCTCGACAACGCCCGCACGCCGGAGCAGCAGCAGCAGGTGATCGCCGCGCTGCGCCACAAGGCGGAGCTTCTCTGGGCGCAGCTGGACGCGCTGCACCACGCCTATGTGTCGCCCGGCCTGATCCCGCCCGGTGCCTTCGTGCCGGACGACATGGAACCGCCGGTCTACACGCGATGACGGACGGCGTGACCGAGGAGGACCGGGTCCGGCTGGCCCCCGGCGTCATGCTCCGCCAGGACCGGGTGCGCGGCCACTGGCAGCTTCTGGGGCCGGAGCGCGTGCTGATCCTGGACGAGGTGGCGCTGGAGGTGGTGCGGGCCGTCACCACACAGGCTCAGACGGGCCAGCCTCCGGTGACGGTGGGCGTGGCCGTTGGGGTGCTGGCCGCGCAATTCGACGCGCCGCGGGACGAGATCGCCGCGGATGTGTTGGAAGTGTTGGGCGACATGATCACGAAGGGGTTCCTGACCCGATGACCTTCTGTGGCGCCACGACCGGATTGGAACCGCCGCTGGCCCTGCTGGCGGAACTGACGCACCGCTGCCCGCTGCGCTGCGCCTACTGCTCCAACCCGCTGGCCCTCGACCCGGCCAGCCGGGAGCTGGACACCGCCGCCTGGTGCCGCGTGCTCGACGAGGCGGCGGACCTCGGCATTATCCAGGTGCATTTCTCCGGCGGCGAGCCGACGGCGCGCAAGGACCTGGAAGCGCTGATCGCCCACGCCACCGGAGTTGGGCTCTACGCCAACCTCATCACCTCGGCGGTTCTGCTCGACCGGGCACGGCTGGAGCGGCTGCGCGACGCCGGACTCCAGCATGTGCAGATCGGCTTCCAGGACACGCAGCCCGCCAAGGCCGAATTGATCAGCGGCTTTCCCGGCGGCCAGCCGAAGAAGCTGGAGGTGGCGCGCGCGGTCACCGACGCCGGCATGGCGCTGACCGTCAACGCCATCGTGCAGCGCCACAACATCGACCGGGTGGACGATTTCATCGACATGGCGCTGGAGCTCAAGGCCGGCCGGATCGAGATCGCCAACGTCCAGTATTACGGCTGGGCGTTGAAGAACCGCGCCGCCTTGATGCCGACCCGCGACCAGTTGATCCGCATGGACGAGCGCGTGCGCAGCCGCCTGCCGGAGCTGAAGGGCCGGCTGGTCGTCGATTACGTGGTGCCTGACTATTACGCCAAGCGCCCCAAGGCCTGCATGGGCGGCTGGGGCCGCAAGTTCCTGAACGTCACGCCCAGCGGCTCGGTTCTGCCCTGCCACGCCGCCGAGACGATCCCCGGCATGAGTTTCGACCGGGTGACCGAGCGCCCGCTGGCCGACATCTGGGCCAACTCCGCCGCCTTCCAGCGTTACCGCGGCACCGACTGGATGCCGCAGCCCTGCCGGAGCTGCGACCAGAAGGAGATCGACTGGGGCGGCTGCCGCTGCCAAGCGCTGGCGCTCACCGGAAGCGCCGACAACACCGACCCGGTGTGCGACCTGTCCGAGCATCATGGTCTGCTCGCCGAGATAGCCGCAGAGGACGGTGGCACGGCCGAGGCGCCGATCACCTACCGGAGCTTCAGCCTATAAATCCATCCCTGTAAAGCCATCGTAGCCCTCTCCCCGGAGGGGAGAGGGAATTTAGGCTCACTTCTTCGGAGCGGTCCCCGCCGACGCGCTGGTCTTGGAGCCGCCGACCGCGGCGATGCGGCCCTTGATGTCGTCGTAGACGTTCTGCGGGACGATCTTCTTGCTGACCAACTCGTCCTTGGAACGGTAGGGGCGGTTCTTCATGATCGCCTCGGACCGCGCCTCGCCGATCCCTGGCAAGGTCTGAAGTTCGTCCTTGCCGGCGGTGTTGAGGTCGATGACCTTTGCCTTCGCCGCCCCCGTGGACGACGACCCGCTGCCCATTGGCGGAGCCGTGGTGGTGCCGCTGCTGCCCGGAGGCTTGGCCTGCGGCATCGGCGTGGTCGAGTGGGTGGATGAGGACGGCGCGGTCGATTGCGCGAAGGCGGGAAGGGCGACCATTGCGCCAAGGCTGGCGACGGCGGCGATGGCGCACAGGCGGATCGGCTTCATGGCGTTGCTCCATGGCTTTATCCGCGGGCGCTCCACCGTAAGCGCGGCGCCCGCGGTGCCTGGGCAACGCCAGGACCGGCACGCCGTTCCCGGACCTGTCCTTTCGTCAGGCCTTCGCCAGACGGTCGAAGGCCTGGAGGCGCGCCAGCAGGGCCGGCATCTCCTTCAGCGGAACCATGTTCGGCCCGTCGCTGGGGGCGCAGTCCGGATTCTCGTGGGTCTCCATGAAGACGGCGGCGACGCCCACGGCGATGGCGGCGCGGGCCAGCACCGGAACGAACTCTCGCTGGCCGCCGGAAGTCGTGCCCTGCCCGCCCGGCTGCTGCACGGAATGGGTGGCGTCGAAGACCACCGGGAAGCCGGTCTCGGCCATGATCGGCAGGGACCGCATGTCCGACACCAGCGTGTTGTAGCCGAAGCTGGCGCCGCGCTCGCACAGCAGCACCTTGTCGTTGCCCGACGCCACCAGCTTGGCCGCGACGTTCTTCATGTCCCAAGGGGCGAGGAACTGGCCCTTCTTCACGTTGACCGCCCGACCCGTCTTGGCCGCTGCGATCAGCAGATCGGTCTGCCGGCACAGGAAGGCGGGGATCTGGAGGACGTCCATCACCTCGGCCACCGCGGCGCACTGGTCGGCCTCATGCACGTCGGTGATGACCGGGCAGCCGAACCGCTCCTTGATCTCGGCGAAGATCGGCAGCGCCTTGTCCATGCCGAGGCCGCGCGCCGTGCCGATGGAGGTGCGGTTGGCCTTGTCGAAGGAGGACTTGTAGATCAGCCCGATGCCCAGCGCGCCGGTCATCTCAACCAGCGCCGCCGCCGTCTCCAGCGCGTGGTCGCGGCTTTCCATCTGGCACGGTCCGGCGATCAGGGTGAAGGGCCGGTCGTTGGCGATGGTCAGGTTGCCGATCTGGACGGTCTTGGCGGTGGTCATCCCGTACTCTCCAAAAAGCAATGCGAGGGGACGCATGCCGGATGCCCCCTCGCGCTGCCCATTCCTTCCCAGATATTGGCGATCCCGGTCAACCGGAATGGCGTCAACCCAGATGCTGCTTGAAGAAGGCTGCCGTGCGTCCGTTGGCAAGATCCGCCGCCTCGGCGTCGAAATGGGCGCCGCCCGCGCGGGCGAAGGCGTGGTCCATGCCGGGGTAGACGTGAGCGGTGACGTTCGGGTTGCCCTTCACCGCGGCCAGCACCTTTTCCCGCGCCTCCGCCGGTACAAACTGGTCCTTCTCGGCGATGTGCATCAGCAGCGGCTTGGTGATGCTCGCCGCCTCGCCGACCAGACCGTCCAGGCCGACGCCGTAATAGCTGACGTTGGCGTCGGAATCGGAGCGCGCGGCCATCATGAAGGCGAGCCGTCCGCCCAGGCAGTAGCCGACAGCCCCCGCCTTGCCGGTGCAATCCGGATTCTGGCGCAGCCACGCCAGGGTGGCTTTGAGGTCGTCCACCGCCTTGTCCTGGTCCATGCCATTCATCAGGGCGAAGGCGCGGTTCCATTCCTCCTGGGTCTTGTCGGTGATCTGCACGCCCGGCTCCTGCCGCCAGAACAGGTCCGGGCAGACGGCCAGCCAGCCCTGGGCGGCGAAGCCGTCGCACAGGTCGCGCATGACCTGATTGACCCCGAAGATTTCCTGGATGACGACGAGTCCCGGCGCCGGTCCGCCGCCCGCCGGTTTGGCCACATAGGCGGAAAAGCTGCCGCCGTCGCCGGCGGGAATGCTGATGTCGGTCATGGTGTCTCCAGCCTCTTTGTTGTTCCCTGGCCCGTAACGCAAAAGCGGCGGCCGTTGGCTCGGCCGCCGCTGTCACTATACCCACCGGAAACCCGGAACCGGAACACGCGGGGGAGGAATGCCCTCCCCCGTATGGTCACATCACACCAGCCGGCTCTGCTCGATCGCCGCCTTGATGAAGGAGGTGAAGAGCGGGTGCGGGTCAAAGGGCTTGGACTTCAGTTCCGGGTGGAACTGCACGCCGATGAACCAGGGATGGTCCGGGATCTCGACGATCTCGGGCAACTCGCCGTCCGGCGACAGGCCGGAGAACAACAGGCCGACCTTCTCCAGCCGGTCCTTGTAATAGACGTTCACCTCGTAGCGGTGACGGTGCCGCTCGGTGATGTCGGTGGTGCCGTAGACCTCCGCGACCTTGCTGCCGGGGACCAGCTTCGCCGGGTAGGTGCCGAGCCGCATGGTGCCGCCGAGGTCGGTGCCTTCCGTGCGCTTCTCCAGGCTGTTGCCGCGCATCCATTCGGTCATCAGGCCGACCACCGGGTTGCCGGGCTTGCCCAGCTCGGTCGAGCCGGCGTCGACGATGCCGGCCATGTTGCGGGCCGACTCGATCACCGCCATCTGCATGCCGAAGCAGATGCCGAAATAGGGCACCTTGCGCTCGCGGGCGAACTGGGCGGCGCGGATCTTGCCTTCCGTGCCGCGCGAGCCGAACCCGCCCGGCACCAGGATGCCGTGGACGTTCTCCAGCCGCTGGACGGCGGTGTCGTCCTCGAAGATCTCCGAGTCGATCCAGTCCAGCTTGACCTTCACGTTGTTGGCGATGCCGCCGTGGGTCAGCGCCTCGGCCAGCGACTTGTAGCTGTCGAGCAGGCTGGTGTACTTGCCGACGACGGCGATGGTCACCTCGCCCTGCGGCTTCCGCACCCGCTCCATGATGCTGGTCCAGCGCGACAGGTCCGGCTTGCCCTCGGTCGGCAGGCCGAAATAGGCCAGCACCTGGGTGTCGAAGCCTTCCTCGTGGTAGCTGACCGGCACCTGATAGATCGAATCGACGTCCAGGGCGGCGATGACGCGCTCCGGCCGGATGTTGCAGAACAGCGCGATCTTCTTGCGCTCGTTCTCCGGAATCGGACGGTCGGCGCGGCACAGCAGGATGTTGGCCTGGATGCCCATGCCCAGCAGCTCCTTCACGGAATGCTGCGTCGGCTTGGTCTTCAACTCGCCCGCCGTCGGGATGTAGGGCAACAGGGTCAGGTGGATGAACAGGGCGTTCTCCGGACCGACCTCGTTGCCGAACTGGCGGATGGCCTCCAGGAAGGGGGTCGACTCGATGTCGCCCACCGTGCCGCCGATCTCGCAGAGGATGAAGTCCTCGTCGGTCGTGTCGGCGCCGATGAAGTCCTTGATCTGGTCGGTGACGTGCGGAATCACCTGCACGGTGGCGCCCAGATAGTCGCCGCGCCGCTCCTTGGCGATCACGTTCGAATAGATGCGGCCCGTGGTGATGTTGTCGCCACGGCGCGCGGCCACGCCGGTGAAGCGCTCGTAATGGCCGAGGTCGAGGTCGGTCTCAGCGCCGTCGTCGGTCACATAGACCTCGCCGTGCTGGTACGGGCTCATCGTGCCGGGGTCCACGTTCAGGTACGGGTCCAGCTTGCGAAGCCGCACCTTGTAGCCGCGCGCCTGGAGAAGCGCCCCAAGCGCCGCCGACGCCAGACCTTTGCCCAGCGAGGAAACGACGCCACCGGTGATGAAGATGTAGCGAGTCATGTCCGTCCGAAGACCTTCAGAGCCTGATCCGTTCCCCGAATTCGGATCGTCCCCCGGGCGCTGCCCAGATTGACGATCCTCAAAAGAAAGAGGCGGCTTCGGGGGAGGCCGCCTCACGTCCGACCCGGCCGGAGCCGCGTCGCGTTCTGCCGGGCCGCTGTTACTGGGCGACCGGCGGAGCGGGCTGCGCCGGCGCGGCCGGCTGGGCGGGGGCCGCCGGGGCGACGGGCTGGGCCGGCATCGTGTCGATGATTGAGGTCGGCGCCCTGTGCGCGCCCGCTAGGACCGCCAGGACCAGGCTGGTCGCCATGAAGCAGCCCGCCAGGATGCCGGTGGTCCGCGTCAGCAGATTGGCGGTGCCACGGGTGGACATCATGCCCCCCATATTGCCGCCGCCGATGCCGAGACCGCCGCCTTCCGAACGCTGGATCAGGATGACCCCGACGAGCGCCAGGGCGATCAGCAGGTGAATGACCAGAAGCACCGATTCCATGCAACCCGTTCCCTTGATCCCTTCCCGGAGCGATCCGCAGGGACCGCCCAAACCAACAGCGCGCCACGGACCTTGGCAAGGGCCCGTGGCGCGCGCCCACTGTTTTTAACGCGGTCCTGCGCGATATGCTAGCGGCAACTGGTGGCGATGGCCCAGAAATCGTCCGCCTTCAGCGCGGCCCCGCCGACCAGCGCCCCGTCCACATTCTCCACCGCCATCAGTTCCGCCGCGTTGCCCGGCTTCACCGAGCCGCCGTAGAGGACGCGCACCGCGTCGGGATCGGCGGTCTTGCCGGCCAGTTCCGCCCGGATGTGGGCGTGCATCGCCTTGACGTCGTCGGGGGTCGCGGTCTTGCCGGTGCCGATGGCCCACACCGGTTCGTAGGCGATGACGGTGTTCGCCGCGGTGGCGCCCTCCGGGATGGAGCCCTTGAGCTGGCTGGCGACGACGCTGTTCGCCTGCCCGGCGTCGCGCTGGGCCTCCGTCTCGCCGACGCAGATGATGGCGATCAGGCCCGCCTTGTGGGCGGCGGCCGCCTTGTGGGCGACCTGGGCGTCGGATTCGGCGTGGTCGGCGCGGCGCTCCGAATGGCCGAGGATGACGTAGCGGCAGCCGGCGTCGGTCAGCATGGCCGGGCTGACGTCGCCGGTGTGCGCTCCGGAGGTCTTGGCGTGGCAGTCCTGCGCGCCCAGCGCCAGCGGGCTGCCGGAAATGGCGTCGCCCACCGGGAACAGCAGCGGGAAGGGCGGGCACACCAGCATGTCGAAGGCGACCGTCCCGGCACCCGTCAGGCGCCCGGCGAGGTCCGAGGCCAGATCCAGCCCGTCGGCCTTCAGCCCGTTCATCTTCCAGTTCCCGGCAATCAGTTTGCGGCGTGCGGCCATGGCGTTGTCGTCCTCCGGCTCTCGTTTGTTGGTGCGGGTGTTCGTTTTCAAAGTGCGCCCCCTGTCTAGCAAGGAGTGCTTGGCATTTCCACCCGTCCAACGGGTTCTTTCCGATGGGGAATCGCGGGGGAAATGGGGTGTTGCCGGGCTTTCGCGGGGTGCCTATGATGCCGCCCCGGCCGCAGGGCCGCCCTTTGCGCACTCACTTCGGGTCCCATGCTTCAGTTCATCCGCACTTACGCCGGTTCGTGGGTCGTCAAGATCCTGTTCGTGCTCCTCATCGTCAGCTTCGCGGCCTGGGGCATCGGCGACATGATCCGCACAGGCGGGATGTCCAGCACCGTCGCCTCCGTCGGCAAGGTGGAGATCGACCGGGCGGAGCTGGATCAGGAGTTCCGCCGCCAGATGGAGCGGCTGCGCCCGATGATGGGCGGCAACCTGACGACGGAGCAGGCGCGCCAGTTCGGCCTTCTCGACCAGTCGCTGTCGGCGCTGGTGCAGCGCGCGCTCTACGATCAGGCGGCGCGCGACGCCGGGATCTCGGTCGGCCCGGACGTGGTGCGCCAGCGCATCGCCGAGGAGCCGGCCTTCCGCAACGCGCAGAACCAGTTCGACGCGGCCCAGTTCCGCAGCGTGCTGCGCAACAACCAGCTGACCGAGGACGGCTACGTCGCCCTGCTGCGCCGCGAGACCGCGCGCGAGCTGGTGGCCGGCGCGGTCGGCGCCGGGGTGACCCCACCGAAGCCGCTGGTCCAGGACCTCTACCGCTTCCGCGGGGAGCGCCGCGTGGCCGAGGTGGTCACCCTGCCCAACGCCGCCATCGGCGACGTCGGCGTGCCCGACGACGCTGAGCTGACCCGTTATTACGAGGATCATCAGGTCCGCTTCACCGCGCCGGAATACCGCGCGCTGAGCATCGCTCAGCTCTCCGCCGACGAGATCGCCAAGGACATCCAGATCCCCGACAACGAACTCCGCGCCGCCTACGACGAGCGCGCCGACGAACTCGGCACGCCGGAGCGCCGCACGGTGGAGATGGTCCTGGCCGACGACGAGGCGAAGGCGAAGCAGATCGCCGAGGCCGCCAAGACCAAGGGCCTGACCGCCGCCGCCAAGGACGCCGAGACCGACGTCATCACGCTCGACAACGTCACCCGCACCGAGCTGCCGGAGATCGGCGACGCCGCCTTCGCGCTGGCCCAGGGTGCGGTCAGCGACGCCGTGCGCAGCGGGCTGGGCTGGCACGTCCTGACGGTCACCGCCATCCAGCCGGGCGCCACCAAGAGCTTCGATGAGGCCCGCGACCAGCTCCTGGCCGAGCTTCGCAAGGAGAAGGCGATGGATTCGCTTTACTCCATCGCCAACCGGGTCGAGGACCAGCTCGCCAGCGGTGCCCCGCTGGAGGAGGTCGCCCAGGCCCAGGGGCTGGCCATCGCCAAGATCGCCGCGGTGGACAGCAGCGCCAAGGCACCGGACGGCAAGGACGCCGCTCCGGGCCGCCCGAACTTCGCCGCCATGGTGCAGACCGCCTTCCAGCTCGCCTCCGGCGCCACCTCGAACCTGACCGAGGCGCCCAACAACGTCTTCTACGCCGTGCGTGTCGACGGCGTGACGCCGGCCGCGCCCAAGCCGCTGGCCGAGGTGCGCGATCAGGCCGTCGCCGGCTGGCAGGACGACAAGCGGGCCAAGCTCGCCGCCGAGAAGGCCCAGGACATCGCCGCCAAGCTGAAGCAGGGTTCGGAAGCCGCGGCGCAGGACGTCGCCGGCCAAGCCGGCGCCAGCTTCGCCATGACCACGCCCTTCACCCGCGACGCCCGCTCGGTCGAGGGGCTGCCGGGCGAGCTGGTGCGCAAGCTGTTCGAGGTGAAGCCCGGCGAGACGGTGACCGGCGCCACCGCCGACAGCCAGGTCGTCGCCCGCCTGAAGGAGGTCATCCCGGCGGACCCGGCGGCCAGCGACGCCACGCTGGCGACCGTGGAGAGCACCGTCGCCCAGGGGCTGGAAAGCGACATCATGGCCCAGTTCGGCAACGCGCTGCGCAACAGCTACCCGGTCGAGGTTCACCGCAACCGCATCGACCAGTTCTTCGCCAGCGGCAACTAACCACACTCAATCGAGGCCCGTCCCGTGAAGGTTCAGCCGGAATCCGCCGCCTTCCACACCGCTTATGAGGCCGGCAAGCCGCAGGTGGTGTGGACCACGCTGGTCAGCGATCTGGAGACCCCGGTCTCCGCCTACATGAAGCTGGCCGACGGGCGCCCCTTCGGCTTCCTCTTCGAATCGGCGGAGCGCGGGGCGGGATCGCGGCGCGACCGCTACTCGGTGATCGGCTTCAAGCCCGATCTGGTGTGGCGCTGCCGCCGCGACCGGGCGGAGGTGAACCGCAACGCCCTGCACGACCGCGACGCCTACGAGCCCATCGACGCGGCCCCGCTGGAGTCGCTGCGCGCCCTCATCAACGAGAGCCGCATCGACCTGCCGGACGCCCTGCCGCCGATGGCCGCCGGCCTGTTCGGCTACCTGACCTACGACATGGTCCGGCTGATGGAGCGGCTGCCGGACGACAACCCGGACGAGCTGGGCATCCCCGACGCCATCCTGTCGCGGCCGAGCATCGTCGCCATCTTCGACAGCCACACCGATTCGGTGACTCTGGTCACCCCGGTCTGGCCGAAGCCGGGCGTCGACGGCAACGCCGCCTACGGCGACGCCCGCGAGCGGCTGATGGACGCGGTGGCCGACCTGGAACGCCCCCTGCCCTACCGGCGGGAGCCGCGGACCAAGGACGGGCTGCCGCTCGCCTGGACCTCCAACACGACGCGCGAGGAGTATCACGCGATCGTGGAGCGGGCGAAGGAGTACATCCGGGCCGGCGACATCTTCCAGGTCGTGCCGTCCCAGCGCATCCGCTTCCCCTTCAAGCCGTCGCCGCTGGCGCTGTACCGCACGCTGCGCCGCCTGAACCCGTCGCCCTTCCTGTTCCACTGCGACTTCGGCGAGTTGTCGGTCGTCGGCTCCAGCCCGGAGATCCTGGTGCGCGTGCGCGACGGCAAGGTGACCGTCCGCCCCATCGCCGGCACCCGCAAGCGCGGCGCCACGGCGGCGGAGGACCAGGCGTTGGCCGAGGACCTGCTGAGCGATCCGAAGGAGCTGGCCGAGCATCTGATGCTGCTCGACCTCGGCCGCAACGACGTGGGCCGCGTCGCGCGCACCGGCACCGTCAAGGTGACGCAGAAGATGATCGTGGAGCTGTACAGCCACGTCATGCACATCGTCTCCAACGTCGAGGGCGACCTCGACCCGAAGCATGACGCGCTGGACGCGCTGATCGCCGGCTTCCCCGCCGGCACCGTCTCGGGCGCGCCGAAGGTGCGCGCCATGCAGATCATCGACGAGCTGGAAAAGGCCCGCCGCGGCGTCTATGCCGGCTGCGTGGGGTATTTCGGCGCGTCGGGCGCCATGGACACCTGCATCGCGCTGCGCACCGCCGTTCTGAAGGACGGCATGATGTATGTGCAGGCCGGCGGCGGCGTGGTCGCCGACAGCGATCCGGAGGCCGAGTACCAGGAGACCGTCAACAAGTCGATGGCCCTGATCCGCGCCGCGGAGGAAACCGTTCGCGAGACCTCCGCCCGGTAAGGACCGAATGCCCCTCGATGCGCTGCTGCTGCCACTGATCGTCAAGGTCGTGGCGGCGGCCCTGGTCGTCGTCGCCGCCTCGCTGGCGGCGGAGAAGGCCGGCCCCTTCTATGGCGGCATGATCACCGCCCTGCCCGTCTCGACCGGACCGGCCTTCGTGATGCTCGCGATGGAGCATGGCGACGGCTTCGTCGCCGACGCCGCCCTGTCGGGGATGGTCGGGAACGCGACGATCGTCCTCTATCTGGCGCTTCTGGTGCGGATCGCCCCGCGGTGGGGCATGCCCGCGACGGTCATCGCCAGCTCCGTCTTCTGGATCGTCGTGGCGTCCACCCTGCGCTCCGCCGTCGAGTGGACGCTGCCGCTGGCGCTGCTGCTGACGCTGGCCTGCTACGGGATCGCCGCCTGGGTGGTATCCGCCCCAATTCCGGCGGACACGGCGGTCCAGACGGCGCGGTCGCGCTGGTACGACATCCCGGCCCGCGCCGGTCTCGTCGGCCTGCTGGTCGCCACCGTGACGACGCTCAGCCACAGCATCGGCCCGGCGGCCACCGGCATCGCCGCCGTGTTCCCCATCGCACTGACCAGCCTGACGGTGATCCTGCACGGCCGCATGGGCGGCGGCGTGGTCGCCGCGGCGATGCGCAGCGCGCTGCTGACCAACCCCGGCCTCGCTTTGGCGCTGACCACCGCCCATCTTCTGGCCGAGCCCGCCGGACGGTTCGCGGCGCTCGGCGTCGCCCTGGCGGTGTCGCTGTCCTGGGCCGGCGGCCTGCTGGTGTGGCGGCTGCGCCGTCCCGCCTGACGCGCTTTAGCCGGCCGGACCGCCGAAGTCGAAGCCGGCGCCTTCCACGGCCTTCCTCACCGTCTCCGGGGCGACTCCGCCCTCCACCGCCACGGTGCCGGCGTCCAGGTTCACCGTCACGGCCGCACCCGGCGCCAGCTTGCCAATGGCGTTGGTGACGGAGCGGGCGCAGCCGCCGCAGGTCATGCCGCCAACCCTGTAGGTATCAGCCATGGAACTCTCCTCAGACGGGACCGGCGGTCACCCGCCGGTGTGATGGGCGCGCACGACGGCGCTGACCGGTACCAGGACGAAGCCGCGTTTCTGCACCTCCGGCATCCAGGAGGCCAGTGCGTCGATTGTCGCATCGTGCGGGTGGCCGATGGCGATGGCGTAGCCCTGGCTGCGCGCCACCTGCTCCGTCTTGGCGAGCTGACTGCGCACCGCCGGCACGGTCATCTCGTTGTCGAGAAAGATGTCGCGCCCGGCGAAGGGCATTTGAAGCTCCCGCGCGAGCGTCAGGCCGGCGCTCTTCGCGGTGGTGCGGCTGTCCAGCCACAACAGGCCGCGCCGCGCGATCTCCCCCAGCACGGGCGCCATGGCCGCGGAATCGGCGGTGAAGCGGCTGCCCATGTGGTTGTTCACCCCGACATAGCCATCGAAGCTGTCCAGCGCCGCCTTGGTCCGGCGCAGGATCTCCCCCTTGTCGAGCGACACGCGCAGCGCCTGCGGTCCCGGATCGGCCGAGCCGCTGGGCTCCATGGGAAGATGCAGCATCAACTCGTGCCCGGCGGCGCGGGCGGCGCGGGCCTGGGCCGGCAACTCGTGGGCGTAAGGCAGCCAGGCCAGCGTCAGCGGCGCCGGCAGCGACACCGTTCGATTCGAACGCTTGCGGTCCACGCCCATGTCGTCGATGACGATGGCGATGGCCGGCTTGCCCGGCGGGGCGCGGAAGGGCAGCGCGTTCTTCTTCCACAGCGGCGATCCAGGGGCCACCTTCGGTGGTTCCAGCGGCGCGACGGGAGGCGGCAGCATCGCCACCACCGGCTTCGGCGTCAGGGCCGGCGGCGGGGGCGGCGCGGGAACCGGAACGGGTGCGAGGGCCTCGGTCACCTGCGGGGCCGGGGTCGGCGCGGGTTCGGGCTCACGCGGGGCCGGCGGCTCCGGCGGGGGGGGAGCCGCCGCGACCTTGGGCGGGGGCGGCTTGACCGGCGCGACGGCGGGGGGAACGGCCGGGGCGATGACCGGTGCTTCCCGCTCCACGACGGCCGTCTCCGGCGCGTCGCGCCCGATGATGAAGCGCGCGCCGAGCGCCACCGCGAAGACCGCGATCACCCCGGCCAGCGCCAGCAGAATCGGGGATACGGCGCGCCCCGGCGCCGGCCGTCCGGATGCGGCGGCCGGTGTTTTCGGCGATGGCTTCCGTGCCGCCGCCTTCTGGGGCTTGCGCGGCGATTTTCTGGCCATGGGAAGGAATCTCGAACCCTGGTTTCCGGTTTGCGCGCAAGGTGGCACCCCCGCACCGTCCCTGCAACAGCGGAGCGGGGTGGAGGTGCCCGCCGGCTGGGACTATGCTGTGACCCGCCATGCTCCGCACCCTCACCCTCCTGGCGGTCCTCGCCGCCGCCGCCGCGCCCCCGGCCCTCGCGGACGAGGTCCGCTGCCCGCCCAGCCTGACCGTGCAGGTCCAGCCGGAGGCCCCCGGCGGCTGGTCGCCCTACCCGGCGAAGGACCAGCACGCCTTTGCCGGCGTCGCGCTGGTGGAGGGCGACCGGACGGCGCAGATGACGTCCCCGGTCCCCGCACCGGCGGCGCTGGAGCCGGACCGCAGCCTCCGGCGGGGCCGCGCGGAAACCCGGCAATGGGACTTCCCCGCCGCCCGGCGCAGCAACGTCTTCCTGATCTGCCGCTACAGCGGGACGCAGGCCACGCTGGCCATCGACCTGCCGCGCACCGTGCGGCGCTGCCAGATCACCGAGGAAACCGACGGGCGCGGCACGGTCCCGGACAAGCCCGCGACACCGCCGCAGTTCCTCTGCCGCTGACACTCCGCCGTTTCCGGGTTCGGACGGGCTGGAAATCCACCGCTCCAGCCGCTAGGGTACCCGCCTTGGAACAAGGCCGGAACGGTATTCCGGGACGATTGGGCCGTGACCAACGGACCGGAAACGACAGGCCGGAAGGATGCCGGGGCGCCCCATGCTGCTGCTCATCGATAATTACGACAGCTTCACCTACAACCTCGTCCATTACCTGGGCGAACTGGGCGCCGAGCTGGACGTCCGCCGCAACGACAGCCTGACGGTGGAGGAGGCCATGGCGCTCCGCCCCGAAGGGATCGTGCTGTCGCCCGGCCCCTGCGACCCGGACAAGGCGGGCATCTGCCTGCCGCTGATCGACGCCGCCGCCAAGGCCGGCGTTCCACTGTTGGGCGTGTGCCTGGGCCATCAGGCCATCGGGCAGGCCTTCGGCGGCACGGTGCTGCGCGCGCCGGTGCCGATGCACGGCAAGGTCGACCGCATGTTCCACCAGGGGCGCGGCGTCCTGAAGGACCTGCCCTCGCCCTTCCGGGCCACCCGCTACCATTCGCTGATCGTCGAGCGCGCCACCCTGCCCGCCTGCCTGGAGGTGACTGGCGAGACGGAGGACGGCCTGATCATGGCGCTCTCCCACCGCGAGCTGCCGATTCACGGCGTGCAGTTCCACCCGGAAAGCATCGAGAGCGAGCACGGGCACAAGATCCTGGAGAATTTCCTGAACACCACCCGCCGGCTGGAGACCGCCGCATGAGCACGCCGTCCGCGCCGCACGGCGACCTGACCGACATGAAGGCCATCCTCGCCAAGGTCGCCGCCGGCAACGCCCTGAGCGAGCCGGAGGCCTCGCTGGCCTTCGACATCATCATGTCGGGCAACGCCACCCCGTCGCAGATGGGCGGCTTCCTGATGGCGCTGCGCGTGCGCGGCGAGACGGTGGACGAGATCACCGGGGCCGCCCGCGTCATGCGCGCCAAGGCGATCCCGGTGGAGGCCCCGGACGGCACCATCGACACCTGCGGCACCGGCGGCGACGGCTCGGGCACCTACAACATCTCCACCGCCGCCGCGATCGTCATCGCCGCCTGCGGCGTGCCGGTGGCCAAGCACGGCAACCGCGCCATGTCGTCCAAGTCGGGCGCCGCCGACGTGCTGGGTGCCCTGGGCGTCAACCTGGACTGCGACATGGGTTTGGTGCGCAAGGCCCTGTGGGACGCGCGCATCGGCTTCCTGATGGCGCCGCGCCACCACCTCGCCATGCGCAACGTCGGCCCGACCCGCGTGGAGCTGGGCACCCGCACCATCTTCAACCTGTTGGGTCCGCTGTCCAACCCGGCCAGCGCCAAGCGCCAGCTTCTCGGCGTCTACGCCAGGCAGTGGGTGGAGCCGCTGGCCCATGTGCTGAAGCGCCTGGGGTCGGAGGCGGCCTGGATCGTCCATGGCTCCGACGGGCTGGACGAGATCACCACGACCGGCCCGACCACCGTCGCCCAACTCAAGGACGGCGAGGTCACGGTGTTCGAGATCGAGCCGGAGCAGGCCGGCATATTCCGCGCCCGGCCGGAGCTTCTCAAGGGCGGCGACGCCCATGTGAACGCGGAGGCCATCCGCGCGCTGTTCGACGGCGCCCAGGGCGCCTACCGCGACATCGTGCTGCTGAACGCCGCCGCCGCGCTGCATGTGGCGGGCAAGGCCGGCGACCTCAAGGAAGGCGTCGAGCAGGCCCGCCACGCCATCGACAGCGGCGGCGCCCGCGCCGTGCTCCAGCGCCTTGTGTCCATCACGAATTCGTCCATCGCCAACGAACCGGTTGCCGCGCCATGAGCGACGTCCTGACCCGCATCTGCGACGACAAGCGCGCGCTGGTCCAAGCCCGCAAGTCCGCCCGCCCGCTGCCCGCGGTGGAGGACGCCGCCCGCAGCGCCGACCCGGCGCGCGGCTTCATCCGCGCGCTGCGCCGCACGGTGGACGGGGGCCGCTACGGACTGATCGCCGAGATCAAGAAGGCCAGCCCGTCGAAGGGCCTGATCCGTCCGGACTTCGACCCGCCGTCGCTGGCCCGCGCCTACCGCGAGGGCGGCGCCACCTGCCTGTCGGTGCTGACCGACGAGCCCTATTTCCAGGGCTGCGACGACTATCTGCTGGCCGCCCGCGCCGCGGTGGACCTGCCGGTGCTGCGCAAGGACTTCATGGTCGATCCCTACCAGATCGCCGAATCCCGCGCGCTCGGCGCCGACTGCATCCTGATCATCATGGCGGCGCTGAGCGACGCGCAGGCCGCGGAGATCGAGGATGCCGCCATCGCCTGGGGCCTGGACGTGCTGGTCGAAGTGCACAACCGCGAGGAGCTGGACCGCGCGCTGGCGCTGAAGACTCCGCTGCTCGGCGTGAACAACCGGAACCTGAAGACGCTGGCGGTGGACATCGCCACGACGGAGGAGCTGGCCGCCCATGTGCCCGCCGACCGGATGCTGGTCGCCGAAAGCGGTCTCTACAGCCCGGCGGACTTGTCGCGCATGGCGGCTGTGGGCGCGCGTTGTTTCCTGGTCGGTGAATCGCTGATGCGGCAGGAGGATGTGACCGCGGCCACCCGCGCCCTGCTCGCCTGACACCGAATAAAAAAAGCAATGGGGAGGAGCGACGCCGTGCCCAACGTGACCATTGCCCGTGAAAGTCCGCTCCAGGACGAGGTGGTCCGGCTCATCGAGGAGCTGGACCGCTATCTGGGCAACCTCTACCCGGCCGAGAGCAACCATCTGCTCGACCTGCAATCGCTGGCCAAGCCGGACATCCGTTTCCTGGTCGCGCGGCGGTCGGGAACCGTGGTTGGCTGCGGCGCCATGCGCATCGACACCGACGGCGGCTATGGCGAGGTCAAGCGGATGTTCGTCCAGCCGACCGCGCGCGGCGGCCAGATCGGGCGCCGCCTTCTGGAGCGCATCGAGGACGAGGCCCGCGCCGCCGGCCTGTCCCTGCTGCGGCTGGAGACCGGCGTCTATCAGGACGAGGCCATCGCGCTCTACCGCAAACAGGGCTTCGCCGACCGCGGCCCGTTCGGCCCCTACGGCCCGGACCCGCTGAGCCTGTTCATGGAGAAACCCCTATGACCGACCAGCCCGCAAGCGGCTTCACCCATTTCGACGCCGAAGGCCGCGCGGTGATGGTGGACGTGTCCGGCAAGGCCGACACGGAACGCACGGCAACAGCCCGCGGCTCCGTCCTGATGCAGCCGGAAACGCTGGCGCTCATCTTGCAGGGCGGCGTCAAGAAGGGCGACGTGCTGTCGGTGGCCCGGCTGGCCGGCATCATGGGGGCCAAGCGCACGCCGGACCTGATCCCGCTGTGCCATCCGCTGATGCTGACCTCGGTCAAGGTGGACCTGACCTGCGACCCCGAGCGCAACTCCGTGGACATCACCGCCACCTGCAAACTCAGGGGGCAGACCGGTGTGGAGATGGAGGCGCTGACCGCCGTGTCGGTCGCCGCGTTGACCGTCTACGACATGTGCAAGGCGGTGGACCGCGGCATGACCATCACCGAGGTGAAACTGCTCCACAAGGCCGGCGGCAAGAGCGGCGACTGGGGGAGCGCGGTCTGATGGCGCCCGGCGCGATGATCTCGGTCGGGGAGGCCCGCGCCCGCATCCTCGCCGCCTTCACCGCCCTGCCGGCGGAGACGGTGGCGCTGCCCGACGCGCTGGGGCGCGTCCTGGCGGAACCCGCCGTCGCCCGCCTGACCCAGCCGCCCTTCGCCGCAGCCGCCATGGACGGCTGGGCCGTCCGCGCCGCCGACATCGTTCCGGCGTCGGCGGATGCGCCCGTCACGCTGCGCCGGATCGGCGAGTCCGCCGCCGGCCACGCCTTCGCCGGAACGGTCGGCGCGGGCGAGGCCGTGCGCATCTTCACCGGCGCCCCCCTGCCCGCCGGGGCCGACGCCGTGGTGATGCAGGAGGATTGCGAGGACGCCGGGGACCGCGTGCGCGTCGGGCGTGCCGTGCCCGCGGGCCGTTTCATCCGCCCCGCCGGTCTGGACTTCACCGCGGGTGAGGACGTGCTTCCCAAGGGGCGCTTGCTCACCGCCCGTGACGTCGCCCTGGCCGCGGCGGCCAACCTGCCCTGGCTGCGCGTCCACCGCCGCCCGCGGGTCGCCGTGCTCGCCACCGGAGACGAGATCGCCCTGCCCGGCGATCCGCTGGGGCCGAGCCAGATCGTCAGCTCCAACGCGCTCGGCCTGTGCGCGCTGGTCACCAGCCAGGGCGGGCTCGCCCACAATCTCGGCGTGGCCAAGGACGATCCGGAGCATCTCGCCGCCATGGCCGCCGGGGCGGCCGGCTGCGACCTGCTGGTGACCACGGGCGGCGCCTCGCAAGGCGAGCACGACCATGTCCGCGACGTGCTGGGCGGGCTGTCGCTGGACTTCTACCGCGTCGCGATGAAGCCCGGTAAGCCGTTGATCTTCGGAACGGCGAACGGCGTGCCGCTGCTCGGCCTGCCCGGCAACCCAGTGTCCACCGGGGTGGCCGCCGTGCTGTTCCTGGTGCCGCTGCTCCGCCATCTCCAGGGGCTGCCCGCCGAGAACGCCACGCTCATGGCGCGACTCGGCGCGCCGCTGAAGGCCAACGACGACCGCACCGACTTCCTGCGCGCCACCCTATCCCCCGGACCGGATGGCGAGCCTGTCGCCACCCCCTTCCCGCGTCAGGACAGTGCGATGATGTCCCGGCTGGCCCAGGCCGACGCGCTGATCGTCCGCGAACCGCAGGCAACCGCCACCGCCGCAGGCGAGCGCGTGACGGTGATCCCGTTGAGCGGCGGTGTCCTGTCGCTTTAATCCATTCCGCACCCCCAATCCCTTTGGCAATCGCTTTGGAGTCCTGTCCGTCGATTTGCGATTGATTTCATCCGTAGGGCTTGACGGGGGTTAAGAACCAAACTAGAACATAAGGGAACGTTTTGCTTTTGTTCCATATCTAGTGCGGAACCGGTCGGGAGGCACAAATGCTCACGCGCAAGCAGCATGAATTGCTGCTTTTCATCAACGAGCGGCTCGGGCAGGGCGGTGTGTCCCCTTCCTTCGACGAAATGAAGGACGCTCTCAACCTGAAGTCCAAGTCGGGCATCCACCGCCTGATCACGGGGCTGGAGGAGCGCGGCTTCATCCGCCGCCTGCCCCACCGCGCCCGCGCGCTGGAGGTGCTGCGCCTGCCGGAGGGGCTGGAGAATGCCCGGACCCGGCCGCCGCGCGCCAAGTTCCAGCCCAACGTCATCAAGGGCGACTTCAGCTTCGCGGGGCGGGAGGCGAATCCGGCGTCCGAATCGGTGCAGCTTCCGCTCTATGGCCGCATCGCCGCCGGCACGCCCATCGAGGCGTTGCGCGACGGTTCCGCCTTCGTCGACATTCCGGCCGCCATGCTCGGCATGGGCGACCATTACGCGCTGGAGGTGGCCGGTGATTCGATGGTCGAGGCCGGAATCCTCGATCATGACACGGTGGTCATCCAGCGTTGCGACAGCGCGGACAACGGCTCCATCGTCGTCGCCCTGGTCGACGACGCCGAGGTCACGCTGAAGCGCCTGCGCCGCAAGGGCAACACCGTCGCCCTGGAACCCGCCAACGCCGCCTACGAGACGCGCATCTTCGGCGCCGACCGGGTTCGGGTGCAGGGCCGCCTCGTCGGCCTGGTGCGGAAGTACTGAGCACAGGACGCACCGGGGCGGCGGTTCAGCGCCCCCCGGCCCTTCCATCGGGAAGCCTTCCGCCCATCGTCCATGGGCGGTCCCCCCGCTGGCCGCGGACGCTCTCCACCCGGATGCCCTTGTCCGACAGGTAAAGGGCGTGCGCACCCTCCCGCCGCAGGCGCCAGCGATCGATGACCAGCGGCGCCCGGCATCCGCGCGATGGGGCCGCGGTCACCACCACATCCGCCATCGCGCAGTCCTCCGGCAAGGCGTCGGGCTGGCGCAGCAGTGCCACCGTCTTTCCCTCCACGCGATAAAGGCAGCCCAGAGCGTCGCAGCGCAGCCGCCCGTCCAGGCTCACCCCGGCGAGCGGCCAGACATCCTGCCCGGCCTTTTCCTCCGGTTTCTCCATGCCGTCGCGCCGCCTCCAGCTGTTGGCGATCCGCCCGTCGCTGGCGGCGGACAGGCTGAGCATTCCCTCCGCGCTGCGCACGGCCATCAGCGTCCCATCCTCCGACACCAGAATGTCGGGCCGCGGCGCGAAGACCGGCGCAACCAGACCTCCAACCACCGCGGCCAGCCCCAGCCAGCGCCAGCGCCCCGTCCAGATGGCCAGCCACAGCCCGCCCAGCGTGACCGCCGCGATGGCGGCGTCCGGCATGGCCGGCAGGAACGCGGTGGCGCCGGGCAGCGCCGCGGTCCGCTCCGCCGTTTCGATGACCAGCCGGACGCCCCAACTCATCGCCGTCACCGCCGGCCCCTCCAGCCCGAAGGGCAGCAGCAGGTAGGAGAGCAGGCTGAAGGGCATGATCCACACCGTCGTGATGGGGATCGCCACCATGTTGGACAGCACGCCGTAAAAGGCGACCTGCTGGAAATGGTAGAGCCCGTAGGGCGTCGTCGCGACCGTCGCCACCACGCTGGAGAAGGCGATTCCGCCCAGCGTCATCGTTCCTCGGCCGAGCCAGCCCATCTCGCGCCGCTGGCGCACCGCCCAGGGCGTGAACCGTTCGAAGGCGGCGATCAGGGCGACGACCGCCGCGAAGGACATCTGGAAGCTCGGCCCCAGCATCCCCTCCGGGTCATAAAGAACCGTGACGATGCCGGCGAAGGCGACCAGCCGCATGCTGATCGGCGACCGGTCGGCGATAACCGCGCCCATGACGAGGCCGGTCATCAGAACCGACCGCAGCGTCGGCAAGGGCGCCCCCACCAGCAGCGTGTAGAGGATCGCCGACAGGATGCCGGCCAACGCCGCGATCTTCTTGATCGGCCAGCGCAGCGCGACCCAGGGAACCAGCGCCAGCAGCGCCCGCACCACCCAGAAGACGATCCCCGCGGCGATCCCCACATGCAGGCCGGAGATCGACAGGAGATGCGCCAGACCGCTGTCGCGGAAGGCGTCCATCATCGGCCCGGGAATCGCCGCCGCGTCGCCGTTCAGCAGGGCGGCGGTGACGCTGGCCTCCGCGGGATCGGCCACGACGGCGCGCACCCGCTCGGCGATGGCGGCGCGGGCCTGCTCGAAGGCCACCGTTACCCGGCGCCAGCCGCCGGGCGGTGGCGCCTCCTGCGCGACGGGTGTCCCCATGACGAAGCCGACCGCGCCGAAGCCTTCGAAATAGGCGCGCCGCTGCAGGTCGAAGGCTCCCGGCTCCGCCGGAGCGGCCGGCGGGTGGAGCATGGCGCGAAGCCGGACCACCGTCCCGGCCTCCGGCGGCGCCACCTTGGCCGGCAGATGCAGGCGGACCCGCGCCGGCGTCGCCTCCAGGGCCAGCCGGTCCACCGTCGGCTCCCCGATCATCAACCGCGTTCCGGTGGGCTGCCGCTCGACCGCCAGCACCCGCCCGGTCACCTGCACCGGCCCGAGTTGTCGCGTCAGCATGGGTGCGTCTGCCGCCACGCCGTGCATTTGCGCCGCCGCGAAGCCAAGCGCGACGCTCAGCAGGCCCAGCAGCAGGACGACCGGCGCCAGACGCCGCCGGACCAGCCACAGCAAAGGCAGGCAGGCGGCCACGGTACCCGGCCCCAGCCAGAGCGACGGCTCGGCGGGCAGACCAAAATACAGCGCCACGCCCGCCCCGGTCCCCACGGGCAGCCACAGCGCCCAGCGCTCCCGCTCCGCGGCGAAGCATTCCAGTGCCGCTGTGGGAAGGCGCGCGGCGACGCCGCGACGGGCTGGATCGGCGCCGCCGTCCTCGCCCTCCGCCGCCAGCCCCCCGGCCACGCCCTCTTCAACCCCGTGGGCCATACTGTCGCCTATGCGCGCAAGGCAAATGCCTCCGGCGCCGTTAATGTGTTACACCACCGCACCACCGCAGTCGCAGCGCAGCAGCCGCAGCACGGCCGCAGCAGCACTGTAGCAGCGCCGAACCCGGAATTGAGCCACCCATGACCGTCGTCACCCGTTTCGCCCCGTCGCCCACCGGCTTTCTCCACATCGGCGGTGCCCGCACCGCGCTGTTCAACTGGCTGTACGCCCGCCACCACGGCGGCACGTACCTGTTGCGCATCGAGGACACCGACCGCCAGCGCTCGACGGACGCCGCGGTGGACGCCATCCTCGACGGCCTGTCCTGGCTCGGCCTCGACTGGGACGGCGATGCGGTCAGCCAGTTCGCCCGCAAGGACCGCCACGCCGAGGTGGCGCAGCAGATGCTGGCCGCAGGCCGCGCCTACCACTGCTACGCGAGCCCCGAGGAGCTGGAGGAGATGCGCGCCGCCCAGAAGGCGGCGGGCCAGCCGGTCCGCTACGATGGGCGCTGGCGCGACCGCGACCCCTCGGAGGCGCCCGCGGGCGTGAAGCCGGTGATCCGCCTGAAGGCCCCGCAGGAGGGCGAGACGGTCCTGAAGGACCGCGTCCAGGGCGAGGTGACGGTGCAGAATGCCCAGCTCGATGACCTGATCCTGCTGCGCGCCGACGGCACCCCGACCTATCTGCTCGCCGTGGTGGTGGATGACCACGACATGGGCGTGACCCACGTCATCCGCGGCGACGACCATCTGACCAACACCTTCCGCCAGATCCAGATCTACAACGCGATGGGCTGGGACCTGCCGGAGTTCGGCCACATCCCGCTGATCCACGGGCCGGACGGCGCCAAGCTGTCGAAGCGCCACGGCGCGCTCGGCGTCGACGCCTACCGCGACATGGGCTACCTGCCGGAGGCGATCCGCAACTATCTGCTGCGGCTCGGCTGGGGGCACGGCGACGACGAGATTATCCCGACCGAACAGGCCGTGGAGTGGTTCAACCTGGAGGGCATTGGCCGCTCCCCCTCGCGCTTCGACTTCGCCAAGCTGGAGAATCTGAACGCCCACTACATGCGGCAGGCCGACGACGCCCACCTCGTGGGTCTGGCCGCCCCGCGGCTGGAGGCCGAGCTTGGCCGCGCGCTGACCGAGTCGGAACGCGACCTGCTGACCCGCGCCATGAACGGGCTGAAGCAGCGCGCCCGCACCGTGGTCGATCTCGCCCAGAGCGCCCGCTTCTACCTCGCCGCCCGTCCGCTGGCGATGGACGAGAAGGCCGCCGCGCTGTTGGACGAGAAGGGCCGCGGCGTCCTGACCGACCTCGCCGCCCGCTTCGCGGCGGAAGCGGACTTCACCGCCGCTGCTCTGGAGGCATTGGTGCGCGCCTTCGCCGAAGAGCGCGGGGAGAAACTGGGCAAGATCGCACAGCCGCTGCGCGCCGCGCTCACCGGCTCCACCGTGTCGCCGCCGATCTTCGAGGTGGCGGAACTTCTCGGCCGCACGGAAACGCTGGCCCGGATGAAGGATGCCGCAACTGCAGCACGGGGATAACTTCCGTGCGTTGATATCCGCCCGGCATAGAACTATGCTGCGCGCATTCGAAAAGGGCGTTAAGCCCCAACCCTAAAGATAAGGACGTGCCGAGATGACCCAAACCGCGGACAAGGCCGATACCTTCACCCTGATCGACAACCGGACTGGCAAGCAGGTCAGCCTGCCCGTGATGAAGGGAAGCACGGGTCCGGACGTGATCGACATCCGCAAGCTCTACGCCGAGACCGGTTGTTTCACCTACGATCCGGGTTTCACTTCGACGGGCAGCTGCGAGTCCAAGATCACCTACATCGATGGTGACGAGGGTATCCTGCTGCACCGCGGTTACGCCATCGACGACCTCGCCGAGCACGCGACCTTCCCGGAGGTCTGCTTCCTCCTCCTCAACAACCACCTGCCGAACGCCGCCGAGAAGGAAGAGTTCGAGGGCATCCTGCGCGGCCACTCGATGGTGCACGAGCAGCTGACCCGCTTCTATAGCGGCTTCCGCCGCGACGCCCACCCCATGGCGGTGATGTGCGGCGTGACCGGCGCGCTGTCGGCCTTCTACCACGACTCGACGGACATCGAAGACCCGGTGCAGCGCAAGATCGCCGCGCACCGCCTGATCGCCAAGATCCCGGCGATCGCCGCGATGGCCTACAAGTACTCGGTCGGCCAGCCGTTCATGTACCCGCGCAATGACCTGTCCTACGCCGAGAACTTCCTTTACATGACCTTCGGCACGCCGTGCGAGCCGTACAAGGTCAACCCGGTTCTGTCCAAGGCCATGGACAAGATCTTCATCCTGCACGCCGACCACGAGCAGAACGCCTCGACCTCGACCGTCCGTCTGGCCGGCTCGTCGGGCGCCAACCCGTTCGCCTGCATCGCCGCCGGCATCGCCTCGCTGTGGGGTCCGGCCCATGGCGGCGCCAACGAGGCCGTGCTGAAGATGCTGGAGGAGATCGGCTCCGTCGATCGCATCCCGGAGATCGTCCGCCGCGCCAAGGACAAGAACGACAACTTCCGTCTGATGGGCTTCGGCCACCGGGTCTACAAGAACTACGACCCGCGCGCCCAGGTCATGCGCAAGACCTGCCATGAGGTTCTGGCCGAGCTGGGCATCAAGGACGAGCCGCTCCTCGACATCGCGATGGAGCTGGAGAAGATCGCCCTCGAGGACCCGTACTTCGTCGAGAAGAAGCTGTACCCGAACGTCGACTTCTACTCGGGCATCATCCTGAAGGCGATGGGCTTCCCGACCAGCATGTTCACCGTGCTGTTCGCCGTGGCGCGCACCGTCGGCTGGATCTCCCAGTGGAGGGAGATGATCGAGGACCCGGTCCAGAAGATCGGCCGTCCGCGTCAGCTCTATACCGGCGCGACCAAGCGGGACTTCATCCCGCTGGCCGAGCGTGGCTAACCGGCCGACAGCACACATCGGGACGGGTGGCTCCGACGGAGCCGCCCGCAGCCCGGCCGCGTTCATCGTTCCGGCGCGGCGGGCCCGTCTGGGCCTGCCGGCCGCGAACGACAACAAGCCGCCGCTGTCGCGGCGGCTTCGCCGCATCGTCCTTTATGCGGTGATTGTGGCGATGATCGCCGCGGTGGTGCTGATCTGACCCTTCAGCCTTGGGTGATCGGGATGTGCGGCCCTTCCGCCGCCACACGCTCCATCCATGCGCGCGCTGCCGGATAGCCGGTCAGGTCGAACCCACCCTGCTCCGCCACATGGGTGTAGGCGTAGAGCGCGACGTCGGCGATGCTGAATCGGTCGCCCACGAAGAAGCGGCGCTCCGCCAGATGCCCTTCCATGACGCCCAGTGCTTCGTAGCCGAGCCGGCGCTTTGTCACCAACCCCAGCTTGCGCTCCTCCGTCATCTCCACATGGTGCGTGATCCAGAAGCGCACGGTCGCGATGTTCGGTTCGTGGCTGTACTGCTCGAAAAACAACCATTGCAAGACCCGCGCGCGTCCCTCCCGGTCGTCGGGCAGATAGGGCGTGCCCTCCGCCAGATACCAAAGGATCGCGTTGGATTCCGGCAGGTGGCTGCCGTCCTCCAGTTGCAGCGTCGGGATGCGCCCGTTCGGGTTCCTGGCGAGAAACTCCGGGCTGCGGGTTTCCGCCCGGTCGATGTCCAGCTCGATCCGCTCATAGGGGATGCCGAGCTTGTGCAGCAGCAGCCGGCACTTGTAGCCGTTTCCGGAAGACAGGTTGTCGTAAAGGCGCAGCATGGCGGCGTGTCTCCGCTCCAAATCCATCCGATAGCGGATATAAACACGGAATGGAATCAGGCGCCAGCACTGCCCTGCGGAAACGGCACGCCGAGCCGCTCCAGCCGCGCCCGATCCGCCGCGGCCTCCTCCAGCAGCCAGCGCCGGAAGGCGCGGAGCACGCCGCGTCCGCGCCCTTCGGCCGGGGCGGTCAGCACGTAGCGGTCGCCGCAGGGCACCGCCGGTCCGAAGGGGCAGACGAGCCGTCCCGCTTCCAGCGCCTCCAGCACCAGCGATGGCCGCCCTAGCGCGATCCCCTGCCCGGCCATGGCCGCCTGAATCACCATCACCGATTCCGAGAAACTCAGGCTGCGCGCTCCATCCAGATTTACCCCGCTGCCAGCACGCCATAGGCTCCAGTCCGGCGACGCCTGATAATGCAGAAGAGTGTTGCGGGACAGGTCGGCCGGACCGGTCAGCCGCCCGGCCAGCGACGGCGCGCAGACCGGGAACAGCGGCTCCTCCGACAAAAGCGCCCCGTCGAGACCGGGATCGCCCCCGCGCACGTATCGGATCACCGCCCAGCCCGCTTCGGCCTCCGACGCGCGGTCGGTGTTGCCCCCCTCGATGTCCAGCCGCAGATCGGTCCGGTCCTCCAGGAAGCGCCCCAGACGCGGCACCAGCCACAGGGCTGCCCAGGTCCGCGGCGCGGCAATGCGCAGCCGTTCCGGCCCGCTGCCGGCGATGCGGTCCCAGCTTTCCTGAAGGCGCCCCAGCCCGGCGGTGCAGGCCTGCGCGAGATCGCGCCCGGAGTCGGTCAGGAGAAGCCCCTGCGGGGTGCGGTCGAACAGGCGGACCTTCAACCGCCTTTCCAAGTCGCCCACCTGACGGCTGACCGCGCCGTGGGTCAGACCAAGCTCATCGGCGGCACGGGTCATGCTGCCGTGTCGGGACGCCGCTTCGAAGGCGGCCAGGGCGGTGAAGGGGAGACGCGGCATTGGCGGCGTTTCAGGGTTTCGCTGTGAGGATTCCTCACACCCATGCCTCGCAAAGTCAATTGTGGACGGCAGGAGCAGAAGGCAGGGTTGGGCGCGAACGGAACCATCCGGGCCCCTCCCATGACGATGACCTTGTCCATCACCGACATTCCCGCCCTCGACGACGGACGCCTGCGCGCGGAACTGGAAGCCCTTCTGGAGGACGCGGTGAACAGCGGCGCCTCGGTCGGCTACCACGCTCCCTTGGCCGCTCACTGGAAGCGGACCTTCTGGGACGGTGTGGCGGCCCAGTTGTCCGGCGGCGCGCACCGTCTGCTGATCGCGAGCGGACCGGAGGGAAACCTGTTGGGAAGTGTGCAGTTGGCGCTGTGCACCAAGCCCAACGGCGCGCACCGCGCCGACGTGCAGAAGCTGCTCGTCTTCACCCACCATCGGCGGAGCGGCGTCGCCCGGCGTCTGATGGAAGCTGTGGAAGACACGGCCCGCGGGCTGGGGCGGTCGTTGCTGGTGCTCGACACGCTGAAGGGCGACCGCGGCGAGCCCTTCTACGAGGCCACGGGCTGGCGACGGGCTGGCTTGATCCCCCGCTACACGGTGGAAGCGGACGGCGCCTTCCACGACACCGTCCTCTTCTACAAGACGCTGTGACGGCGCTTACTTCGTCTCGATCAGCTCGACCTTGTAGCCGTCCGGGTCCTCGATGAAGGCGATCACGGTGGTGCCGTGCTTCATCGGGCCGGGCGGACGCGGAATGGTGACGCCCTCCTTGGCGAGCTGCTCGCAGGTGGCGTGGATGTCCGGAACGCCGAGCGCGATGTGGCCATAGGCGGTGCCGATGGCGTAGGGCTCCGCCTGGTCCCAGTTGTGGGTGAGTTCAAGGACGGCGGTGTCCTTCTCGTCGCCGTAGCCGACGAAGGCCAGCGTGAAGCGCCCGCCCTCGTAGTCGTTGCGGCGGAGCAGCTTCATGCCGAGCAGGCGGGTGTAGAAGTCCAGCGACTTCTCCAGATCGTAGACCCGGAGCATCGTGTGCAGCAGGCGGAATTGGCTCATGGTCTCTTCTCCCAAGCGGGTTCTTGCATTGTCGTCGTTTCCGGCCGGCCGGCGGCGACCTCCAGGAGCACGCGGGCGGCGCGTTCGCTGGGCGGCGTTCCACCCTGCCCCAGCCAGCGCGCGACCTCCGCCACGCCCTCGATCTGCGTCGCGCGGGCGGCTGGATCGTCGAGCAGACGGCCCAGTTCGGACGCCAGCCGATCGGGACGGCAGTCCTCCTGAAGCAGTTCCGGTACCAGCATGCGGTCGAGCATCAGATTGACCAGATTGACGTATTTGACCCGGATCAGCCGCCGGTACAAGGCCACCGTCACCGGGTTGAGGCGATAGGCGATCACCGTCGGCAGGCGGGCCAGCGCCAGTTCCAGCGCCACCGTCCCGGACGCCGCCAGCGCGGCCTCCGCCGCCGCGAAGGCGTCGTATTTTGGGCCATCGCCCTCGACGAGGATGGTGGGCATCGGCCAGCCCGCCACCTCCGCCGCCACGCGGTCGCGCACCGTCGCCACGGTCGGCACCACGGCGACCAACTCCGGATGAGACGGCAGCAAGAGTTCCAGCGTGGCGCGGAAGTCGGGGAGGAGGCGGGACACCTCGCCCTTGCGGCTCCCCGGCAGGACGGCGACGATCCGCGCCTCCGGGGCCAGCCCATGGGTGGCGCGGAAGCGTTGCGCATCGCCATGCCCGGCGCCGCTCTCCACCACCGAATGGCCGACGAAGGTGCAGGGAAGCCCTTCCTTCTCGAAATAGGGCGGCTCGAAGGGCAGGATGGCCAGCAGATGATCGTAGATCGCCGCGTACTTGGCGGCGCGCTTCGGCTTCCAGGCCCAGACGGTGGGCGCCACATAGTGGATCAACGGGATGTCCGACGCCTGAGCCTTGACGCGCTTGGACACCCGCACCGTGAAGCCCGGCGAATCGATGCCCACCACCGCGTCGGGCCGCAGTTGCAGGATCTCCGCGACTGTCTGGTCGATGCGGCGCAGCAGGTTCGGCAGATGGGGCAGCAGTTCAAACACGCCGAACAGAGTCAGTTCGCCCATCGGGAACAGGCTGTCCAGACCTTCGGCGACCATTTTCTCGCCGCCGATGCCGGCGAAGCGCACCCGCCCACCGGTCAGTCGCTTGCAGGCGGCCATCAGCCTCGCGCCCAGCGCGTCGCCGGAGGGTTCCCCGGCGATCAGGAAAATCAGCGGATCGCTCACGCCCGAGTCTCCGACGAAACGGTGATGCCGGCCACGAACAGGCCCAGCCGGTCGGCCGCCTCGGCCACCGCGGCGCGGTCGACCAGCAGGCTTCCGCCGGCCTCCACCGCGATGCCGCGCAGTCCGGCGCGGGCGGCGTTCTCGACGGTCGTCACCCCCATGGTGGGCAGGTCCAGGCGGCGGTCCTGCTGCGGCTTCTTCACCTTGACCAGCACCCCGCCCGGCCCGGGACGTGCCAGGGAAGCGCAGCGGGACAGCATGGCGTCGGTGCCCTCGATGGCCTCGACGGCGAGAACGATCCCCTGCTGCACCACGGCGCCCTGCCCAACGTCCAGCGCGCCCAGCGCGCGGGCCACATCGACGGCGCGGATGATGTCGCGCTCCGCCTCGGCGTCCGGACGCAGCCGTCCCACCGGCCCCGCCGGAGTCAGAAGCTCGCCGAGGAGATCGTGCAAACCAACGACGCGGAACCCCTCCCCTTCGAGTTCCCGCGCGACGGAGCGCAGCAGCCCGTCGTCTCCGAGCGCGCGGGTGCCGACCTTGGCGAGGAACTTGGTGGTGTACCAGTCGGGAAGAAGCTCGGTGAAGGAGGGCCGGCGCACCGGTCCGGCAAAGACCAGCTCCGTGACCTTTTCCTTTTTCAGCCGGTCGATGATGCCGCCGGCGGCGCCGAAGCGGCTCCACAAATGGGGAAGGCCATCGACGGTGGCGGGGTCGGTGTGGCCGTCGAAGGCGACGACGAAAACATCGCGCCCCTGGCCGCGCACCGCGGCGGCGATGCGGGCCGGCAAGGTGCCGCCGCCCGCCAGGATGCCGAGCTTGGGAAGAGGCTGCGACATGGCCGGGACTCTCCCAGGGAACAAGACAAAAGACGGAGCGCGAGCGCTCCTCAGCCCTCGCGCGGCTGGCAGAGCGACCGCGAGGCGCGCGCGAAGGTCAGCACGTCGGCGACCAGCGTCTGCTGCCCCATGTCGCGCCCGACCTCGTCCATGCGCTCGGCGAAGGTGCCCTCGTTGCCGAACAGCAGACGGTAGGCGGCGCGCAGGGCGTGGATCTCATCCTTCTGGAAACCACGGCGCTCCAGCCCGACGAGGTTCAGACCGGCCAGACGCGCGCGGTCGCCCATGACGAGGCCATAGGGAATCACGTCCTTCTCGACGCCGGACATGCCGCCGATCATGGCGTGCGAGCCGATGCGGACGAACTGGCGGACCGCCGACAGGCCGCCGATGGTCACGAAGTCGCCCAGTTCGACATGGCCGGCCAGCGTGGCGTTGTTCGCCAGAACCGCGTTGTTGCCGACGACGCAGTCGTGGGCGACGTGGACGCCGACCATGAACAGGCCATTGTCGCCGATCCGGGTAACCATGCCGCCGCCCTCGGTGCCGGGGCTCATGGTGACATGCTCGCGGATCTGGTTGTTGCGCCCGATGATCAACTCGGACGGCTCACCCTTGAACTTGAGGTCCTGCGGGCGGTGGCCGATGGACGCGAAGGGGTAGATGACCGACTCGTCGCCGATGCGCGTGCGGCCCTCGACCACCACGTGGGAGGTCAGGCGCACGCGGTCGCCGAGTTGGACATCCGGCCCGACCACGCAGAAGGGACCGATGGAAACGTCTTCGCCCAGCCTGGCGGCCGGATCGACGACCGCCGTCGGGTGAATGGAAACGCTCATTTCTCGTCCAGGATCATGGCGGAATAGACGGCTTCGGCGACCAGGACACCGTTGACCTTGGCCTCGCCCTTGAACTTCCACACGTTGGCGCGCTGGCGCTGCTTGCTCACATGGATGTGGATGGTGTCGCCGGGCGTGACCGGGCGGCGGAAACGCGCCTCGTCCACGGTCATGAAATAGACCAGCTTGCCTTCCGATTCCTTGCCCAGCGTGGCGACCACCAGCACGGCGGAGGTCTGCGCCATCGCCTCGATGATCATCACGCCCGGCATCACCGGGCGCGACGGGAAGTGCCCCTGGAAGAACGGCTCGTTGATGGTGACGTTCTTCACGCCGGTGGCGCTCTCGCCCAGCGTGATGTCGATCACCCGGTCGATCATCAGAATCGGATAGCGATGCGGGATCATTTCCATGATCCGCATGATGTCGAGGTCGGCTATCTTCTTGTTGTCCGCCGTCACATCCATGGTCCGGCCGCCCGCCTTTCAAAATCCACGAAAACGCCCCGCGCCGCGCCTGCGGCGGCACGGGGCGAAGCCCCTTGTGCCCCATTTCCAGGGATTTGGCAATGCCGACGCCGCCGGGTTTCCGGGGCCCCCTGCGTCCGGCGCCCATGAAAAAAGCCGCCAGGCCCCCTTGCGGAAGCGTGGCGGCCCATTCACCCGTGCCTTGCTGCCCGTGTCTGCTGCCCGCGCCTTACTGCTTGGGAACGGTCAGCGCGACCTGGGGCAGCTTCTTGTTCACCCGCTCCAGCACCACGTCGGTGACGTCGAGCTGGGTGTCGACCAGAACGAACTGCTGGCGGGCGAGAACCAGATTGGCACCGCGCTCGCGCGCGACATCGGCCACGATTTCCACCATGTTCTTGTGCACGACGGCCATCGCCTCGTTCAGCGCGTTTTCCAGGGCGCGCTTGCGGCTCTGCACCGTCTTCTGGACCTCGCCGACCTGCTTCTCGAAGTCGCGGCGCTTGTTGGCCAGAGCGTCCGGAGCCAGCACGGTCTGCTGCTTGCGCAGTTCCTCCTCGGACTTGCGCAGCTTGTCCTCCAACGTGGCGATTTCCTTCTGGTAGGTCTCGCGCAGCGATTCGAAGGACTTCGAGACACCCTTGGAGGCGTTCGACTCCTGCATGATCTTCTGGACGTCGACCACGGCGATGACCGGCGCCTTGAGATTGTCGGTCGGCTTGTCCTGGGCGAAGGACGGCGTCGCCATCGCGACGCCCGCCATCACCGCACCGGCGGCGACCAGCGCCCTGAGCTTGCTGAACTGCATGTTAGAACCTGGTTCCAAAGCTGAAGCGGAAGATCTCTTTCTTGTCGTAATCTTCCTTGAGAATCGGGACCGCAAAGTCAAGGCGGATCGGCCCGAAGGGCGAGCGCCAGGACAAGCCGGTGCCGACCGACAGGCGGACCGATTCGTCGTCGGGGACGAGCGGATCGTTGATGTCGACCTTGCCCAGAGTGCCGACGTCGGAGAAGGCGTGGCCCTTCAGCCCGAATTCCTCGGGCAGGCCGACCGGGAAGCTCATCTCGACCGACCCGCGGTAGTAACGGGTGCCGCCCAGGGCGTCGCCGGTGCGCAGGTCGCGCGGGCCGATGCCGGCGGTGTTGAAACCACGCAGCGTGTCACCGCCGAGGAAGAAGCGATCGGACAGCGCGATGCCGTCGTCACCGATGCCGACGATGTAGCCGACCTCGCCGGTGGCGCTGACGACCCAGCTCTCGTCGAACAACGGCAGGTAATAGCCGGCGCCGAGACGGTTGCGCAGGAAGCGCGCATCGCCACCCAGGCCCGCGAGATCGTTCGTCAACCGGATATAATAGCCTTCGGTCGGGTTCAGGCGGCTGTTGCGGCGGTCGTAGGTCAACTCCTGCCCGATCAGCGAGGTCAGGCGCGCGCCCTTCTGGTCCTGGATGTACTGCGACGCGCTGCTGGGAACGCTGGTGATGTCGGTGTTCTGGAGCTGGTAGTAGACGCGCTGGCGCAGGTTCTCCGTCAGCGGATAGCCCATGCGCAGGGCCATGCCGGTGCTCTTCTCGTCGAAGGAGCTTTCGTCCTGGTAGTCGCGGGTGATGCGGAACAGGTCGAAACCGGCGGACAGGTCGCGATCCAGGAAATAGGGCTCGGTGAAGGAGACGTCGTATTCCTGGCGGCTCCCCGACACGGTGGCGCCGAAGCGCAGATCCTGGCCGCGGCCCAGCAGGTTGCGCTCGCGGATCGAGAAGTCGGCCAGCGGACCGTCCGAGGTCGAGTAGCCGGCGCCGATGGAGATCTCACCGGTGGACTGCTCGGTCACCTCGACGTTCATCACGGTACGGTCGGGCGCCGAGCCCTCCGCGGTGGTGATGTTGACGCGCTCGAAATAGCCCAGGTCCTTGATGCGCTGCTCGGAGCGGCGCAGCTTGGTCGTGCTGAACGGGTCCCCTTCGGACAGCATCATCTCGCGCCGGACCACCTTGTCCAGGGTGCGGACGTTGCCGGTCACGTCGATGCGCTCCACGAAGACGCGCGGCCCCTCGACGATGTCATAGACGATGTCGATGGTCTGGTTGTCACGGTTGCGCGAGATGCGCGGGCGGACATCCACGAAGGCGTATTGCAGGTCGCCGACCGCGTTGGACAGCTTGGTGATGGTGTTCTCCACCTCCTGCGCGTTGTACCAGTCGCCCTCGCGCGTGGTCAGCACGCTGCGCAGCTGTTCCGGGTCCAACGCCTTCAGCGAGGTGCTGATGTCCATCTTGCCGAACTGGTAGCGCTCGCCCTCGTCCACCGTGAAGGTGATGACGAAATCCTCGCGGTCCGGCGTCAGCTCCGCCACGGCGGAGACGACGCGGAAGTCGGCGTAGCCTTCCTTGAGGTAATAGCGGCGCAGCAGGTCGCGGTCGTAGTTCAGGCGGTCCGGATCGTAGTTGTCGTCCGACGTCATGAAGCGCCACCAGGCGCTTTCCCGCGTCTGGATCGCCTCGCGCAGCGTCCCGTCGGAGAACTTCTCGTTGCCGATGAAGGTGATGCCGCGCACGCCGGTGCGCACACCCTCGTTGATCTCGAACACCAGATCGACGCGGTTCTGGTCGAGCTGGATGATCTTCGGCTCGACGGTCGCGGCGAATCGGCCCTGGCGGCGGTAGATGTCCAGGATACGCTGCACGTCGCTCTGCACGCGGGTGCGGGTGTAGACGACGCGGGGACGGAGCTGGATCTCCTTCTCCAGATTCTCCTTCTCGATGCGCCGGTTCCCCTCGAAGGCGATCCGGTTGATGATCGGATTCTCCGCGACCTGCACCACCAACGCATCGCCGTCGCGCTTCAGCACCACGTCGGCGAACAGGCCCGTGTTGAACAGGGCCTTCAGCGACTGGTCGATGCGGTCGGGATCGAAGGGGTCGCCGGGCGCCACCGCGAGGTAGGAGCGGACCGTCGTCGGCTCGATGCGCTGGACGCCCTCCACCCGGATGTCCCGGATGGTGCCGCCCGAGAACATCTGCGCCACCAGCGTCCCGTCACCGAAGGCGGCGGATTTCGCCGCACCCGGTTTGGGCGCGCCCGCCTGGGCCCAGGCTGCGTGGGAAAGGGCAAGAGAAACCGTCGTCATGGCGCACCCGGCCATCAGGCCGAACGCCAGAACCCTGCTCGACACCCGCAAAGCTCGCTCCCTGGCTTTGGGGGCATCCCTCAGGATATCAGCCCCCTAAAGAAATCCACCACGCGAAGCTGAACGAGATCGTTCCACGTGGCGAAAACCATGAGCGTTAATACCAAAGCAAGCCCGATGCGGAAACCGTATTCTTGCGCTTTAGGTCCGAGAGGACGCCCACGGAGTCCCTCCAGGGCGTAAAACATCAGATGGCCGCCGTCAAGCAGCGGAACCGGAAACAAATTGATCATACCGAGGTTGACCGACAGGAAGGTCATGAACCAGATCAGCGGGTACCAGCCGGATTGCGCGACCTCGCCGGACATCTGGGCGATGCGCAGCGGCCCGCCCAGCTCCTCGGTGCCGCGCGAGCCCTCGATCATCTGGCCGAGCGCCACGAAGGTGCCGGATACCATGCCGACGACCTCCCGGCCCGCCTGCCAGACGGCGGTCAGCGGGTCGTGGCGCTTCGTCTCCGCCCCGCCGCGCATGATGCCGAGCTGGCCGATGCGGTGGGTGTTGCCGAGTCGGTCGGTGACCTCGCGCACGTCCGGAGTCGCCGTCAGATTGACCGGGCGTCCGTCGCGCTCCACCACCATCTCCAGCGGCGCGCCCGGCTGCATCGAGACGATCTGCCGGATTTCCTCGAATCGCTGGATGCCGCTGCCGTTGATCGAGACGATCAGGTCGCCGGGCTGCAGCCCGGCGCGCTCCGCGGCGCTGCCCGGCTGCACGCCGCCGACGTCCGGAGGGGTGAAGGACTGGCCGGCGGTGGCGAACAGGATGGTCAGGGCGACGATGGCGAACAGGAAATTAGCGATGGGTCCCGCCGCCACGATGGCCGCGCGCTGGCCGAGCCGCTTGTGGTGGAAGGACACCGCCTGCTCTTCGGCGCTCATGCTCTGCGTGTGGGCGCCGGGCGTGCTCGCCGGGTCGGCGTCGCCGAACATCTTCACGTAGCCGCCGAGCGGGATGGCGCTGAACTTCCAGCGCGTTCCGGCCCGGTCGGTCCAGCCGAACAGCTCAGGCCCGAAACCGATGGAAAAGACCTCGATCCGCACGCCGTTGCGGCGCGCCACGAGGTAGTGACCGAGTTCGTGCACAAACACGAGCACGGTGAGGACCAGCAGAAAAGACAGAAGCGTGGTCCCGAAGCCGCCCATGACGTCCATCACATCCTTTGCATCCCGGAGCGGCCCCTTCGCGGTCCGCGTCCGGAAAAAGACTCAGCGTGCCAGCGCCGCAACCCGGTCGGCCGCCACGCGGCGCGCCTCGGCGTCGGTGTCGCGCACCGCGCCCAGGTCGTGGAGCGGCCGGTGCGGCAGCGTGCCCAACACCCCCTCGACGATCCGTTCGATGTCGAGAAAGCCGATCCGGCGGTCGAGAAACGCCTGCACGGCCACCTCGTTGGCGGCACTGAGAATAGTAGGAGCGCCCCCACCGCTTTGCAAGGCGGCCCGGGCGAGCCGCAGGGCCGGGAAACGCTCGGGGTCCGGCGCCTCGAAGGTCAAGGTTGCGGCCTTGACGAGGTCCAGCCGTTCGGCGGGCGTGGAGATGCGCGCCGGCCAGCCGAGCGCGTAGGCGATCGGCGTGCGCATGTCCGGCGTGCCGAGCTGCGCCAGCACCGAACCGTCCACATACTCGACCAGCGAATGCACGACCGATTGCGGGTGGACCAGCACGTCGATCTTCCCTTCGGGGACGCCGAAGAGGAAATGCGCCTCGATGATCTCCAGCCCCTTGTTCATCATGGTGGCGCTGTCGATGGAGATCTTGGCGCCCATCTCCCAGGTCGGGTGGGCGACCGCCTGTTCGCGCGTCGCCGCCGCCATGAAGGCGCGGTCCTTTGTCCGGAAGGGTCCGCCGGAGGCCGTCAGGATCAGGCGCTGGACGCTGTCCAGCCGGTCGAAGTCGAAGACCTGGTAGATCGCCGAATGCTCGCTGTCCACCGGCAGCAGGTTGGCGCCGTGGCGGCGCACCTCCTCCATCATCAGGGCGCCGGCGCAGACCAGCACCTCCTTGTTGGCGAAGGCGACGCAGGCGCCGCGGCGGACGGCGGCCAGCGTGGGCTCCAGCCCGGCGGCGCCGACGATGGCGGCCATCACCCAGTCGGCGGGACGCTCCGCGGCCTCGGCCACGGCCTGCGGACCGGCGGCGGCCTCCACGCCGGTTCCGGCCAGGGCCTCCTTGAGGTCGGCGTAGGCGGCGGGGTCGGCGACCACGGCCAGTTTGGGGCGGAGCTGCCGCGCCTGCTCCGCGAGGAGGGCGACGTTGCGGTTGGCGGTCAGCGCCTCCACCGGGAAGCGCTCCGGATCCCGGGCGACGAGGTCCACCGTCTGCGTGCCGACCGATCCGGTCGAACCGAAGATCGTCACGCGGCGCGGCGCGTCCCCCGCCCCTTCAGCCTTCACAACCATAACCCCGTCACCACCATGCGATTGCCGTGCCGATGGTCGCGTGGAACAGGGCCAGCACCGGGGCAGCGGCGAGCAGCCCGTCGATGCGGTCCAGGATTCCCCCGTGACCAGGAATGAGATGGCCGCTGTCCTTCACGTTGTAACGGCGCTTGACCGCGGATTCGAAGAGGTCGCCCGCTTGCGCCACCACGGCCAGGACGGCGCCCACCGCAAGAGCCAGCAGCGGCCGCTGCGCGCCGGCCGCCAGAGCCACCCCCCACCCCACCAGGGCGGAGGAGGCCATGCCGCCGATCAGGCCGGCCCAGGTCTTCTTGGGGCTGATGCGCGGGGCGAGCTTCGGCCCGCCGATCGTGCGTCCGGCGGCGTAGGCGCCGATATCGGTCGCCCAGACGCCGAGCATGGTGAAGAGGAACAGCGCGAGGCCGGAGTCCGGATCGTCGCGCAGCCACATCAGCCCGGCCAGACCGGCCACGATGTAGAGGATGCCGCCACCGGACAGGCCGCGGTCCGGCCCGCCCGAGGCCACCGCGACGCCGGCCGTGGCCAGGACGGCGACGAGGACCGCCGCCCACGGACCGGCGGCGATCTGCGCGGCCAGCGCCAGCAGGACGCCGGCCACCGATAACGCGATGGCAGCAGCCTTGCGGCGGCATGGAACGAGGTTGCCCCACTCCACGGCGGAGGCGATGGCGCCGAGCGCGATCAGGGCGTGGAACACCCAGCCGCCGGCCCAGACCGCGGCCAGGACGAGCGGAGCCAGGACGAGCGCCGAAATGGCGCGCGTCTTCAGATCGCCCGATTTAGCGGGTGCCGGTGGTTGCGCCGAAGCGACGTTCCCGTCGGTGGAACTCTTCAATCGCCGCCTCCAGGTCACGCTTGGAAAAATCAGGCCAGAGCGTGTCCACGAAGACCAGCTCGGCATACGCCGCCTGCCAGAGCAGGAAGTTGCTGATGCGCTTCTCGCCGCTGGTGCGGACGATCAGGTCGGGGTCCGGGATGTCGGCGGTGAACAGGCGTTCGGACAGCCGATCCTCGGTGATGTCCGCGGGGTCGAGCGTCCCCGCCCTCACCTCTTCGGCCAGACGCCGCGCCGCCAGCGTGATCTCCTGGCGGGAGCCGTAGCTCAACGCCACCACGAGGGTCAGCTTGCGGTTGTCGCGGGTCAGAGCCTCGGCGTTCTCGATCAGGCCGATGATGTCCTTGGACAGGCGAGCCCGGTCGCCGATGACGCGCAGGCGCACGCCATTGCGGTGCAGGTCGGCAATCTCGCTGCGCAGGTAGAAGCGCAGGAGTTGCATGAGGTCGGACACCTCCTCCTCCGGCCGACGCCAGTTCTCGGACGAGAAGCTGAAGATCGTCAGATAGCCGATCCCCAGTTCACCCGCGGCTTCGACCGTCCGGCGGACGGCGTCCACGCCCTTTTTATGGCCGGCGGTGCGGGGCAGCCCTCTGGACTTCGCCCAGCGCCCGTTGCCGTCCATGATCACGGCCACGTGCGCGGGCGGGCGCAGGGGGCGGCTGTCTTCCGCGTCGCGCATGCCGTCAGACCTGCATGATGTCCTTTTCTTTCGCCGCAAGCGCATCGTCGACCAGCTTGATGTACTGATCGGTCAGCGCCTGGACCTTCTCGCCGAGCCCCTTGTGCTCGTCCTGCGAGATGTCGCCGGCCTTCTCGGCCTTCTTCAGGCCGTCCATGCCGTCGCGGCGCACGTTGCGGACGGCGACGCGAGCCTGCTCGGCGTATTTATGGGCGACCTTGGCGAGTTCCTTGCGGCGTTCCTGCGTCAGGTCGGGCAGCGGCACGCGGATCGACTGGCCTTCCGTCTGCGGGTTCAGGCCGAGCCCCGAATCGCGGATGCCCTTCTCGACGGCCTTGACCATCCCGCGGTCCCAGACCTGCACGACGATCAGGCGCGGCTCCGGCACGCTGACGGTGCCGACCTCCTTGAGGTGCATCCTGGCGCCGTAAGCCTCAATGGTGACGGGCTCAAGCAGGCTGGCGGAGGCGCGGCCGGTGCGCAGACCGCTCAACTCCTTGCGAAACGCCTCAAGCGCTCCTTCCATGCGGCGCTTGAGATCCGATGCATCGGGCGCAGCCACGGCTCACTCCGTTTCTTCGTTGATGATCGTAAACTTGCCCCGGCCCTGCATCACCTCGGCGAATGCGCCGGGGGTGTGGATCGAGAACACGAGTATGGGAATGCGGCTTTCGCGCGCCAGGGAAATCGCGGAGGCGTCCATCACCTGCAAATCGTTCGCCAGGACCTCCAGATAGCCCAGGCGTTCGTATCGCTCGGCGTCCTTCACCTTCTTCGGGTCGGCGGTGTAGACGCCGTCCACCTGCGTGCCCTTCAGCAGTGCGTCGCAGCCCATCTCCGACGCACGCAGCGCGGCGGCGGTGTCGGTGGTGAAGAAGGGGTTGCCGGTGCCGGCGGCGAAGATCACCACGCGGCCCTTCTCCATGTGCCGGATGGCGCGGCGCCGGATGTAGGGCTCGCACACCGAGGACATGGGGATGGCCGACTGCACGCGGGTGGTCACACCCATCCGCTCCAGAGCGCTCTGCATCGACAGGGCGTTCATCACGGTGGCGAGCATTCCGATGTAGTCGGCCGAGGCGCGCTCCATGCCGCTCGCCGCACCCTTCACGCCGCGGAAGATGTTGCCCCCGCCGATGACCAGGCTGACCTGGACGCCCAGCTGGATCACCGCCTTCACCTCGTTGGCGACGCGGTTGACCACCTCCGGGTCGAGGCCGTAGTCGCGCTGACCCATCAACGCCTCGCCCGACACCTTCAGCAGGACTCGTTTGAAGCGGATGCCGTCAGCCGGCTCGGTGGTCCCGGTGGTCTGGGCCATGGGGGGCTTTCTCCCGGTTGGTGTGAAGAGTGCGTGCGGCGGGCTGCCGGGTCCTTACTTCTGGCCGGCGGCGGCAGCGACTTCGGCGGCGAAATCGCTCTCCGCCTTCTCGATGCCCTCGCCCAGCGCGAAGCGGACGAAGCCCGTCACCTTGACCGGAGCGCCGACGTCCTTGGCGGCGTTCTCAACCACCTTGCGGACCTTGGTCTCGCCGTCGATCACGTAGGTCTGCTCCAGAAGCACCACTTCCTCGTAGTACTTGCGGATGCGGCCTTCGAGCATCTTCTCGACGATGTTCTCCGGCTTGCCGGAGGCGCGGGCCTGCTCGGCGAGCACGTTGCGCTCACGCTCCAGCGCGGAGGTGTCGACATCGGCGATGTCCAGGGCGTCCGGACGGGCGGCGGCGATGTGCATCGCGACCTGCTTGCCCAGCTCGTTCAGCTTGGCGGTGTCGCCGGTCGACTCCAGGGCGACCAGAACGCCGATCTTGCCGAGGCCCGGCGCGATGGCCGAGTGGACGTAGGACACGACGACGCCCGCCGGAACCGACAGCTTGGCCGAGCGGCGGATGTTCATGTTCTCGCCGATGGTGGCGATCAGGGTGGTCAGCTCTTCCTGGACCGTGCGGCCGGCGTCCGGATAGGCGGTGCCCTTCAGACCCTCGACGTCGCCCGAACCGGACAGGACCAGCTCGGCGGCCTTCAGGGAGAAGGCCTGGAACTTGTCGTTGCGCGCGACGAAGTCGGTCTCGGCGTTCACCTCGACGACGGCGCCCGCGGTGCCGGCGGTGGCGACGGCGACCAGACCCTCGGCGGCGACGCGGCCGGACTTCTTGGCGGCGGCGGCGAGGCCCTTCTTGCGCAGCCAGTCGACGGCGCCCTCGAGGTCGCCCTGGGTCTCGGCCAGCGCCTTCTTGCAGTCCATCATGCCCGCGCCGGTCTTCTCGCGCAGTTCCTTGACGAGCGCGGCGGTAATCTCGGCCATGGTATCGCCCTCTTCCTTCCGAACAGATCCAAGCGGATCGGGTTGATCCAAACAACTCATAAAAAAGGCAGCCGGGCCATAGGTCATAAGGCCCGGCTGCCCCGCATCACCGGGATCAAGCCTGGGCTTGCTCAGCCGGCGCGGCCTCTTCCGCTTCGGCTTCCGGCAGCTGCTCGGCCGGAGCCTCCTCGCTGGAGCCGACGTCGATGCCGGCGGCGCTCATCTCGGCCTGCAGGCCGTCGAGCACGGCGCCATTCACCAGCTCGCAGTACAGGTCGATGGCGCGCAGCGCGTCGTCGTTGCCTGGGATCGGGAAGGCCACGCCGTCCGGATCGGAGTTGCTGTCGATCACCGCGATGACCGGAATGCCCAGCTTGTTGGCTTCCTTGACCGCGATCGACTCCTTGTTGGTGTCGATGATGAAGAGGACGTCCGGCAGGCCGCCCATCTCCTTGATGCCGCCCAGCGCGCGCTCCAGCTTGTCGCGCTCGCGGGTCAGCTCGAGGATTTCGCGCTTGGTCAGGCCCGAGGTGTCGCCGCCCAGACGCTCTTCCATCTCGCGCAGGCGCTTGATCGACTGGGAGATGGTCTTCCAGTTGGTCAGCATGCCGCCGAGCCAGCGGTGGTTGACGTAATACTGGCCGCACTTCGACGCGGCCTCGGCCACCTTTTCCTGGGCCTGGCGCTTGGTGCCGACAAAGAGGACGCGGCCGCCGCCGGCGACAACGTCACGGACGGCCTGCAGGGCGCGGTGCAGCGCCGGAACGGTCTGCTCCAGGTCGATGATGTGCACGCCGTTGCGCACGCCGAAGATGTACGTACCCATCTTCGGGTTCCAGCGACGGGTGTGGTGACCGAAGTGGACGCCGGCTTCGAGCAGCTGGCGCATGGTGAAAGACGGAATAGCCATTTGGAAAAGTCCTTTTCCGGTTGCTCCGCCGCGGGCACTGTCCCTGTTACAGGACACCGGATCGGGCCATCGGGGTAAAGCCGAGGGACCGCCAGCCCGCGTGAGGTTTTGACGACGGCGCTTACATAGCCCGCCGCAACCGCTTTGGCAACACCGGTTTGCCAATTGGTTGGTGCCGAATGCGGTGCATCGCGCACCGCTTCGTCATGGGAAGCGTATTCTCTACAGTTCCACCACTTCCACCACGCCAGGCACCGCCTTCAGCGCGGCGCGGCTCTGGTTGGTGATGTTGAAGGAACCGGGAAGCTGGATCTCCACCTCCTTCAACGGGTCGATCTCGACCAGCAGGTGGATCTTGCCCTTGCCGCGGGCCAGCCGCTCCAGCATGCCGCGGATGCTCTCCACCGGCCCGCCGTCGCGCACCACCACCCTCAAGCCGTCCGACACCTGGGCGACGGCGTCCTCCAGAGGCTTCACCTCCTGGCAGGTCAGGCGGATGTCCTCGCCGTTCATCTGGACGTCCACGGTCATCAACACCGGACGCCCGGCCTCCAGAAGGTCGCGGTTGGTCGCCAGCACCTCGGAGAAGACCGTCACCTCATAGCCGCCACTGCCGTCGGACAGTTCCACGAAGGCGAAGCGGTTGCCCGACTTCGCCGTCTTCTCCTTGCGGCTGACCACGATGCCGGCGACGCTGCGCCGGGTCGAGCCGCCGCCGGTCACCACCGTGGCGAGGTCCGCCGACCGCACCACCCTCATGCGGGCGAGCGGACCGGCGAAGGCGTCCAGAGGGTGGGCGGACAGGTAGAAGCCGATGGCGCCGAACTCGTGCTTCAGCTTCTCCAACGGCTCCCACTCCTTGACCTTGGGCAGGTCCGGCTCCTTCAGCCCGCCGCCGGCGCCGCCGAACAGGTTGCCGATGCCGCTGTCGCGCTCCGCCGCCTCGGCCTGGGCGTAGCGGATCAGCGTCTCCAGCGCCGCGTGCACCTGGGCGCGGTTCGGGTTGATGCCGTCGAAGGCTCCGGCGCAGGTCAGGTTTTCGAGCTGGCGCTTGTTGATGGTCTTCAGGTCGAGGCGGCGGGCGAAATCGAACAGGCTCTTGTAGGGACCGTTCTTCCGCCGCTCCTCCACCACCGCCTTCATGGCCGGCAGGCCGACGCCCTTCACGGCGGCCAGCGCGTAGCGCACCGCCTTGCCGCCGTCGGGCAGCGCCTCCACCCCGAAGATGCTGTCGGATTTGTTGATGTCCGGAGTCAGCAGCTTGATCTTCAGCCGCACCAGCTCCTGCCGGAAGACGTTCAGCTTGTCGGTGTTGCCGAGGTCGAGCGTCATCGACGCCGCCATGAACTCCACCGGGTGGTTCGCCTTCAGATAGGCGGTGTGGTAGGCGACCAGGGCGTAGGCGGCGGCGTGGCTCTTGTTGAAGCCGTAGCCGGCGAACTTCATGACCTGATCAAAGATCATGCTGGCCTGATCGGGGTCCACCCCGCGGCCGGCGGCGCCGTCGCAGAAGATCTTCCGCTGGGCGTCCATCTCCTCTTTGATCTTCTTGCCCATGGCGCGGCGCAGAAGGTCGGCGCCGCCCAGCGAGTAGCCGGACAGCACCTGGGCGATCTGCATGACCTGCTCCTGGTAGATCATGATCCCGAAGGTCTCCTTCAGGATCGGCTCCAGGGCCGGGTTCATGTAGTCGGCGGGCTCCTCGCCGTTCTTCACCTTGATGTATTTGGGAATGTTGTCCATCGGGCCGGGGCGGTAGAGCGACACCAGCGCGATGATGTCCTCCAGCCGGTTCGGCTTCAGCCGGCGCAGCACGTCGCGCATGCCCGAGCTTTCCAACTGGAACACGCCGGTCGACTCGGCGCGGCCCAGTAGCTCGTAGCTCTTCACGTCGTCCAGCGTGACGGTGGTCAGGTCCGGCTTCTCCGGGATCAGGTCCACCGCCGTCTTCAGCACGGTCAGCGTCTTCAGGCCGAGGAAGTCGAACTTCACCAGCCCGGCCTGCTCGACGAACTTCATGTTGAACTGGGTGACCGGCATGTCGGAGCGCGGATCGCGGTACAGCGGCACCAGATCGTGCAGCGGGCGGTCGGCGATCACCACGCCCGCCGCGTGGGTCGAGGCGTGGCGGTACAGCCCCTCCAGCTTCAGCGCGATGTTGACGAGGCGCGCCACCGTCTCGTCGCCGTCGCGGGCCTGGCGCAGCAGCTCCTCGCTGTCCAGCGCCTGCTGGAGTGTCACCGGGTTGGCCGGGTTGTTCGGCACCAGCTTGCAGATCTTGTCCACCTGCCCGTAGGGCATCTGGAGCACGCGCCCGACGTCGCGCAGCACGGCGCGGGCCTGCAGCTTACCGAAGGTGATGATCTGGGCGACGCGGTCGTATCCGTACTTGTCCTGGACGTAGCGGATCACCTCCTCGCGGCGGTCCTGGCAGAAATCCACGTCGAAGTCGGGCATCGACACGCGCTCGGGATTCAGGAAGCGCTCGAACAGCAGGCCGAAGCGCAGCGGGTCGAGGTCGGTGATGGTCAGCGCCCAGGCGACGACCGAGCCGGCACCCGAACCGCGGCCCGGCCCCACCGGGATGTCGTGCGACTTGGCCCACTTGATAAAGTCCGAGACGATCAGGAAGTAGCCGGGGAACTTCATCGACACGATGACGTCCAGCTCGAACTCCAGCCGCTCGAAGTAGGTCTTGCGGGTTTCCGCGCGCTGCTCCGGCGTCATGTCCGGGGTGTAGACGACGCTGTTCAGCCGCATCTCCAGGCCCTCGCGGGACTGGGCGCGCAATTCCTCCCCTTCGTCACGGCCGCCCTCGCAGGGGAAGGGCGGCAGGATGGGCTTGATCGGCTTCAGCAGGAAGGAGCAGCGCCGGGCGATGGCGACCGTGTTGTCCACCGCCTCCGGCAGGTCCTTGAACAGCTCCCGCATCTCCTCGGCCGACTTGAAGCGGTGGTCGGGGGTCAGGCGGCGGCGCTCGGTCTGGCTGATATAGGCGCCCTCGGCGATGCAGAGCAGCGCGTCGTGCGCCTCGTACATGTCCTCGGTCGCGAAATAGCAGTCGTTGGTGGCGACCAGCGGCAGGTCGTGGGCGTAGGCGAGGTCGATCAGCGCCGGCTCGATGGCGTCCTCGATCACCTGGAAATGATCGCGATGACGCTGAAGCTCGACGTAGAGCCGGCCGGGGAACAGCCGCTTCAGCCGCTCCAGGACGTCGAGCGCCAGATCCTTCTGCCCCTCGCCCAACAGGCGACCGACCGAGCCGGCGGGACCGCCGGTCAGCGCGATCAACCCGGCGGAATGGCCCTCCAGCGCGTCCAGCGGAATCTGCGGCCCGGCCATCGGGTCCGACTCCAGGAAGGCCCTGGAGACCAGCTTCATCAGGTTCCGGTAGCCCTCGTCGCTCTGGCAGAGCAGGACGATCTGGTCGGGGACCGACGCCGCCTTGCCCGGCAGGCCCGGCTTGCCGTTGGACGGGCCGACTCGGGTGATGCCCAGGACCGTGCCGATGATCGGCTGCACGCCCGAATCCGCGGCGGCCAGCGCGAACTCCAGCGCGCCGAACAGGTTGCCGGTGTCGGTCACGGCGACCGCCGGCATCCCCTTCTTCTGGCAGAGCTTGACCAGTTCCTTCACCTTGATGGCGCCCTCGGACAGGGAATAGGCGGAGTGGACGCGCAGGTGGATGAAGTCGGCGTGGGGCATGGCGGGATTGGTCACCGGTTCCGGCAGAGGAAAGAGAACACACCCCTAGTCGTCGCGCATCCCGTCCCGCACTGCAAGGGACCAAGCGCGGGCCCGGCCATGCGGCGATGCGCCAACCCTGTCGAAGGCAAGGGAAGATTCCCCGATCATGCGTGTTCGTGCTATCGAAAGAGGCAGAGCCACAATCCGAGAATGACCCGTTCCATGCGCCGCATCCGCTCCAGCGCCGTCCTGGCGGTGCTGGCGGCCACGCTCCTCACGGCTTGCCAGACCACCGGCGCGCCCGCACCGTCCGCGGAGCGGACCCACCGGCCGCCGCCGCCCGAACCGCCCGCCTCGCCCCTGTCCGACGCGCCGGGGCGCGTCGTCGCGCAGAACAAGGGCTGGGTCGTGCGGGCTCATCCGGCGACCAAGACCGGGTCGGCCTACTGCTACGCCACACGGACGGACGACTCCTCCCCCCTCTCCTTCCGGGCGACGGCGAAGGGAGCGGCCATGCTGGTCAACGCCGACCAGCACGCCCAGGCCAAGGGAGCGGACAGCCGCCTGACCGCCATCTTCCCCGACGGCGAGACCATGGCGCTGGACGCCAGCCCACTGCCCGACGGCGGCGTGGTGGTTCCGGTCGAGCTGCCGAAGTACGAGGATCTGTTCGAGCCCTTCATGCGGTCGCGTGCGGTGACCCTACAAGGGGACGGCGGCGGAACGGACATCGGCGACGTGAATCTGGGCGGGTCCTCCTGGGCGCTGGCCGCGTTGGACGAGTGCCGCATCCTGCATACGGATAAGTGAAGAGATTTGGAGGTCTGACCCGCGATGGGTGCATCAGGCACCGCATTGACCGACGGGCAGTGCGTCTCTAGCCTCCATTCCCATGCGCACCGCTCACATCGGCCTTGCCGTCGCCGTCGCGGCGATCTGGGGCTTCAACTTCGTCGCCATCAAGGTCGGCCTCGCGGATTTCCCGCCGATCCTGTTCTGCGCCCTGCGCTTCGCGCTAGCGGCGCTGCCGCTTGTGGTGCTGGGCGTTCGCGGCGGCCCGCCGGTGCCCTGGCGCTTCATTCTGGGCATCGGGATGGTGCTGGGGGTGGTGAAGTTCTCGCTCCTGTTCGTCGGGATGGACATCGGCATGCCGGCGGGGCTGTCGTCGCTGGTGCTGCAATCGCAGGCCTTCTTCACCGCCCTGTTCGCAGCGGCGGTTCTGGGTGAGCGGCCCGGACCGAAGCAGGTGCTGGGCATGGCGGTGGCCTTCTCCGGAATTGGCCTGATCGCGCTGGAAATGCCGGCGGGCGATTCGCTGATCGGGCTGGGGCTGGTCGTCGCCGCCGCCGCGGCCTGGGGCGTGGCGAATCTGCTGATGAAACAGGCCAAGGCGCCGGACCTGTTCCGCATGATGCTGTGGGTCAGCGTGGTGCCGCCGATTCCGCTGCTGCTGCTGTCGCTGGGGCTGGAGGGGCCGGACCGGGCGTGGCAGGCCCTGACGCATCTGACACCGCTGGGCGTCGGGGCGGTGGCCTACATCGCCTTCGGGGCAACGCTGTTCGGCTTCGCCGCCTGGGGTTTCCTGCTGCGCCATTACCCGGCGAGCCTGGTGGCGCCCTTCTCGCTGCTGGTGCCGGTCTTCGGCATGAGTTCGAGCGCGCTGTTCCTGGGGGAGAGCTTCACGCCGCTGAAGATGGCCGGCGCGCTTCTGGTCCTCGCCGGGCTGGCGGTGGCCGTGCTGAAGCTGCCCTCCGCACGGCCCGCCACCCACCGGCCATGACCGCTCAGGTCAGGTTCTTCTTCAGAAACTCCACGGACCGGGTCCAGGCGAGGTCCGCCGCGTCCTTGTTGTAGCGCTCCGCCGACGTGTCGTTGTGGAAGGCGTGGTTCACGTTTTCGTACATGAAGAGTTCGTAGGACTTGCCGCCCTTCTTCAAGGCCTCTTCATAGGCCGGGATCTTGGCGTTCACGTTGTTGTCCAGCCCGGCGTAGTGGAGCTGAAGCGGCGACTTGATCGTGGTGACCAGCGTCGGGTCCGGCGCCGGTCCGTAGAAGACAACGCCCGCCCTGAGGTCCGGCGCCTTGATGGCCAGCCGGTTGGTCATGCCGCCGCCCCAGCAGAAGCCGATGGCCCCCACCTTGGCGTTCGAATAGCGGTAGGCCATGAGGTCGCTCATCGCGGCGATCAGGTCGTTCACCGTCTTGTCGGGGTCGAGCCGGCCGATCATCTCGCGGGCACGGTCGGGGTCCTGCGGGGTGCCGCCCAGCGGGGACAGCAGGTCCGGCGCCATGGCCACGAAGCCGGCCACCGCCAGCCGCCGCGTCACGTCCTCGATGTAGGGATTGAGGCCGCGATTCTCATGGATCACCACCACCGCCGGCGACTGCTCGGTCAGCTTCGGGCGGGCCCGGTAGGCGCGGACGTCGCCGGTCGCGCCCTGGAAGGTGACCCGTTCCGTTGCGATTCGGCTGTCGTCCTCCGGCACTTCGGCGGCCAGCGCGTAGTTCGGCTCGATCTGGGAGAGGATCGCCGGAATGGCCGCCGCGCTGCCCGCCAGAACCGCCAACCGCTCCAGGAAGACGCGGCGCGGCAGCGGCCGGTGGGTGTACTCGTCGTACAGATCGATGATCTTCTGATCCATGGACTCCGGTCCCTCCTTGTTGGGTTGCGCGAAGTCTGCCCCAGGACGCGCCGATCACCAATCCGCCGAACGGCGATGCCACTCTTACGCGGTTTGGCCGGTTGCGCGGCCGCGCCGTGAAGCCGATCAAACCCTCGTGTGTTCGACGAGGACCCCATCGCTCATTTCCAGCACCCGGTCCATGCGGTTCGCAAGCTCCAGGTTGTGGGTGGCGATCAGGGCGCCGACGCGGGCCTGCCGGACGATGGAGGTCAGCATGGCGAAGACCCCCTCCGCCGTGTGCGGGTCGAGGTTGCCCGTCGGTTCGTCGGCGATCAGCAGGCCGGGGCCGTTGGCCAGAGCGCGGGCGATGGCGACCCGCTGCTGCTCGCCGCCCGACAGGCGGGCCGGACGGTGGCCGGCGCGCGGCTCCAGCCCAACCATGCGCAGCAGTTCCAGGGCGCGCTCGCGGGCGGTGCGCTTGGACACGCCGTTGATCATCTGCGGCAGCACGATGTTCTCCAGCGCGGAGAATTCCGGCAGCAGGTGGTGGAACTGGTAGACGAAGCCGACCGAGCGGCGGCGCACCTCCGTCCGCTTCCCGTCGTCCAGGGCCGACACGTCGGTCCCGGCTATCCGCACGGTGCCGGCGGTCGGCCGCTCAAGCAGGCCGGCGATGTGCAGCAGGGTCGATTTGCCGGCGCCCGAGGGGCCGACCAGAGCGACCAGCTCCCCGGCATGGACGGTCAACTCCGCCCCGCGCAGCACCTGAAGCTCCGTCCCCGCCTGCTCGAAGGTGCGGACGATCCCCGACAGTTCCAGCATCGGCTCACTCATAGCGCAGGGCCTCCACCGGATCGAGACGGGCCGCCCGCCAGGACGGGTAGACGGTGGCGGCGAAGGACAGGCCCAGCGCCATCAGGGTGACCTGGACCACCTCCGACCAGTCGATCTTCGCCGGCAGCTGCGACAGGAAATAGATCTCGGCGTTGAACAGGTTGGTGCCGGTCAGCGCCTGGATGCCCTGGCGGATCGTCTCGATGTTCAGGGCGAAGGACACGCCCAGGGCCACCCCCAGCAGCGTCCCCGCCACCCCCACCGAGGCGCCGGACAGGAAGAAGATGCGCATGATCATGCCGCGCGTGGCGCCCATGGTGCGCAGGATGGCGATGTCCCGTCCCTTGTCCTTCACCAGCATGATCAGGCTGGAGATGATGTTGAAGGCGGCCACCGTGATGATCAGCGACAGGATCAGGAACATCACGTTGCGCTCGACCTGGAGCGCCGTGAAGAAGCTGGCGTTCGACTGCTGCCAGTCGACCACCCGCCCCACCCCGGCCACCGCCGACTGGATGGCGTCGCGCGCCGCGCGGATCTGGGTCGGGTCGCTGACGAAGACCTCCAACGAGGTCACCGCCTCGCCGGTGCGGAAGAAGGCCTGCGCCTCCGGCAGGGGCAGGAAGATGAAGCTGTTGTCGTATTCGAACATGCCGACGTCGAACACGGCGCCGATGGTGAAGCTGCGCATCCGCGGCACGGTGCCGAAGGCGGTGACGTTGCCCTGCGGCGCGATCAGGGTCATCTGGTCGCCGACCGCCAGCCCCAGCCGCTGCGCCATGCGGATGCCGATGGCGATGTTGTCCTCGCCGAAGGCCTCCACCGTGCCGCGCACGATGTTGCGGGACAGCGTCGGGCGCACCCGGAAATCCTCCGGCCGCACGCCGCGCACCACCGCGCCGGAAGCGACCCCGCGCACCGACACCAGCGCTTGCCCTTCCACCGTCGGCGTCACCCCGACGACGCCGGGCACGCCCTGGAGGCGCTGCACCAGCGGGTCGTAGTCGGGCAAGGGGCCGCCGCGCGCGCTGTAGACGTTCAGATGGCCGTTCAGGCCGAGCACGCGGCCCAGAAGCTCCGCCCGGAAGCCGTTCATCACCGACATCACGATGATGAGCGTCGCCACGCCGAGCGCGATGCCCAGCAGCGAGAAACCCGCGATGACCGAGATGAACCCTTCCTGGCGGCGCGCCCGCAGATAGCGCATCGCGACCATGCGTTCGAAGGCGGAGAAGATCATGCGGCTCCCGATGAGCGAAAGGCGGGCGACGGAGGCCCGGCAAAAGCAAAGGCGGCGGACCGCAACCAGTCCGCCGCCCCGCAACATAAGTGCTTAACCGTGGCAGGAAAAGGGCGACCTTCCAAGGCGCCCGCTCCCCCGCCCCACGGTGTTACGCCGAGAGCTTCTCCAGCGCGCTTTCCACCGACAGCTCCTGCTTCTCGCCGGTGGCACGGCGCTTCAGCTCGACCACGCCGTTCTTCAGGCCGCGCGGCCCGACGACGAGCTGCCAGGGCAGGCCGATCAGGTCCATATCGGCGAACTTCACGCCCGGACGCTCGTCGCGGTCGTCGTACAGCACCTCCATCCCGTTGGCGCGGAGCTTGTAGTACAGCTCCTGGCAGACGCGGTCCGTGTCCGCGTCGCCGACCTTCAGGTTGACGAGGCCGACGTTGAAGGGCGCCACGGCGTCCGGCCAGATGATGCCGTTGTCGTCGTGGCTGGCCTCGATGATGGCGCCCATCAGGCGCGACACGCCGATGCCGTAGGACCCCATCTCGACCGGAACCGGCTCGCCGCCCGGACCGGCGACGACGGCGTTCATCGGCTTCGAGTATTTGGTGCCGAAGTTGAAGATGTGGCCGACCTCGATGCCGCGGGCCGAGACCAGATCCGACTCCGCAACCGGGCAGTTGCCCGGCTCGTGCTTCTCGTCGGTCGCCGCGTAGATCGAGGTGTAAGTGTCGAAGAAGGGCTGGAGATCGTCGTCGAAGCCCGGCGCGTTCTGAAGGACGTCGAGGGTCAGCCAGTCCTTGTGGCAGAAGACGCCGCTCTCGCCGGTCTCGGCCAGGATGATGAACTCGTGGCTCAGGTCGCCGCCGATGGGGCCGGTGTCGGCGCGCATCGGGATCGCCTTCAGACCCATGCGGGCGAAGGTGCGCAGATAGGCCAGGAACATCTTCTGGTAGGAGCGCCGGGCGCTGGCCGGGTCGATGTCGAAGCTGTAGGCGTCCTTCATCAGGAACTCGCGCCCGCGCATCACGCCGAAACGGGGGCGGATCTCGTCCCGGAACTTCCACTGGATGTGGTAGAGGTTCAGCGGAAGCTGGCGGTAGCTCTTCACGAAGGCGCGGAAGATGTCGGTGATCATCTCCTCGTTCGTGGGACCGAACAGCATCTCGCGGTCGTGACGGTCGGTGATGCGCAGCATCTCCTTGCCGTAATCGTCGTAGCGGCCGCTTTCCTTCCACAGCTCCGCCGACTGGATGGTCGGCATCAGCAGTTCCTGGGCGCCGGCGGCGTCCTGCTCCTCGCGGACGATCTGCTCGATCTTCTTCAGGACCCGGTGGCCCAGCGGCAGCCAGGCGTAGATGCCGGCGCTGGTCTGGCGGATCATCCCGGCCCGCAGCATCAGGCGGTGCGAGACGATCTGCGCCTCGGTCGGGGTCTCCTTGAGGGTCGGCAGGAAGAAGGTGGACAGCCGCATGGCTCTGCTCTCGGTTTCGAGGGGATTCGTCCGGCGGTGCGCCGGGCCGCAACAGGGACAGGGACTTTAGGAAGCCACCGCGCGCTTGTCCATCGTCACGGCGTGCAACGAAGGGCGGACCGGCCTATCGGACGGTGCGGCAATAGGCGTAGACCTCCGCCTCGCTCGGCGCGCCGATGGGCTGGCCATTGAAGTAGAGCCGGTTGGCGTACCAGGTCAGATAGCCGACCTCGACGCCCGGCGCCGCCCCACCCTGCGGCACCGGGAAGCCCATGCGGCGCGCGAAATCCACGGTCACCGGGATGTCGAACCGCTCCAGCGGAGGCGCGGCGCCGGCCGAACCCGGCAGGTCGGCGGGGGCCACCGCCTTGCCGTTCACGTCCACGCCCGGCGTGTGGTCCACCCCCGCCGCCGGGCGATGCGCCGTCAGGAATTGGCAGGCCGACAGGTCGATCGGCTGTGCCGCGGCCCCGCCGGAAAGCGCCGACAGGGTGGCGGCGAGCAACAGGGCGGAGCGGTGCATCATGGACGACCTCAGCCTTGGGCGGCGGCGGACTGGTTCATGGATTTCCAATAGGTGGCGAGATAGGGCATGCCCTTCTCGGCCTCCTCCTGGGTGCGGGCCGACTGCCGGATATACTTGCCGAGGAAGGGCTTGTTCACGAATTCCATATCCACGGCCGCCTTCAGAACCAGGAATTCGCCGATCCGGTCCGGCAGGTTGTAATGCCATTTCTGCAGGCATTCCGAGGTTACCCCCGGTTTGGCCTGGTCCTGGCCCGACAGGTAGAATTCCTGGTGATGGTACTGGTTGATCTCCTTCCAGGCCTTGAAGATGCGCGCCGGCTTCACGCGAACCAGACCCTTCAGCACCTTGATGTCGTCATGGAACAGCGGCAGGTAACCGCGCCGCTCCGCCTGCTCGTTCAGCATGGTGTAGAGGCCCGCCATGACGTCCCCCTCCCCGCTTTGCTCGGCGGTCTTCGTCTCCGGCTTGGCCTTCCTGCCGAACAGGGATGCGAAGAAGCCCTTCTTCTTGGCCGGCGCCGACGCCCCGCTGTCCGCCCCCACCTTCCGCTCGTCCCACAGCGCATCCCAGGCGTAGTCCCAGGCGGTGAAGACGGCGTTGGAGCGGTCGTCGAGAACGGTCAGGAGATAGTCGCGCCCATCCCGCGGCCAATCCACGTCGCCGACGATGGCCCGCACCGGGCGGCGGCTGAGCAGCACCGGGAAGATCCCGACGCGCACCAGTTCGGCGTAGATTTCCTGGAAGGACGGGGTCAGCGCAAAAGGGAGCTTGGCCGCCGGCTGCTCTTCGGGGGTCAGCAGTTCAAGACTCTTGCGAGTGCGGTCGAGCAGTTCGGTGGTCAGAATGGCCGCGAACTGCTCGAATTTCTCGTTATCACCCGCGGTCATCGGCGCCTCGACATCGTTCTCCCCGCTGACGGTCGCAATCCCGGCTGCGAATGCCGACGCGCTTGAATCCAAAGTCGGAACGGACGCTCGCCCGCTTCCTGCACAGTGGATCAGCTATAGCCGATAAAGGGTTAATTCATTCTGTACCAAAGCACAACGTTCCGTCTGCCTACGGACGAACGCGCGCCGGCATCGTGAGCGGACCGGGACGAAAAAAGGACCGCGCGGCGATCGCGGCGCGGCCCGAGGTTTAGGGAGGAATCGCCACCAGGCGTCGGAAAAGAGGGAAGAACCCCTCTCGTCACAAAAAGTACATTGAACCCGGCACCACCCGATGACAAGACGGAATTTGGACTAACGCAAGTCGTCAGCGAAGAATTCGCAGAATTCGCCCAAGACATAGGCGGTTGATTACGCCATAGGCTGCGATATGCCTGATTTGTGGGCGTCATATCCTGCAAACCCCTGCCGAACGGCGGCCATCCAGGGCGGATCGAGAGCGGCGACGTCGGACCAGACCGGGCAGTGGGCCTGATGCGCGCCCGGCAGATAGCCGAGACTCATCAGAAACTCGCCGGTGATCTCGCCGCCGGTGAAGCGGAAGGTGCGCTTGAACAGCCGGACCCAATCCGCCTTGCTCAAGGGATGATGAGCTCGCAGCCAGCCGTCGAAGGATCCGTGTGAAGCGCGCAGGGCGATGATCCGCCGCGCGTTCTCGATGGCGGCGTCGACCTTCAGCCGATTGCGGATGATGCCCGGATCGGCGAGCAGCCGTTCCCGCTCCGCCTCGCCATAGGCGGCGACGCGGTCGATGTCGAAACCATCGAAGGCGGCGCGGAAGGCCGCGCGCTTCTTCAGGATGGTCAGCCAGGACAGGCCCGCCTGATTGATTTCCAGAATCAGCCGTTCGAACAGCACCCGGTCGTCGGCGCTGGGAAACCCGTACTCGGTGTCGTGGTAGGGGCCGTGATGCGCGTGGCCGGGCGCCGCGTCGCAATAGGTCAGGCTCACGCGAAGGCTCCATCCGGGAGTGGGATCAGTGCGGCTTGGCCATCTCGCGGAAGGAAATCAGGTCCGATTGCACGATGGCGAAGATGACCAGCCAGACCACCGCCGCGACCAGCGTCGTGGCGGCGAACTTCAGGAGGATGCGCGGGCGTTCGGGCGCGCTGCTCGCCATGCCCCGCTCGGGCCGGGCCGGGGTGCGCACGCCCCAGGGCAGCACCGCGAACAGCACCACCCACCAGACGACCACATAGACGCTGATGCCCGTCACCCAGCCCATGGCATGCCTCCCTTCGGCCTAGGCCTGCTCCAGCTCGACCAAGGTCCCACAGAAGTCCTTGGGGTGCAGGAACAGAACCGGCTTGTCGTGGGCCCCGATCTTCGGCTCGCCGTCGCCCAGCACGCGGGCGCCCTGCGCCTTCAGCCGGTCGCGGGCGGCCAGGATGTCGTCCACCTCGTAGCAGATGTGATGGATGCCGCCAGACGGATTCTTCTCCAGGAAGCCGGCGATCGGCGATGTCTCGCCGAAGGGATGGAGCAGCTCGATCTTCGTGTTGGGCAGTGTGACGAAGACGACGGTGACGCCGTGCGGCGGCAGGTCCACCGGCTGGGACACCGCGGCGCCCAGCGTGTCGCGGTAGAGCGCCGTCGCCGTCGTCAGATCCGGCACGACGATGGCGACATGGTTCAGCTTCCCGATCATGGGTCCTCCCGAATGGCGTAAAGTCGGAAACGCTTATACACGAACGAGATGCACGTCGGTCACCGGCTTCTTGCCGTGCGTCGCGTTGAAGCAGCGGCGGACGGCGATCCGGGCGGCGGCGCGCACCTGCTCATCGTCGGCGCGGGCCGACTTCGGCATCTCGGCGACGGCTTCGCGCACCGCGTCCACCACGTCGAGCAGCATGTCGCGGTCCGCCGAGTCGTCCAGCAGCCCCATCACCGCGATCTGCGGCGCGGTCACCAGCTCGCCCTTGCCGTTCATCACCAGCGTGACGACGGCGGCGCCGTTGTGGACCATCCGGTGGCGCGCTCGCATCAGCCCGGTGTCCAGCGGAATCAGCCGCTTTCCATCCAGCGCCATACGGCCGGAGCGGACCTGGGCCACCACCCGCGGCGGCGCGTCGGGTCCCAGCCGGATCAGGTCACCGTTGCCGGGGACCAGCGCCTCCGGCACTTGGCAGGCGCGGGCCAGCTTGGCGTGCTCCAGCTGGTGGCGCTGCTCGCCGTGGACCGGCACGGCGATGCGCGGGCGCACCCACTGATACATGCGGACCAGCTCGTCCTGCGCCGGATGGCCGGACACATGGACCGGCGCCTCGTCGGCGGTGACGATGCGGATACCCTGCCCGACCAGCAGGTTCTGCATGCGGCCGATCGCCCGCTCGTTCCCCGGAATCTCGCGGGAGGAGAAGACCACCACGTCGCCGCGCTGCAGCGACACCTGGGGATGATCGTCCGACGCGATGCGGGCGAGCGCCGAACGCGGCTCCCCTTGGCTGCCCGTGCAGGCCAGCACCAGCTTGTCGCGCGGCACGTAGTTGGCGTCATGCTCGGTCAGGAAGGCCGGCACATCGGCGAGGTAACCGTTGGAGCGCGCCGCTTCGTTGATGCGCCACATCGAGCGTCCGACCAGGGCGACGTGGCGCCCGTGCGCCGCCGCGGCATGGGCGATGCTCTCCAGCCGCGCGACGTTGGTGGCGAAGCAGCTCACCGCGACGCGCACGTCCGGAAACTGCCCGATCAGTTCGGTCAGCGTCTTGCGCACGCCCGCTTCCGACCCGGAGCTGCCGGGCACCAGCGCGTTGGTGCTGTCGCCGACCAGCGCCAGCACACCCTCGTCGCCGATGGCGCGCAGCCGCTCCTCGTCGGCGGCCTTCCCGACCAGCGGTTCGGGGTCGAGCTTCCAGTCGCCGGTGTGCAGCACGGTGCCGGCGGCGGTGCGGATCGCCAGGGCGTTCGGCTCGGGGATGGAGTGGGTGACCGTCACATACTCGACGGAAAAGGGGCCGACCTCGATGGTGCTGCCCAGCGCCACCTCATGGACCGGCACCACCCCGGACAGCCCGCGCTCATGCAGCTTGGCGCGCAGGACGGCGGCGGTGAAGGGCGTGCAGTAGACGGGAACGCGGAGCTGCGGCCACAGATATTGGATGGCCCCGAGGTGATCCTCATGCGCGTGCGTCACCACGATGCCCACGAGGTCGTGCCGGCGCTCCGCGATGAAGGCGGGGTCCGGCATGATCACGTCCAGCCCCGGCATCGTGTCGTCCGCGAAGGAGATGCCGAGATCCACCATCAACCACTTGCCGCGATGGCCGTAGAGGTTGAGGTTCATGCCGATCTCGCCCGAACCGCCCAGCGGCAGGAAGTAGAGCGCATCGTCCTCGGGAGCGAACAGGTCGCCGTCTCCCTCGACCGGGTGGACGGAGGGAGCGGAGTCGGGTTGGGTCATTGGGCCGTGTTGCGCTTGTGGATCAGGAGGAGGCCGCGCAGCGTGAGTTCGCCGTCGGTGTGTTCGATTACATGGGTTGCCTTGGCGAAAAGCACACCCAGCCCTCCGGTCGCGACGACCGTCATCGGCTCGCCGTACTCCGCCCGGATGCGGTTGACCAACCCTTCGATCAGGCCGACATAGCCCCAGAAGACACCGGACTGCATGCATTCAACGGTGTTGGTGCCGATGACGTGGCCCGGCTGCTGGATCTCCACGCGGGGCAGCTTGCTCGCCGCCATCTGCAGCGCTTCCAGCGACAGGTTCAGACCGGGAGCGATGACGCCGCCGCGGTAGTTGCCGTCGCGGTCCACCACGTCGAAGGTCGTCGCGGTGCCGAAGTCGATGACGATCAGCGGTGTCTTGTAGGTGGCCGCCGCCGCCACCGTGTTGACCAGACGGTCGGCGCCGACCTCGTCCGGCCGGTCCACCAGCGCGCGGGTGCCGAGGTCGACGTCCGGTTGCCCGACGACCAGCGGCTCGCAGCCGAAATGGTCCTTGCACAGCCGCTTGAGGTTGAAGGTGGCGCCGGGCACCACGCTGGCGATGATGGTGCTGTCGATGTCCGCCGGGCCCATGCCCTTCAGCGCCATCAGGTGGGTCAGCCACACCATGTATTCGTCGGCGGTGCGCTTCTTGTCGGTGGCCGTGCGCCACAGGCCGCGCTGTTGGTCGCCTTCATAGATCGCGAACACCACGTTGGTGTTTCCGGCGTCGATGGCGAGCAGCATCTTTCAGGTCTCCACCGCGGGTGGGAAAAACACGTCTCCGGCGGCGATGCGCTGGCGCCCCGCCCCGTCATCCCGATCAAGCAACAGAACGCCGTCGCTGTCCAGATCGGCGAAGGTGCCGGTCAATGTGCGGTCCGGCAGGCGGACGACGATGGGCTCGCCCAGACCCTGCGCCCGCGTCAGCCAGGCGTCGCGCACGGGGCCGAAGCCATGCTCGGTCCAGACGCCGTACCAGCGGGCCAACTGCCCCGCATAGATTTCGAGAAGGGCCGCCGGTTGGAGCGCCGGGGCGCCCTCGGCCGTCAGCGACGTGGCGGCATAGTCGGTGCCCTCGGGGAAATGCCGCAGGTTGATGCCGACGCCGAGCACCAGCCAGGAGACACCTCCCCCGGCCGCGGCCTCCGACTCGAGCAGGATGCCGGACAGCTTGCGACCATGAACCAGAACATCGTTCGGCCATTTGCAGCGCACGCCGTCGGGATCGGGGAGGACGGACGCGGCGGTGTCGGCGATGGCGAGCGCCGCCACGAACGAAATCTGCGCCACCTCGGCCGGCGGACGCGAGGGGCGCAGAATGGTCGAGCTGTAGAGATTGCCTTCCGGCGAGGTCCAGGCCCGGCCGCGGCGGCCACGGCCGGACTCCTGCCGCTTCGCCCAGACGACGGTGCCTTCGGCGGCTCCTGAACGCGCGAAGGCCTTCGCCTCGTCGTTCGTGCTGCCGACGGAGTCGAAGGCCATCACCCGGAAGCCCGGAGGCAGGCGCAGACGCGCCGCCTCCGCTTCGTTGTCTGCCGTCATCCGGCGAACAGCGAGGCCGCCGCCGCCGCCGCGTAGTTCAGGATCGGCGCCGGAACCACGAAGAACAGCAGTGTGAACAGGCCGGTGGCGATCAGGATGCCGGTCATCCCATCGTCGCCGATCTTGTCGAAGGCCTCAACCGGCTCATCGAAGTACATGATCTTGATGATGCGCAGGTAGTAGTAGGCGCCCACGACGCTGGTCAGCACGCCGATCACCGCCAGCGTGTAGAGCTGCGCCTCGATGGCGGCGAGGAAGACGTAGAGCTTGCTGAAGAAGCCGGCCATCGGCGGGATGCCCGCCATGGAGAACATGAACACCGCCATCGCGCCCGCCAGCATCGGGTTGGTGCGCGACAGGCCGGCGAGGTCCTTGATCTCCTCGACCATGCGGCCCTGCTGCTTCATGCACAGGATGACCGCGAAGGTGCCGATGTTCATGACGACGTAGACCGCCATGTAAATCAGAACGCCACGCACGCCTTCCTGGGTGCCGGACGCGAGACCGACCAGGGCGTAGCCGACATGGCCGATGGAGCTGTAGGCCATCAGGCGCTTGATATTGCTCTGGGTGATCGCCGCGAAGGCGCCAAGCGACATCGAGAGGATCGAGCTGACGATGATGATCTGCTGCCACTGGTGGGCCAGATGACCGAACGGCTCGATCAGCAGGCGGGTGAACAGCGCGATGGCGGCGACCTTCGGGGCGGCGGCGAAGAAGGCCGTGACCGGGGTCGGCGCGCCCTCGTAGACGTCCGGCGTCCACATGTGGAACGGCACGGCGGAGATCTTGAAGGCGAGGCCGGCGGTCACGAAGACCAGGCCAATGATGACGCCCACCGACGGATGCGCGCCGCCGGCGAACAGGGCCGCGATCTTGTCGAAGGAGGTCGTGCCGGCGAAGCCGTACACCATCGAGGCGCCGTACAGCAGCATGCCCGAGGAGAGCGAGCCGAGCACGAAGTACTTCAGGCCCGCTTCGGACGACTTGGCGCTGTCGCGGCGGAAGGCGGCGATGACGTAGAGCGCGAGGCTCTGCGTCTCCAGACCGACATACAGCGAGATGAGGTCGTTGGCCGACACCATCATCAGCATGCCGAGCGTGGCAAAGAGCATCAGCACCGGGAACTCGAACCGGGCCATCTTCTCGCGCTCGTTGAAGCCGAGCGCGAGCAGGACCGACAGCGAGGCGGCGACGAGGATCAGCACCTTCATGAAGACGCCGAAGGCGTCCATCACGAAGAGGCCGTTGAAGGTGACGACCCGGCCGGTGCCGTAGCCCATGGTCAGGATCGCGGCCAGCAGCAGCGCCACCATCGTCATGTAGCCGATGGGGCGCGTGAAGCCGTCGCCGCGGAACACGCCGATCAGCAGCAAAGCCATGCCGGCGCAGGCGAGGAAGATTTCCGGCAGGGCCGGCCAGATGTCGGGAAACACAGCGGTCATGTCGGAACCTCTAGCGCGCGGCGACGGAGACGTCGGCCCCGCCCTGAGCGGCGGCCAGCTTGGTCTGGTAGGTCTGGATCAGCTGCCCGACCGACGCCGAAGTGACGTTCAGGAAGGTGTTCGGGTAGACACCCATCCACAGCACCACGGCGATCAGCGGCAGGAAGATGGCGACCTCGCGGGTGTTCAGGTCGAACATCGCGCGGACGTCCGGCTTGTCCAGCTTGCCGTACACGACGCGGCGGAACAGCCACAGCGCGTAGGCGGCGCCCAGAACCATGCCGGTGGCGGCCAGGAAGGCGACCCAGGTGTTGTCACGGAAGGCGCCGAGCAGGACCAGGAATTCGCCGACGAAGCCGGAGGTGCCCGGCAGGCCGACCGAGGCCATGGTCATGAACAGGAAGACCACCGCGTATTTCGGCATGTTCTTCACAAGGCCGCCGTAGCGGGCGATCTCGCGGGTGTGCAGCCGGTCATAGACCACGCCGACGCAGAGGAAGAGCGCGCCCGAGACGATGCCGTGCGACAGCATCGTGAAGATCGAGCCCTCGATGCCCTGCTGGTTCAGCGCGAACATGCCGATGGTGACGAAGCCCATGTGGGCGACGGAGGAATAGGCGATCAGCTTCTTCATGTCCTCCTGCGCCAGGGCGACGAGGGAGGTGTAGATCACCGCGACGATCGACAGCGTGTAGACCAGCGGAGCGAAATACTCGGTCGCCTCCGGCAGCATCGGGATGTTGAAGCGCAGGAAGCCGTAGCCGCCCATCTTCAGCAGCACGCCGGCCAGGATGACCGAACCGGCGGTCGGCGCCTCGACGTGGGCGTCGGGGAGCCATGTGTGCACCGGCCACATCGGCACCTTCACCGCGAAGGAGGCGAAGAAGGCCAGCCACAGCCAGAGCTGCATGTTGCGCGGGAAATGGGTCGCCGTGATCGTCGGGATGTCCGTCGTGCCGGCCGCGAAGTACATGGCCAGGATGGCCAGCAGCATCAGGACCGAGCCGAGCAGCGTGTAGAGGAAGAACTTGAACGCCGCGTAGACGCGCCGCGCACCGCCCCAGACACCGATGATCAGGAACATCGGGATCAGCACGCCCTCGAAGAACATGTAGAAGAGGACGAAATCCAGCGCGCAGAACATCCCCACCATGAGGGTTTCCAGCACGAGGAAGGCGATCATGTATTCCTTCACCCGCGTCTGCACCGCCTCCCAGGAGGAGAGGATGCAGAGCGGCATCAGGAAGGTGGAGAGAATGACGAACAGCATCGAAATGCCGTCCACGCCCATGTGGTAGGAGATCCCGAACTCGGGAATCCACTCCGCCTTCTCCACGAGCTGGTAGCCCGGGTTGCGCGGGTCGAAGTTGAACCAGATGAACAGCGACAGGACGAAGGTGATGACCGTCGTCCAAAGCGCGACGTAACGGACGTTCCGAACCACATCCGGTGTGTTGCCTCTGCAGAACAGCAGGATCAGCGCCACACCGGCCAGCGGCAGGAAGGTCGTGAACGACAGGAGCGGCCAGCTAGCCATTGTTCTTGTTCCCCTTCAAACCGCTCAACCGAACACCGAGAGCCAGGCGACCAGCAGGACCACACCGATCACCATCGCGAAGGCGTAGTGATAGACGTAGCCGGACTGGAGGCGGCTGGCGCGCGCCGCGACGTCGCGGGTGGCGGCGGCGATACCGTCCGGACCGACACCGTCGATCACGGCGCCGTCGCCGGATTTCCACAGGCCGTAGCCCAGATACTTGGCCGAGCGCACGAACAGACGGTCGTACAGCTCGTCAAAGTACCACTTGTTGTACAGGAACTGGTGCACGCCACGGAACGTGGTGGCCACCTTCGTCGGCAGCCCCGGCATCGCCATGTACATGATGTAGGCGAGCGCGATGCCGATCAGTCCGACGACCAGCGGAGCCAGCTTGACCCAGCCCGGGGTGTGGTGGTGGGCCGCCTCGATGCTGTTGTTGTCCGCCAGCACCAGGATCGTCTTGCCCCAGAAGTGCTCCATGCTGTGGCCGATGAACAGCTCGTGGAAGCCGAAGCCGGCGAACAGAGCGCCCAGCGCCAGAACGCCCAGCGGGATCAGCATGACGATCGGCGATTCATGGGCGTGGTCGAAGACCGACTTCTCCATCCGCGGCTTGCCGTGGAAGGTCATGAACAGCAGGCGCCAGGAGTAGAAGGCCGTCAGCAGGGCTGCGGCGATGCCGAGCGCGAAGGCGAGCTTGCCGACCGGGCTGGCCGAGGCGAAGGCCGCCTCCAGGATCATGTCCTTGGAGTAGTAACCGGCGAAGAAGGGCAGACCGGCGAGCGCGAGATTGCCGATCCACATCACCGCGTAGGTGAAGGGAATCTTCCGCCAGACGCCGCCCATGTTGCGCATGTCCTGCTCATGATGCAGGGCATGGATCACCGAACCGGCGCCGAGGAACAGCAGGGCCTTGAAGAAGGCGTGCGTGAACAGGTGGAACATCGCCGCACCGTAGGCGGAGACGCCGGCGGCGAAGAACATGTAGCCGAGCTGGCTCATGGTCGAATAGGCGATGACGCGCTTGATGTCGAACTGGGTGAAACCGATGGTCGCCGCGACGAAGGCCGTCAGGGCGCCGACCACGGCCACGATCTCCAGCGCCGTCGGGGCGTACTCGAAGACCGGGGACAGGCGGCAGACCATGAAGACGCCGGCGGTCACCATGGTGGCCGCATGGATGAGCGCCGACACCGGCGTCGGGCCTTCCATGGCGTCCGGCAGCCAGGTGTGCAGGCCGAGCTGGGCCGACTTGCCCATGGCGCCGATGAAGAGCAGCAGGCAGGTGACGGTCAGCGCATCGAAGTTCCAGCTGAGGAAATGGAGCTTCTGCCCGACCAGTTCCGGCGCCTTGGCGAAGATCGCGTCGAACTGGACGGAACCCGTCAGCACGAAGATCGCGAAGATGCCGAGCACGAAGCCAAAGTCGCCGACACGGTTGACCAGGAAGGCCTTGATCGCCGCGTTGTTGGCCGAGGGCTTCTCGTACCAGAAGTTGATGAGCAGGTAAGAGGCGAGACCCACGCCTTCCCAGCCGAAGAAGAGCTGCACGAGGTTGTCGGCCGTCACCAGCATCAGCATGGCGAAGGTGAACAGCGACAGGTAGCCCATGAAGCGCGGCTTCTGCGGGTCCTCGGCCATGTAGCCGATCGAGTAGACGTGCACCATCGCGGACACGGTGTTGACCACCACCAGCATGACCGCGGTCAGCTGGTCGACGCGCAGCGCCCAGGACACGTCCAGGCCGCCGCTGCGAATCCAGCTCATCAGCTCGATCGTGCGGGGATGGCCGCCGACGGCGACGTCGAAGAACAGCACCCAGGACAGAAGCGCGGAGAGCAGGACGGCACCAGCGGTGACGAACTGCGCGGCGCGATCGCCCGCGGTGGGCGGCCCGGCGACGACGTGATGGTCGTCGTGGCCGTCGTCGTCATGCTCGTCATGGGCGTGCGCATGGGCGTCGTGGCCATGACCGTGGTCATGCCCATGACGATCGTGGTGGCCGTGACCGCCGGCGTGCGCCGGCTCCGCCTTCGGCCCGCCGAACAGGGCGATGGAACCCGCGACGAGGAACGCCAGGAGCGGGAGGAATACGACAAGGACTTCCATGGCGCTGCCTTAGCCCCTCATCAGATTGATGTCTTCGACCCGGATGGAGCCGCGGTTGCGGAAATACACCACCAGGATGGCGAGACCGATGGCCGCCTCGGCGGCGGCGACGGTCAGGATGATCATGGAGAAGACCTGCCCGACCAGATCGTTCAGGAAGACCGAGAACGACACCAGATTCAGGTTCACGGCGAGCAGCATCATCTCGATCGACATCAGGATGATGATGACGTTCTTCCGGTTGAGGAAGATGCCGAGGACGCCGAGCGTGAAGATGATGGCCGAGACCGTCAGATAATGCCCGAGACCGATTTCCATGATCACACGCCCTCCCCGGTCGGCACCTTGCGGATGGCGACCACGTCCTCGCGCCGACGGGCGAGCTGGGAGCCGACGTTCTGCTTCCGGACACCCTCGCGCTGACGCAGGGTCAGGACGATGGCGCCGATCATGGCGATCAGCAGCACGAGGCCCGACGCCTGGAACAGATAGACGTAGTGGGTGTAGATGAGCTGGCCGAGCTGCTCGGTGTTGGTCGCACCGCTCATCGCCGCCATCGGCGCCGAGGCGGCCTTCTCCGCGGCCGGCGCGATGATCCAGCCACCGAGCACGGCGGCCAGTTCGGCCAGCAGGATGAGGCCGATCAGCCCGCCGATCGGCAGATACTGCAACGCGCCCGCCCGCAGTTCGCGGAAGTTGATGTCGAGCATCATCACCACGAACAGGAACAGCACCGCGACCGCGCCCACATAGACGATCACCAGGATCATCGCGATGAACTCGGCCCCGAGCAGCACGCACAGGCCGGCGGCCTGGAAAAAGGCCAGGACCAGATAAAGGACCGAATGAACCGGATTCCGCGCCGAGATGACCATCACACCGGAGGCCACCAGCAGCGCGGCAAAGACGTAGAAGGCGATGCCTTGAACAATCATCGTTATCCCCGTTTCCGCTTACCGCACTGCAACGACTTACCGGTACGGCGCCTCGGCCGCGAGGTTCTGGGCGATTTCCGCTTCCCAGCGGTCGCCGTTCGCCAGCAGCTTCTGCTTGTTGTAGAAAAGCTCTTCACGGTTCTCGGTGGAGAACTCGAAGTTCGGACCCATGACGATGGCGTCCACCGGGCAAGCCTCCTGGCAATAGCCGCAGTAGATACACTTCGTCATGTCGATGTCGTAGCGCGTGGTGCGGCGGCTGCCGTCCTCACGCGGTTCGGCCTCGATGGTGATGGCCAGGGCCGGACACACCGCCTCGCACAGCTTGCAGGCAATGCAGCGCTCCTCGCCGCCGGGATACCGGCGCAGGACGTGCTCGCCGCGGAAGCGGGGGCTGATGGGGCCCTTTTCGAACGGGTAGTTCAGGGTCACCTTGGGCTTGAACATGTAGCGCAGGGTGAGCCCGAGGCCGCCCAACAGTTCGGTCAGGAACAGGCTGCGCGCCGCACGATCGAGGAACGCCATGGCCTCTTCGTCTCCTTCCTAGCGGGCGCCCCGTTCCGGGTGACGCCCGCGCTTTCTCTTTGAAACTCGATCCGATGGTCCGTTCAGGCGCCGGTCACTTCGGCAGCCAGCCGAACGTCACCAGCACACCGGCCGTCAGCACGACCCACAGCAGCGAGAACGGCAGGAACACCTTCCACCCCAGACGCATCAGCTGGTCGTAGCGGTAGCGCGGCATGGTTGCGCGGACCCACACATAGACGAACAGGCAGAAGGCGATCTTCAGGGCGAACCAGATCGGGCCGGGCACCCAGGTGAAGGGCGCGAACGGCAGCGGCGGCAGCCAGCCTCCCAGGAACAGGATGCTGGTCATCGCGCTCATCAGGATCATGTTGGCGTATTCGCCAAGGAAGAAGAGCGCGAAGGGGGCCGAGCTGTATTCCACCATGAAGCCGGCCACCAGTTCCGACTCGCCTTCCGGCAGGTCGAAGGGCGAACGGTTGGTTTCCGCCAGCGCCGAGATGAAGAAGATGACGAACATCGGCAGCAGCGGGATGGCGAACCAGATCGTCTCCTGCGCCTGCACGATCTTCGTCAGGTTCAGCGAGCCGACACAAAGCAGGACGGAGATGATGACGAGGCCCATCGAGACCTCGTAGGACACCATCTGCGCCGCCGAGCGGAGCGCGCCGAGGAAGGCGTAGCGCGAGTTCGACGCCCAGCCGGCCATGACGATGCCGTACACGCCCAGCGACGAGATCGCGAACAGGTACAGGATGCCGACGTTGATGTCGGCCAGCACCATGCCGTAGTCGAAGGGAATGACCGCCCAGGCGACCAGCGCCAGGAAGAAGGTCAGCATCGGCGCCAGATAGAACACGAAACGGTTCGCGCCGACCGGCAGGATCTGCTCCTTCGCGAACAGCTTCAGGCCGTCCGCGAAAGGTTGCAGAAGCCCGAACGGGCCGACGATGTTCGGTCCCTGGCGGAGCTGCATGGCGCCCATGATCTTACGCTCGGCGTAGGTCATGAAGGCCACGGCCACCAGGAGCGGCACGACGATCGCCAGGATCTTGAGGACGATGATGATCAGCGGCAGCAGGAAGCCGCTCCAGAACTCAGCCATGGGTACCGGTCCTCTCCTGAGCGCTCTCGGCGGGCTTCACGAACGTCTCGGCGCAACGAGCCATGGTCACCGAGGCGCGGCTGATCGGGTCGGTCATGTAATAGTTCGCGACCGTCGAGAAGAACGGCGAGTCATCGATCAGCCCCTCCGCACCGAACGGCGCCCAGGGGGACGGCGTGACGGTGCCGACCGCCGCGAAAACCGGGTTGACCTCGGCCAGACGGCGGCGCAGCTGGGCCAGGCTGTCGTAAGGCAGCTTGTGACCGAGCTGTTCCGACAGGGCGCGCAGGATCTTCCAGTCCTCCCGCGCCTCGCCGGGCGGGAAGGTGGCGAGACGCGCCTGCTGCGGACGGCCTTCGGTGTTGACGTAGATGGCGTTCTTCTCGGTGTAGGCGGCACCCGGCAGGATGACGTCGGCGCGGTGGGCGCCCTTGTCGCCGTGGTGACCCTGGTAGACCACGAAGGCCTTGCCGAGAGCGGCGGTGTCGATCTCGTCGGCGCCCAGCAGGTACACCACGTCGATCTCGCCCTTCCCTGCCCCTTCGACGATGCCGGCGGTGCCGCGACCGCCCTCGCCCGGCAGGAAGCCGATGTCGAGACCGCCGACGCGGGACGCCGCCGTGTGCAGCACGTTGAAGCCGTTCCAGCCGTCCTGAACCACGTTGAAGGTCTCGGCCAGCTTGCGCACCGCGGCCTGGACGGCGGCGCCATCCTTGCGGCGGAAGGCGCCGGCGCCGAGGATGACCATCGGGTTCTTGGCGCCGCGCAGCACGTCGGCGAAGGCGTGCGTGCCGTCGACGAGCTGCTGCAGCGCGCCGGCACCCGTGCCGAGATGGCTGTACGGGTAGGTCAGCTCGCGGGCCTCGCCGATCACCGCCACCTTCAGGCCACCCATCAGGTAGCGCTTGCGGATGCGGGCGTTGACGATGGTGGCTTCCCAACGCGGGTTGGTGCCGACGAGCAGGATGACGTCCGCCCGCTCGATCCCGGCGATGCCGCTGTTGAACAGGTAGCCCGCGCGGGACGACGTGTCGAACACAGCGCCGTCCTGGCGGCAGTCGATGTTGGCCGAGCCGAGGCCGACCATCAGCTCCTTGAGCGCCAGCATGGACTCGGTGTCGGCCAGATCGCCCGCGATGGCAGCGATGCGGTTGCCCGGGACCCCCTTGACCTTGGCGGCGATGGCCTGGAAGGCCTCCGCCCAGGTCGTCGGCTGGAGCTTGCCGTCTTTGCGGACGTACGGCCGGTCGAGACGCTGGCGCTTCAGCCCGTCATAGGCAAAGCGCGTCTTGTCGGCGATCCACTCCTCGTTCACGTCCTCGTTGACGCGCGGCAGGACGCGCATCACCTCGGGGCCGCGCGTGTCGACGCGGATGTTCGAGCCGACCGCGTCCAGCACGTCGACCGTCTCGGTCTTGCGCAGCTCCCACGGACGGGCAGTGAAGGCGTAGGGCTTGGAGAGCAGAGCGCCCACCGGACAGACGTCGGCGAGGTTGCCCGACAGCTCCGAGCCGATGGCCTTCTCGACGAAGGTGGTGATCTCCATGTGCTCGCCGCGGTTCACCGCGCCGAGGTCGGGAACGCCGGCGATCTCGTTCACGAAGCGGATGCAGCGCGTGCAGTGGATGCAGCGCGTCATCTCGGTCCGGATCAGCGGCCCCATGTACTTGTCCTGGACGGCGCGCTTGTTCTCGCCGTAGCGGCCACGATCGAAGCCGTAGGCCATCGCCTGGTCCTGGAGATCGCACTCGCCGCCCTGGTCGCAGATCGGACAGTCCAGCGGGTGGTTGATCAGCAGGAATTCCATGACGCCCTTGCGGGCCTTGTGCACGAGGTCGGTGTTGGTCTTCACGACCATCCCGTCGCCGCAGGGCATGGCGCAGGCGGCCACCGGCTTCGGCGCGCGCTCCATCTCCACGAGGCACATGCGGCAGTTCGCCGGCACGCTCAGCCGCTCGTGGTAGCAGAAGCGCGGGATCTCGATGCCCAGCTGTTCGCAGGCCTGCAGGATCGAGGTGCCCGGCTCGACTTCGATCTCGATCCCGTCGATGGTGAGTTTCGGCATTGGAAACCGGGCTCCTTACTCGGCCGCCAAGGACTTGGCGGCGTTGCGGTAGTCGAGGATGCGGCGCTCGACCTCCGGCCGGAAATGCCGGAACAGGCCCTGGATCGGCCAGGCCGCGGCATCGCCGAGCGCGCAGATGGTGTGCCCCTCGATCTGCTTGGTGACCTCCAGCAGCATGTCGATTTCCTCGACGCGCGCGTTTCCGGTCACCATGCGCTGCATGATGCGGTTCATCCAGCCGGTGCCCTCGCGGCACGGCGTGCACTGGCCGCAACTCTCATGGGCGTAGAATTGGGACAGGCGGGCGATGGCCTTCACCACGTCCGTGGACTTGTCCATCACGATCACCGCCGCGGTGCCCAGACCCGACCGCACGTCGCGCAGGCTGTCGAAGTCCATCAGGACCGTGTCGCAGATCGACTTCGGCAGCAGCGGCACCGACGAACCGCCGGGAATGATCGCCAGCAGGTTGTCCCATCCGCCGCGTACGCCGCCGGCGTGCTTCTCGATCAGTTCCTTCAGCGGGATGCCCATCTCCTCTTCCACGTTGCACGGCTTGTTGACGTGCCCGGAGATGCAGAAGAGCTTGGTGCCGGTGTTCTTCGGCCGGCCGAGACCGGCGAACCACGCAGCACCTCGGCGCAGGATGGTCGGAACCACCGCGATGGATTCGACGTTGTTCACCGTGGTCGGGCAGGAATAGAGACCGGCCTGGGCGGGGAACGGCGGCTTGTTGCGCGGCTGGCCCTTCTTGCCCTCGATGGACTCGATGAGCGCGGTTTCCTCGCCGCAGATGTAAGCACCCGCGCCGCGGTGGATGTAGATGTCGTAGTCGTAGCCGGTGCCGCAGGCGTTCTTGCCGATCAGCCCCGCCTTGTACGCCTCGTCGATGGCGCGCTGGACGTTGGAGCCTTCGTTGTAGAACTCGCCGCGGATGTAGATGTAGCAGGCCGAGGCGCCGATGGCGAAACCGGCGATCAGGCAGCCCTCGATCAGCTTGTGCGGATCGTGGCGCAGGATGTCGCGGTCCTTGCAGGTGCCCGGCTCGCCCTCGTCGGCGTTGATGACGAGGTAGACCGGCTTGTCCGTCACGTTCTTCGGCATGAAGGACCACTTCATACCGGTGGAGAAGCCGGCGCCGCCCCGCCCGCGCAGGCCGGATTCCTTGACCTGCTCGATGATCCACTCTTTGCCCTGGGCGATCAGGGCCTTGGTGTTGTCCCAGTCACCACGCTTCCGGGCGGCGTCCAGGCCGAAGCTCTGGTAGCCGTACAGGTTGGTGAAAATGCGGTCCTCGTCGCGAAGCATCGCATCCCCCTCAATCGGCCGTGGTGGTGAAGGCCTTCAGAGTCGTCGGGCCGCCCACCGGTTCGGAGGACTGCCGGCCGATCTGCGAGCCGTGCTTGGGGATCTCGCCACCCTTGAGGGCATCGATGATCGTTTCCATGTGTTCCGGGCTGACGTCTTCATAATAGTCGTCGCCGATCTGGACCACCGGCGCGTTGACGCAGGCGCCCGAGCACTCGACCTCGCGCAGCGTGAACTGGCCGTCGGCGGTCGTCTCGCCGACGCCGATGCCCAGCTTGCGCTCGCAGGTGTGCACGATGTCGTCGGACCCGCGCAGCCAGCACGGCGTGGTCGTGCAGACCTGGATGACGTGCTTGCCGACCGGAGTCTTGTTGTACATCGTGTAGAAGGTCGCGACCTCGTACACACGGATGCGCGGCATGCCGAGCAGGTCGGCCACGGCGTCCATGGCGACGCGCGGCAGCCAGCCGTCGCTCTGGCGCTGGGCCAGATCGAGCAGCGGCATGCAGGCGCTGGCCTGCTTGCCCGCCGGGTACTTCGCGATGATGGACTTCGCCCGTTCCAGATTTTCCGGAGTGAAGGCGAAGGAGGCCGGCTCCTTGGCCGGGTCGTGAGCCGGGGCGCTCATCGGTCAATTTCTCCGAACACGATGTCCATGGACGCAATGTTGGCCACCGCGTCGGCCAGCATGTGGCCCTTCGACATGAAGTCGAGGCCCTGCAGGTGGGCGAAGCCTGGCGCGCGGATCTTGCAGCGGTACGGCTTGTTCGTGCCGTCCGACACCAGATACACGCCGAACTCACCCTTCGGCGCCTCGATGGCGGTGTAGGTTTCGCCCGCCGGGACGTGGAAGCCCTCGGTGAAGAGCTTGAAATGGTGGATCAGCGCTTCCATCGACCGCTTCATCTCGCCGCGTGGCGGCGGCGATACCTTGCGGTCCTCCACGCGCACCGGGCCGTCGGGAAGCTCCTTCAGGCACTGGCGGATCATCTGGTTCGACTGGCGCATCTCCTCCATGCGGACTAGGTAGCGCGCCCAGCAGTCGCCGGTCAGGCCGACCGGAACGTCGAAGTCCATGCGGTCATAGACTTCGTAGGGCTGCGACTTGCGCAGGTCCCAGGCGACGCCGGAACCGCGCAGCATCGGGCCGGTGAAGCCCCAGTTGAACGCCTCCTCCTTTGTGACGACGCCGATATCCACCGTCCGCTGCTTGAAAATGCGATTGTTCGTCAGCAGATTGTCAATGTCGTCAACAAACTTCGGGAAGCGCTCCGTGAACTCCCAGATGTCGTCGGTCAGGCCAGCGGGCAGATCCCAGGCGACGCCGCCGGGACGGAAGTAGTTCGCATGCAGCCGCGCGCCGCACACCCGCTCGTAGAACTCCATGAGGATCTCGCGTTCCTCGAAGCCCCACAGCGCCGGCGTGATCGCGCCGACGTCGAGCGCGCCGGTGGTGATCGACAGGATGTGGTTCAGGATACGCGTGATCTCGGAGAAGAGAACGCGGATGTACTGGGCACGCAGCGGCGCCTTGATCTGCAGCAGGTTCTCGATGCCGAGCACATAGGCGTGCTCCATGCACATCGGGCTGACGTAGTCCAGGCGGTCGAAGTAGGGAACGGCCTGCAGGTAGGTCTTGTACTCGATCAGCTTCTCGGTGCCGCGGTGCAGCAGGCCGATGTGCGGGTCGCAGCGCTCGACGACTTCGCCGTTCAGCTCCATCACCAGACGCAACACGCCGTGGGCCGCAGGGTGCTGCGGCCCGAAGTTCATGGTGTAGGGCTTGATCTGGGTCTTGCCGCCGGACTGGCCGGCGGCGGGGTGTGCGGACGTGGCGATGGTCACGGCTTGCTCCCGGTGTCAGGGGCCTGGGCCTTCTCGTCGCCGGGCAGCATCACGTTCGTCATGCCTTCCCAAGGCGACAGGAAGTCGAAGCTGCGGAAATCCTGCGTCAGGCGGACGGGTTCATAGACGACTCGCTTCTGGTCCTCGTCGTAGCGGCACTCGACATAGCCCGTCATCGGGAAGTCTTTGCGCAACGGGTGACCTTCGAAGCCGTAGTCGGTCAGGATGCGGCGCAGGTCCGGATGGTCGGAGAAGAAGATCCCGAACATGTCCCAGGTTTCACGCTCGAACCAGCCGGCCGCGTTGTACACCGGCACGGCCGAGGCCACCGGGGTGTCCTCGTCGGTCGTGACCTTCACGCGGAGGCGCCGATTGTGCTTGTAGCTCAAAAGGATGTAGACGACCTCGAAGCGTTCCTCCCGCTCCGGCCAATCCACAGCGGTGACGTCCAGCAGCTGCTCGAACGAGCAGGTCGGATCGTCACGCAGGAAGGTGAGCGACTTGATGAGCGAGGGCCGGCGGACGGTCACCATCAACTCGCCAAGCTTCAGCTCGACCTTCAGGACGTCATCGCCGAGCGTCGCGGCGATATGGTCCCCAAGTTCCTTCAACGCCTGTTCGGACATGGCCAGGACCTGCCTTTTTCTTATTCAGCGAGCGATGCGGTTGCCGCGCCGGATCTTCTTCTGGAGTTGCAGAATGCCGTAGACCAGCGCTTCCGCGGTCGGAGGACAGCCCGGCACGTAAATATCGACCGGAACGATCCGGTCGCAGCCGCGCACCACCGAGTAGGAATAGTGATAGTAGCCGCCGCCGTTGGCGCAGGAGCCCATCGAGATCACCCAGCGCGGTTCCGGCATCTGGTCGTAGACCTTGCGCAGCGCGGGGGCCATCTTGTTGGTCAGCGTGCCGGCCACGATCATGCAGTCGGACTGGCGCGGGCTGGGGCGCGGAATGACGCCGAAACGGTCCAGGTCGTACCGGCTCATGTAGGCGTGGATCATCTCCACCGCGCAGCAGGCCAGACCGAAGGTCATCGGCCACAGCGATCCGGTGCGGGCCCAGGCGAGCACGTCCTCGTACTTCGCCGTGATGAAGCCCTTTTCCTGGATCTCCTCGGTGACCGCGCGGAGATAGGCGTCCTGTTCCGGTCCGGGCGGAATCGGCGCCAGCTTGGCAGCCTCTACTCCCATTCCAGAGCTCCTTTCTTCCACTCATAAATGAAGCCGATGGTCAGAATCCCAAGGAACACGATCATCGACCAGAAGCCGAAGAGGCCGATGTCCCCGAGCGCCACGGCCCACGGGAACAGGAAGGCGACTTCGAGGTCGAAGATGATGAACAGGATGGAGACCAGGTAAAACCGCACATCGAACTTCGTGCGGGCGTCCTCGAACGGCTCGAAGCCGCACTCGTAGGGGGAGAGCTTCTCCGAATCCGGATTCTTCGGGCTGATGACGTAAGACGCGCCAACCATCACCACGGCCAGCGCGATACCGATCAACAGGAACACCAGGATCGGAAGGTACTCAATGATCAGCGGGTTGGTCACCGCGGTCCTCCCATAAGCCCACGCCACGATCGCCGGTGCGGCCGGTAATCGGCCGACGCGCGGTGTCGTGGCTGGAATGCCTTGGATTAGCCCATCAGACGGGGCGGAATATATGACGAGAGCGTGATCAAGGAAAGCGCTTTGAATCGCTTTCAGCCAACGAATCCGCTCTGCGGAAATGAGCGGATGTCCTTGGTATTACCAAACTTTTTAAATGACCCTGTTCTCTATCCGGCTTATCGGATATGGGGGTCGAGCTTACCGGATATAGGCATCACGAGCTTGCCGGTAAAGCCGCGAACGCTTCGTTTTCATTGGGAAAAGGGAGTGGGAAAAAGAGAATGGCGCGAGTGACGGGACTTGAACCCGCGGCCTCCGGCGTGACAGGCCGGCGCTCTAACCAACTGAGCTACACCCGCGCAACGCGGCGAAGTGAAGTGCGCACAAACAAGCGTCCGTGTCATAGGATCGCAGCGCAGTTTCCGGGGTCACGCCCCGTCGCCGATGGGCGGTTTCTAGCCGCCCGACGCATGACCTGTCAATCACGAATTTGCAAGGCACGAACCGGGGGACTGGGCGCGATGGTGGGCGATGAGGGTTTCGAACCCCCGACCCTCTCGGTGTAAACGAGATGCTCTACCGCTGAGCTAATCGCCCGCGCCGCGTCTTTGTCCGGCGTCGTTGTCTGGGCGTCCCGCCCAGACAACGCAAAGCCGGCCAGCCTGTGCTGACCGGCGCGCACTATGCCCGGAATGCCCTATCCGTTCAAGACGTCATCACTTCAGGCCATCCTTCAGCGTCTTGCCCGGCTTGAACTTCGGCTGTTTCGATGCGGGAATGGCAATCTTCTCGCCCGTGCGCGGGTTGCGGCCCTCGCTGGCGGCGCGTTCGGAAACCGCGAAGGTGCCGAAGCCAACCAGACGAACCTCTTCTCCGCTCTTCAGCGAGTCGGCGATGCCGTCAAAGACAGCATCGACCGCCTTGGTCGCATCAGTTTTAGACAAACCCACAGCATCGGCGACATGCGCCACCAGATCATTCTTGTTCACTTACTTCCTCCCATCGCAATCCGGCAAGGAAAATGGAAGCAAAGCCGCCCAATGACTTCGCGCATTGAAACGATAAACGCGACATCGCCCGCCCGTCAATTGCAGACGGGCGGGCGATGCAAAGCAAGGCGGTGCTTTAAGGACGCGTTAAACGCGAGCGGTGATCAGTGACGCAGCACCTCGCCGCCGCCGTCGGGCTGCGGCTTGGCGACCGCCGGCTCGACCGCTTCCGGCTCCTTCCATTCAATCGGTTCGAGTGCCCGAACCAGGGCGTGCTTCAGGACGTCGTCGACCGTGCTGACCGGGATGATCTCCAGGCCGCGCTTCACGTTGTCCGGGATCTCGGCGAGATCCTTTTCGTTGTCCTTCGGGATCAGCACATGCTTGAGGCCGCCGCGCAGAGCGGCCAGCAACTTCTCCTTCAGGCCGCCGATGGGCAGCACCCGACCGCGCAGCGTGATCTCGCCGGTCATCGCCACGTCCTTGCGAACCGCGATGCCGGTCAGGACCGACACGATCGAGGTGATCATCGCCACACCCGCCGATGGGCCGTCCTTCGGGGTGGCGCCTTCGGGCACGTGGACGTGGATATCCCGCTTCTCGAACAGCGTCGGCTTGATGCCGAAGGCGGTGGCGCGCGACTTGACGTAGCTTTCCGCCGCCTGGACCGACTCCTTCATGACGTCGCCCAGCTTGCCGGTGGTGGTCACGCGCCCCTTGCCGGGAAGGCTGACCGCCTCGATGGACAGCAGTTCGCCACCGACCTCCGTCCAGGCCAGGCCGGTGGTGACGCCCACCAGATCCTCCAGCTCCGCCTCACCGAAGTGGAAGCGGCGGACGCCGGCGTACTTGTCCAGGTTCCGGCGGGTGACCGAGACCTTGGCGCCGGCGGAACCCTTCATCAGGATCTCCTTCACGGCCTTGCGGCAAAGGTTGGCGATCTCGCGCTCCAGGCTGCGGACGCCGGCCTCCCGCGTGTAGTAGCGGATCAGGTCGCGCAGCGCGTCGTCGGAGATGGCGAACTCGCCCTTCTTCAGACCGTTGGCCTCCACCTGCTTTTCGATCAGGTGGCGCTTGGAAATCTCGACCTTTTCATCCTCGGTGTAGCCGGCAACGCGGATGATCTCCATGCGGTCCAGCAGCGGCTGCGGCATGCGCATCGTGTTGGCCGTGCAGACGAACATCACATCCGACAGGTCGTAGTCGACCTCCAGGTAATGGTCGTTGAAGGTTCCGTTCTGCTCGGGGTCGAGAACCTCCAACAGAGCGGAGGACGGGTCGCCGCGCCAGTCGGCGCCGAGCTTGTCGATCTCGTCCAGCAGGAAGAGCGGGTTGGACGATTTCGCCTTCTTCATGCCCTGGATGACCTTGCCGGGCATCGAGCCGATGTAGGTGCGCCGGTGACCGCGAACCTCGGCCTCGTCCCGCACGCCGCCCAGCGACATGCGCACGAAGTTGCGGCCCGTGGACTTGGCGATCGACTTGCCGAGCGAGGTCTTGCCGACGCCGGGCGGCCCGACGAGGCAGAGGATCGGCCCCTTCACCTTGTTCATGCGGTTCTGGACCGCGAGATATTCGAGGATGCGTTCCTTGACCTTCTCCAGGCCGTAGTGGTCGGCGTCGAGGATCTTCTGAGCGAGCTTCAGGTCCTTCTTCACCTTGGTGCGCTTCTTCCACGGAATGGACAGCATCCAGTCCAGGTAGTTGCGAACCACCGTCGCCTCGGCCGACATCGGGCTCATCGAGCGCAGCTTCTTCAGCTCGGCCAGGGCCTTGTCGCGGGCTTCCTTGGAGAAACGGGTCTTGTTGATCTTCTCTTCCAGCTCGGCCGACTCGTCGCGGCCGTCCTCGGTCTCGCCGAGTTCCTTCTGGATCGCCTTGAGCTGTTCGTTGAGGTAGTACTCGCGCTGGGTCTTCTCCATCTGCCGCTTGACGCGGTTGCGGATGCGCTTTTCCACCTGCAGGACGCCGATCTCGCCTTCCATGAAGGCATAGACCCGCTCCAGCCGCTCCGACACCGTGGCGCATTCCAGGAGCTGCTGCTTCTCCGGAATCTTCAGCGCGAGGTGCGAAGCCACCGTGTCCGCCAGCTTGCCCGGCTCCTCGATCTGGTTGATCGAGACGAGGACCTCCGGCGGGATCTTCTTGTTCAGCTTGATGTACTGTTCGAACTGCGAGACGACGGCCCGGCCCAGCGCTTCAAGTTCCTGGCTTTCTCCGACCTTCTCCTCGACGAGGTCGGCGTGGGCCTGGAAGAAATCCTCGTTCTCGGCGAACTTGGTGATGGACGCGCGCTGGCCGCCCTCCACGAGCACCTTCACCGTTCCGTCGGGCAGCTTCAGCAGCTGCAACACGGTCCCAACGGTGCCGACGCTGTAGATATCGGCCGGCGTCGGATCGTCCTGCGCGGCATTCTTCTGGGTGACGAGAAGGATCTGTTTGTCATCCTTCATGACGTCTTCCAGGGCGCGCACGGATTTCTCACGGCCGACGAAAAGAGGCACGATCATGTGGGGGAAAACCACGATGTCGCGAAGCGGCAGGACCGGATAGAGGGCACCACGAGGGATTTCGAACATTGATTGGGCCTCTTTCATTGGGACGCCGTCAGCCCGGGATGGGCCTGGGAGGGACCCCACCTCGGGAATGAGCGCGGGGAACGCAAACCGGCACTTTTTCTAACGTGGCACAGCCATAGCCCCCCTTCAAGGGCCAGAACCCCAATTCCGTATGGCGGTGCGGCATGCAGGTTCCCCCTTCCGCGGCCCAGCGGAACCTTGACGTTAGCGAACGCCGAAAACGACGAAGGGCGCCCGAAGCGCCCTTCCCCGTATCCAATTCTGATCGACCGTGACGAACTCAGGCCCCCGGCGCCTGTTGCTCTCCGCGGCGTTCGGCGTGGACGTAAAGCGGCTTGGCGCGCCCTTCGACCACTTCCTTGTTGACCAGGATGCTCTCCACCCCCGACAGACCCGGCAGGTCGAACATCGGGTCGAGCAGGATCGACTCCATGATCGACCGCAGGCCGCGCGCGCCGGTCTTCCGCTGGATCGCCTTGTGGGAGATGGTGCGCAGGGCATCGTCGGAGAATTCCAGACGGACGTCCTCCATCTCGAACAGGCGCTGGTACTGCTTGACCAAGGCGTTCTTCGGCTTGGTGAGGATCTCGACCAGAGCCGCCTCGTCCAGGTCGGACAGGGTGGCGACGACCGGCAGACGACCGATGAACTCCGGGATCAGGCCGAACTTCAGCAGATCCTCGGGCTCGACCTCACGCAGGATGTCGCCGGTCGAGCGCTCGTCCGGGCCGCGCACATCGGCGCCGAAGCCGATCGAGGTGCCCTTGCCGCGCTGCGCGATGATCTTGTCCAACCCGGCGAACGCGCCGCCGCAGATGAACAGGATGTTGCTGGTGTCGACCTGCAGGAACTCCTGCTGCGGGTGCTTGCGCCCACCCTGCGGAGGCACGGAGGCGACGGTGCCCTCCATGATCTTCAGCAGGGCCTGCTGCACACCTTCGCCCGACACGTCGCGGGTAATCGACGGGTTGTCGGACTTGCGGCTGATCTTGTCGACCTCGTCGATGTAGACGATGCCGCGCTGCGCCCGCTCGACGTTGTAGTCGGCGGCCTGGAGCAGCTTCAGAATGATGTTCTCGACGTCCTCACCGACATAGCCCGCCTCGGTCAGGGTCGTGGCGTCGGCCATCGTGAAGGGAACGTCGATGATCCGGGCGAGCGTCTGGGCGAGCAGCGTCTTGCCGCAGCCGGTGGGGCCGACCAGCAGGATGTTGGACTTCGCCAGTTCGACGTCGTTGTGCTTCGTGCCGTGCGCCAACCGCTTGTAGTGATTGTGCACCGCAACCGAAAGGACCCGTTTCGCGTGATGCTGGCCGATCACGTAATCGTCCAGTACCGCATGGATGTCGCGCGGGGTCGGCACGCCGTCGCGGGACTTCACGAGGGTCGTCTTGTTTTCCTCGCGAATGATGTCCATGCACAGCTCGACGCATTCATCGCAGATGAACACCGTCGGACCGGCAATCAGCTTGCGGACCTCGTGCTGGCTCTTGCCGCAAAAGGAGCAGTAGAGCGTGTTCTTCGAATCGCCGCTGCTGGACTTGCTCATCGGTACTCCGTCATCTCGCGGGGGACTGATCCGTATAACCTGTCAACCGCCTGCGGCGTCCCCCGACGCCGGTCCTTTCAAAGGTTGTCCCGGGGAAGGCCCGAGACAAGGTTAACGCATCCGCTCACTCATCCATCGAACCCGATCCATCGGACCGGTTCCCCATCATTCAACAACAGGGAACCGGCGCAATCAATCATTAGTTCGCGCGCGCGTTCAGGCGGCGCTGCCGTCGCCGACCGATCCGGGGCGCTTTTCCACCACTTCGTCGATCAGGCCGAACGCCTTGGCTTCCTCCGGCGACATGAACTTGTCACGCTCCATGGCCGCCTCGATGGTGTCGAGCGACTGGCCGGTGTGCTTGACGTAGATGTCGTTGAGGCGCGAGCGCAGCTTCAGGATTTCCTGGGCCTGGATCTCGATGTCCGAAGCCTGGCCCTGGGCGCCGCCCGACGGCTGGTGGATCATGATCCGGCTGTTCGGCAACGAGAAGCGCTTGCCCGGCGCGCCGGCGGCGAGCAGGAGCGAGCCCATCGAGGCCGCCTGCCCCATGCACACCGTCGACACCTGCGGACGGATGTACTGCATGGTGTCGTAGATGGCGAGGCCGGCCGAGACGTAACCGCCCGGCGAATTGATGTAGAGCGCGATGTCCTTGCTCGGGTTTTCCGATTCCAGGAACAGCAGCTGCGAGCAGATCAGGCTGGCGACGGCGTCGTTCACGCCACCGATCATAAAGATGATCCGTTCCTTCAGCAGGCGCGAGTAAATATCGTACGCTCGTTCGCCCCGGTTGGTCTGCTCGATGACCATCGGGACCAGAGCATTCATCTTCGGTTCGAAGTCGTACATGGTGGTCTTCCCTGCTCCCGCAGCTCGGTTAGTCGTCTGAGCAGTCTACATATAGGAATGGAAAGGGGCGACCGGTAGGCCGCCCCTCAACCTTTCTGACGATCAGGCCGCCTCGGCCTCCTCGTCGGGGTCCTTCATCAGCTCTTCGGCGGACACCGGCTTCTCGCTCACCTTGGCCTGGTCCAGGATGTAGTCGACAACCTTGTCCTCGAAGATCGGGGCGCGGAGGTTTTCCAGCGCTTCCCGGTTCTGCTTGAAGAACTCGAACACCTGACGCTCCTGACCGGGGAAGCGGCGGGCTTCCGTGATCAGGGCGCGGTTGATCTCGTCCTGGGACACCTGGATGTCGTTGCGGCGGCCGATCTCCGACAGCAGCAGGCCCAGGCGCACGCGGCGCTCGGCGATGCCGCGGTACTCGGCCTTCAGCTCCTCTTCCGGCTTGCCGGCGTCCTCACCGGCGGTGCCGTTCTGCAGCTCCTGCTGGAGGCGCTGCCAGATGCCCTCGAACTCGACGTCCACCATGCCCGGCGGGACCTCGAAGGAGTGGGCCTCGGCCAGCTTGTCGAGGAGCTGGCGCTTGACGCGCAGGCGCGACACGTTGGCGTACTCGCTCTTGATGCGGTCGCCGACGGCCTCGCGCAGCTTCTCCAGGCTCTCCATGCCGAACTCCTTGGCGAGGTCGTCGTTGACCTCGGCCGGGACGTTCTTGCGGAGTTCCTTGACGTCCACCTCGAACACGGTGTCCGCGCCCTTCAGGCGGTCGTGCGGGTAGTCCGCCGGGAAGGTGACCTTCACCGTGCGGTGCTCGCCGGCCTTGGCGCCGACCAGCTGCTCCTCGAAGCCCGGAACGAACTGGTTCGCGCCCAGCTCCAGCGGATAGTCCTTGCCGTCCATGCCCGGCAGGGCCTCGCCATCCACCGAACCGGCGAAGTCGATCACGGCGATGTCGCCCGTCTCGGCCGCGCGGTCCTCGGTCACCGGAGCCTGCACCGAATGGGCGGAAGCCAGACGGGTCAGGGCCTCGTCGACGGCCGAGTCCTCGACCGTGGCGACCGGCTTCTCAAGTTCCAGGCCGCTGAGGTCGCCCGGCTCGATGTCCGGCAGAAGCTCGACGCCCATGGTGTAGGACAGGTCGCCGCCGTCCTCGTACTTCTCGACGTTGATCTTCGGCTGCATGGCGATGCGCAGGCCGCGCTCGCTCAGCGCCTGGCGCGAGCTGTCGGCGATCGCATCCTCCAGAGCCTCGGCCAGCACGCTGCCGCCGTAGCGCTGCTTGATCACGGCAACCGGCACCTTGCCCGGACGGAAGCCGGGGAGCTGCACCGTCCGGCGCAGCTCTTCGAGCCGGCCCTGCACCTTCTGTTCGATATCCTGGGCGGAAATGACGACCTTGTACTCGCGCTTCAGGCCGTCGGCGCTGGTCTCGGTGATGTTCATCGGAACGAAAGCCTATCTCGTTGTCCGGCCCGGCGGCGCCCGTCCGGGCGGCCCGAAACCGTGTGTTCCCATGCGGTCCAAGCTGTTGCCATGGTGCGGGCGAAGGGACTCGAACCCCCACGACCGAAGTCACCGGAACCTAAATCCGGCGCGTCTACCAGTTCCGCCACGCCCGCAATGGCATAGACAGCCCGCGACGGGTGCGGAACACCCGACGGACTGCCGGCGAAGTCCGCTCTATAGCACAGGGTTCGCGCCGCAAACAGGCAAAATGGGCGCCGTTCCGCACGCCATTGGTGGGTGGCCCGGAAAGCCCCGAGGGAAGCGCCCCGGCGAACGGCAAGCCGCCTCATCCGCCCCCCTTCCCCAGCGACCGGATGGAGGAGGAAGCGTTGACCTTGCCCTCCCCTCGGTACGCCTCGTGGTTGGCGTCGATCTCGCCCAGCTTGTAACGGTAGTTGATCATCATGCCGCAGGACTGCCGCAACCCCTTGGCCGAACGGTCGCCCAGCCAGTTCAGCCTCTCCATGCGGGCGCCGTTGCTGAGGTGGAAGTGCGCGACCGGGTCGAGCGCCCGCGCCGGAGCCGCGCCGGCCCGCTCGCTGCGGCGGTCCGACGCGCGCGCCGTCGTCAGGTAGTGCGCGCACAACCGCATCAACGGGCCGCGAAGCTGCTTCTGAAGCTCCTCGTCTGCGTGCCAGTCGGGCAGAGCCAGGACTCCCGCCAGCACCGGACGCTCGTCCGCGTCGCCTTCGGCATCCGATTCGCGGCCTTCCGGTTCGGGGGCGTCCGGGCGGGCGGCCATGGCTTCGGCGATGCGTTCCGCCTCGGGCGGGCTGAGCAGCGAATCGCCGCGCTCGGCCAGTTCCCGGTCAAGCCAGCGGCGGAATCCGGGAATCGGCGACAGGGTGGCGAAGCACTTGATGTTGGGAAACTCCCCGGTCAGCCCGTCCACCACCCGCTTGATGAGGAAGTTGCCGAAGCTGATTCCCGCCAGCCCCACCTGGGCGTTGGAGATGGAGTAGAAGATGGCGCTGTCCGCGCTCTTCGGGTCGCAGACCGGGGCGGAAGGGTCGAGCAGTGCCTGGACGTTGTCCGACATGCCCTGGACCAGCGCGACCTCGACGAAGATCAGCGGCTCGTTCGGCATGCGCGGGTGGAAGAAGGCGAAGCAGCGGCGGTCGGAATCGAGACGGTCCTTCAGGTCCCGCCAACCACTGATCTCGTGCACCGCCTCGTATTTGATGAGCTTTTCCAGGAGCGAGGCCGGGCTGTCCCAGGTGATCCGGCGCATCTCCAGGAAGCCGACGTCGAACCAGTTGCGCAGCAGGCTCTTGAGATCGTCCTCCAGCGCCTGGAGCAGCGGCTCGCCCCGCGCCATCTCCATCAGCTCGGCGCGCAGGTCCACCAGGAACTTCACCCCTTCCGGCAGGCCGTTGAACTGGGTGAGCAGCCGCAGCCGCGGCGGCTCCAGCGCGCGACGCAGGGCGCGCTCGGCATGGCCGCGCGACACCGGATCACCCGCCGTCTGGAAGGTCGCCATCGCCTGATCGATGGCGGCGCGGTCCACATCGAAATCGCGCGCCAGCATCATCAGGAAGTTGCGCCGCCCCTGCCCGTCCAGCGCCAGATAGGTGCGACCGAGTTGCGCCGCCCGCGCCCGCGCCGACACCTCGCCGCCGCGGCCCTCCAGGCAGGCTTCGATCTGTTCCTTCAGCCGGTCCGCGTCCTCCTTCGGGAGAGAGGCGCGGGGCGCCGCGCCGACCACGCCACGGGCGGAGGCGGCGATCTCGCGCCAGCCCGCGCGCAGCGTGTCCAGCGTGCGGTCGAGCAGCCCCGGCGGCGCTCCCGCAGAGGCGGCGGGCAGCTGGGACGGGACGGGCTCTGCGGGTTTGATCTCGGGCGTCTCGCTCATACCAAGAGTCTGGCGTGCATGCGCGCTCTCGGCAAGCCATAGCTTGAGCCCGGCCTTAAGAGTAAGCCTCCTGTCCGGGCGTATGTATGCCCTGGGGAAGTCGGATCAGCGCGCACCCGCCTTGAGCCGCTTCAGCACCCCTGGGAGCGCATCCGGCAAATCTTCGGCGATCAGGCCCGGTCCGAACGCGGTCGCCGCTTCGCCGTGCAGCCAGACCGCGGCGCCGGCGGCGTCGAACGTGTCCATTCCCTGAGCGATCAGCCCGAGCGCGATGCCCGCCAGCACGTCTCCCGACCCTGCGGTCGCCAGATCGGCCGGAGCATTGGCGTTGACGACGCCCCGTCCGTCCGGCGCCGCGACCACCGTGTCGGCGCCTTTCAAAAGGACGACGGCGCCGCAGCGCGCCGCCGCGGCGCGGGCGCGCATCAGTTTCCCGCCCTCCACCGCCGCGAGGTCCGGAAAGATCCGCGCGAACTCGCCCTCGTGCGGGGTCAGCAGGCAGCGTTCGTTCAACCGGCCGAGCAGATCGGCGGGCGACGCGGCGAAGCTGGTCAGGGCGTCGGCGTCCAGCACGCAGGCCTTTCCGGCGGCCAGCGCGGCGAGCGCATGGCCCCGCGTGTCGGCTCCGACTCCGGCCCCCGGCCCCAGCAGCACCGCGTTCTTGCGCGGGTCCGCCAGCAGGTCCTCGAAGGCGGCGCCGTCCGCCACCTCGGTCACGATCAGGCTGGGCGAGCCGGCGGCGTAGATCGGCACCGAGTCGGGCGGGCAGGCCACCGTCACCAGCCCCGCCCCGGCGCGCAGGGCGCCCCGCGCCGACAGCCGCGCCGCGCCGGTCATCCGCGCCCCGCCCAGCACCACCGCGTGCCCCCGCGCGTATTTGTGCGCGTCGAGCCGCGGCCAGGGGTAGCGTTGCCGCCACAGGTCGGGGCCGTTCACCAGGGTTTGCGGCGCGATGGCATCCAGCACGGTGTCGGGAATGCCGATGTCGGCCACCACCACCTCGCCGCAGAGGATACGGCCCGGCAGGAGCAGATGGCCGGGCTTGCGGCGGAAGAAGGTGACGGTCAGCGCCGCCTGCGGAGCCGCCCCCATCACTTGGCCGCTGTCGCCGTGCAGGCCGCTCGGCACGTCCACGGCGACGACGGTGCGTCCCGCCATCGCCTCGACCACCTCTTTCGCCATGCCGTCGAGCGGGCGGGCGAGCCCGGCCCCGAACAGCGCGTCGATGACCAGGGGATTGCCTTCCAGCAGCCAGGGATCGGCGGCCTCCACCGGGCCGGTCCAGCGCCCGGCCGCCACCGCCGCGTCGCCGCGCAGGGCGGAGCGTGACCCCAGCAGGGCCAACCGCACCGGCCAGCCCGCTTCGAGAAGAAGGCGGGCGATGACGAATCCGTCGCCGCCGTTGTTGCCCGGCCCGCACAGGACGACGGTCGGGTGCGGCGCCCAGCGCTCGCAGACCGCGCGCATCACCGCGGCCCCCGCCGCCTCCATCAGCACAGGCCCCGGCACGCCGCCCGCCATGGTCAGCGCGTCGGCGCGGTACATCTCCGCCACGGAAAGCAGTTCGTCCATCGCCTCCACCCGCCGCAATCCCGCATCACCGTCATCCGGCACAATAAGCGCCGATGCGGCCGCAGCAAAGCCGGGCACACAGGGAAGGGCCGGAACGACCGGCTTGGCACGAAAATTGGAAAGAAGGACTGGGGCGATGGATGGGACTCGAACCCACGACCGCTCGGACCACAACCGAGAGCTCTACCAACTGAGCTACCACCGCCACCAAAGAACGGAATGATCCGTCCGTCAAAACCCCGCCCGCTGTGTCCGCCAATGCAATGTCAGCGCGAAACACTGACGAGACAAGCGCATCCGCCGTCAAGGAGGACTGGGGCGATGGATGGGACTCGAACCCACGACCGCTCGGACCACAACCGAGAGCTCTACCAACTGAGCTACCACCGCCACCGGGGTCGCCTATTTGCCTCAAGGGACGGGTCGGGTCAAGCTCTATTTTCCACCGAATTCATCAATGTGAAAAGCCGACGCCACCCCCTCCGGAAGGGTGTGGTTGCGCGGATTGCTTGCAGCTTGTGCACAAATATTGTTCACTTCGCCCTATCCGTTGGCAGTCGCGTGCCGCCCGCGGTGGCATCGGCGCGTCGCGGCCGGGCATCCCACGCAGCCGGACCGCAACCGCTCCGATTGGCACGCAACGTGCTTTACATCGGACCGTCGGCAGAGCCGTGGACGGTGCCTGCCGGCGTTGGCACCTCGTACACGAGAGACCCATGAAGAAGATCGAAGCCATCATTAAGCCGTTCAAACTCGACGAAGTGAAGGAAGCCCTTCACGAAGTCGGCATCAAGGGCATCACCGTCACCGAGGCCAAGGGCTTCGGCCGTCAGAAGGGGCACACCGAGCTGTACCGCGGCGCGGAGTATGTGGTCGACTTCCTGCCGAAGGTGAAGATCGAGGTGGTGATGGAGGACTCCCTGGTGGAGCGGGCGATCGAGGCGATCCAGCAGGCCGCCCACACCGGCCGCATCGGCGACGGCAAGATCTTCGTCACCCCCGTGGAAGAAGTTGTCCGCATCCGGACCGGCGAGAAGGGAGGCGACGCGATCTGATCGCGTCCCGAGAACCCGACCACCGGCCAACATGAACCAGCCCCGCCCACAACCGACGCAGAGCCGGCCGACGCAGAGCCGGCCGACGCAGACCGTCGCAACCGCAAGCGGAACGATCCGTGCGTGGATGCCCCTCCGGGCGCGACTTTTTGTGCTGTCACGTTGTGTGCTCGGGAAAGGCATGACATAACGTCCGCCGCGAGCGCCGTCACCCGCCCCTCGGTCGGTTTGACGCAGCGGGACCCAAACCTCTTAAGCGTGGAAAAAGAGATATGTCCGACATCAGCAAGGTCTTCGACCTGATCAAGGAACACGACGTCAAGTACGTGGACCTCCGCTTCACCGACCCGCGCGGCAAGCTGCACCACACCGCTCAGCACGTCTCGACCATCGACGAGGACGTGTTCGAAGACGGCATCATGTTCGACGGCTCCTCGATCGCCGGTTGGAAGGCGATCAACGAGTCGGACATGATCCTCCAGCTCGACCCGACCACCGCCGTGATGGACCCGTTCTCGGCCCAGCCGACGCTGAACATCCTCTGCGACGTCTACGAGCCGTCGACCGGCCAGCCCTACGCCCGCTGCCCGCGCGGCATCGCGAAGGCCGCCGAGAAGTACATGGCGTCGGCCGGCATCGGCGACACCGCCTACTTCGGCCCGGAAGCCGAGTTCTTCGTCTTCGACGACGTCAAGTTCAAGGTCGAGATGAACAAGGTTTCCTACGAGTTCGACTCGGAGGAAGGCCCGTACACCTCGGACAAGGATTACGAGGACGGCAACCTGGGTCACCGCCCGGGCGTCAAGGGCGGCTACTTCCCGGTCGCTCCGGTCGACAGCGGCTCGGACCTGCGTGCCGAGATGCTGAGCGTGCTCGCCGAGATGGGCGTGCCGGTCGAGAAGCACCACCACGAGGTGGCCGCCTCCCAGCATGAGCTGGGCATCAAGTTCGATACGCTGGTCCGCACCGGCGACAACATGCAGTACTACAAGTACGTCGTGCACAACGTCGCCCACGCTTACGGCAAGACCGCGACCTTCATGCCGAAGCCCGTCTTCGGCGACAACGGCTCGGGCATGCACATGCACCAGTCGATCTGGAAGGAAGGCCAGCCGATGTTCGCCGGCAACCAGTACGCCGACCTGTCGGAGCTGGCGCTGTACTACATCGGCGGCATCATCAAGCACGCCAAGGCGCTGAACGCCTTCACCAACCCGACGACCAACTCCTACAAGCGTCTGGTCCCGGGCTACGAGGCTCCGGTTCTGCTGGCCTACTCGGCCCGCAACCGTTCGGCCTCCTGCCGCATCCCGTACGTCGCCTCGCCGAAGGGCAAGCGCGTCGAGGTCCGCTTCCCGGACCCGTCGGCCAACCCGTATCTGGCCTTCGCCGCCCTGCTGATGGCCGGCCTGGACGGCATCCAGAACAAGATCCATCCGGGCGAGGCGATGGACAAGAACCTGTACGACCTGCCGGCCGAAGAGCTGGCCAAGGTTCCGACGGTTTGCGGCTCGCTGCGCGAGGCCCTGGACAGCCTGAAGGCCGACAGCGCCTTCCTGCAGAAGGGCGACGTGTTCACCAAGGACATGATCGAGTCCTACATCGACCTGCGCACCGAGGAGCTGCTGGCCTTCGAGACCATGCCGCACCCGATCGAGTACAAGATGTACTACTCGGTCTGATCCATCGGGCCTCGGACCACCGGTTCCTGGTGTCCGCCCCGCCCTCGCGGCGCGGCGGGCACCACCGGAGGGACGAGCCGCAGGACAGAACACAGAAAAGCCCATCGGCGGCAGCGCCGGTGGGCTTCTTCTTGTCCGGCTCTTTGAAGGAACCTCAGGCGGTCCCGCCGTAGCGACGCGCCGCCTCGATGGTCAGGCCGGTGCCGACCGAGCCGAAGATGTTGCCCTCGACCACGCGGGCGCCGGGCAGTTCGGCCAGGATGGCCGCCCGCACCTGCGGCAGCAGCGTGGAGCCGCCGGTCAGGAACACCGCGTCGATCTCCGCCGGCAGCGTGCCGGCCTCGGCCAGACAGGCGCGCACCCGCCCGCCGATGCGGCCGGCCAGGATCGCCGTCGCCTCGTTCAGTTCGTCCACAGACACCGGGCGGGTCATGCCGGCACCGCCCCAGTCCAACAGCAAGCCGGCCTCCGGACCATCGGACAGGGCGATCTTGGTGCGCTCCACCGCCATGGCCAGCGCGTGGCCCAACCGGTGCTCGACCACGCCGATCAGCCGCTCGATGCGGTCCGGCGTGGCGGAATCGCGCTGCAAGCGCTCCAGGTCGGCCATCGCCTTGGCGGTGTAGAGGAAGTTGATCTTCGACCAGGTCGCCAGGTCGAGGAAGAGATGCTTGGGCGCCAGCAGGCCGGGGCGCTTCATGGCGCTGCCGTGGCCCAGCAGCGGCATCGCCGTCGCCAGCGACAGGTCGCGGTCGAAGTCGGTGCCGCCGACGCGGATGCCGTCGTTGGCCAGGATGTCGGCGCTGCGGTCGGCCCGCCCGCGCCGCTCCGGCCCGATGCGAACGATCGAGAAGTCCGAGGTGCCGCCGCCGATGTCGGCGATCAAGGCCAATTCCTCCCGCTCCACCTGCTGCTCGTAGTCGAGCGCGGCGGCGATGGGCTCATACTGAAAGGAGATGCCGCGGAAGCCGACGGATCGGGCGATTTCGCCGAGCACCTCCTCCGCCGCGGCGTCGCCCGCCGGGTCGCCGTCCACGAAATGCACCGGGCGACCCAGCACCACGTCGGTCAGTTCGCCGCCGAGCGCGGTCTCCGCCCGCTCCTTGACCGCGGCCAGGAAGCTGGCGATGACCGCGCGGAAGGTGATGCGGCCCTTGCGGAGCGCGGTGTCGGCGTCGATCAGGTCGGTGCCCAGCATCGACTTGATCGAGCGCATCAGCCGCCCCTCGACGCCCGACGCATAGGCGTCGATGGCCGCCTGCCCGACCGTCACCGCGTCGGCTTCGAAATCGAAGAAGACGGCACTGGGCAGGGTGGTCCGCGCGCCATCGAGAGGAAGCAGGCCATAACCGCCCTCCCCCAAGCCGGCACCCGCCGCCGTCCGCACGCCGAGCGTCGTGTTGGACGTGCCGAAATCGAGGCCGCAAGCCGTCATGGAAACCCCCGCCGTGATGGAAGGGGCGAGGCTATACAGGGGCCGGGCCCGCGGATCAAGACGCGCGACGGGACAGGCCGTCCGTGTTTGCTACTCCGCGGGAACGCTGCGGGTCGCCACGATGTGGCTCAGGGTGATGGTCATTACCGCCTCGCCATGCTGGTTCAGCGTGGTGTAGGCCAGCCGGACGGTGCCGCGGTCGCCCCGGCGGGATGGGATGGCCTCCACCACCTCCACCCGGACGCGCAGCGTGTCGCCGGGCCTCACCGGGCGCAGCCAGCGCAGTTCGTCACCGCCCGAGCCGCCAAGGCTGGTGCCGGTGATGGCCCCGGTGTCGCGGAACAGCCGGAAGGTCAGGGATAGGGTGTGAAAGCCGCTGGCGATCAGCCCGCCGAACGGTCCCTCCGCCGCGGCCACCGCGTCGATGTGGAAGGGTTGCGGATCGAAGCGCTGGGCGAAATCCATGATCTGGCTGTCGGTGACCGTCGCCCCTTCGGTCTCGATCAGGTCGCCGATGCGGAAATCCTCGAAGTAACGCCCCGCCATGCCCGCTGCCCTCCCGTTCCATTGGTCCTCGTAGAATGGACAGCACTAAATGTAGATGGCGCCATCCATATAGAGAACCGCCTTCCCGGCGATCTTCACGCGGTCGCCCGCCAGTTCGCAGGACAAGGCGCCGCCGCGGGCCGAAACCTGCCGGGCCTTCAGCCGCTCCCTGCCCAGCCGCCGCACCCAGTATGGGATCAGCGTGCAATGGGCGGAGCCGGTCACCGGGTCTTCCGGAATTCCCTGGGCCGGCGCGAAGAAACGGGAGACGAAATCCACGCCCCCGTCCCCGGGCGCCGTCACGATGACCGCGTAAAAGTCCTCCAGCCGGGCGAGAGCGCTCATGTCGGGGGTCAGGCCGCGCACCGCCGCCTCGTCGTCATAAACGACCACGATGTCGCGCGCCTTCAGCACCGCCGTCGGCGGCGGTCCGCCCAGCGCGTCGAGCAGACCGGCCGGGGGCTCGGCCAGCGCTTCCGGCGGGCGGCTGGGGAAATTCAGCGTGTAGAGGTCGCCGTTGCGGGTGACGCTGAGGGTTCCGGCCTTGCGCGTGGTGAAGTCGATGCGCGGGCAGCCCCACTCCAGCATCGTCGCGATGACGAAGGCCGAGGCCAGCGTGGCGTGGCCGCACAAATCCACCTCCACCGCCGGGGTGAACCATCGCAGGTCGTAACCGTCGCCGCGGCGGACGAAGAAGGCGGTTTCGGAGAGGTTGTTTTCCGCAGCGATGGCCTGGAGCGTCGCGTCGGGGAGCCAGTCCTCCAGCGGCACGACCGCCGCCGGATTGCCCGCGAACACGGCGTCCGCGAAGGCATCGACCTGATACAGGGGAAGGCGCAAGGTGCCTCCTTACGGTTTCTCGGTGAACAGGAACGCCTGGGCGTGCCGCTCCATCCCCGCCGCCTCGTAGAAGGTGACCGCCTTCGGCGCGGACAGGAGAAGGCAGGTCACGCCCTCCCCCACCTCGGCGCGGGTACGGCGCATCAACTCCTTGCCGATGCCGCGCCCCTGACAGGCGCGGTCGACGGCGAGGTCGGACAGGTAGCAGCAGAAGGCGAAATCGGTGACGGACCGGGCGACGCCAACCAGCTCTCCGGCCGCGTTGCGGGCGGTGACGATCAGACCGGCGTTGCGCAGCATCGCCTCCACCCGCGGGCGGTCCGCAACGGGCCGGCGTTCGGCCAGCCCGGAGCGGTGGAGCACGTCGATGAAGGAGTCGGCGGTCAGGTCCGGCTCGACGGCGTAGAGGATCGCATCGGCGCTCATCGGATCAACCCCGCCAGAAGGGCTTGTTGACTTCGTTGTCCACATCGGCGCGGGACACGCCGATGTCCTTCAGCAGATGATCGTCCAGCCGCATCAGCGCCTGCCGCTGCCGCCACCGCTCGTAGCCGTTCAGACCGGCCTCCATCACGAACCAGACGGGGCGGATGCCGGCGGAGAGGGCGCGCGCGATGACCTTGAAGACGGTCGTGAACGAGGACGATCCGGACGACCGGGTCGCTTCTGTGATGCGCATGATGAGCCTCCTTCGTCAAAACATTCGGCCCCGAACAATCGAGACAATGGCGATTATGTCCGCGCAATCGCCGCGGTCAATGTCATTATTGTCACCATTACATTTCCGATGTCGGATGTATCTCGCCCGCCACACCCATCGCGTCGGAACAGCCTGCGCGGCTCGTCGGGCGTCAGCGTGCCAGCCGCTCGGTGGCCTGCCGCCAGCGGGTCTTGAGAATGGTCAGGTCATGGGGGATCGAGATGTTCTGCTCGCCGGCCGCAAGGATCATGTCCAATTGCACCCGAAGTGGTTCCCGCTGGGCGTCCGACTGTACGCGCGGGGCCAACCGCAGGATGGCGTCGACGAGCCGGATGAGCACCGCGGCGTTTCCGCTTCCTGCCTGTCGGATCTGGTCGAAGCCCGCGCCGACGAAGCCGTCGTATCCGGTCACGTCCCGCACAAGGCGGATGGCCCCGCCAGGGTCGCGCAAAACCGCCGGCTCGGTTCCGCGGTCGAAAATGCGCGCCATTGAGGCCGAAAGGTTGTCGATCACCGCCAACGCGGTGAACACGTCGTTGATCCCCGGCGACAGAGCGCGGGTGGCCATCTCCACCAGTTGGCGGATACCGAACTCCACGTCCTGGGTCGGAGTGCGCTCCGAACCGACGATGAAGGCGGCGCGGATTGCCCCGGACAACTCTTCCGAGCAGGCGCTGGCCGGAAACACGGCCACATGCTCGCCTCCGCCGATGACGTAGTGGCCGGGCCGGATGTCCAGGCGGATCACCGCATCGGCTCGGCGGGCAGTGGCGACAAGCCTGTCCAAGTCGATGGCTTGGACGTACCCATCCTGGCCGAGGTCAACCCAGGCGAAATCATCGCCCAGCTCGGGCGGCACCTCCATAAGGCCATCGCCGTGTTCCGGCAGCAAGGCCATGGTCACGTCGCGCAGGTCCGCAGCGACGCGTTGAACGACATTGTCGTAAATGATCGAACGGGCAAGCTTGTGGACATAAACCAGCAGCACGAACAGGCACAAGGCGGTCAGTCCGGTCCCCACGCTGACCGCCAGATGGGGCACCGTGTCGGCTCGATTGCCATCGATGGTCCGGAAGACGACGAGCAGATAGACGATGTCCGCCAGAAAAAGGCCCAGCACCACCTGGGTCGTCCAATCCTGGATGAAGTTGCGGATCAGACGGGGGCCGATCTGGCCAGCGGCCAAGGTTAGCACGACCATCGTGATCGAGACGACCAACGACGTCATGGTGATCATGCCGGTCAACAGCGACGACAGCAGCTGGCGCGCATTGCCGGCGTCTCCAGCGTAGAGGAGCCAGTAATCCGTGGCGTTCTCCACGGCGCCGCGCCCCCAGGTGAGCAGCCCGACGGCCAGCACCGCCGCCGCACCACCCATCAGGACCGGAACGAACCAAAGGCTGGCGCGGAGAAATTCCCAGTAATGGCGAATCCGGTCCTTCATTGCCGCTCCCTGGGACATGCCGCTCGCAACGGGGGAACAACGTCCGGCACAGTCACATGGCCCCGGCACGGGCACGGCAGCCAGGACGGAGCATCCATGAAAAAGGCCGGCCGCGTGAAGCGGCCGGCCCTGAGCGATGGCGGCGCCGAGGCGCCACCGTCGTCTGTGCCCGTTACTCGCGGTTGCCCATGAGCTGCAGGAGCATCTGGAAGAGGTTGATGAAGTTGAGGTAGAGCGAGAGGGCGCCCATGACGGCGAGCTTGGTGTTGCCCTCGTGCCCGTAGCCTTCGGCGTACTCCTCCTTGATGCGCTGGGTGTCGTAGGCGGTCAGGCCGGTGAAGATGACCACGCCGATGATCGAGATGGCGAACTGCAGCGCGCTGGAGCCGACGAAGATGTTGACGAGGCTGGCGATGACGATGCCGATCAGGCCCATCATCAGGAACGAGCCCATCTTCGACAGGTCGGCCTTGGTGGTGTAGCCCCACAGGCTCATCGCCGCGAACATCGCCGCGGTGATGAAGAACACCCGCGCCACGCTGGCCCCGGTGAAGACCAGGAAGATCGACGCCATCGAGACGCCCATCACCGCGCAGAAGGCCCAGAACAGTCCCTGCAGCGCCGATGCCGACATCGCGTGGAAGCGGAAGGACAGCACCATGATGAAGGCCAGCGGCGCCAGCATCACCACCCACTTCAGCGGGGTCGTGAAGATCGGCACGTACAGCGCCGGCGTGCTCGCCACGAACAAAGCCACCAGGCCCGTCACGGCCAGGCCGAGCATCATGAAGTTGTAGACCCGCAGCATGTGCTTGCGCAGGCCCTCGTCGAACGCCGCACGGTCAACGCCCGCGGCGCCGGCGCCCCAACGACTCTGGTTGGGATACTGGTCGAACATTGCGAAAACTCCCTCGTTCAAGCCTTTGACCGGCGGGCCTTTGACCGGCAAGCCTCTGACCGGCGGCGGACGCATGGCGGCGGGTCGGCCGCGGAGAAGCGGCGGGAAGGTGTGGCTGCGCTGTCCATCGAAGAATCCTCCAGATGCGCTCACGCCCGTCGGCGCAAAAGCAGATGAGGAGATCCGACATCGCGGCCGACGACTCGGCTGCCAGAGGGGCCCGGACCCTGATTGCCCTAATAATTGGCCGTGTGGCCGGCGCCTTTCAAGATGCCCGCCCGCTCACAGGTTCCACACGAACGGGAGCTTGGAACACGCGCGCCTGTTCTTATATGGCGGCTTGAGAGCGACCGATCCGGCGAGCCGGGCCGCCGCCTTTTGCCGCAAACAACCAACAGAGCCGGATCAACAAGATATGGAGAGTGCCGCGTTGAGCGATCAGCACCACAGACGCCTCGAACGGCGGGTGGATCGCATCCAGGAGAAGCTTCCCGACACCTTGGCGCGGATGCTGGCTTGGCTCCGCGAGCCGCGGGCGACCTGGGTGCGCGCGCCCGCCGGGTTTCTGCTGATTCTCGGTGGCCTGTTCAGTTTCCTGCCCGTACTGGGAATCTGGATGCTGCCCCTCGGCCTTGTTCTGCTCGCTTACGACGTTCCGTTCCTTCGCCCACCGATCAACCGCGCGCTGGTGCGCGGCGAACGGCGCTGGAAGGAGTGGAAGCGGCGGCGCCGCGCCGCTTCCTCGTCCTCGTAACCGTGCCGTTGCGTCAGGAATAGGACGCCGTACGGGCCGGCGTGCGCTCCAACGGCCCTTCGCCGGGGCTGTAGCGCTCCGGTCGCGGACCGGACAGGCGCTCATGGTCCTCGTCGCTCATCATGGCTTTCAGCGGGCAATGGCCGCTCATGCCGCGAGCCACCAGGGCGGCGCCGGCCAGCCCCATGATGGCACCCCGCACATCGGCGCCGCGGCGCACGCCGCCCGCCGCCATGACGAGGCCGAGGCCGGTGGACACGGCGCGTTCCAGGGGCCCGAGATTCCGCGCGCCTCCAAAGAAGCGGTCGTAGGTGTGTCGGATGGCGTTTTCGGCGCTCATGCCTGCTTTCTCCCGGCTGTACCCGGCGCGAGAGGGATGCCGAAGCGGCGCCGGGCGGTCCTGACTGCAACGCCCGCCCAGGCGTCCGGGTTCCCGACAACGCAATGCACCTGGACATGCACAATCGCGACAATGCGGTGACACTTGCCGGCTGATCGACACAATGTCATCATTGTCCCTATGACAAATTGGGTTCCTGATCTGGAAGGCCGGCAAGGCCCCCGTTACCGCGCCATCGCCGACGCCCTGTCCGACGACATCGCCAACGGACGGCTCGCCCCCGGCGCGCGGCTTCCCACCCACCGCGACCTCGCCTACCGCCTCGGCGTCACCGTCGGCACCATCACCCGCGCCTACACGGAGGCTGAGAAGCGCGGCCTGATCGGCGGCGAGGTCGGGCGCGGCACCTTCGTGCAGGGGCAACGCCACATGCCCCCATCCGACCCCTTCACCTGGACGCCCCGGCCCGAACCGTCGGTCATCAACATGACGGTCGTGACGCCGGAGCACCCGATGTCGGTGCCGATGATGGGCGCCACCCTGGCCGCCATCGGCGCCTCGCCGAACCTGGGAACGCTGCTGGAATACGCGCCGCACGCCGGCCTGCCCGCTCACCGCGCCGCCGGGGCGCAATGGCTGACGCGGCAGCACCGGGCGGCGGCCTCCCCCGACACGGTCCTGCTGACCACCGGCGCGCAGAACGCCATGGCGGTGGCGATGGCCGCGGTGGCCCGTCCCGGCGACGTGGTGCTGACGGAGCGGCTGACCAATTACGGCATGAAGACGCTGAGCGCGGTCGAGGGCTACCACCTGGAGGGCATCGCCATCGACGAGCATGGCGTGGTCCCGGACAGCTTCGACAGCGCCTGCCGCCGTCTGGCGCCCAAGGCGTTGTATCTGGTGCCGACCCTGCACAACCCCACGGCCTCCGTCATGCCGCAGGCCCGGCGCGTCGAGATCGCGGCCATCGCCCGCCGCTACGGGGTGGTGCTGGTCGAGGACGACGTGTTCGGTTTCCTGGTCCATGACGCGAAGCCCATCCAGGCCATCGCCCCGGACGTCACGGTCTATGTCAACAGCCTGTCCAAGAGCGTGTCCGCCGGGCTGCGCGTCGGCTACGTCGTCGCTCCGCCGGCCTTGGTGCCGCGGGTCGAGGCGGTCATCCGCGCCCTGCAATATTCCTCCCCGCCCCTGCCGCCGGAGGTCGCGACGCGCTGGATCACCGACGGCAGCGCCGACCGCATCGCCGAGGCCCAGCGCGGGGAAGCCACGGCGCGCCAGCGGATCGCCCGCTCCATCCTTCCCGCCAGCGCCGTCTGCGGCCACGCGTCGGCGCAGCATCTCTGGCTGGTCCTGCCCGAGCCCTGGCGGCGCGACGACTTCATCGCAGAGGCGCTGCGCCGAGGCGTGAAGGTGACGGGCGGCGACGTGTTCGCCGTGGGCCGGGCCAGCGCCCCGCACGCCGTGCGGCTGGGCCTCTGCCATCCGCACAGCCGGGACGAGCTGGCGCGCGGCCTGCGCACGCTGGCTGATCTGCTGGAGAATCCGCAGACGGCGATGCTGTCGATCGTGTGATCGGGAAAAGACGGGAAGGCCGCGCCCTTACGGGAACGGCCTGACCGTGTGCAGGTGGTTCAGCGGGCCGTGGCCGTGGCCGAAGCCGGGGGCGGAGCGGATGGCCTCGTCCACATAGGCGCGGGCGCGGGCCACCGAATCGCGCACGCCCAACCCCTGGGCGATGCCGGCGGCGATGGCCGAGGCCAGGGTGCAGCCGGTGCCGTGGGTGTGCGGGGTGTGGATGCGCCGCCCCTCGAACACCTCCTCGCCGTCTTCGGTGAGCAGCAGGTCGCACAGCCGCTCGTCCTCCAGATGGCCGCCCTTGAGCAGGACGGCCTTCGGCCCGAAGGTGCGGATCATCTCGGCGGCGCGGCGCATGTCGTCCAGGTTGCGCACCGGGATGTCGGTCAGCGCCTCCGCCTCCGGCAGGTTGGGGGTGACCAGTTCCGCATGGGGCAGCAGGCGCTTGCGCAGTGTCTGCACGGCGTCCGGCTCCAGCAGGAAATGGCCGCTCTTCGAGACCATCACCGGATCGACGACCAGCGGAACGTTGATCGCCCGCGCTTCATACTCGCCGGCCACCGCCTCGATGACGGCGGCGTTGGCGAGCATGCCGATCTTGATGCTGTCGGCCCCCAGGTCCTCCAGCACCACCTTCATCTGCAGGGCGACGAAGGCCGGGTCCACGGGCAGCACACCATAGACCCCCGTCGTGTTCTGCGCGGTCAGCGCGGCGATGGCGGTCATGGCGAAGGCGTTCAGCGCGCTGACCGCCTTGATGTCCGCCTGGATGCCGGCACCGCCGCCGGAATCGGACCCGGCGACGATGAGAACACGGCCGTTGATCGGGTGGGCCTGCATCGGGATTGCTTCCGTCTGGTCGTCTGGTTGGATGTTGCGCCTAGGATGCGGTCTCCAGCCGGGCGGCGTCCATGATGGCGCCGGCAATGTCGGCCACCACCGTGTGCACCAGCCCTTCGTCGTCGCCCTCCGCCATGACGCGGATCACCGGCTCGGTCCCCGACTTGCGGATCAGGATGCGTCCCGACCCGTTCAGCCGCGCCTCGCCGTCGCGGATCGCCGCCTGGACGGAGGCGATCTCCAGCGGCTTCGAACCGGCGGCGAAGCGGACGTTGGTCAGCTTCTGCGGCACCGGGGCGAACACCTGGCAGACCTCGCTGGCCGCCCGGCCGCCGGACTGGATCAGCACCGCCAGAACCTGGAGTGCGGCGATCAGCCCGTCGCCGGTCGTGGAATAGTCGGACAGCACGACGTGCCCCGACTGCTCCCCACCGACGTTGTAGCCGTGCTCGCGCATATGTTCCACCACATAGCGGTCGCCGACCGGCGTGCGGACCAGCGCGATGCCCAGCCCCTGAAGATGGCGCTCCATGCCCAGGTTGGACATCACCGTAGCGACCACACCGCCGCCCTTCAGCGTCTGCGCCTGCGCCCAGGAGGAGGCGATCAGCGCCATCACCTGGTCGCCGTCGACGACGCGCCCGGCCTCGTCCACCATGATCAGGCGGTCGGCGTCGCCGTCCAGCGCGATGCCCAGATGGGCGCCATGGGCCACCACCTGCTCCTGCAGGGTCCGGGTGGCGGTGGCGCCGCAATCCTTGTTGATGTTCAGGCCGTCCGGGCTGACCCCGACCGGGATCACGTCGGCCCCCAGCTCGTACAGCACCTTCGGGGCGACGCGGTAGGCGGCGCCGTTGGCGCAATCCACGACGATCTTCAACCCGTCCAGCCGCAGGCCGCGCGGGAAGGTGTTCTTCACATATTCGATGTAGCGGCCCGTCGAATCCTCCAGGCGGGAGGCGCGGCCGAGATCGGCGGAGCCGGCGAGGTCCGGCGCGAAGGGCTGGCCCATGCGCGTCTCGATGGCGATCTCCACGGCGTCCGACAGCTTGTAGCCGTCCGGTCCGAACAGCTTGATTCCGTTGTCCTGGAACGGGTTGTGCGAGGCGGAGATCATCACGCCGAGGTCGGCGCGAAGCGAGCGCGTCAGCATGGCGACGGCGGGGGTCGGCAGCGGGCCGAGCAGCACGACGTCCATGCCCATGGAGATGAAGCCCGCGGTCAGCGCCGGCTCCAGAAGATAACCCGACAGACGGGTGTCCTTGCCGATCACCACGCGGTGCCGGTGGTCGCCCCGGCGGAACTGCAAAGCGGACGCCATCGCGACGCGCAGGGCGGTTTCCGCCGTCATCGGATCGATGTTTGCGGTGCCTCGGATGCCGTCGGTGCCGAACAGGTGTCGCGTCATGAATATCCTCGGGAATGGCCCAGTCACTGTACCGCAAGTGCGGATGTGTGAAAATGTCATCGCTTGCCGCGGGGGGCGGGGTCAAGCACCCTTCCGCGCAGACGCCAAAGGGTTACACGCGCGCCGCGATCACGGCATCCTTGCGGGATGGAGCCCCTCCCAGACGGCGCGCGCCTGGACCGTTTGGGGCACGTCATGGACACGCAGGATCTGCGCGCCCTGGTTCAGCGTTTCCAGCCCCCCGGCCAGCGAACCGGGCAGCCGCTCCTTTGGCGGCTCGCTTCGCGACAGTTTGCCGATCAGGGTCTTGCGCGACAGCCCGATCAGAATGGCGCAGCCCAACCCGTGATAGAGAGCGGTGTGGCGCAGGATGTCGAGGTTGTGCTCCACCGTCTTGCCGAAGCCGATGCCGGGATCGACGGCGATGCGCTCCAGCGGCACTCCGGCGGCGAGGCAGGCCTCCACCCGCTCCTCCAGCCAGTCGAAGACGTCGAGCGCCGCATCCTCATAGACCGGGTTCTGCTGCATGGTGCCGGGTTCGCCCCGCATGTGCATGACGACCACCGGGGCCGCCTTCTCCGCGACCAGCGGCAGCGCACCGGGATCGCGCAGCCCGGCCACGTCGTTGATCAGCGCCGCCCCGGCGTCGAGCGCCGCGCGCATCACCCGCGCGTGCCGCGTGTCCACCGACACCACGGCGCCCTTGGCCGCGAAGTGACGGACGACCGGCAGGACGCGGGCCTCCTCCTCCTCGGGCGACACGGGGGCGGAGCCGGGACGGGTGGACTCGCCGCCGACGTCCAGCAGGTCGGCGCCGGCCTCCAGCATCGCCTCGCCATGGGCGATGGCCGCCGCGGCGTCGAAGAAGTCGCCGCCGTCGGAAAAGCTGTCCGGCGTCACATTGACGATGGCCATGATGCGGGGGCGCCCGAGGTCCAGCCCGGCGAACGGCGCCCGCCCACGGGTCAGCGCACCCAGCCGCTTGTCCAGGCTCTGCGCGACGGCGGTTCCCCGCTCCCACCCCCAGGCCATGACCTCGGTCAGCGGCGCGAAGGCCCGTTCGATCCTCGCCCCCTGCCGGACGATCAGTTCGGCGGTTGAAAAGGAGAAGCGCCCGCCGGCCAGCGGCACCGCCGCGCCGGCGCTCCAGGCGGCGATGGGCAGCAGCCCGACCGGCCTCAGATAGACGCGGACCCCGCCCTCCCCCGCCCAGGGCGCAAAGGAGGCGAGCGAACCGGCGGCTGACTTCGGGGCGGGCTTGGTGATCGGGGTCTTGGTGATCGGGGGCATGGCGGCGGTTCGTGCAGCGGAACGGAAGACCGCAGCCTGTCACGGCGGGAAGCCCCGGCGCAAGAGACTGCGGTCCACCGTTTCACCGGAAAGCCATCGCGTTTGGCGTTACGCGCTTGTCATGCGCTCTTGGGCAGCGGGGCCAGGGCGGCCAGCATCTGCTTCTTGCGCTCCCCGTAGATGCTGCCGAGTTCCTCGGCGCGCTTGTCGTCGAGCGCCTTCTTGGCCTCCTCGAACAGCTCCTCCTCCTCCTCGTCGAGGTGGTGGCGGGTGACCTCGCCCAGCACCTGGAGCTTGGCCTTCCAGGCGGTGCTGTCGGCGGGCATGGCGTTCAGCTCGTCGAGGAAGCCGTTGATGATGTGGTGCTCGTTCAGGCCCTCGGTGGTCTCCTGCCTGGTGTTCTTGGCCTTGGACAGCGACTGGTAGAAGACGGCCTCCTCGATCTTGCCGTGCGCCCACAGCTCGCGCTGCAGATCCTCATAGGCGGCGCGCCCGTCGCCGTCCGCCTTCTCGGCCGCGTCGAGCAGGCGGCGGATGGTGTCATGGTCCTGCTTGATCCGGTCGAAGATGCTGGTCATCGGTCCTGTCCCGTTGTTGCGATGTCTCGACGGGACTCAACCCTGACCCCGATCCCGGTGTTCCCGGTACCAAACGGGGTCAGCCATGCCGAACCATCCAGTGCAGGCTGAACAGCCGGTCCTCGTCGGTCCAACTCCGCTCCGTGCGCCAACCGGCGCGGGCGGCGAGGCGGCGGAAGCCGGGTACCGAGTATTTGTAGGAATTCTCGGTGTGGATCGTCTCGCCGCGGGCGAAGCGGATGGCGTGGCCGGCGATGCGGACGGTCTGGTCGTCCAGGCTGCGCAGATGCATCTCGATCCGCCCGCGCGCGGTGTCGTAGCGGGCGACATGGGCGAAGCAGTCCAGGTCGAAGGTGCCGTCCAATTCGCGGTTGATGCGGGCGAGCAGGTTCATGTTGAAGGCGGCGGTCACCCCGCGGGCGTCATCGTAGGCGGCCTCCAGCACCGCCGGGTCCTTGCGCAGGTCCACCCCGATCAGCAGCCGCGCCCCGGACCCCAGCCGCCGCCCGAGACCGTTCAGGAAGGTCATCGCCTCGGCGGGCCGGAAATTGCCGATGGTGCTGCCGGGGAAGAAGGCCATCGTCCGCTCCGGCGCGACGCCCCGCGGCAGGGCGAAGCCCCGCACATAATCGGCGGCCACCGGCACCACCGTCACCGCCGGGTAGTCTCCGGCCAGCCGGGCGGCGGCGGCGATCAGATGGTCGCGGCTGATGTCCACCGGCACATACATGGCCGGCGCGTCCAGCGCGTCGAGCAGGATACGCACCTTGACACTCGACCCGCTGCCCAGCTCCACCAGGGTGGCGCCGCGCCCGGCAAGAGCGGCAATCTCATCGGCTCGGTTGTGCAGCAGCGCGGTCTCGGTCCGCGTCGGGTAATATTCGTCGAGCGTGCAGATGGCGTCGAACAGGGCCGAGCCCTCGGCGTCATAGAAGTACTTGCAGGGGAGGCTCTTGTCCGGGCGGGACAGGCCCTCCAGCACGTCGGACAGGAACACGTCGTCCGGCACCGGCCCCTGCGCCGGAAGGGCGCGGGCGGCGGAAATTGCGGTCATCAGGCGTCCTCCGCGAGGCGCACGCCGCTGAACATCCAGCGTTGGTGCGGATAGAAGAAATTCCGGTAGGTGGCGCGGGCGTGGCCGTCCGGCGTGGCGCAGCATCCGCCGCGCAACACATACTGGTTGGCCATGAACTTGCCGTTGTATTCGCCGACCGCCCCGACGGCGGGACGGAAGCCGGGATAGCCGCTGTAGGCGCTGGCCGTCCATTCCCAGACATCCCCGAACATCTGGACAAGCCCCTCGCCCTCCCCGGCGGCCACCGGGCGCAGCAGGCCGCTGCCCAGCGTGTTGCCGGTGGGTGAAAGCCCGGCGGCGGCGGTTTCCCATTCGGCCTCCGTCGGCAGGCGCTTGCCGGCCCAGCGGGCGAAGGCGTCGGCCTCGTAGAAGCCGACGTGGCAGACCGGGGCGTCCTCGTCCAGCGGATGCTCGCCCAACAGGGTGAACTCCCGCCAGCCGCCGTCCTCGCCGCGCCGCCAATAGGCCGGCGCCTCCCACCCCTCGGCGTTGACCGTGGCCCAGCCGTCGGACAGCCAGAGCGCCGGGTTGCGATAGCCGCCGTCCTCGACGAAGGCCCGCCACTCCCCATTGGTCACCGCGCGGGAGAACAGCCGGAAGGGGCGCAGCAGTACCTCGTGCCGCGGCCCCTCGTTGTCGAAGGCGAAGCCCTCGCCGCCGTGGCCGACCGCGACGATCCCGCCGTCCACCGCGATCCAGCGCCCCTCATGGGCGGGGCCGCGCAAGGCCGGGCGATAGGGCCGGTAGGCCGGCGCGACCGGGTTGCAGGAGAACAGGTGCAGCAGGTCCATCAGGATCAGCTCCTGATGCTGCTCCTCATGGGAGAGGCCGAGCGTCGCCAGCGGGGCCAGCCGCTCGGCGTCGGCTCGCTCCAGCAGGGTCAGCATGGCAGCGTCGACATGGTCGCGGTAGGCCGCCACCTCGGCCACGCCAGGCCGTGTCAACAGGCCGCGCCGGGGCCGCGGATGGCGGGCGCCGATGGCCTCGTAATAGGAGTTGAAGAGGTAGCCGAAGGCCGGATCGAAGGGCCGGTAGCCCGGCAGATTCGGGATCAGCAGAAAGGTTTCAAAGAACCACGTCGTGTGGGCCAGATGCCATTTGACCGGGCTGGCGTCCGGCATGGACTGCACCACCTGATCCTCCGGCGACAACCCGCGGGCCAGTTCCGCCGAGGTGGCGCGCACCCGGCGGAAACGGTCGGCGAGTCCGCCGGCTTTGGCGGCTGTTTTGAGCATGGGCGATGTTTCCTCCCCCGCCTGACAGGTCCCGGTAAAGCTGTGCCGCTTCATCGGGCCGCCAACCCTCCTTTCGGAGTGGCCCGGACGCACCGCCCGGCGGCAACGCTCCGCCGAACCGCCTGTTCACAGCGGATGACGCCCCGATTCCGACAATCGAACGATGGAGGAAGGAGACCCATGCAACCGCGGCTCAAACCCATAGACGAGCAGGTGATCGTCATCACCGGCGCGTCGAGCGGCATCGGGCTGGTCACCGCCCGCATGGCCGCCCGGCAGGGCGCCAAGATCGTTCTGGTCGCCCGCGACCGCGACGCGCTCGCCCAGGCGGCGGAGGACATCCGCGCCGCGGGCGGGGACGCGATCCACTGCGTCGCCGACGTGGCCGACCCCGACGCCCTGCGGCGGGTAGCCGACGCGGCGGTCCGCAGCTACGGCCGAATCGATACCTGGGTGAACAACGCCGGCGTGGCGATCATCGGCAAGCTCCTGGACACCGCTCCGGACGACCACCGCCGCCTGTTCGAGACGAACTACTGGGGCGTGGTCAACGGCTCGCTGGCGGCCATCCCGCACCTGCGGCGGAACGGCGGGGCGCTGATCAACATCGGCAGCGTGCTGTCCGACCGCGCCATTCCGCTCCAGGGCGCCTATGTCGCCACCAAGCACGCCGTGAAGGGCTTCACCGACGCGCTGCGCATGGAGCTGGAGGCCGAAGGCCTGCCCATCTCGGTCAGCCTGATCAAGCCGGCGGCCGTCGACAGCCTGTACGAGGACCACGCCCTGAACCTGATGGAGGTGGAGCCGAGCAACCCGCCCCCGGTCTACGCGCCGGAAGTCGTGGCGAAGGCCATCCTGCATTGCGCCCGCCGCCCGATGCGCGATCTCTATGTCGGCGGCGGCGCCAAGCTGTTCGCGCTGGCGGAAACCTTCGCGCCGCGGCTCACCGACCGGATCATGGAACGGACCCTGCCGCGCGTCATCCGTTCCGGCGGGCCGCTCCGCCCGCGCAACGACGCCCTGCACAGCCACGGCGACGACGGGCGGGAGCGCGCCGGCCGGCACCGCTTCGTGCGCGAAACCAGCCTCTACACCGAGGCCCGGATGCACCCCTGGATCACCGCCGCGGTGGTCGCCGGTTTCGGCGTGCTGGCCGGGGCGGCGGTGGCGCGCGGCTGGGTGCGGGACGACGGCGGGTACGATGGCGGGTACGGTAGCGACGAAGCGTCCGGGCTGAACCGCCACCGCCTCTCGATGCGCCGGCAACAGGACCGGATGGACGAGGAGCGGCGCACCATCGGCCACAACGCCAAGCCGGCGTGGCAGGCCGCGGAAGAGGGGGTGGTGACCTTCCCGCGCTGACCGCCGCTACACCGGCTCCCTCGCCATCGGCTCCGCTGTCGAGGCTTGATGGCCACGGGCGGCACGCAGCGCCAGGATTGGCTCCAACTCCTCCGCCAGGACCGGGCGGCTGAACAGGTAGCCCTGGAAGCTCTCGCATTTCAGGCTGCGCAGGAGCTGGAGCTGCGCCTCCGTCTCCACCCCCTCGGCGACCACCGACAGGCCGAGGCTGCGGCCCAGCCCGACGATGGCCCGCGGGATGGAGTCGCCGGCCCCGTCCTGCTCGAGATCGTGGATGAAGGAGCGGTCGATCTTCAGTTTGTCGATCGGGAAGCGGTGCAGGTAGTTGAGCGAGGAGTAGCCGGTGCCGAAATCGTCCAGCGCGATCAGGCACCCGCGCTGCTTCAGCGCGCGCAGCGTCGCGATGGCCGAGGGAACGTCGTCGATCAGGGTGCCCTCGGTCACCTCGATTTCCAGCTCCCACCCCTGGAGGCCATTGCGGTCGAGCGCCGCGGCCACCTTGGCGGGAAGCTGCCCGTCGCGGAACTGCTGGGCGGAGACGTTGACGGCGATCGGCACCGTCAGGCCGATCTGGTCGCGCCAGCGGCGGACCTGGGCGCACACCTCGTCCAGCACCCAGTCGCCGATGGCCTGGATCAGGCCGGTTTCCTCGGCCACCGGCAGGAAGCGGTTGGGCATGATGAGGCCGGCTTCCGGGTGGCGCCAGCGCAGCAGCGCCTCCACCCCGACCACGAGGTCGTCGGAAATGCGCAGCTGCGGCTGGTAGACCAGGAACAGTTCCCCGTTTTGCAGAGCCCGCCGCAGCGCCGCCTCCAGATCCAGACGTTCACGGGACCGCGCGCCCATCTCGCGCGTGACGAAGCGGTAGGCGTTCCGCCCGGCGTCCTTGGCGTTGTACATCGCGATGTCGGCGCAGCGGATCAGCCCCTCGGCATCCTCCGCGTCGTCGGGAAACAGGCTGATGCCGATGCTCGGCGACACCACGAAGTTCCGCCCGCCGATGGCGAAGGGCGCGGCGAGTTGCGCCAGCACCTTGTCCGCCACCGCGGCGGCCTCCGCGGCCTTCCGGGTGGTCGGAATGACGATCAGGAACTCGTCGCCGCCCAGCCGGCCCACCGTGTCCGTCGGCCGCATCCCGCCGTGCAGCCGCCGCGCCACCGACCGCAGCACCTCGTCGCCGAAGGAGTGGCCCAGGCTGTCGTTGATGACCTTGAAGTGATCCAGATCGATGAACAGAACGGCGACCTTGCCGCCGTTACGTCGCGCCTCCCGCGTGGCCAGGGCGATGCGGTCGAACAGCAGGACGCGGTTGGGCAGGCCGGTCAGCGGATCGTAATGGGCCAGATAGTGGATGTGCTGCTCGGCCCGCCGCTTGTCGCCGATATCCTCCACGAAGGCCATGACGAAGGGCGGATCGCCGGGGGTGGACACCGGCTGGAGGTGGAGGGAGAAATGGCTGTGCCGGCCGCCGGCCAGAAGCAGCCGTTCGACCTCCAGCCGCACGCTCTCCCCGGCGATGGCGGAGTCGATGGCGGCGATCACCGCCGGGTCCTGGGCGCGCAGCCTCGTGTCGACTCCGATCAGCCCGTCGCGCCCCACCCCGACCGCACGGGCGAAGGCCGGGTTGCAGTCGGTGATCTTGGCATCCGGCCCGATGAGGGCGATGCCCAGCGGCGCCTGGTTGAACAGCAGGTCCAGCTCCGTCTCGCGACGGCGCAGCGAGGCGGTGATGCGCCGGGCGATCACCAGCGCCCGGTCGCGCGTCGCGGCCAGCGCCCACAACAGGGTGGACAGCAGAACGCTGAGCGACAGCCCCGTCGCCAGGACCAGCGTCGGCTTCCAGCTGTCCACCCCATCCTCGAAGCTCGAACGGCTTTCGTACTGGACCGACCAGACGCGGCTGCCCAGGGCGACGTCCCGGCTCGCGGTCAGCAATGGCTGCTCCGGCGGCTCCGGGCGGCTGCGGTAGAGCGGAAATTCCCGGTACCCTTCGAACACCGTCGCGGCGATGTCGTTCATCCGTCCGAACACGGATTCGGCCAGCGGAGCGACGTGGATCGGGGTCATCACCACCCCGGCGAGGGTGGCCCGCCGCTGCTCTTGCGTGGCGGGGCTCAGCCCGTCGCGGTAGACGGCCTGGAACACGATGAAGGCGGGCGGCGAGGATTCACCCTCGTCGAGCCGCAGGGCGACGGCGCGGGTGACCGCCGGCTCGCCGCTGTCCCGCGCCTGCTCCGCAGCGGCGCGTCGGGTTGGCTCCGACAGCAGGTCGTAGCCGAGCGTGCGCAGGGTGCGTTCGTTGACCGGGGCGGCGTAGAGGGTGACGAGCCGGACCGGGCCGGTCGCCTCCGGCCAGATCCGGAAGTTTCGCAGCCCGTCCATCCGGGCTTCCGTCACCATCTCCGGTCCCGTCCATTGATCGGCGACCCGCGCGAACGCGACGGCGGTGATGCCCGGGAAGCGCTCCCCAAGGTGCAACCCGTCCACGAAGCGGTTCCATTCCGCGCGTTTCACCTCCGGATAGGCGGTGAACAGGGCGGCGGCGGAGCGCGTCACCTGAACATAGACCTGGATCTGGTTCTCGAACCGGCGGTGCAATTCCTCCACCCGCAGGGCGAAGCGGCTTTCGGCGTCCGCGGCGACGCGCTGCCGGGTGTCGTGCCAAGCCAAGGCGGTCAGCAGAAGCGCGGCCAGCAGGGCCAGCAGGGGAAGGCGCTTCGGAACAGCCATCGAATCCGCGGCGGACCCGCTGGGCGCGAGGTCGATCGGATCGGGGCTTGAAGACCTCTGCATGGCCGTACCGAGCTGCCTGTCACGCCGCTGCGGCGCCTTTCCGGGGCGCCCCTGCCGTCCGCCGACCACCCGGAACCCGCCGGAGGAAACGACGCGCGTCGGTAGACCTTAACCAGAATGCGGCCGTGCGAAAAGCGTATAAATATTTCCGCAATCGCCCTTGGCGTGCGGGGTTGTTCAAAACTCCTGCAGAACCTTGGGGCTGTTTTCCAGAAGCGTCTCGATCATGCCCAGGATCTGCTCGATCTTCGTGCGGGTGGCGTCCAGTTCGTCGGCGGTCTTGTCGTCGATGCCCGCTTCCATCAGCATCATGTCGAAGGCGTTCAGCGTTTCCGAAAAGGCCTTCTGCTCCGCCTGAAGGACGTCGAAGGCGCCGAGCGAGCTGGTCAGCGCCAAGGGCGGATCGCTGACGAAGGCGTAACTGATGTCGGTGAAATGGGCGATGGCGGTCAGCTTCTGCCGGATCACCCATTGCGGAAAGTTGGACGGCAGTTCGTTCCCCGCTTCCTGCAAGCGTTCCTGGATCGAAAAGACCAGCCCCTGGATGTCCAGATACGCGTTCCGGATCTCCCGGAAATGGGGAAAGGTCTTGGGCTTGCCGGCGTTGCGAACACGGCCCAGCCGGGCGTTGTCGTCGGTCAGCTTCCGCGCCATCTGGACCACGATGTTCGCCACCTTCCCCATCGTCCCGCCATCCCTTTGTTGCGCGGCCGTCACCGATCTGCCATCGCCGATCTATAGCATGCGCCACCCGTCCGAGGGCAGGCCGATCAGCCCACCGGCGGCCCCTCGGCCTGCGGCAGGCGGTCGCCCATCCCACGGAGCAGCGCCTCGCGCGCCGCGTCGTCGGGTGCCGCGTCCAGCGCCCGGTGCAGGTCCAGCAGGAAGGCGGCGTAGCGGTTGTGCCAGTCCCGCCCGGCGGCCACGGCCTCCGGCTCCAGCCGCGGCGGACCGTCCTGGGCCATCGCCGGCGTGCGCGCCGGGGTGGCGGCGGTCAAGTCGGCGACCTCATCCAGTTCGGGCAGGCGGATCAGCGCCGGGTCCCAGCCGCGGCGGACCAGGGCGTCGCGCAGGCCGGCGCGGGCTTCCTCCTCGCCATGCACCAGAAACAGGCCGCGCCGCACGCCCTGCCGCGCCGCCACCCAGGCCAGCAGGCTGCTGCGGTCGGCGTGGCCGGAATAGACGTCCAGCGACCGGATGTGAGCGCGCACGGCGATCTCCTCGCCATGGATGCGGACGTTCGCCGCCCCCTGCTGCAACAGATGGCCCAGCGTGCCCGGCGCCTGGTAACCGACCAGCAGGACCGTGTCCTCCGGGCGCCACAGATGGTTCTTCAGGTGGTGGCGAATGCGCCCGGCGTCGCACATGCCGCTGGCCGCCATGATGATGGCGCCGCCCTTCAGCGCATTCAGCTTCTGGCTTTCCGCGACGGAGCGCACACGGTGCAGGTTGGTCCGGGCGAAGGGGTCGCCGTCGGTGCCGAGATCGCCCAGGTGACGGCGGAACACACCGGTGACCGCGTCGGCCAGCGGCGAGTCGAGGAAGACGTCGACCATGGGGATCTCGCCGCGGTCGAACAGCCGGTGCAGGTCGTAGAGAAGCTCCTGCGTGCGCTCCACCGCGAAGGCCGGGATCAGCAGCGTGCCGCCTGCGGCGAGCGCCGCCCGCACCTCGTCGCGCAGCAGGGCCTGCCGCTCGGCCTCGCCCATCTCGACCCGCTCGCGGTTGCCGTAGGTGGTCTCCAGCACCATCCAGTCGGGCCGCGGCGGCCCCTCCGCGTCGGCGTGGAAGGACTTGCCACCCGGCCCGAGGTCGCCGGAGAACAGGATGGTCTCCGCCGTCCCGCCGCGCGTCACCTCCAGCTCCACCGACGCCGAGCCGAGGATGTGCCCGGCCTGCCAGAAGCGGGCGCGGATGCCGGGCAGCACCTTCACCCACTCCCCGTAATCGACCGCGTGCAGGCGGCGGATGGCCGCCTGGGCGTCGGCCTGGGTGTAGATCGGCTCCACCGCCGGGCGCCCGCGCTGGCGGTTGCGGCGGTTCAACCGCTCCACCTCCGTCTCCTGGATGTAGCCGCTGTCGGGCAGCATGTAGGCCAGCAGGTCGGCGGTGCCGGCGGTCGCGTGCACCCGCCCCTTGAAGCCCTGGCGGACCAGCTTCGGCAGCAGGCCGGAATGGTCGATGTGCGCGTGGGTCAGCAGCACCGCCTTCACGGCGGAGGGCTTGAAGGGAAAGGGCCGGTAGTTCAGCTCCTTGACCGTCTTGGTGCCCTGGAACAGGCCGCAGTCGATCAGCAGGTCGCCGTCGCCGGTGCGGATGCGGAAGCAGGAGCCGGTGACCGTGCCGACGGCGCCGTGGAAGGTAAGGGACAGTGTCATGGCGAAACCCCGCCTTGTTGTGCCCTGTCCCTCCATCCTGCCTGACGAAGGGTTACCGGCCCGTCAACAGGACGCCGTCAACAGGGTGCCAGCAGCGCGTCGGCGATCAGCCGGGCGAGCGGCAGGGCGTTGCTGGGGTGGGGAACCCCGTCGCAGGACAGCGGCGTGCCGAGCCCTTCCGCCTCGAAGCGGGCAGCCACCGCGGCATCGAACAGGGCGTGGACTCCGAACACCCGGACCGACGCCGCCCCGGCGGCCCGCGCCGTCCGCGCGCAGGAGAAGATGGTCTCGCCGGAGCTGATGACGTCGTCGACGATCACCACGGGCCGCCCGGCCAGCGGCGCGCCGTCGGGCAGCGTCACCGTCACGTCGCGGTCGCCGCGCCGCTCCTTCCGCCCGACCAGGGCGGTGAGGCCGAGCGGTCCGGCCACCGCCTCGACCAGCGGGGCGGCCTCCTCGTCCGGGCCGACGATGACGGTATCCGACGCCGTCCCGTCACGGCGCAGCCGCTCGGCGATGGCCCCGGCGCCGCTGAGGCAGACGGAGGGGCGCCCGACGAACACCGCGTCCAGCGTGTGGGTGCGGTGCAGATGCGGCTCCACGCAGACGAAGCGGTCGAACAGCCGGCCAAGCCAATCCCCGACCACCGTCTGGCTCACCGGCTCGCCGGGGCGGAACACCGCGTCCTGGCGCATGTAGGCCATGTAGGGGGCGACGAGGCACAGCTCCGTGGCGCCCTGGCGGCGCAGGACGGAGGCGGCCAGCGTCAGTTCCACCAGCTTGTCGTTCGGACGGTCGAGCGAGCGGTAGACCACGGCCCGCTCCACCGGTTCCGGCAGACGGACGAGGCTTTCCCCGTCGGGGAAGCGGTGCAGTTCGGCGATGTGGCAGGGAACGTTCAGAGCCTCGGCCAGACGCCGCGCGCCGGCGGCCGATTCCGGAAATCCGTAGACGCCCGTATAGCGGGCCATGCTGTTCCCTCTTGCGTTGCGCGCCCGGACAAGGGCGCCCCGTTCGGCCCATACTATGCCGCAAGGGTCGCATCGGGGCGACCACGACCTTTGGCGCAACGTTACCGAGAAGGCGATAGGACGGCAGGAACAGACGCTTGGAAATGACGCCGCGGACGTCCGCTGCTCATTGACCGCAGACAAAGGGATGATGCAGTTTCCCGCCATGCGCGTGCTTATCGCCGACGATACGGTCCTGATGCGCACCATGCTTTCGGAGCAGGTGGCGTCCTACGGGCATGATGTGATCCTGGCCAAGGATGGCCGGGAAGCGCTGGAGCGCGCCCAGGCCGAACCCTTCGACATCGCCATCATCGACTGGGAGATGCCGTGGCTGTCGGGGCTGGAAGTGTGCTGGCATCTGAAAGCCGATCCGCGCACCGCCTACAGCTACCTCATCCTGATGACGTCCCATGACGAACCTTTCTACGAAATGGAGGCGCTGGACGCCGGGGCGGACGACTTCATCCACAAGCCGGTCAACCGCGCCCACCTGAAGGCGCGGCTGAAGGCGGGCGGCCGGATCACCGAAATGCACCGGCTGCTGGTCGCGCAGGCGCAGACCGACCCGCTGACCGGAGTCGCCAACCGGCGCGCCCTTCTGGAGCGTGCGGGCGAGGAGATCCGGCGGGCGCTGCGGTCGCGGCAGCCCCTGTCCCTGCTGATCGCCGACATCGACCATTTCAAGCGCATCAACGACAGCCGCGGCCACGCCGCCGGCGACGAGGCCCTGCAGCGTTTCGTCAAGACGTTGGACGGCGCCCTGCGCCCCGGCGACCTGATCGGGCGGTACGGCGGGGAGGAGTTCGTGGTCCTGCTCCCCAACACCGCGTTGGCGGACGCGTCGGCCGTGGCGGAGCGCTTGCGCCAGCGCGTCGCCGCGCAGGAAATGGGGCCGAACAGCGATTCCTTCCGCATGACCGCCAGCTTCGGCGTCGCCGCCGTGATGCCGGAGGCGCCCGGCGGCATCGACGAGGCGCTCCGGGTGGCCGACGCCGCGCTCTATCGGGCGAAGGCCGAAGGGCGCAATCGCGTGGTCCCCGCTCCTTAGACCGTTCACATCACGCCTCGCCCACCCGTCTCCCGCAGCGAAGCCAACGGGATGCGGGGGAGAGGCGATGCGCCATGTCCATGTGGCGTTTCTGGAGGGGACCAAGGTCCTGATCGTCCGGCGGCGCGAGGTCAGCACCTGGTGGGGCCGCGGCCCGGCGGAGCCGCGGGTCGTTGACGCCGCAGGCCAATGGGCGGTTCCCGGCGGCGGCTACGAGAGCGTCACCAGCCCCCTCGCGGCGCTCCAGCGCCTGTTCCACGAACAGACCGGACTTGCCTTCCCCGACGGCCGTACGGCGGAACCCTGGCGCCCCACCTCACGAAGCTTCACGCTGTATTTCGTCCCGGTGACCGGGCTGGAGTCGCTGGCCTCCTCGATCAATCTGCGGGTCGCGCCATCCGCCGTCACTCCCGGACGCCCGGCGGGCGGCGCCATCGTGAATTGGGAACTGTCCTCGGCTCACATCGTGCCGCTCGCCAAGGTGGTCGCGCATCTCGGCGTGCGGCAGCCGGTGTCGCACGAGAACCAGCTCGCCATCACCCGGCAGGCGATGCGCTCCCCCTCCTCCCAGTCGATCGAGCGCTACGCGACCATGGCCGCGATCATCGCCCTGCACTGAGTCCGTCCCGGTAACCTCAGCCCTTGCTCTCGCCCGGCGGGGTGCGGACGGCGGTGGCGGCGAGATACTGGGCCGCCGTGCGCAGCAGGAACTCTGCCACCGCCATGTCGCCCAGGTCGCGGTCGGGGCCGCCCAGCCGGTGGCGGCGGTCGGCGTCGATCAGGCCGGTGGCGATCACCTGCGCGGTCAGCCACGCCCGCTGGTCGGCGTCCGGCACGCCGGCCATGCGCTCCAACATCTCGTTGCAGGCGTGGTCGATCGTCCCCAGGCCGGGCCGGTCGGACGACAGGTAGCTGGTTTCGTTCTGCGGCGCCGGCTCCCCGACGTAGGAGCGGGCGAGCAGCGCCGTCTCCAGGGTCAGGCGGAAGGCGGTGCGGCGCGGCCGACCCTTCCGCCGCAGGCGCAGCGCCATCATGGTGAAGAGCTGGGCCACCGCCTCCACCCGCTCCGCCGGCACCTCGTCGAGGATGTCGACGATCTCGGCGCTGACGGCGTTGCGCGGCGCCTTCTCGCCGGGCCGCACCACCGCGGTGGCGAAGACGGCGATCAGGGTGCGCAGGGCGTCGGCCTGCTCCACGGGAGAGATGCGGCCGATCTGGGCGGGGTCGAACATGGGGGCGCTCCGCTCTGGCTGAGAGGGATGGACAACTCCTCCCAGCAATGTTGGAACGCGAGGGGCGGTCAGGAATCCCCCTCCTTCGGGTCGATGGTCTCCGCCCGTCGGCTGATCAGCTGGTAGAGCCCAAGGCCCAGCACCATGAAGACGATGACCATCAGGAGGATGGCCGGATACACCATGTCGCTCATCTCCGAGGTCCGAGCCTCGAACACCAGCACCAGCCCTTCCAGACTGGCCGCGATGATGATGGTGGTCAGGAACTTGGTCAGGGTGCGCCGCGCCTCGTCGGCGTGGCGCAACTCGCGGTCGTGCTCCAGCTCCTCTTCATAGAGATACTTGGCGATCTCGAAGACGGCGATGGCCAGCACGATCATGCCCACCCCGTCCAGCAGTCCGTGCGTCGTCGCCTCGATGTCGAGGAGCAGAAGGCTGTGAAACACCGCATAGGCGGCCACGCCGATGAACACCAGGGCGAACAGCATCAACACGCCGGTCGCCAGCAAATAGATGACCTGCGACGCTTTCCGGAATCCGTTCCCCACGATGCGTTTCCCTTTCCGACGCGAGTGCCTGCCCTGCGCCTGACAACGCATTGTCCCGGCTTTCGGACCGCAGCCTTGCGGGTCACCCCGGAAGGGAGGGTGGAACCGGCGGCCCGGCGGGCGCGTTTGAAGTCAGGCAGCACAGGGGATTGTGCCTCCTCGACAGGCTCCGCCGCGCTCCCTGAAGCGGCGGAGCCTTTCTTTTCCTGCCCCTTGTCTTTTCCTGCCCCTTGCGTTTATGGCTGCGGTGCCGGACCACGCCGACCACGGAACCGCCCCATGCCCGAGACCCCGCCCCCCTCCGCCGAATCCCTGCACGCCCTGCTCGACCGCTACCTGCGCTGCCCGTCCGAGCCACTGCGCGGCGAACTGAACCAAGCTCTGACCGCTTTCCAATCGGCCTGGATACACGCCCGCGCCGGGCAGGATGCCCCGGCAGCGCCCGCGCCCGCCCCCGCCTCACTCGGCCGCGCCCCGGCGAAGCCGAAATTCCCGATCGCCGCCGCCGATCTGGCGGTGCTGGAAAGGATGGCCGAAGGCTGGGTCCCCACCGCGGCGGAGGTTCCCCGCTGGGTCTGGTTCGAGAACCGGGAGCTGGTGACGATGGAGCCCAACCCCGCCGGCAGCGGCCCGGAGGTGATGCGCCTCGCCCCCGCCGGCTGGGCTGCGCTGGGACGCCAGCCGGGCTGAAGAACGGCCGGCAAAGGAAGCGGACAACAAAAAAGGGAGGCTGAAGCCTCCCCTTTTCTCATTCGGCGACCGGCTCCGCTTACTTCGGAACCTTGCCCTGTACGCCCTCGACGTACCAGTCCATCTTCAGGATCTGCTCGTCGGTGGCATGCTTGCCCTCGGCGATCACGACCTTGCCGGACTGGTCCTTCACCGGGCCCTGGAAGGAGTGGCGCTTGCCTTCCATGATGTCGGTGCGGGTCTTTTCCGCCGCCGCGACGACGTCCGCCGGGAGCGCCGGGTTGTAGGGGGCCAGGAACAGCATGTGGTCCTTGAAACCGCCCCAGGTGTCCTGCGACTTCCAGGAACCGTCCAGCGCCGCCTTGACGCGGCCGACATAATACTCGCGCCAGTCGTCGACGATGGCGGTCAGATGCGCCTTCGGGCCGAAGCGGGTCATGTCGGAGGACTGGCCGAATACCCACAGGCCGCGCTCCTGCGCGACCTGGATGGCCGCCGGGCTGTCGGTGTGCAGCGAGATCACGTCGGCGCCCTGGTCGATCAGGGCCTTGGCGGCCTCGGCTTCCTTGCCGGGGTCGTACCAGCTGTTCACCCAGACCACGCGCACCTCGGCCTTGGGGTTCACCTCGCGCATGGCGATGGTGAAGGCGTTGATGCCGCTGATGACCTCGGGAATCGGGAAGGACCCGATGTAGCCGATGATGTTCGACTTGGTCATCTTGCCGGCGATCTGGCCGATGACCGTGCGGGCCTCGTAGAAGCGCGCGGAATAGGTGGCGACGTTGGCCGAGCGCTTGTAGCCGGTGGCATGCTCGAACTTCACGTCGGGATGGCGCTGCGCGACCTTCAGCGTCGGGTTCATGAAGCCGAAGGAGGTCGTGAAGATCAGCTTGTGGCCGGAGGAGGCGAGCTGCTCGATCACGCGCTCGGCGTCGGCGCCCTCGGGCACGTTCTCGACGAAGGTGGTGGTGACCTTGTCGCCCAACTCCTTCTCCACGGCCAGACGGCCCTGGTCGTGCTGGTAGCTGTAGCCGTGGTCGCTGATCGGACCGACATAGACGAAGCCGACCTTCATCTTCTCCTGCGCGTCGGCCGCGCCGACGCCCAGCGCCAGCATGGCGGCGCCGGTGGCCAGACCCATAAGGGCCTTGCCCATGGTCCTTCTGTTCACGTGTTTGCTCCCTGATCCAATTGATTGAGCACGAACGTAAGACTTGCAGACATCCCGAGACCTGTCAGGCATCGGCCTATCAAGCATCGGGATGGAAAACCTTCCCGAGGCTGGCCGGCGCGTTCAGCCGGATTCGGGCGACATCGCGTGAAATCACCACCAGGACGATGACGGTAGCCAGATAAGGCAGCATCGACAAGAGTTGTGACGGAATGTCGATTCCCAGCCCCTGGACGTGGAGCTGCGCGATGGTCACCCCGCCGAACAGCCAGGCACCGAGCAGCACGCGGCCCGGCTTCCAGGTCGCGAAGACCACCAGCGCCAGCGCGATCCAGCCGCGCCCGGAGGAGATGCCCTCCGACCACATCGGCGTGTAGTCGAGCGACAGAAAGGCCCCGCCCATGCCGCTCATGGCGCCGCCGAACAGCACGGCGAGGAAGCGGATGCGGATGACCTTGTAGCCGAGCGCGTGGGCCGCCGCGTGGTTCTCGCCCACCGCGCGCAGGATCAGCCCCTTGCGCGTGGCGTAGAGGAACCAGTGCACGGCCGGCACCGCCGCCAGCGCCAGATAGACCAGCGCGTCCTGCCCGAACAGCGCCTTGCCGATCACCGGCAGGTCGGTCAGGCCGGGGATGTAGAGCTCCGGCACGTCGGCGATGGGGATGCCGACGAAGCCCTGCCCGATCAGCGCCGACAGGCCGACGCCGAACAGCGTCAGCGCAAGGCCGGTCGCCACCTGGTTGGCGAGCAGGAGCAGGGTCAGCACGCCGAACAGCGCCGCCATGCCCGCACCCGCCGCGGCCCCCGCGACGAAGCCGAGCGTGGAACTGCCGGTCTGGACCGCAACGGCGAAGCCGCAGACGGCACCCACCAGCATCATGCCTTCGACGCCGAGGTTCAGGACGCCGGACTTCTCCACCACCAGTTCGCCCAGCGCGGCGAACAGCAGCGGCGTGGCGGCGGCCAGCATGGCCGCGAGGATCGGGCCGAGAAGGGCCAGTTCGGCGCTCATGCCGCGGCCCTCCCGACAACGCGCTTCGCGCCGAAGCGCAGGCGGTAGCGGATCAGCACGTCGGTCGCCAGAAGGAAGAACAGCAGCATGCCCTGGAACACGCCCGTGATGGCCTTGGGCAGCCCCAGCGCGATCTGCGCCGCCTCGCCACCGATGAAGGACAGCGCCATCAGGAAACCGGCCAGCAGGATGCCCACCGGGTGCAGCCGCCCCAGGAAGGCGACGATGATGGCGGTGTAGCCGTAGCCGGGGGAGATGGTCGGATTCATCTGGCCGATCGGCCCGGCGACCTCGCCCAGACCGGCCAGACCGGCCAGCGCGCCGGAGAGCAGCAGCGTCATCCAGATGATCTTCTTCTGATTGAAACCGGCGTAGCCCGCCGCCGTTGGGGTCAGGCCGATGACCTTGATCTGGAAGCCGATGAAGGTCCGCGCCATCAGGAACCAGCCCAACCCCACCGCCAGCAGGGCGAACAGCGAGCCCAGATGCACGCGCGTCCCGGCGACCAGCAGCGGCAGCACCGCGTCGGCCTCGAACAGGCGGGACTCCGGGAAGGCGAAGCCGTCCGGGTCGCGGTAGGGGCCGTGCATCAGGTAGTTCAGCAGGTGCAGCGCCACGTAGTTCAGCATCAGGCTGGTCAGGATCTCGCTGGCGTTGAAGCGCACCCGCAGGAAGGCGGGGATCGCCGCCCACAGCGCGCCGCCGGCCATGCCCGCGACGATCATCAGCGGCAGCAGCCACCAGCCGCCCTCGCCGTAGAAGGCCAGCGCCAGACCGCCGCCGGTGATGGCGCCGAGCGTGAGCTGCCCCTCGGCCCCGATGTTCCACACGTTGGCGCGGAAGCCGATGGCCAGCCCGATGGCGCAGAGCACCAGCGGGGTCGCCTTGACCGCCAGCTCGCCCAGACCGCGCAGTGACATCAGCGGCGCGATGAAGAAGGCGTGCAGCGCCTTCACCGGGTCGAAGCCCATGGCCCAGAACAGCAGGAAGCCGCTGGCGAGCGTGAGCGCGACCGCCAGCAGCGGCGTCGCGTAGACCATCGCGCGCGACGCTTCGCCGCGGGCTTCGAGACGGAGGAGGGTCATGCCCGTGCCTTACCGAGGATTGCCTCCTCTCCCCCACGGGGAGAGGGACGGGGTGAAGGGTTTACGCGTGGCGCGGCGTTCGGCAAAAGGGCATCCCCCTCGCCCTCCCCTCTCCCCAGAGGGGAGAGGGCCAGAGGGGAGAGGGTATGAAGCGTCGGTCCCATCACTCCTCATCCTCGTCGGGCGGGTGGTTGAACAGGCCGCCCATCAGCAGGCCGATCTCCTCCACGCTGGTGTGGTGGGTGGGGCGGCTCTCCGACAAACGGCCGTGGAACAGCACGGCGATGCGGTCGCTCAGCACGAACAGTTCGTCCAGGTCCTGGCTGATCACCAGAACGGCGGCGCCCGAGCGCGCCAGATCGATCAGCGCCCGGTGGATCGCCGCCGCGGCGCCCGCGTCCACGCCCCAGGTCGGCTGGCCGACCACCAGCAGGCGCGGCTTCTGCAGGATCTCGCGGCCGATGATGAATTTCTGGAGGTTGCCGCCCGACAGCGACCGCGCCTCCGCCCGGTGGCCGTGGGTGACCACGTTGAAGGCGCCGATGATCCGCTCGGCGTAGGAGCGCGCGCGCCCGAAATGCACCAACCCGCTGCGCACCAGCGGCTCGCGGGCGTAGCCGGAGAGCAGCGCGTTCTCCGACAGGCTCAGTTCCGGCACGGCGCCGCGGCCCAGCCGCTCCTCCGGCACGAAGGCGAGGCCGAGCAGGCGCCGCTCGCGCGGGCCGAGATGGCCGGCGGGCCGCCCCTCGATGGCGACCGAGGCCGGGTCGGGCACCAGAGCCTCGCCGCTCAGCGCGGCCATCAGCTCCGCCTGGCCGTTGCCGGCCACACCCGCGATGCCCAGGATCTCGCCGGCCCGCACCTCGAAGGACACGTCCTTCAGGTTGGTGGAGAATGGGTTGTCGGAGGTGGTGGAAAGATGCCGCACCTGAAGCTTCGGCGCCCCGGCCTCACCCTGCGGCAGCCGTTCCGGGGTGGACAGCTCGGTTCCGATCATCATCTCGGCGAGGCTGCGCGCCGTCTCCTTGCGCGGGTCGCAGCTCCCTACGACGCGCCCGCCGCGCAGCACCGTTGCGGTGTCGCAGAGCGCGCGGATCTCCTCCAGCTTGTGGCTGATGTAGAGGATCGTGCAGCCCTCCGCCGCCAGACGGCGCAACGTCTCGAACAGGCGGGTCGCCTCCTGCGGCGTCAGGACCGAGGTCGGCTCGTCCATGATCAGCAGCTTCGGGTCCTGGAGCAGGCAGCGCACGATCTCCACCCGCTGCCGCTCGCCGACCGACAGGGTGTGGACGTGGCGGCGCGGGTCCAGCGACAGGCCGTAGCGCTCCGACACCTCGGCGATGCGCGCCGACAGCGGGTCCATCGGACCGGGCTGGTCCAGGCCGAGCGAGATGTTCTCGGCGACCGTCAGCGTGTCGAACAGGGAGAAATGCTGGAACACCATGCCGATGCCCAGCCGGCGCGCGCCCGCCGGGTCGGGAATGTGGGTGTCATGCCCGTTCCACCGGATCTGGCCGGCGTCGGCGTGCAGCACGCCGTAGATGATCTTCACCAGCGTCGATTTGCCGGCGCCGTTTTCGCCCAGCAGCGCGTGGATCTCGCCCGGCCGGAGGACGAGATCGACCTGATCGTTCGCCAGACAGCCCGGAAAGCGCTTGGTGATGCCGCGCAGTTCGAGCCGGTGCGGAGAGGATGACACGGATGGGGAATCCAAGGAGGCGGACCGGGTAGGGGTGAAGTCGGCAGGGCATTGCCAAAGCCATGCCACTTTCGGAGAGTCTTGCCCGTCAAGGCTGTTCGCCGTCAACAGGGGAAGCGGTTGCCCAGCCTGCGGTCATTCGCCCCGTTCCAGGCGCCCGTCGCAGCCCAACAAAGCGGCAGATGACCCAACAAATCAGCAGTTGCTTCGCACACGGACAGATGCCACGCCGCCGCACGGTTGACAAGAGGCCGCCGTCGTCATCAGCTATGGAAAGGGCCGCCACTTCCGGCGGCCTTTGCTTATGGAGCTTTTGGAATGAACCGCAAGTCGATGCTCGGCGATCCGCCACCGATCCGAATCACCCCCCAGGATCTCGGGCGTCTCGACGTCCTTCTCGCCCATCTCAGCCGGCCCGCCGGCGTCATCGACTTTCTCCAGCGCGAGGTCGACCGCGCCGATGTCGCGGATTCCCCCGATGGCGGCGGCACGCCCTTCGTCCGGCTCGGCAGTCGGGTCACCTTCGCGGACGACCGCGGCACGCGGCACACCGCCACACTCATCACACCGGACGAAGCGGCCCGGCGCCAGGACGGCATCTCGATCCTGACACCGGTGGGCGCCGCCCTGCTCGGCCTGTCCGAGGGGCAATCCATCGCCTACGGCACGCTCGACGGCCGCACCAAGTCGGTGCAGGTCCTGCGGATCGATCCCCCGGCCGGTTAAGACGGTCCATCGACCACGGCTTGCACCGTGGCGCGTCCGCGGAAAAGGCGGACGCGCCATGCAAGGGCCCAGCCTTCGCCACCCTTGCCTCCCCTGCCCCCTTCGCCCAACTATCGGGGACTTGAACGGGACATTCGGAGCAAGGGCATGACGGCGGAACAGGCGGGCTACGCGATCCTGGAGGATCGGGGTGTCATCGCGGTCGCGGGCGAGGACCGGGCGGCCTTCCTGCAGGGGCTGGTGTCCAACGACGTGCGCCGCGTCGCAGCGGACCGCGCCATCTACGCGCTGTTCCTCACCCCGCAGGGCAAGTTCCTGCACGACTTCCGCATCGCCGAATCGGACGGCGCCCTTCTGCTCGACCCCGAGACGGAGCGGCGGGAGGAATTCCTGCGCCGCCTGAAGATGTACAAGCTGCGCTCCAAGATCACGTTGGAGGATCGCGCCGGCGCCCTGGTGGCGGTCGCCCTGTTCGGCGGCGACGCCCTCGCCCGGCTGGGCCTGCCGGAGGAGGCCGGCGCCGCGGTGCCCTTCGCGGGCGGCGTCGCCTTCACCGACCCACGCCTGCCGGCGCTGGGCGCCCGTGCCTTCCTGCCGCGCGATGGCGCCGCGGCGGCGCTGGAAGCGGCAGGCTTCGTTCCGCGCAGTGCCGAGGGCTACGACCGGCTGCGCCTCGTGCTCGGTGTTCCGGAAGGCAGCCGCGACCTCACGCCCGACAAGGCGCTGCCCCTGGAAAACGACCTGGACGACCTCAACGCCATTTCCTGGGACAAGGGCTGCTACATGGGGCAGGAGTTGACCGCCCGCACCAAATACCGCGCGCTGATCAAGAAGAAGCTGTTCCCGGTGGCGCTGGACGGCCCCCTGCCCGCCCCCGGCACGCCGGTGACGCTCGACGGCAAGGAGGTCGGCGAGATCCGCAGCGGCCATGGCTCCTCCGCCCTGGCGTTGCTGCGGCTGGAAGACCTCACCCGTGCGGGGCAAGACGGATTGGTCTTGACAGCCGGAGAGGCCACAGTCACGCCGGCAAAGCCAGTCTGGGCAAGCTTTTGAGTTCTTCGTCACTTTTATTCCCGAACCTTGCACGGACTAGCCGAAAGATTTTTTCGATTTTCCGCGTGACCATTCCTGCCGAGACCCTGTTGTCGAATTGCCTTACCGAGACAAACCAAGGCACTCGACGACACGCCGAAACACGGAGAGGAGTGAGTTATGCGTAGGGAAATCATCGCGGCTGCGTCCGTCCTGGCGCTGATGACCGGCACGGCGATGGCGCAGACCACGTCGCCGACCACCGGCAGCCCCACCACCGGCGCCCCGACCGCGACCGAAATGAACAAAAGCGGCAACGCCCCGGGCAGCGCCGCGACCGGCAGCGCCTCCGGCCTGACCGGCGGCCAGATGGCCAGCGCCGAGAACATGATGGGCAAGAACGTCTACGGCACCGACAACGAAAAGGTCGGCGAGGTCGAGGACATCATCCTCGACGGCAACGGCCAGGCCCAGCAGCTCGTGATCTCCTCGGGCGGATTCCTCGGCATCGGCGAGAAGCAGATCGCCGTGGACATCGGCAAAGCCAACTGGGACGCCCAGCAGGAGCGCGTCCAGCTTTCGGGCATGACCCGCGATCAGGTGAAGGAGATGCCGGAGTTCGAGTACTCCGACACCACCACCTCGCTGAACCGCAACAAGGACAAGGCCGGTGACACGGTGAACGGCGCGGCGAGCCGCTCCTCCACCGGCACCTCCGGCACCATGACCGCTCCGGGCGGTGCCACCGGCACCCCGCCGGCCGCTCCGTCGGGCACCGGCCAGTAACAGCCGGGCAATCGCCGACGTTACCGTTACGAAAAGCCCCCGCGGCCCAGCGCCGCGGGGGCTTTTCCCTGTTCGGAACCGCGTTTACGGGCGCGCGACGTGCCAGACGTTGTTCACCCCGTCACCGGTGGTGTCGCCCGGCTTGCCGTCCTTGGCCCAGCCATAGAGCGGCTTGCCCTTGTAGGCCCACTGCATGGAGCCGTCGTCGCGGGTGACGACCGAATAGTCGCCCATCGCCTTCGCGCCCGCCGGGGCCATCAACGGCGGCCAGTTGGTGGCGCACTGCCCGTTGCAGGCGGACTTGCCGCCCGAATCGCGGTCGAAGACGTAGAGCGTCATGCCCTTGCTGTCGGTCAGCACGGGGCCGCCGGCCGACTGGCCGGTCTTGGCGGGCATGGCGCCCTGCGCGAAGGCGGACGGTGCCGCAAGGCCGAGCGCCAGCACGGTCGCCACGGCGGCGGTGAAACGGATGAAGCGGTGCATGGACGGAACCTCCCTGTCGTGATGGGGCGGATAATCGACCCGGCCCTCACTGACAGGACGCCCACCGTGGCGCTTTATTCCGTCCTCACCCGATGGATGATCACGCCCGCAAAAGATCGACGAAGCGGCGGCAGGCGGCGATGTCCACCCGCAGGGCGGCGCGGCGCTTGGTCGCCTCCGGGTCCTCGCCCCAAGCTTCGATCTGGAAGGTCTCGTCGAGCTGCGACACCGCGAACGCCTCCTCGGCGTCGATGCGCCCTTCGACCAGAGCCAGCGCCACGATCAGCGAGCCGCAGGAGCCGGTGGCGGTCTGGAGCGCCGACAGCGCCCAGTCGTCGTAGGCCTCCACCGCGTTGCGCAGGGCGCGCAACGCCTCGGGCGGCTGCGGCTTGGGCATCAGCCCGGCATTGACGTGCAGCGGCGCGTCGTAGCGCAGCGTCGCCCAATCCAGCAGCGGCTGCCAGCGTTGCGCCTGCAACTCCACCAGGTTCCGGGGATGCTCCGCGCGGTAGCAGAGCAGATCCGTCTCGGCATAGGCGGCCACGCCGTCCACGATGGCGGCCCGGCCCTTGCCGATCAGGTCCACCGCCGTGCTGGCGAGCTGCATCAGCGGCATGCTGTCCGGGGCGATGTCCTCGGGCTGCGCGTCCCATTCGGCGGCGACGGCCTGGGCCAGCGGCCAGCTCGCGAAGACCAGCGGCGCCTTGGCCGGGCTGCGGATCGGGCGGTTGTCCAGGCGCACCTCGAAGCCGCCGCCGGCGGCCTCGTCGACGGAGGCGGTCTTGTAGAAGCGCTTCATCAGAGTCCTTCGAATGCTCTCTTATCGGTGCAACAGGTCCAGCACGGCGCCGGCCACCTCGCGCCCGCGATGGACGATGCGGTCGGCCCCGGCACCCTCCAGCTCGGCCACCGCGTGATAGCCCCAGGAGACGCCGACCGACGCGACCCGCGCGTTGCGGGCCATCTGCATGTCGTAGGTGGTGTCGCCGATCACAACCGTTCCCGCCGCGTCCACCCCGGTTTCGGCCAGCGCGCGGTAGACCATGTCGGGATGCGGCTTGCCGGGGCCGATGTCGCTGGTCTGCAGCGTGACGAAGCGGTCCGTCAGCCCGTGATGGGCCAGCACGGCGTCCAGCCCGCGCCGCGACTTGCCGGTCGCCACGCCCAGCAGCACGCCCTCGGCCTCCAGAGCGTCCAGCGTGTCGCGCAGGCCGGGGAACAGCGGCTCGTGCAGATCGCCCCGGTGGCGCAGCGCCGCGAAGGCGTCCTTGTAGCTCTCCGCGACGGCCACATGGCGGTCGGTGTCCAGATCGGGCAGCAACTGCGACACCGCCTGCACCAGCGGCAGCCCGACCATGCGGCGCACCTCCAGCGAGTCCGGCTCGCCCAGACCGTGGGCGGCCCAGGCGGTGGTCATGGCGTCGATGATGGCGAACTGGCTGTCCACCAGCGTGCCGTCGCAATCGAACAGGGCCAGCCGCAGGGGACGGGCATTCTCTGAGCTGCTCACGGGCATCGCCTCCGGGACGCGGGTCGTACCGGACTTATGCGGCCCATGCCGGGAAAGCGCAACTCACTTTGCCGGTTGCAAGGCGGCGGGGCGCCAGTAAAGCAAGTGGACCGCCCCGCCGAGCAGAAGCCCCCAGAAGGCCGACCCCACCCCGGCGAAGGACAGGCCGGACGCGGTGACCAGCAGCGTGACCAGGGCGGCCGTCCGGTTCGCTTCCACCTGCACGGCGCCCATCAGGGCGGAGCCGAAGGCCCCGACCAGGGCCAGCCCGGCCACCGCCTCGATCAGGATCGGCGGGGAGCGGGTGACCATCACCGCCGTCACCCCGGCCAAGCCGGCGAACAGGATGTAGCCGATGCCGCCGACGAAGGCGGCCTGCCAGCGTCGCGCCGGGTTCGGGTCGGCGTCCGGGCTGGCGCAGAGCGCCGCGGTGATCGCCGCGAGGTTCACGGTCGGCGCGCCGCCCAGCGCCGTCAGGGCGGAGGCCGCCCCCGTCACCAGGAAAATCGGGCGGGTCGGCGGCGTGTAGTTGTAGGTCGCCAGAACGGCAAGGCCGGGGATGTTCTGCGAGGCCATGGTGACGACGAACAGCGGCAGCGCGATGCCGACCATCGCCTCCCAGGTGAAGACCGGCTGGACGAAGGTCACGCCCGGCCAGAGCGCACCGGACAGCGCCGCCCCGCCGGAGGAATCGAGCGCCATCGCCCCCAGCGCCACGGCCACCGCGGCCGGCACGGCGTAGAGCCGCGCCACCCGCCCCACCACAGCCCAGGTCGCCAGCACCAGCAGCGCCACGCCGGGCGCCTGCGACACCGCCAGGAAGGGGGCGAGGCACAGCTTCAGCAGGATGCCCGCCAGCATGCCGTTGGCCAGCGGCTTTGGGATGGCGGCGATCCAGCGGCCCAGCGGCGACCACAGCCCGGCCAGGACGATCAGCACGCCGGTCACCACGAAGGCCCCCACCGCGGCGGCGAACCCGCCCTCCACCGCGCCGGTGGCGGCCAGCAGGGCCATGCCCGGCGTGGTCCAGGCGATGCTGATCGGCTTGCGCCGATAGAGGCTCAGCCCCATCGCCGTCAGCCCCATGGCGAAGCCCACCAGGACGAGGCCCGACACCACCTGTTCCGTGCTGGCGCCAACGGCGGTCAAACCGTGGATGACCACCGCCACCGAACTGGCGTAGCCGACCAGTGCCGCCAGCAGTCCCGCCCCGACCGCGCGCAGGGAAAGCCCCGTCGGAAGGCCCGTCGCCGGAACGGTGTCGGAAGAAGACATGGCGCGGAACCCTCCGTCAGGGGTGCGGAACGATGAGAAGGGTGATAAATTGTATCCAATATCCTGGCAAGCGGAGATCACGCATGGCGGTCAACGAAGGGCTGTCGCGCCTCGTGGCGCGGGCGCAGCCGCGCCACCGCACCACCGCGGAGTTCGTGGAGGCGACGCTGCGCGAAGCGATCCTGACCGGGGTCATCGCGCCGGGCACGCCGTTGCGGCAGGAGGATCTGGCAGAGACCTTCGGGGTCAGCCGCATGCCGGTGCGCGAGGCGCTGCGCCAGTTGGAGGCGCGGGCGCTGGCCGAGTTCCACCCGCACCGCGGCGCCGTCGTCGCGGAGATCTCGGCGGCGGATGGCGCCGACATCGGGGCGATCCGCATGGCGCTGGAACCGATGGCGCTGCGCCTGTCGCTGCCCGCCCTGACGGCGGCGGACCTTGATCAGGCGGAGGAACTGATCGCAGAGATGGACGGGGAGGCCGATCCGGGCCGCATGGGGGAGCTGAACCGGCGCTTCCACATGACGCTTTACGCGCGCGCCGGGCGGCCCCGGCTGCTGGCGCTGACGGAACAGCATCTGCTCGCCGCCGACCGCTATCTGCGCTTCCAGTTCGCGGCACTGGGCTATCGTCCGCGGTCGCAGGACGAGCACCGCGCGCTGCTGGCCGCCTGCAGGGCGGGGGACGCTGACGAAGCGTGCCGGCTGGTGACCGAGCATGTCGGGCAGGCGGCGGAGCAGCTTACGGCGTTTCTGGAGGGGCGCGAGGCGGGGTAAACCCCCGCTTCTACTCGACCCCCTCGAACGGATCGTCCTTCAGGCTGGCGCTGAAGCCCAGATACTTCCAGGTCGTCAGCATGTGGTCCGGCAGCGGCGCCGTCACGTCGATCATCCGGTTGCCGCCGCGCGGGTGCGGCAGGATCAGGCGGCGGGCGTGCAGGTGCAGCTTCTTCTGGACCTCGGCCCCCGGAAGATAGGCCCCCTGCCCGGCGTACTTGCCGTCGCCCAGGATCGGCGTGCCGATGGCGTTCATGTGGACGCGGAGCTGGTGCGTGCGCCCCGTGCGCGGCCACATCGCGACGAAGGCCGCCTGCTTGCCCAGGTTTTCCAGCACCGTGTAGTAGGTGACGGCGCGCTTGCCGTCGTCCTCGTCGCCGGCCACCCGCTCGCCCTGCGGCCCGCCTTCCTTGGCCAGCGCGAGGTCGATCTTGCCCTGGTAGGGCTTCGGCACGCCGACCGTGGCGGCCCAGTAGATCTTGCGCACGTCGCGGCCGCGGAACTGCTCCGTCAGCTTGGACGCCGCGAAGGTGTTCCGCGCCAGCAGCAGAACGCCCGAGGTGTCCTTGTCCAGCCGGTGCACCAGCTTGGGCCGCTCCTTCGCGTCGAAGCGCAGGGCGTCCAGCATGGCGTCGAGATGCTTGGTGGTGTTGGTGCCGCCCTGCACGGCCAGCCCAGCCGGCTTGTTCAGGGCGATGACGTCGCCGTCCTTGAAGAGAACCAGCGCCTGGAGCGCCGCGATGTCCTTGTCCGACATGGCCGGTTTCTTCGGCGCGGGGGCCGGGGCGGCGCCGTCCGGCTTGGCCCAGTCGGCCAGCGGCGGGATGCGGATGGACTGGCCGGCGGCGAGCCGCGTCGAGGTCTCCGCCCGCTTGCCGTCCACGCGGATCTGGCCGGTGCGCAGCAGCTTCTGCAGATAGCCGTGCCCCACGTCGGGGAAATGGCGCTTGAACCAGCGGTCGAGGCGGACATCGGCCTCGTCGGACGACACGGTCCGGGTTTCCACGCTGGGGGCTTTGTTCTCACTCATCAAACGGGCACCGAAACAAGAGAACGCACGACCGCGAGGCCGGCAAAGAAACCCGCGATGGTCAGCACCATCGCGGCCAGGATGCACCCCGTCGCCGCCGGCCGGGCGTTTCGCTCCACCGGCAACCCGACCAATGGCAGCGCGTGCGGCTCCGGCGAGGGCGACCACTCCAGCGCGGACGGTGATGCGATCACGGAACCTCCGGAACGGACGGGACGACGGGCATCCCGCCCGGATTAGAGCCAGAAATACGACGACTTGTCACGTGCCCGGCGCGGCGAAGGCTGGCAGAAGAGCCGCAATGACCGCCGCGCCCACGCATTTGTCGCCCACGCATGTGTCGGCCGCCCAGCCTTCCGTTGATCCGCCGATGGTTCTGCCCGCCAACGCCGCGACGCTGCTGGCCGCCTGGCACCGCACGGGACGCCCCGTGATCCACGTCCGCCACGATTCGACGGACGCCGTGTTCACCTTCGCCCGACGCGACTGGTCCGGCCATCTGCGCAGCGCTCAGGAAGTCCACGATATGAGCCACGCCAACCTGTCGGGCGAATACGCCGTCATCATGGGCACGGCGGCGGTGCTGCGCGCTCCGGGCTGACCCGGTCGCCCACGCCGAAGATCCAGCCCTCCTGCCGCCGCGCCCGCGCGTCCATGGCCGGCGGGCTCCACACCGCCGCCCGCCCGGCCAGCCAGCGCAACCCGGCCGCGGAAACCAGCGCATCCGCGTCGTGGTCGGTCACCGCCCCGGACAAGCCGGCGGGCGGCGCGCCGAGGGCGTCCAAAGCCCCGTCCACCCCGCCCCCGTCGCGGATCTTGCGCAGGCCGAAGCCGGCGCGGATCAGGAACAGGCGCGGGTAGATCTCGCAGAAGACGGTGCGCCCCGGCCCCGGCGGGTCGAAGGGCCAGACCGCCACCCGGTCCGGCGCCGCCCGTTTCAGGGCGCGCAGCATCCGCATTCCGGCCAGCCCGCCCTTCCCCACCTGCTTGGCGCCGATCAGCTTGTAGGGGCTCTGCGGGCTTCCGCAGCCATCGGCCCGGCACACCCGCTCGGTCAGCCGGTGCGGGTCGCGGTACCAGTCCGGCTGCGTCCCGGCGCGCCAGAAATCCGCGCCATAGTCGGGATGCGCCGCGAAGCCGCCCCCGGCGAAGTCCGGTTCCGCCCCGGCCACTGCCTCCACCCGGTCCCACAGGTCGAACACCGTCGCCGCGTCGGGGTCTGGGAAGTAGCGTCCGGCCACCGCGAAGGGCAGCGAGAAGGCGCAGTCGATCCCGACCAGCGCCGGTCCGCGCTCCAGCCCTTCCAGCAGCCAGTCGAACACGGCGGAACGCGACCACAGCCGATCGGTGGGCGCGACGATCCGCGGCGGCCCCTCCGCGCCGCATTCGGCGACGGCGACGCCGGCGTAGCGCTTGCCCGCGGCGCCCGACCAGTCGATGGCGATGAAGCGTGAGAAAGCCGGAACCGCATCACCCGGCGTCATGCGCACACCCCATCCTCATTTCACGATTCCCGACCGAGAGCGTCCGGGATTCAACACGCAGGAATTGCATTCGGGCCGTCTCGATGATTTTTCGCTCAATCCCCGGTCTGTTCGCCGCTCTCATGGCTTTCACCGCCGCCCCGGCCCGGAGCGATCCGTGCCTGGACATGCCCAGCGTCCTGCGCTCCGCCGACCCGGCGTTCAACATGGCGCAGGGCGGGCGTCTCACCCGGCACATCTTCGGCGCGCCGCCGCCGAACGCCGCGCAGGACGTCGGCCAGCCCCTGTTCGCCGACCTCTGGGCCTGGCATGCCGCATGGAGCGCGGTGTCCGGCTATCCGGGCGAACTCCTGTGCGGCGATGAGCTGGGTGGCACCCAGTTCGGCAAGACGCTGAACGTGAAGGTCCCCGCGCGCTGGTGCGAGAAAGCGGACGACAAGGGCCGCTGCATCGACGCCACCCCCTTCACCAGCGCGACGGTGACCTACGTGTTCGAACGGACCGGCCCGCCGGACGCCCCGGCCTGGATTCTCGGGGTCGCCTACCCGAAGCCGTGAAACGCGCCTACTCCTCCCCGTCCGCGGCCTTGCGCTCGCGCAGGCGCGCCCAGTAGTCCTGGCGCTTCTTGATCTCGCGCTCGAAGCCTCTTTCGACCGGCTGGTAGAAGGCGCGCCGCGCCATGCCGTCCGGAAAGTAGTTCTGGCCGGAAAAGCCGTCCGCCGTGTCGTGGTCGTACTCGTAACCCTTGCCGTAGCCGATCTGCTTCATCAGCTTGGTCGGGGCGTTCAGGATGTGCTTGGGCGGCATCAGGCTGCCGGTTTCCTTGGCGGCACGCACCGCGCTCTTGTAGGCGGTGTAGCCGGCGTTCGACTTGGGCGCCGTGCCCAGATAGATGACCAGTTGGGCGATGGCGAGTTCGCCCTCCGGGCTGCCCAGCCGCTCGTAGGCCTCCCAGGCGGCGGTGGCCTGGGCGAGCGCGTTGGGATCGGCCATGCCGATGTCCTCCACCGCGAAGCGGGTCAGCCGGCGGGCGATGTAGCGCGGGTCCTCCCCACCCTCCAGCATGCGGGCGTACCAGTAGAGCGCCGCGTCGGTGTCCGACCCGCGCAGCGACTTGTGCAGCGCGCTGATGAGGTTGTAGTGCCCCTCTTGCGCCTTGTCGTAGAGCGGGGCGCGGCGCTGGATGGCGGTGGCGAGCGCGTTGTTGTCGAGAAGCGCCCCGTCCTCCGGCACCGGCAGGGCGAACAGCTCCTCGCAGAGGTTCAGGCAGAAGCGCCCGTCGCCGTCGGCCATCGCCTTCAGCGCGGCCCGTGCGTCCGGCGTCAGCGGCAGCGGACGGCCCATCTCCGCCTCGGCCCGCGACAGCAGCTTTTCCAGCGCCGCGTCGTCCAGCCGGTTCAGCACGAAGACCTGGGCGCGCGACAGCAGCGCCGCGTTCAGCTCGAAGGACGGATTCTCGGTGGTGGCGCCGACCAGAGTGACGGTGCCGTCCTCCACATAGGGCAGGAAGCCGTCCTGCTGGGAGCGGTTGAAACGGTGGATCTCGTCGATGAACAGCAGCGTGCCCTGCCCGGCCGCGCGCCGCGCCCGGGCAGCGTCGAACACCTTGCGCAGGTCGGCCACGCCGGAGAAGACGGCCGACAGCGGCTCGAAATGCAGGTCGGTGGACAGCGCCAGCAGCCGCGCGATGGTCGTCTTGCCGCAGCCGGGTGGACCCCACAGGATCATCGAGGCCAGCCGGCGCGCGGCGACCATGCGGCCCAGCGGCCCGTCGGGCTTCAGCAGATGCTCCTGCCCGACGACCTCGCCCAGGCTGCGCGGGCGCAGCCGGTCGGCCAGCGGGCGGGGCGCGCCCGCCTCGAAAAGGCCGCCGGTGGCTCCGGAGTCGCCGCGCTTGCTCATCGCCGATCCACCGATCGCACCGGACCGGTCACTGGTTTGTGGGCGCGCCGCAGCGCTGGTAGCACATGCGCAGCGAATGCTGGCAGTTGTCGCTCGGCGAGAAGATGCCGCCGCGGTCCGGACGGTCGAGCCCGCTCTGCGTGCGCGCGGCCACCGAGTCCATGCAGGAGTTGTTGCTGCGCTCGCACTGGGCGCGGCAGGAATCGTCGCTGCCGACACCGCCGTCCAGGCGGAGCGACGGGTCCTCGACCCCGCGGGCCGGGCGCGAAGCTGCCGGAGCCGTGGTGGGGGCTGTTGTGGAGGCCGCCGGAGCACCGCCCACGGCGGCGCCGGACGAACGCCCCGGCGCGTCCGCGCAGGCGGCGAGCGCAACCAGGGCGAGGGCCAGCACCGGCCCCAGAATGAGTTTCGGACGGAACATCTCGGCTTTGACTCCCATTGTTCTTGCGTGACCCCGGACGTTGGCGGATGGTCCCCCGCATGGACCATGCCGCGGGCTCGGCGCCCACTATGCCGGGAACGCAAGCGATAAGGGAATGCCTCAAATGAGTCCCAACAATCCCGGCCCGCCTCCGCGCCGCCGGACATCGACCACCGTCTTCGTGGCGCTGCTGATCGGCGGCCTGCTGCTGCTCGTCGTGCGCATGCTCGCCATGCCCACCGTCAGCGCCGGCGAGGTCGTCCTGCCGCTGCTGGCCGGCATCGGCATGGCGCTGGCCATCGGCGTGATGGTCATGCGCGACCGCCGCGAGCGCAACGCCCTGCCCCCGTCGGAGCGCAACCGCCAGGACCGCGGCATGCCGGATTGATTCCGGCCGGGCTGAATGTGGGTCAAATGCGGGTGACGCGCGGGGCCGAGCCCCGCGCCGCTCACACGAATTTGAAGCTGAGCAGTCCGCCGATGATGATGACCAGCAGAACGGTCGTCACCAGCATCAGCCGCTTCTCGATGATGTCGCGCACCTGCGGCCCGTAGAAGTGCAGCAGGATCGCGATCATGTAGAATCGCGAGAATCGTGCGACGATCGAGCACAGGATGAACACCGTCAGGTCGAGGTGCGCGAATCCCGCGGTGATCGTCAGCAATTTGTACGGTATGGGCGTGATGCCCTTGAGGATCAGGAACCAGGGGCCGAATTCGGCGAACATGTCCTGGAAGCGCTGGAACGACTCCTGCGCGTTGTAGAGGTCGATGATCAGCCGTCCGATGCTCTCGAACAGGTAGAACCCGACCGCGTAGCCGAACAGCCCGCCGATCAGCGAGGCCAGTGCGCAGATGTTGGTGTAGCGCCAGAGCTTCTTGGGCTCCGCCAGACACATCGGCACCAGCATGACGTCGGGCGGCAGAGGGAAGAAGGAGCTTTCCGCGAAGGAGACGGCGGACATCCACCAGACGGCGTCCTTGCGGGCGGAGAGCTTGAGAATCCGGTTGTAGAGAGGTTTCAGCATACCGCGCGCGCGGCGCCCTCCCGAAGTGTCGGAACCCGGAAACCGGAAACCCTCCCTCCGGGGATGAACCCGAAGGGAGGGCCGGTCGGTCACCTATATCGTCGTCCGAAACCCGATGGGCAACGGCGGCGACATGATTTCACGAAAGCTCAACCGAAGGCTCAGCCCTCGGCCTCGACCTCGTCCTTGATCTCCACCGGGCCGGAATCCTGGCCCTTGGCGGCGGCGTCGCGGTCGACCAGCTCGATCACGCCCATGGCGGCGGCATCGCCGTAGCGGAAGCCGGCCTTCAGGACGCGGCTGTAGCCACCCTGGCGGTCCTTGTAGCGGTCGGCCAGAACGGTGAACAGCTTGGTCACCATCGCGTCGTCGCGCAGCTGCGCGAAGGCGAGACGGCGGTTGGCGAGGCCACCCTTCTTGCCGAGCGTGATCAGACGCTCGACGATCGGGCGCAGATCCTTGGCCTTCGGCAGGGTGGTCTTGATCTGCTCGTGCTTGATCAGGGCGTTCGCCATGTTCGAGAACATGGCCTTGCGGTGGCTGGTGGTCTTGCTGAACTTACGTCCGGAAACGCCGTGACGCATGACGGTCCTCCTTCATGGCGTGGCCCCCCTCGGGGAGCCGGTGGTGAACCCGACCGCCCAGTTTTCGGCTGGTACGGCGCGGGGCGGGCCGGTTGGTGGCCCTGGGAACATTTGCCCCCCCGGCCCTCCCCCGCCTTCGGCAAGGGAGGGAGATTATCCCCTCCCCTGCGAAGCGGGGGAGGGTCAGGGAGGGGGCAATGGAACCTGCGAGACTTAGTACGGCTCTTCCAGACGCTTGGCCAGCTCTTCGATGTTCTCGGGCGGCCAGTTCGGGATTTCCATACCGAGGTGCAGACCCATCTGGGCCAGCACTTCCTTGATCTCGTTCAGCGACTTGCGGCCGAAGTTCGGGGTGCGGAGCATCTCCGCCTCCGTCTTCTGCACCAGATCGCCGATGTAGACGATGTTGTCGTTCTTGAGGCAGTTGGCCGAACGGACCGACAGTTCCAGCTCGTCCACCTTGCGGAGCAGGTTCTTGTTGAACGGAACCTCCTCGTGCTTCTCCTCGGCGACCGCGTGGGTCGGCTCCTCGAAGTTGATGAACAGCTGAAGCTGGTCCTGGAGGATGCGGGCGGCGAGGGCCACCGCGTCGTCCGGCTTCACGGCGCCGTTGGTCTCGACGACCATCGAAAGGCGGTCATAGTCGGTGACCTGCCCAACGCGGGCGTTGTCGACCTTGTAGGAGATCTTGCGGACCGGCGAGAACAGCGCGTCGACCGGGATCAGGCCGATCGGGGCGTCTTCCGGACGGTTCTGGCTGGCCGGGACGTAGCCCTTGCCGGTCTCGACCGTCAGTTCCATGTTCAGGCGGGCGCCGTTGTCCAGCGTGCAGATCACGAGGTCCGGGTCCATCACCTGGATGTCCGCGCCGGTCTCGATCATGCCGGCCTTCACCTCGCCGGGGCCTTCGGCGCGCAGGCGCATGCGCTTCGGGCCGTCACCGCCCATGCGCAGACCCATCGACTTGATGTTGAGGACGATGTCGGTCACGTCCTCGCGCACGCCGGGGATCGACGAGAACTCGTGCAGCACGCCGTCGATGTGGATCGCCGTGACGGCCGCACCCTGCAGCGAGGAGAGCAGCACGCGGCGCAGCGCGTTGCCGAGCGTCAGACCGAAGCCACGCTCCAGCGGCTCGGCCACGACGGTCGCCGTGCGGTCGGCGTCGTCACCGGGCTGGATGTCCAGCTTGTTCGGCTTGATCAGTTCCTGCCAGTTCTTCTGAAGAGCCACGGTATTACCTCATGCCATCGGGATGGACACACGTCCGCGGGGACCGGCCGTTCCCATCCGATGGCGCCGCGATGGCTGCGGCGCCTGTCCCGGAACGGCGGGTCCCCGCGGGTGCGGAGTAGCGATGCTTCTTAGACGCGACGCTTCTTCGGCGGACGGACGCCGTTGTGCGGGATCGGCGTGACGTCACGGATCGAAGTGATCTGGAAGCCGATCGACTGCAGGGCGCGCAGCGCCGACTCACGCCCCGAACCCGGACCCTTCACCTCGACCTCGAGGGTCTTCATGCCGTGCTCCTGGGCCTTGCGGCCCGCGTCCTCGGCGGCGACCTGGGCGGCGTAGGGGGTCGACTTGCGCGAGCCCTTGAAGCCCATCGTGCCCGACGACGACCAGGCGATGGTGTTGCCCTGCGCGTCGGTGATGGTGATCATCGTGTTGTTGAAGGAGGCGTTCACGTGAGCGACGCCGGCGGTGATGTTCTTGCGCTCGCGACGGCGAAGGCGCTGCGAAGCGGCTGAGGGCTTGGCCATGGTCCGTGCGTCCTCTTACTTCTTCTTGCCGGCGATCGGCTTGGCCGGGCCCTTGCGGGTGCGGGCGTTCGTGTGGGTGCGCTGACCGCGGACCGGCAGGCCCTTGCGGTGACGCAGGCCACGGTAGCAGGCCATGTCCATCAGACGCTTGATGTTCATCGCGACCGAACGGCGGAGGTCACCCTCGACGCGGTAGTCGGCGTCGATGGTCTCGCGGATCTTGAGGATCTCGTCGTCCGTGAGCTGGTTCACACGGCGCTCCGCCGGGATCGCCAGCTTCGTGCAGATTTCCTTGGCCTTGAAGGGGCCGATGCCATGAATGTAGGTCAACGCAATCTCCACGCGCTTCTGCGCGGGGATGTTGACGCCAGCGATACGCGCCACGCCTGCTCTCCTCGATATCTCAACGGCAGCCCTCATGGGCCGCCTACACACCGATTGATCCCCGATCCGGACGCCGAGGCCCGAAAGCCAAAAGGCAAAACACGGACACGGGACGCACAATGTCTCCCGCCGGGCCGGTTGGGCCGCGGGAGGGTGCGACTATAGAAAAAGCCGGAAATCTGTCAAGGCCGTTCTGCGGCGTTACCGTGCTTTTCCCGGCGCCCGACCATTGTGGGGAGGCGGACCGCGGTTGACAAGCCGGACGGCAGATCCTGTGATGAACGGCCCGCCCCGAACGGCACATATCAGAAGGCAGACCCATGACCCGCAAAGGCATCCCCTTCCGACGCTTCCGCCTGACCAAGATCGTCGCCACGCTGGGGCCGGCCACCGCCACGCCGGAGATGATCCGCGCGCTGTTCGAGGCGGGCGTGGACGTTTTCCGCCTGAACTTCAGCCACGGCACGCACGAGGACCATGGCCAGCGCCTCGCCACGCTGCGCGCGCTGGAAGCGGAACTCGACCACCCCATCGCGGTGATGGCCGACCTCCAGGGGCCGAAGCTGCGGCTGGGCACCTTCGCCGACGGCCCGGTCACCGTCGAGCCGGGGCACCGCATCCGACTCGACCTCTCCACCGAGCCGGGCGACGCGAGCCGTGTCGGCCTGCCCCACCCGGAGATCTTCGCCGCGCTGGAGCCGGAGGCGGAGCTGCTGGTGGACGACGGCAAGGTCCGCCTGCGCGTCGTCGATTGCAGCCCGGACCACGCCGACTGCGTCGTGCTGTCCGGAAGCCGCCTGTCCGACCGCAAGGGCGTGAACGTGCCGGGCGTCGTCCTGCCGCTCTCGCCGCTGACCCCGAAGGATCACGAGGATCTGGCCTTCGCGCTCGACCAGGGGGTGGACTGGGTGGCGCTGTCCTTCGTGCAGCGGCCGGAGGACGTGGCCGAGGCGCGCAAGCTGGTCGCCGGGCGGGCCGCCCTGCTGTCCAAGATGGAGAAGCCGCAGGCCATCCAGCATCTGGAGCGCATCGTCGAGCTGTCGGACGGTGTCATGGTCGCCCGCGGCGACCTCGGCGTGGAGATGCCGGCGGAGGACGTGCCGAGCATCCAGAAGCGCATCATCCGCGAATCGCGCAAGGCCGGAAAGCCGGTGATCGTCGCCACCCAGATGCTCGAATCGATGATCAGCGCCCCTGCCCCCACGCGCGCCGAGGCGTCGGACGTGGCGACCGCGGTTTATGACGGGGCGGACGCGGTGATGCTGTCGGCGGAAACCGCGGCGGGCACCTACCCCATCGAGGCGGTGTCGATGATGGACCGCATCGCCCGCCGGGTCGAGCAGGACCCGCTCTACCGCACGATCACCGACGCCCAGCATCCCGACCCGCAGCAGACCTCCACCGACGCCGTCACCGCGGCGGCCCGGCAGGTCGCCCACACCATCCAGGCCGCGGCCATCGTCACCTACACCACCAGCGGCTCCACCACCCTGCGCGCCGCCCGCGAACGGCCGGAGGTGCCGATCATGTGCCTGACCTCCAGCCTGGAAACAGCACGGCGGCTCCAACTCGCCTACGGGGTGCACAGCGTGCATTCCGCCGACGTGACCGATTTCAACGAGATGGTCCAGAAGGCCGCCCGCTGCGCCTACGAGGACGGGCTGGCGGTGGAGGGACAGCGGCTGGTCATCACCGCCGGCGTGCCCTTCGGCACCCCCGGCAACACCAACATCCTGCGCATCGCCTGGGTGGATGCCCAATAAGGAGTCGAGAACTCGTCAGGCCGGCGCACGCTCCACCGGAGCGACGCGGGGAAAGCGCAGGGTGAAGGTGGTGCCGCATCCCGGCGCGCTGTCCAGCGTGATGCGGCCCTTCAGCTTGCGGGTGGCGATGTTGTAGACGATGTTCAGCCCCAACCCGCTGCCGCCCGCTCCGCGGCTGGTGGTGAAGAAAGGCTCGAACACCTTGCCGTGCAGGTCTGGCGGAATGCCGCGCCCGTCGTCGGCGTAGACCAGTTCCACCTCGTCGGCGCCCACCGAGCGCACGGCGACGCGCAGGGTACCGTGCTGCCCCGGCGCGTAGCCGTGGATGATCGAGTTCATCACGAGGTTGGTCAGCACCTGGCTGAGCGCGCCCGGATAGCCGTCGATCAGCAGGTCGGCCGGGCAATCCACGTCCACGCCGTGGGCCGCCCGTTTGATGCGGACGCCCAGGCTGCGCAGGACCTCGTCGATGTAGTCGCGCAGGTCGAAGACGCGGCGCTCCTCGCTGGCCTGATCCACGGCGATCTGCTTGAAGCTCTGGATCAGCTGGGCGGCGCGGTCGATGTTCAGCAGCATCAGGTGCGCCGCCTCCCCCGCCATGTCGAGGAAGTCGGCGAAGTCGGGCCGGCGCAGCGTTCCCGCCTCGAAATCGCGCCGGATGAGGCGGGTCCGTTCCGCCATGAGCGAGGCGCCGGTCAGGGCGATGCCGATGGGGGTGTTGATCTCATGCGCCACCCCCGCCACCAGGGACCCCAGCGCCGCCATCTTCTCGGACTGGATCAGATGGGCCTGCGCCTCCTTCAGGTCGCGCAGGGCGCGCTCGGCCTCCTCCCGCGCGGCGTGGGCGCGCTCCTCGGCGCGGACCCGTTCCGACACGTCGGTGTGCGAGCCGACGATGCGGAACAGCTCGCCGTCCGGACCAAGAACGCGGATGGCGCGGCTCAGCATATGGACCACGGTGCCGCGCTTGTGGCGGAAGCGCAGGATGAACTGGCATTCGCCCATCGCGCCGTTGATAAGGTCGCGGGCCATCCGGGCCGACAGCTCGCGATCCTCGGGTAGGATCAGCTCGGTCCAACGGGCGGCGGTGTTGACCATCTCGTCCTCGCCGTAGCCGAGCATTCCCCACCAGTATGGCGACAGCCACAACTCCCCCGTGCGCACGTCCCATTGCCAGATCCCCTCGCGCGCCGCCCGGATCGCCAGCTCGAACAGCTCCCGGCTGGCGATGATCTCCCGCTCGGCGTTCCGCCGCTCGGTCACGTCGGTGTAGGTGACGACGAATCCGCCGTCGGGCAGGGGCCGGATCAGGCACTCCAACACCTGCCCGTCGGAGCGGGTGCATTCCCATGACCGCTCGTCCGGAGCAGGCCGGATGGGAAGCGGTGCTCCCAGGGCCGCAGGCGGGCCACCGTCCGGCACGGTATCGGGGCACACGCCCCCCGGCCCGAAGGCCAGCCCCTGCCCGACCCGCCCGGCGATAGCGGCGTAAGACGTGTGATAGGTCAGGAATTCCGGCTCCAGCCCCAGAAGCTCCCCGGCCCGGCCGTTCCAGGCGACGAGGCGGAGCCCCCGATCGAAGGCCATCACCCCCTGGCCCAACCCGTTCAGGACGGCCCTGGTCTGGTCCCATTGAGCCTCAAGCGCCTGTTCGGTGCGCTTACGGGCGGAGATGTCGCTGATGCAAGCGAGCATGGCCTCCTCGCCCCGGAAGCGGAACCGCCGGGCGGAGACCATCGCCCACAGGTCGCTGCCGTCGGGCCGGCACAGCCGGGTCTCGAACCCGTCCACGCCGCCCGCCCCGTCGCGCAGGGCGGCGAGCAGCCGCTCCCGCTCCGCCGGATCGGTGTAGTAGGCATTGGCGAAGCTGCGCCCCACCACATCGTCGAGCGGCACCCCGAACAACAGACCGGCGGGCTGGTTGACCGCCATCACCAAGCCGTCGGACAGCCGGGTCACCACCAGGGGAACGGCGATGGCCTGCATGATCGCCCGCTCCGCCTCGCCGGCCCGGTCGCCCAGAAGATCCTCCAGGCCGATGAATCCGGTCTCTTCCAACGGGGCCGCCATGCCGCCACCATCGTCGGCGAGCGTCAGCACCAGCTCGCCGCCCTCGCCCTCCGCGGGGATCAACAGCCGCCGTCCATCACCCGGCGGAACCACAAGCGCCACCGGATGGCCGACACGCAGCCGGTCAGCCGCCGCGGCAGCGTCCCCGCACGACGGAAGCGCGGCCAGAAGGGCGTCGAGACCATCCCCCGGACAACCGCCCAGCGACGCCCGGAACACGGCGTTGGCCCAGATCAGGCGCCCGTCGGCATCGAAGCGGGCAAGGCCGGCAGCGGCCATCCGCGAACACTCCTCTTCATTCCCCAAGACGACGCCTGCCGGATGAGACGGGTCGGGCGCCCCGAGTCCATCCGCTGCGAATTCATACAAAATGAATCTACACCAGATTATCGCAGCTGCACCATCGCGCCTCCCGCATTCCTGTATGCGCACCCATGTTCCAGCCTCCACACCCCCCGGCCCGGAAGGACCGATCGCCGCATGTCCGAGTTTGCCGCCTACGGCGGGTTGTTCCTGACCGCGTTCCTGGCCGCGACCATCTTCCCGGCCCAATCGGAAATCCTGCTGGTCGGCATGCACGCCACCGGCAACTACGACCATCTGGCGCTGCTGCTGTTCGCCACGGCGGGCAACGTGCTGGGATCGGTGGTCAACTGGGCGCTGGGGCGCTACCTGATGCATTTCCAGGACCGCCGCTGGTTCCCGGTTCCCGCCGCCATGGTGGCGCGGGCCACCCGCTGGTACCAGCGCTTCGGAGTCTGGTCTCTGCTGCTGGCCTGGATGCCCTTCATCGGCGATCCGCTGACGCTGGTGGCCGGCATCCTGCGGGTGGACATCCGGCTGTTCCTGCTTCTGGTCACGGCGGGCAAGGCCGCCCGCTACGCGGTTCTGGTCCTGGCGGTGTGAGCGTCCTACATTCACCTCATGGATGACCAGACCGCCCTTGCGGAGGACGCAGACGTCTGCGCCTCCCCCCTGCGGCGCCGGCTGTGGCTGGCGTTGGGTTACGCCGCGGTCGGGCTGGGCATCGCCGGGACGGTGCTGCCGCTCCTGCCGACCACCCCCTTCCTGCTGCTGGCCGCCGGAGCCTTCGCCAAGAGCAGCCCGGTCCTGCGCGACCGGCTGTACCGTGACCCGCGCTTCGGCCCGCTGCTGCGCGACTGGCAGGCCGAAGGGGCGATCCCGCGCAAGGCCAAGGCGGCGGCGCTGGTCGGCATGAGCGTGAGCTGGGCGATCGTGGCGCTGACCGCCAGCCGCCCGCTGGTTCCCATCCTGTCCGGGATCTGCATGGCGGCGGTGGCCGTCTACATCGTCACCCGCCCCACCCCATCCCCCCCGGCACCGGAGGATGCGGCGTCGGACGCGGCGGAGGATGGCGGAAACGTTTCCGCATTGCGAAACGAAGCTTGAGCCGATCGGCCGATGGACGTATTACAGCCCGTAATCCCGGCCGGTCACCAGCGCCGCTGAAAAATCCTTATAACCCATAGGGATTCTTCAAATCCGTTCTCGTCTTGATCCCGATCAAGAGGCGCTCGGGTCCCGTCCGCTATTGTCCGGTCTTGCGTCCCTATCCGGAGCCAAGGCAGACGATATGCCAGACGGAAGCGCTGTCACGCCGGCGAAAGTCCAGTTCTTCGAAAGCCAGAAGAAGATCCACCCGAAGGCCGTCTCCGGACGGTACCGGCGCTGGAAGACCATCCTGACCTGGGTGCTTCTGGCGGCCTTCTTCATCGCCCCCTGGATTCGCTGGGAACGCGGCCCGGACGCGCCGGCCCAGGCGGTCCTGTTCGACATGACGACGCCGCGCTTCTTCGTCTTCTGGATCGAGATCTGGCCGCAGGAGATCTACTACCTCACCGGCGTGCTGATCGTGGCGGCGCTGGGGCTGTTCCTGGCGACGGCGCTGGCCGGGCGCGTGTGGTGCGGCTTCACCTGCCCGCAGACGGTGTGGACCGACCTGTTCGTCTGGATCGAGCGCGCCTTCGAAGGCGACCGGGCGGAGCGCATCCGCCTGGACAAGGCGCCCTGGACCGCCAGGAAGGTCCTGCGCAAGGCCGGGAAGCACGCCGGCTGGCTGGCCCTCTCCGTGGTCACCGGCTTCGGCTTCGTCGCCTTCTTCACCGACGCGCCGCGGCTCGCCGTCGATCTGCTGACCTTCAACGCGACCTACGAGGCGGCGGGCTTCTTCGCGCTGTTCGCGGGCATGACCTACGTCATGGCCGGCTGGACGCGCGAGCAGATGTGCTACTACATGTGCCCGTGGCCGCGCATCCAGACCGCCATGCTGGACGAGCACAGCCTCGTCGTCACCTACGACACGCTGCGCGGCGACACCCGCGGCCCGAAGCGCAAGTCGCAGAGCTGGGACGAGCGCCGGACCAAGGGCTTCGGCGACTGCATCGACTGCGGCCAGTGCGTGCAGGTCTGCCCGGTCGGCGTCGACATCCGCACCGGCGAGCAGGCGGACTGCATCAATTGCGGCCTGTGCGCCGACGCCTGCGACAACATCATGGTGTCGCAGGAGTTGCCGAAGGGGCTGATCCGCTTCGACAGCCTGGCCGCCCAGGACACCCGTGCCCAGGGTAAGACCTACCAGTGGCGGCTGATCCGCCCGCGCACCATCGTCTACGGCCTGCTGATGCTGGTGATCACCGGCGCTATGGCCTGGAGCTACGCGCTGCGCCCCCGGCTGGACATCGCCGTGCAGCGCGACCGCGCGCCGCTGTTCGTCACGCTCCAGGACGGCACCATCCGCAACGCCTACACCTTCAAGGTCTCCAACAAGACCCGCCAGGACCGCTCCTACACGCTGGCCGCCGCCGGCATCGCCGGTGCCGAGGTGAAGGTGGTGGGCGAGCGCGACGAGGACAGCGGCAGCGCGGTCAGCCACATCTCCGCCTCCCCGGACAGCGTGGCGACCTACCGCGTCTACGTCACGGTGCCGCGCGAATCCGTGCCGGACGCCTCCACCCCGGTCACCTTCCAATTGACCGACACCAACAACGGCGACCGGGACAGCTACAAGAGCGTGTTCCTCGCGCCGGGCAGCAAGTAAGCCTGCCGGACATTCCATAAGGACCGCCGCCCATGACCTCCGCAAAGCCCGCCCGCATCGGCATCGTCACCGTGTCCGACCGGGCCAGCCGGGGCATCTACGAGGACAAGGGCGGCCCGGCCATCCGGGAGGAGCTGGACCGCATCGTCGCCTCCCCCTGGGAGCCGGTGGCCCGCGTCATACCCGACGACCGCGAGGGCATCGCCGCCACCCTGATCGAGCTGGCCGACCGGGAGCGCTGCGACCTGATCGTCACCACCGGCGGCACCGGCCCCGCCCTCCGCGACGTGACGCCGGAGGCGACGGAGCAGGTCTGCGAAAAGATGATGCCCGGCTTCGGCGAACTGATGCGCTCGGTCAGCCTGACCGTGGTGCCGACCGCCATCCTGTCGCGCCAGACCGCGGGAATCCGCGGCGGCAGCCTGATCGTGAACCTTCCGGGCAAGCCTTCGGCCATTCACGACTGTCTGATGGCGGTCTTCCCGGCAATTCCGTATTGCCTCGATCTGATCGGCGCGGCGCGCATCGACACTGACCCATTGGTCTGCAAGGCATTCCGCCCGAAATCCTGAGCTTTTGCCTATACCCTTTTTGCGCGTGCGGAGAGGAATACCATACGCATGGCCATGTTGCCTTGCGGGAACCCGTGCTCACCTTTTCGTTCGAGGGGAGCGGGGTCCCCGATCAAGGTGAGCCAGCCATGCTGTTCGATTTCGAGCCTTCGGGCATCAACGACACCTATCTGCGCCTGACCCGGCGCGGTGTTTCCTGCATCGTCGCTCCGGCCGGGGCGTGGAACGGGTTGCTTCGGGTCAACTACATCGTCGCCGGGTCGCCCGGCGGCGTCGATCCGCACATGATCTACCGCTGCCTGGACATCGGGTGGGACGACGGACGCTTTTGCTGGAAAGGCCGCGCCGCCCCGGTGATGACCACCTCCGCCATGGTGGACATCCTGCAGGAACGCGGTCTCGTCACCAACGGCGAGGCCGAGCGGCTGCTGTTCGGCATCAACAGCCCGGCGTCGGGCGGCTCGACAGACGAGACGCTGATCGCCCGCGCCATGCTTCTGGGCTGCACCTTCTCGCCGATCTATGAAGACGCTCCGCTGAGCAGCGGCCCGCCGCGCGTGGGCGGTTTCGCCCTGCGCACCCTGGCCGATCCCGGCGCCTTCGTTCTGACGGCCCGCGACGGGCTTCCCGTGCTGGACGCGCCCGCCCGCGATGCGCTGAAACGTCTGATGGCCGAAAACGGCATCACGGTCTGACGGCGGCTTTTTTCTCCAACGTGCCAGATTTTTGTTTGGAGGGATTCTGTTTGACGGTGGTCAAAGAAGGGTGACCGCCCCCGGCGCAGTGTGACGGCATGACCGATGCCTCCAACGCGCGGGGAACGCCATGACCAGTTCCGTTGCCGACCAGCCGGACCGCCCTCCGGTCCCCCTGATCTTCGCTTATGGGTTCCGGCCCTTCTTCCTGCTGTCCGGCCTTGCCGCGCCCGTCCTGCTGGCCGCCTGGATCGCCGTGCTGGCGACCGGGTCCTGGCCGGACGGCGCTGTCCCGGCGGCCTCCTGGCACGCGCACGAGATGCTGTTCGCCTTCGTGGTCGCCGCCGTGGCCGGCTTCCTGCTGACCGCGGTGCCGAGCTGGACGGGCACCAAGGCGTTGTCCGGCTGGCCGCTGGCCGGCCTGACGGCGCTGTGGCTGGCCGGGCGGGTGGCGCTGCTGCCCTTTATCGGCGTGCCGCTGCCGATCGCTGCCATCCTCGACCTCGCCTTCCTGCCGGCGCTCGGCGTCGCGCTGGCCGGACCGCTGGTGGCGGCGGGCAAGATCCGCAACACCGCCTTCCTCGCCCTGCTGGGCCTGCTGACCGCGGCCAACCTGCTGTTCCATCTGGACTGGCTGGGCGTGCTGCCCGCCGGCACCGCGCTGGGCGAGACGCTGGCCATCGGCGTGGTGCTGATGATGATCGCGGTGATCGGTGGGCGCATCGTCCCGGCCTTCACCCGCAACGCCCTGCGGCTGCGCGGGCTGGACGGCACCGTCGTCTCCCGCCCCTGGGTGGAGAAGGTGACGCTCGTCTCGACCCTGCTGATGATCCCCGCCGACCTCGCTCTGCCGGGCACCGCCATTGCCGGCCTGCTGGCGCTCGTCGCGGCCCTCGCCCACGCCATGCGGCTGGCCGGTTGGCAGCCGGCGAAGACGCTCGACCAGCCGATCCTGTGGGTGCTGCATCTCGGCTACGCCTGGGTGCCGGCGGCGCTGGCGCTGAAGGCCGCGCATCTGCTGGGGGCGGGCGTGGAAAGCTCCGCCTGGGTCCATGCCCTGACGGCGGGGGCCTTCGCCACGATGATCCTGGCGGTGATGACGCGCGCCACGCTCGGCCACACCGGGCGGATGCTGGTGGTGACCCGCCCGACCGTGGCCGGCTACATCCTGCTGACCGCCGCAGCACTGCTGCGGGTGCTGGCCCCCGAGCTGCCGGGCGGCCTCTACTGGACCGCCCTGGAGGGCGCCGGTGCTGCCTGGATCGCGGCCTTCGCCTGCTATCTGTACGTCTACGCGCCCATCCTGCTCGCCCCGCGGGCCGACGGCCGCCCCGGCTGAGGTCCGCCGGGCTGAAGAAGGCCCATGGCGCGTGGGCTGCGTTTCCCGATGAGGCTGGTGGCGAAGCGGCGCTGGAGGTCTTCCGGATCACGGAAGATCTCCGCGCAGCCGGCCTTGCGCAGATCCTGCTCCGCGAAGCCGCCGCACAGAACCCCCACCACGGTCAGCCCGGCCCGCCCCGCGGCCTTGGCGTCCCAGGGGCTGTCGCCGACCACCACCACCTCCGCCGCCGGCAGGCCCAGCCTTTCCAACGCTGCCTCGAAAATGTCCGGATGCGGCTTCGACCGCTCGGCGTCGTCGGACGAGGTCTCCACATCCACCAGATCGCCGATGTCCGCCGCGCGCTTGTAATGCTCCAGTTCGTCCCCCTTGGCGGATGAGGCGAGCGCGATGCGCAACCCCTCGGCGTGAAGATGCTGGAACAGGCCGCGCACCCGGCGGAAGCCGCGGACCTTCGGCATGTACTTTCGGGCGAACAGCTCGTGCCGGAAATGGTCCAGCTCGTCCTCGATGCGGTCCAGATCCTTCTCCGGCACGAAGACCGGCATCAGCTGGTCGCCGCCCTTGCCGATCTGGGAACGCACCGCGTCGAACTCCGCGTGGTAGCCGAAATGCCGGATCGCCTCCACCCAGGCGTGGGCGTGCAGATCCACCGAGTCGACCAATGTGCCGTCCACGTCGAAAATGACGGCCTTCAGAACGCCGCTCATCGCCGCCTCCTCACCATGGGTTGCCCGTGTCTTTGGGGGTATTCCTTCTCGAACAGGCGGCGCGGCACGGCGTTCCTCGGCATGGTGTGCGGTGCGATAGAATTTGTCACATGGACCCGTCATAGCTGTGTTCCGTTCACTCCTTGCACAGGTTGGCCTCACACAGGTCGGGAAGAACGGACATGCCCAAGACGTTGAAGAGCTACGCCTCGCTGATCGGTCGCGCCCGCCACGCCGTCCGGCGCTTCAACCGCCGTCGCGCCCGCCGCGTGCCGATGGAGCATCTCGACCTCGGCCTGTTCCAGAGCGACATCCGGCTGTAGCACCCTCTTAAGGATAGGGACCCGCCAACCGGAGGCGCTCCCTTCACGCTCCGCGGTCCCGCTCCGCCATAGGACTCCCTCTCCGTCCTAGGCGGGCAAGCTGAATGTTTCCGCCGGAATCGGCGCGCTATTGTCGCGCGGTCCATCCAGCGGAGCCTCAGCCCCCATGACCGCCAGTTCTGAAAGCGCCAGCTTCGAGTCCGCCAGTTTCGAAGACCAGTATTTCTCCGGCGCCGCCCTCTACGGCGACGACTTCGACGCGGCCCGGATCGCCGGCTGGTACGGAGTCGAGGCGCGGGACCCGGCGGAGGACTTCGCGCGTACGGCCCCCGAGCGGCCCGGCTACCGCTACGAGTACCACGCGCTGAACCACCGCCACGCCTTCCGCTTCCTGGCCGGGCGGCGCTTCCGGCAGGCGCTGGCCTTCGGCTGCGCCGCGGGGGACGACGTGGCGCCGATCGCCGGGCAGGTGGAACGCTTCCTGGCCGTGGAGCCCATCGAGCGTTTCTGGAAAACCGACATCGCCGGCACCCCCGCGGAGTACCGCCGGCCCACGCTGGGTGGGCGCATCGACTGCGCGGACGGGGCGAACGACCTGACCGTCTGCCTGCACACGCTGCACCACATCCCGAACGCCGGCGCGCTGTTGGCGGAGTTCGCCCGTGTCACCGCGCCCGGCGGGCTGTTCGTCCTGCGCGAGCCAATCAGCACCATGGGCGACTGGCGCCGCCCCCGCCGCGGCCTTACCGCCAACGAGCGCGGCTTCCCCGTCCAGTGGCTGGAGGAGCGCTTCGCCCGGCTGGGCTTCACGGTGCGGCAGCGCCGCTTCTGCTCCTTCCCGCTGACCGAGCGGCTGGGGCCGCTGGTGGGCGTCCGCCTGCCCTACGGCAACCCGCTGCTGGTGCGGCTGGACGAGGCGGCCTGCGCGCTGACGCGGTGGAACATCGCCTACCACCGCGACTCGATCCGCAAGAAGTTCGCCCCCGGCGCCGTCTATTACGTGCTGGAGCGCAACGCCGCTACGACGACGCCAAAGCGTCCGTGAAGGTCGCCGCGTCGACGTTGCCGCCGCTCAGCACCACCGCGACGGTGCGCCCCGCCGCCGGCAGCTTGCCGGTCAGCACGGCGGCCAGCCCGACCGCCCCGCCCGGCTCGACCACCAGCTTCAGCACGGTGAAGGCGTAGGCCATGGCGGCCTTCACCTCGGCGTCGGTGACCGCGAGGCTGCCGGACAGCAGGGTCTTCATCACCGGGAAGGTCAGGGCGCCCGGCGTCGGGGTCAGAAGCGCGTCGCAGATGGAGCGTTGCCCGACGGCATTCTCCACCCGCTCCCCGGCGGCAAGCGAGCGCGCCACGTCGTCGAAGCCCGCCGGCTCCGCCGCCCACAGGCGAGCGTCGGGAAAGCTATGGCGGACCGCCGTGGCGACCCCGGACATCAGCCCGCCGCCGCTGCACGGCGCGATCACGTCGTCAAGACCCGCGCCGATGGCCTGCGCCTGTGCGGCGATCTCCAGCCCGACCGTGCCCTGCCCGGCCATGATCTGCGGGTGGTCGTAGGGTGGTACGGTGGCCGCACCCCGCTCCTCCGCGATGGCCGTGGCAATGGCTTCGCGGCTTTCGGTCCAGCGGTCATAGAGCACCACCTCGGCGCCGTAGCCGCGGGTGTTGGCGATCTTCAGCGCCGGGGCATCGCTGGGCATGACGATGACCGCCGGCATGCCGAGCAGCGCCGCCGCCGCCGCCACGCCCTGGGCGTGGTTGCCCGACGACCAGGCGACCACCCCGCCCCGGCGCTCCTCCGGCGTCAGTTGGGAAAGCCGGTTGAAGGCGCCGCGGAACTTGAAGGAGCCGCTGCGCTGAAGAACCTCCGGCTTCAGCAGCACGCGCCCGCCGACCCGCTCGTTCAGTAGAGCGTTCTCCAGCAGCGGAGTGCGCACGGCGAATCCGTCCAGCCGCTCCGCAGCCTCCACGATGTCCTGATGGCCAATGACGAAGGAACTCGAAGCGGGCATGGCTCAGCGGCCTCCGGAGACGTTGAGAAGGGCACCGGTCACGTAGGACGCGGCGTCGGACAGCAGCCACAGCACGGTCTCGGCCACCTCGTCCGCCGTCCCGGCGCGCCCGGCGGGCGGGATCAAAGCGGGGTTGTCGAGCCGGGTGCCTTTGCCGGGGATGATCTGGATGTCGGTGTCGATCAGGCCGGGCCGCACGCAGTTCACGCGGATGCCCTCCTTCGCCACCTCGCGGGCGAGGCCGACGGTCAGGCTGTCCACCGCGCCCTTGCTGGCCGCATAACCCACATACTCGTTGGGCGAACCCAGCACGGCGGCGATGGAGCCGACGTTGACGATACCGCCACCTTTCCCGCCGTGGCGGGTGGACATGCGGCGCACCGCCTCCCGCGCGCAGAGGACGGCGCCGGTCACGTTGATGTCCAGCATGCGGCGCAGGTCGTCCGGCGCGGCCTCGTCGAGCCGCCCGTAGGGACCGATGATGCCGGCGTTGTTGACCAGCCCGGCGGTGGGGCCGAAGCGGTCCTCCGCCGCGTCGAACAGGGCGCGGATGTCCTCTTCCCGCGCGGCGTCGCCCTGCACGGCCTGGGCCTGCCCGCCGGCCTCGCGGATCGCCGCCAGGGTGGCCTCGGCCGCCTCGGCGTTGCCGATGTAGGAGAAGGTGACGGCGTAGCCGCGCCGCGCCGCCATGCGGGCGACCGCCGCCCCGATGCCCCGGCTGCCCCCGGTGACGACCAGCGATTTTTGTGTCGATGACATGATTTCTCAGCTCTCCTGCGGGTTGCCGGCCAGCCGGTCGAAGATCCGGACGAGCGCGCCGTCGCCCTCGCGCCCCATTCCCACCGCCGCGGCCATGGTGAAGAGTTGCAGGGCGGAGGCGGCCAGCGGGGTCGGCACGGTCAGCCGCCGCGCCGCGTCCATCACGCTTCCCAGATCGGTCCCGACGATGCCCAGCGGCCGTTGCGACGGGATGTGGAAGGGACCGGCGGCGAGGATCTCGGCCAGCCGTTGCGGATCGACACCGGCGCGGACGCCGAAGGCAGTGGCCTCCGCCACCGCGGCGGCGTGGATACCGGTCAGCATCTGCTCCACAGCCTTCACGGCGGAGCCCTGCCCATGCTCGGTGCCGACACGGTGGAGCGTGCCCGACGCGGCGGCGATCAGGTCCGCCGCCCGCGCGAAGGCATCCTCGGGGCCGGAGGCCATCACCACCATGCGCCCTTCCGCCGCGCGCACCGGGCCGCCGCCGACCGGCGCGTCCAGCATCAGCAGGTCCCGCTCGGCGAGGCGGCGCCCGACGGCGGCGGCCATGTCCGGCGGGACGCTGGTGGACAGAACGACCACGCCGCCCCTCGGCAGAGTGCCGGCCACGCCCTCGGCGCCGAACAGCACCTCCTCCGCCTGCTCCGCCGTGGCGACCAGGACGATGACGCGGTCCACCCGGCGCCCGACGTCGGCGGGCGATCCCGCGGCTTCCCCGCCATGGGTGACGAGGCTCATGCATTTGGCGGCATCAAGGTCGCAGCCGACGACCCGGAAGCCGGCGCGGAGCAGCGACAGCGCCACCCCCATGCCCATGGAGCCGAGCCCGACGACGCCCGCGTTGCGGGCCGGTTCCAATGCGTCGCTCATGATCCCCCCTGCGGACGCGCTTGCGTCTCTCCATGGCCCATTGCCGAGGCCGTTGATCGGAGTGTCGGGGGCGCGGCGGGGAGCGTCAAGCGGCGGATGAATCAGGCCCGTATCCGCTTCGGCACGCGCAGCAGCACCCACAGCACCAACAGATGCGCGCCCATCCAGGCCAGCGCCGCCGCGGGCATCAGCAGGTCCGGCGCCGTGCTGGCCGCGGCGACGCGCAGCGCGGCGGCCAGCCCGACCAGAGCGATGGCGGCGGTGGCGGGCCGTGGGAAGTCCGGCGGCATCGCCTCCCGCTGCAAGGTCGCGCGGACCATCATGGAGGCGGCCAGCGTGCCCAGCGCCCCCGCCCCGATCACGTGCCAGCCCGCCCCGCCGGTCAGCGGAGCCAGCCGCTCCACCCCCAGGAACAGCCAGCCGAGCCCGAGCCAGCCATAGCCCAGATGCAGGCTCCACAGGTCCGGACGCTTCAGCACGGCGCCGGTCCGCCAACGCGCCAGACGCGCGAAGGCCGTCACCCCGGCCAGTGCGGCGCCCGCCGCCCCGATCCAGGCCAGCGGACCGGTCGTCCCCCCACCGGTCGTCCCCCCGATGGCGACGGTGAGGGCGGCCAGCACCGCCCCGGCGACGCCCGCCCATTCCAGGCGCGGCTGCACCCGCTCCACCAGCGTTCCGCCCTGCTTGCGGACCTCCCCCGCCGTGGCGGAGGGAATGATGCGTCCGCCCATCACCAGCATCAGGATGCCGACGAGGTGCAGAGCGAACAGAGCGCCCGTCCGCCCGCCGTCGCCGCCCCACCAGACCAGCGCCTCGGCCAGCGCGAAGGCGCCGATCACCGGGCCGAACAGCCTGTTGTGGCCGCTCTTGGCGGCGCGCAGGAAGGGAACGCCAGCCACCACGAAGAGCGCCACCGGGTAGGCCAGCGCCACCGGAGCCGCGACCTCCGGCGGAAGGCCACCCAGCACCGCCAGCCGCCCGGCCAGCCACGCGGCGAAGGCGACGGCCAGCGCCACCCCGGACGGCCGCGTCAGCAGGAAGCCGCCGACCACTGCCAGCGCGTAGCCCATCAGCATCTCGTGCGCGTGCAGCGCCGGGGTCCAGCCGATGCCGAGCCAGCCGAAATAGCCAGCCACCCACAACGGCACGCTGAGCGCCCCGTAGAGGGCGGCGGCGGGAAAGAACAGGCGGTGCCCCCAGGGACGCTGCGGAGGGGGTGGGACGAAGGCTTTCATCACCGATTCCCGCCTTACTCAGCGGCCGCCATGGCGGATGTCGCGGCGGCGGGGCGCAGATGCTCCTCGCCCCAGGCCTTCAGCGCCAGGATGATCGGCTCCAGGCTCCGCCCGCGCGGCGACAGGCTGTATTCGACGCGCGGCGGCACCTCCGCATAGACGGTGCGGACCAGCAGCCCGTCCGCCTCCAGCTCGCGGAGTTGGGTGGTCAGCATGCGCTGTGTAACGTTCGGCACGCGGCGGCGGATCTCGTTGAAGCGCAGCGTGCCGTCCAGCAGATGGTAGAGGATCAGCCCCTTCCACTTCCCGCCGATGAGGGCGAGAACACCCTCCACCGGGCAGCCCGGCGAGCAGTCCAGGTTGGCGTGCGGGATGCGGGCCATCGCGGTATCCTTTTCGACACTATGTGCGTTTCATGTGCATTCTTGCGCCCTGGTGCTGCAAGGCGCAAGTCTGTCGGCAGAGCACAATACGCCGCAACCAGCACAAGGACTTGAGGCCATGCGCGCCGTCGCCTTCAGCCAATCCCTTCCCATCGACACCCCCGACGCCCTGATCGACGTCGAGCGTCCCCGCCCCGAGCCCCAGGGCCGCGATCTGCTGGTCGCGATCGAGGCCGTCTCGGTCAACCCCGTGGACACCAAGGTCCGCCGCAACATGCCGCCGGCGCCGGGTGCCATGAAGGTGCTGGGCTGGGACGCCGCCGGCACCGTGGTCGCCGCCGGGCCGCAGGCCACCCTGTTCAAGCCGGGCGACGCCGTCTTCTACGCCGGGGCCATCGACCGCGACGGCACCAACGCCGAGTTCCATCTGGTGGACGAGCGCATCGTCGGGCCGAAGCCGGCCAGCCTCGATTTCGCCCAGGCCGCCGCGCTGCCGCTGACCAGCATCACCGCGTGGGAGGCGATGTTCGACCGGCTGGACGTCCGGCGCCCGGTGCCGGGGGCGGCCAACGCCATCCTGATCGTCGGCGGGGCCGGCGGCGTCGGCTCGATCGCCATCCAGTTCGCCCGGCAACTGACCGATCTGACGGTCATCGCCACCGCCTCACGCGAGGAGACGCAGGCCTGGTGCCGCGACCTGGGCGCCCATCACGTCATCGATCACCGCAAGCCGCTGGCCGCGCAGGTCGAGGCGTTGGGCATCGGCGCCCCGGCCTTCGTCTTCTCGACCAACGACACCGGCGCCCATCTGCCGGAGATCGCCGCCCTGATCGCTCCGCAGGGCCGCGTCGCTTTGATCGACGATCCGGCTGGGCTGGACGTCATGGTGCTGAAGCGCAAGAGCGTGTCGCTGCACTGGGAGTTCATGTTCACCCGCCCGCTGTTCGGCACCGCCGACATCGCCGCCCAGCACGCTCTGCTCGGCGAGCTGTCGCGCCTCGTGGACGCCGGCACGGTCCGCACGACGCTGGCCGAGACGTTCGGCACCATCAACGCCGCCAACCTGACGCGCGCCCACGCCCTGCTCGAAAGCGGGCGGGCCAAGGGCAAGATCGTGCTGGCCGGCTTCTGATCCGCGCCTTGCCTTTTGGACGGGGGACGGTCAGTCTCCCGCCCCAATTTTCCGGCGACCCGGGATTGAAGCCCGGCTGCAAACCGGCCTGACGGCGAAGACGGGCGGCGAGAGGGGTTGGGGCGGCGGGGGAGCCATGATATGGGAAGGCGGATTTTCCACCGCCCTTCCCGCACCGTTCACGCCAAGGATTTCCGCCATGCGCCCGGTCAAGATCGCTCCGTCCATCCTCTCCGCCGATTTCGCCCGGCTGGGCGAGGAAGTGCGCGCCGTCGATGCGGCGGGCGCCGACTACATCCACATCGACGTGATGGACGGCCATTTCGTCCCCAACATCACCATCGGCCCGGCGGTGGTCAAGGCGCTGCGCCCGCACACGGCGAAGCCCTTCGACGTTCATCTGATGATCTCCCCGGTGGACCCCTTCGTCGCCGCCTTCGCCGAGGCCGGCGCCGACATCATCACCGTCCATCCGGAAGCCGGCGCGCACGTCCACCGCACCATCCAGCTCATCAAGTCGCTGGGCAAGAAGGCCGGTCTGTCGCTGAACCCGGCCACCCCGCTGGAAGCCGTCGACTATCTGCTGGAAGACCTCGATCTGGTGCTGGTCATGACGGTCAACCCGGGCTTCGGCGGCCAGAGCTTCATCGCCAGCCAGCTTCCCAAGATCCATGAGCTGCGCCGCCGCATCGACGCGCTGGGCAAGCCCATCGACCTCCAGGTGGACGGCGGCATCAACGGCGAGACCGCCCGCATCGCCATCGAGGCGGGGGCCGACGTGCTGGTCGCCGGAACCGCCACCTTCACCGGCGGGCCGGACCGCTACGCCGCCAACATCCGCGCGCTGCGGAGCTGATATCCGCCCCCACCCCTCTTCCTCCCGGCCATGCTCCAGGTGGGTTTATCCGCAAGAGGGTCCTCCTTCGGGCAGAACCAAACGCCGTTTTGGGCGTTATGGCTGCGTGGGATCGAGGACATCGATACTGGAGGGAGAGAGGTTATGGGTATTCTCTGGACGATCATCATCGGCTTCCTGGCCGGCATCGTCGCTAAGTTCCTGATGCCGGGCCGCGATCCGGGCGGCTTCATCATCACCACGCTGCTCGGCATCGCAGGTGCCTTCGTCGCCACCTATCTGGGCGAGGCCGTGGGCTGGTACCGGGCGGGCGAGGGGGCCGGCTTCATCGGCGCCATCGTCGGCGCCATCGTCATCCTGGCCATCTACCGCATGATCGCCGGGCGCCGGACCACCGTGTGACCCGACGGTAACACGGCAGCGCACACGCAAAGGGCGGCCAGACGGGGCCGCCCTTTCGTTTTCAAGCCGAACCTCGATCGACGAACCGCTATCTACGCCAGGGCCACCGGGCTCGGCATGAAGACCGCGCGGGAGATCGCGGCCTGGATCGTCTCGTTGGTGAAGGGCTTGCGGACGATCTGTCCGAGATGGCGGGCGTCCGCCTCCTCCAGATCGCCGTCGAAGGCGGTGACGAAAATGGTCCGCATGGCGCGCTTCTGGCGCAGACGGCGGGCGACCTCGACCCCGCTGCCGCCGTCGGCCAGCCGGACGTCCAGCAGCGCCAGCGTCGGCTTCTCGGCCTCCAGCAGTTCCAGGGCCTCCTGCTCGTTGTTGGCGGTGCCGCAGACGACATGGCCCATGTCGGTGACCAGGGAGCCGATCTCCATCGCCAGGATCGGGTTGTCCTCGACCACCAGAACCCGCTGGGTCAGGGCGTTGCGCACCTTGTCGCGGGCGACGGTCAGCCGGTCCTGGCCCTCCGGCGCGGGGATCTGCAGCACCTGGGCGGCTTCGGGAACCGTCAGCCCTTCCAGCGTGATCAGCAGATACATGCGCCGCTCGCCTTCCGGCAGGGACGCCAGCGCCCGTTCGATGGGATGCGGCGACGGGGTTGGTCGCCCGTCCGCATCCTCGTCGAACAGCAGATTCAGCAGGGCGTAAAGCGGCACCCGCGCCCCGGCTTCCAGCCCGAAGCGGGACGGGGCCATCACGGCGACCTCGACGCAGCGCGTCACGAGATCGTCACCGCGTTCGGTCGCTCCGGTCAGAGCGCGCGCGTAGCGGCGCAGATAGGGGAGATGATCGTAGAGCTGGCGTGCGTAGACTCGCATGACCCGTTCTTCCGCGCCGGTGAGTGGGTCCGTCCGGCCTTTGGCACCGAGGGGCGCTGGCCGGTCGGCTTGATTCATAACTTGTTAACACTCTGAAACACTACCACGCCCCCCAAGGAGGGCGAACCGAAAAAAAGGCAGAGTTCCCCTTCCTCCGTTGGCAGAGTCCGCATGGCCGATGCCGACCGGCGGACCTACCGCGCCTGCTCCCGTTGCTGGCGCGACCGCCATTGCCAGGGCTTCTCCACCCGACCCGCCCACAAGCCCAGCCGGCGGCTCTGCGCGAAGGCCTCGCTGGAGGCGTAGGCCGGCGACAGGCTGCGGTAGGCGAAGGCCCAGCCGCGCGACACCATGGCCGCCCCCAGATCGACGCCGAGCACCCGGCATTCGCCCATCTGTTGCCCGTTGCGGTCCCGTTCGGCGATGGTGCAGGTCACCTCCTGGTCCTTGATCAGGCTGGCCAGCACCGCCGTGGCGATGCGGAAGCAATCAAGCTCGTGCCCGTAACGGTTACGGCATTTCTGCCCGACGTCGGGGGCGTCGATCCCCATGAGGCGAACCGGCGCGCCCTTGACGGACAGCAGGTCGCCCTCCATGGCGACACCCAGTCCTTTTAACGTTTCATTGGGAGTGTTGGCGACCTTGCCTTTGGTCGTCCCTCCCTGGGCATACACTGTTGCGGTTGAGCCAATGAGAAGAATCGCCACCAAAGGAGCGAGCCACTCAGAACAGGGTCGGCGCGTCATCGGGCGGTGCATCGTCCAAGGGAGCCGCGCAGGCGTCATCGTCGTTGCGCACATTGTTGACGCGCGGTCCCACCGCATAGGCCTCCAGCAGCGCGTCGGACGCCGGCTTCAGAAGCCCCTCCAGCACCGGCAGCGGGGCGGCGGGGTCCAGCCACAGGTCCCAGTCCGTCTCGTCCAGGATCACCGGCATGCGCTCGTGCAGCGGCTTCAGCACGGCGTTCGCCGTCGTGGTGACGATGGTCAGCGTCTCCAGGGGCTCTGGGAGTGCCGGGCCACCCTTCGGGCCGTTCCAGCGCTCCCACAGGCCGGCAAAGGCGAAGGGCGCGCGGTCGCGGCGGCGGATGGCGTAGCCCCGCTTGCGCTTGCCCTCGGCCTTCCACTCATAGAATCCGTCCACGGGAACCAGGCAGCGCCGCTTGCGGAACGAATCCCGGAAGGACGGCTTCTCGGCCACCGTCTCGCCGCGCGCGTTGATCAGCCGCGCGCCGATGGACGGGTCGTCCGCCCAGAATGGAACAAGGCCCCAGCGCAGGGTCGCCAGATGGCGCCCATCCTCCTCCCGCCGCACGGCGGGCACCGGCTGGGTGGGGGCCACGTTCCAGCGCGGCTGGAGGTTCGGCAGTTCGGGGAAGCCGAACAGCCGCTGAACCTCCGCGGCCGGCGTGGCGAGTATCATGCGTCCGCACATGGCCTAAGAATAGGCGGCCCGGCGTCGCCACGCCACCGCCGGCTTATGCCCTACCGAGGGTTTTCGCCGGCCAAGGCTCCGCCTATCTTCTCCGGGTGTCTCTCCACGCGACAGGAAAGCCCCGCCCCATGATGAAGTTCGGCATCGGCCAGCCGGTCCCCCGCACCGAAGACGCACGCCTGCTGACCGGCGGCGGGCTCTACACGGACGACGTGTCGCTTCCCGGCCAGACCTACGCCGCCTTCGTGCGCTCCCCCCACGCGCACGCCGACATCCGCGGGATCGACGCGGCGGAGGCGGCGGCGCAGCCGGGGGTGCTCGGCGTCTTCACCGTCGCCGACCTGGAGGCGGACGGCATCCAGCCGATCCCCTGCGCCGCGGCGCTGAGCCAGCGCGACGGCTCCCCCTACGTCGCCCCGCCCCGCCCGGCGCTGGCCAAGGGGCGGGTGCGCCATGTCGGCGATCCTGTCGCCGTGGTGGTGGCGGAGACGCTGGAGGCCGCCCGCGACGCGGCGGAGCTGGTGATGGTCGATTACGACGACCGGCCCGCCGTCACCGGCACGGCGGAGGCGCTGGAGCCGGACCGTCCGCAGGTGTGGGGCGAGGCGCCGGGCAACCTCTGCTTCGACTGGGAGCAGGGCGAGGAGGCGGCGGTGGACGCCGCGCTCACCAGGGCCGCCCGCGTGGTGGAGTTGGAGATCGTCAACAACCGCGTCGTCGCCAACCCGATGGAGGGCCGCGCCTGCCTCGCCGCGGTGGAGGCGGAGACCGGGCGGCTGGTCATTTACGTCACCAGCCAGGGCGTGCACGGGCTGCGCAAGCAGTTCGCCCAGCTGTTCGGCCTGCCGGAATCCAAATTCCGCGTCGTCACCACCGACGTCGGCGGCGGCTTCGGCATGAAGCTGTTCAACTACCCGGAATACATGGTCTGCCTGTTCGCCGCGCGCCGCCTGAACCGGCCCGTGAAATGGGCGGCCGAGCGGACGGAGGGGTTCCTCAGCGACGACCACGGGCGCGACCATGTCAGCCGCGCCCGGCTCGCGCTGGACGGCGACGGGCGCTTCCTCGGCCTGCGGGTGGACACGGTCGCCAATCTCGGGGCTTATCTGTCGAACTACGGCCCCTTCATCCCGACCGACGCCGGGTCGGCGATGCTCGTCGGCTCCTACACCACGCCCACGGTTTATGTGCGGGTGAAGGGCGTCTTCACCAACACCCAGCCGGTGGACGCCTACCGCGGCGCCGGGCGGCCGGAGGCGGCCTACCTGCTGGAGCGGCTGATCGACCACGCCGGGCGCGTCACCGGCCTCGGCCCGGCGGAGATCCGGCGGCGCAACTTCATCCCGTCCGCCGCCATGCCCTACGCCACGCCGATGGGCCAGACCTACGACACCGGCGAGTTCGAGCAGAATCTGCGCGACGGGCTGGAGCTGTCCGATTATGCCGGCCTGCCCGCCCGCAAGGCGGCGGCGAAGGCGCGCGGGAAATTGCGCGGGGCTGGCATCGCCACCTACATCGAGGCCTGCGCGGGCGGTGGCGCGGAGCAGGCGACGGTGCAGGTCAACGGCGACGGGCGCATCGTCCTGATGATCGGCACCCAGACCAACGGCCAGGGGCACGAGACCGCCTACAAGCAGATCATCGCCGACCGGCTGGGCGTCCCGCCGGAGGATGTCGAGGTCGTGCAGGGCGACACCGACCGCGTGTCCTGGGGGGCCGGCACCGGCGGTTCCCGCTCCGTCCCGGTGGGCGGGGCGGCGCTGGCCGAGGGTGCCGCGCGGGTTGTGACCAAGGCGACCGCGGTCGCCGCCGACCTGCTGGAGACCGCCACGGTGGACGTGGAGTTCGTCGAGGGCCGCTTCAGCGTCGTCGGCACCGACCGCAGCGTCTCCTTCAAGGAGGTGGCCGCCAAAGCCGCCGCGCAAGGCTCGATCGCCTTCACCGAGGTGGCCCGCTGGACCCCGCCGGCCAACACCTTCCCCAACGGTTGCCATGTGGCGGAGGTCGAGGTCGATCCCGACACCGGCGTGGTCGAGGTCGTCGGCTACACCGTCGTGGACGATTTCGGCACGGTGGTGAACCCGCTGCTGGTCATGGGGCAGGTCCATGGCGGCGTCGCCCAGGGCATCGGGCAGGCGCTTCAGGAACGAGTGGTCTTCGATCCGGACAGCGGCCAGCTTCTCAGCGGGTCCTTTATGGACTACCAGATGCCCCGCGCGGTCGACGTGCCGGACATCCACATCAAGCTGAACTGCGTGCCGAGCACCACCAACGCGCTGGGCATGAAGGGCGCCGGCGAGGCCGGGGCCATCGGCGCGCCGCCCGCGGTCATCAACGCCCTGATGGACGCGCTGTCGGATTACGGCATCGAGCACATCGACATGCCGGCGACCCCGCTCTCCGTTTGGACGGCGATCCAGGCGCGCAGCAAAGCCGCCGCGGAGTAACCAAGACACAAACGATGAAGAACGGAGTAGTGACGTCATAGGCCCAATTTCCAGACCCGATGTCACACCTTGCTTTGAATAAATTTGAGACAACATACGCACTATAAAGAGTTAAACATAGAATCACCCCACGAAAGAAACGGGCATGACGGCGGAGCGGATCAAGGGCGGCGGGTGCGGCGGGTTGTGCACCGAGGGTTTGGGGTTCGACTTCACCATGGCCTTCCAGCCGATCGTCGATGTCGCGAGCGGGCGGCCCTGGGCGCACGAGGCGCTGGTGCGCGGTCTCGACGGACAGGGGGCCGGCTGGGTGCTGGGCCAGGTGACCGAGGCCAACCGCTACGCCTTCGATCAGGCCTGCCGGGTCAAGGCCATCGAGTTGGCAGCTTGGCTGGGGATGGGCCAGCAGGCCGACACCCGGCTGTCGATCAATTTCCTGCCCAACGCCGTCTACCAGCCCGAAGCCTGCATCCGCGCCACGCTGGCCGCCGCCAGGCGCACCGGCTTCCCGCCGGAGCGCATCATCTTCGAGGTGACGGAGAACGAGCGGGTCGTCGACGGCGCCCATCTGAAGGCCATCTTCACCGAATACAAGCGCCAGGGATTCCACACCGCCATCGACGATTTCGGGTCGGGCTATTCCGGCCTGAACCTGCTCGCCGAATTCCAGCCCGACATCATCAAGCTGGACATGGAATTGACCCGCGCCATCGACACCGACCGCGCCCGCCGCAGCATCGTCGGCGCGATTCTCACCGTGTGCCGCGACCTGGGGATCACCCCGGTGGCGGAGGGCATCGAAACGCCGGGCGAGGCGAAGGCGCTGCGCGATCTCGGGATCACGCTGATGCAGGGTTATCTGTTCGCCCGTCCGGCGGTGGAACGGCTGGTGTCGCCCGCCATGGATTTCGAACCGGCGGTGGCCTGAGCGGGCTACGGCATCCGCGGGCGGCGCACCGCTCGCGGCCGGGGCGCGGCGTAACGCCCCCTTTGCTCGGTCGCGAGGGTCAGCGCCTCATGCGCGATCAGGCGGCGGTAGTCGCGGTCCACCCGCGAGAACATGGCGAAGGCAAACTTCACCGCGTCGGGGGTCGGGCTTGTGGCCGCCTCGCGGAGCGCGTTGCGCAGCATGCGCAGTTCCAGCACGCCTTTGACGCAGATGCGCTCGACCGCCTGAGCCAGGATGTCGATCGAACACAGGGACGCCTCGTCGTCGAGTCGGTACTGCACCCGTCCCTCGCAAGGAAGAACCGTCACGAACCGGCCGGGTTCTAGCTTGGGTTGGGCGGGAATGCCAGCGTTTCGGTGAGGTGGCGGGGGGAGTGGTTGCTACGAGCCCCCCCACCCAACCTCCCCCCGCTCTCGGCGGACCGGCGGTCCGCCTGTCGCGTCAGCGCAAACCTTTGGTTTGCGCGAGAGCTGCGTAGGGGAGGAGAAAAGCCCTCCCCTGCAAAGCGGGGGAGGGTTGGGGGGGGGGCCCTACGCGCCCCTTTCCCTCATCGCCCCGGCGGACGGATGCGCCAGATCGCCGCCGGGTTCTGCTGCGGGTCCAGCCAGACATGCTGGAACTTGCCGATCCAGGTGACGCGCTGGCCGGTGAACAGATCCTCCACCTGGACATGGGCGCCGTCGTCCAGCCCCAACTCCCACAGCGGAACCTCGATGGTGCCGCCATGGCCGTTGTGCGGGTCGAGGTTCACCGCGATCAGGATGACGTTGTCCTTGCTGTCGGTCATCTTGCCGTAGAGCAGGATGTTGTCGTCGTAGGCGTTGTAGAACTTCAGGTTCGTGAATGTGTGGAGCGCCGGATTCTCCGCGCGGATCTTGTTCAGCCGCGTGACGTAATCGACGATGTTGCCGGGCTTGCTCCAGTCCCAGTGCCGGATTTCGTATTTTTCGGAATGGTTGTACTCCTCCTTGCCCGGATAGGGGTCGGCCTCGCAGACGAAATACGGGGCGTAGAGGCCGTAGACGCTCGACAAGGTGCCGGCCAGCACGGCGCGCATCATGTGGGCGGGCCGCCCGCCATGCACCAGGATCGGCGGCAGGATGTCCGGCGTGTTGGCGAAGAAGTTGGGCTGCATGTAGTCCTTGGACTCGCCCTGGGTCAGCTCCGTCAGATACTCGGTCAGCTCCGCCTTGGTGTTGCGCCAGGTGAAGTAGCTGTAGGACTGGGTGAAGCCGATCTTCGCCAGCCGCCGCATCAGCTTGGGCCGGGTGAAGGCTTCGGCCAGGAACAGCGCGTCGGGGTAGCGGTCCTGCACCTCGCGGATCATCCATTCCCAGAAGGGGAAGGGCTTGGTGTGCGGGTTGTCGACGCGGAAGATGCGCACCCCCTCGTCGCACCAGAACAGCACAACGTCGCGCAGCGCGTACCACAGGTCCGGATAGGCTTCGCGGTAGAAGCTGACGTTGACGATGTCCTGGTACTTCTTCGGCGGGTTCTCGGCGTAGCGGATGGTGCCGTCGGGCCGCCAGTAGAACCATTGCGGGTGCGACTTGATCCAGGGATGGTCGGGGGAGCACTGGACGGCGAAGTCCAGCGCGATCTCGATGCCGTGCCGCCGCGCCTCCTTGACCAGCCGGCGGAAGCCCTCGAAGTCGCCGATCATCGGGTCGATGTCGGCATGCCCGCCCTCGGTGGCGCCGATGGCGTAGGGCACGCCTGGATCGTTCGGGCCGGGATTCAGCGTGTTGTTGCGCCCCTTGCGGAAGCTGCGCCCGATCGGGTGGATCGGCGGGAAGTACAGCACGTCGAAGCCCATGCCCCGGATGAAGGGCAGCATGGTCGACACGTCGTCGAAGGTGCCGGGACGCGACGGGTCCGGCGAGGCCGAGCGCGGGAAGATTTCGAACCACGCGGAGTAGCGGGCCGCGGTGCGGTCCACATAGACCTCCAGGTCGCAGCCGTAGCGGGACAGATATTGCCGTTCCCCGTACTTCGCCATGGCGTGGCGCGGTTCGTCCGACAGGGCATAGGTGATCAGCTCCGGCCCATGGAGGCTGGTCATCCGCTCCACCACCCGCTCCAGCGCGGCGCGGCCCTCGCCTTCATTCTGCCCGACCGCGTGCTCGACGAAGCGGCGGCCCTCGATCAGTTCCAGGCTGACGTCCATGCCGACGTCGTGCTTCTTCTTGAAGTCGGCGCGCCAGCTCTCCCAGACGTCGCGCCACGCCAGGATGCTGTACTGGTAGCGCGTGTTGCGGGTCAGCGGCAGCTTGCCTACCCAGCGGTCGTTGTTGAAGAAGGTCATGGGCGCCTCGCGCCATTCCTCCTCGTCCACCGGGCGGTAGGTGACGGCGGCACCCAGAACGAAAGTGCCGTCGGTGTAGATGTCCGCCCACACCTCCATCACGTCGCCGACCACCCGCTTGACCGGGAAGCGCCCGCCGTCCAACTCCGGATAGACGTTCTCGATGGTGACGCGGCGGGAGGCCAACTCATCCATCCAGGCGCGGGTGCCGGCGTCGTGCTCCGCCCCGCGCTCGCCCAGATGATTCAGCTCGATGGGTCGGCTCTGCGCCGGGCGGGCGCGGAAGACGCGCATCTCCAGCGGGCGCAGGCGCAGGTCGTGGCCCGGCTCGAAGGGCAGCGGCTCGGCCTCTGGGGTCACGTCCTCGAAATCGGCGAAACCGCCGCCGGTGCTGGCCAGCAGCGGGCCGGGGTCGATGGCGTGCGGTTGGTTCTCATCCGGGTTGATGAGCAGGACGTTGCAACCCTCTCCGCTCCCGTTGGCCCAGCCACCGGTGTCGCGGATCAGCCCGATCACCGGATTGTGGGGAGAGGTCACCCGCCGCTGCCGCCCTTCGACGTTCAGCGCCGGGCTGTCCGCCTTCATGGCGTTGACCGCTCCGATGAAGCCGGTCAGATCCAGCTTCGGGTCCTCCCAATCGTCCGGTGTGGTGTTCACCACGTCCAGCTTGCGGGTGAATCCGTACTCGTACCCCACCGGCATCAACACGCCGGTCGAGAAGGAGGCGGCGAACAGGTAGTGCATCTTCAGCTGGGCGGCCAACCGCTCGGTGTCCTGGCTGCCGACCTCCGCGGCCAGACGGTCGGTGTCGTGGCTTTCCGGGAAGGCGATGGAGGGGGCGATCCAGCGGAACTCGTCATACTGGTCGAGCAGCCAGTCGGACTTGAAGTCCCACCATTTGGCGCTGTTGAACAGGAAGTCGAAGCCCGCCCCGCACAGGTCGCGCACCTGCTCCACCGTGCAGCCCAGCGTCTCGGCGAAGAACTTCACCTCCGGATCGGCCTCGCGGGAGCGGTCGATCAGCGTCTTCCACACCTCCGCCGGAATCTGGTAGGCGGCGTCGCAGCGGAAACCCTTCACCCCCAGCCCGATGCAATGGCGCAGGTAGCGCGTCCAATAGTCGGTCAGCCCCGCCCGCACATCCGCCCGCTCGTAGTCGAGCATGGCGAGGTCGCCCCAGATGGTCACCCGCGACGGGTCCACCGGGTCGACAGCCCGCGGGCTGTAGAGGTCGCCGCTGGAATCGCGCCGGTACCAGTCCGGATGCTCGCCCACCAGGATCGCGTCCTTGGCGGTGTGGTTGATGACGAGGTCGAGCATGACCGACTGGCCGTGCCGCCCCGCCTCGGCGATGAAGCCGCGCAGCAGCTCGTCCGGATGCTCCGGCGCGCCGCCCTGGATGCGGTCGTGCAGGCGGTAATAGTCCTTCACGGCGTAGAGGCTGCCGGAGAAGCCGGGATAATGGATCGGGTTCAGGAACAGCCAGTCGAATCCCATGCCCTGGATGCGGGGCAGATGCCCGGCCCAGTCGCGCATCGGGCCGACGAGCGTGGGAAACAGGTTGTAGATGCGCGGTCCGGCGGTGGCCATCGGGGAAATCCTCCTGGTCGGCAGCGGCACGCCAGCCGGTCGCCGCTGGTTGACAAGCGTGGCGCCTCACGTGGATCGTCCGAACAGGCCGTCGCCGGCCAAGGGACCATCACCGGAAGGACCATCGCGAGGTTGCAACGCGCACCCTGCGGGGCGCACGCGCTCAACCCCTGCGAAGCGCGAAGGTTCCGAAACCTGACACTTGGGCCAGACATTTCGAAAGGTGCGTGCATGGGCAACGGAAACGGCAAGATCCGTCTCGACAAGCTCGATATGACGGCGGAGGGCATCGGCAGCAAGGACGACTATGAACGCCGCCTCGCCAAACTCCAGAAGGACCTGCTGCACATCCAGCAGACCTACTGGCACGAGAAGCGCCGGGCCATCCTGGTGTTCGAGGGCTGGGACGCCGCCGGCAAGGGCGGCTGCATCCGCCGCCTGACCGAACCGCTCGACCCCCGCGGCTTCCACGTCTGGCCGATCGGCACCCCGACGGCGGAGGAGCAGGGCAAGCACTACCTCTACCGCTTCTGGACCAGGCTGCCCGCCCCCGGCACCTTCGCCATCTTCGACCGCTCATGGTACGGCCGCGTGCTGGTGGAGCGGGTGGAGGGCTTCGCCGACAGGGAGCAGTGGAAGCGCGCCTATGACGAGATCAACCAGTTCGAGACGATGCTGACCGACGACGGGGTCCGCATCATCAAGATCTTCATGCACATCACGCCCGACGAGCAGCTCAACCGCTTCCGCGAGCGGCTGAGCAACCCCTACAAGCGCTGGAAGCTGACCGAGGAGGATCTGCGCAACCGCGCCCGCTGGGACGACTACACCAAGGCCATCGAGGCGATGTTCGAGAAGACCTCGACCGAGACGGCGCCCTGGCGGGTCGTTCCCGCCAACTCCAAATGGCACGCCCGCCTGAACGTGATGGAGATCGTCACCGAGGCGCTGAGCCGGGGCGTCAACGTCGCGCCGCCTCCCATCGACCTGACCGTCGCCCGGATCGCCGCGGAGGTGCTTGGTGTCCACCTGACCTTCGACGGCAACGGGAAGGATTGAACATTCCCCCCGGTCACTTCGTCGCGGTGGGCGCACAGGTGGTTGCCTGACGCGCCGGCATCTCCTAGCGTTGGTTGGTGGGGAAAACAATAAGCAGGGTGCGTTCGATGGACGAGGTCAAGACGGGTGCCGGGGCCGGGGCGGAGGAGAAGCCGCGGAAGAAGCGCAAGGCGCTGAAGCTGAAGGACCTCGGGCTCGGTGTTCCGGCCACCGGCGGCGAGGTGCTGCGCGACGCCAAGGAGGTCGCGGCCATCGAATCCCACTGGCGCGCGCTGAGCGGCGGCAAACCGGCGAAGGGCGGCAAGAAGCTCAAATACATCGACGAGCTGGCCCGGCTGCAGTTCGAGCTGATCAAGCTGCAGGAATGGGTGCGGGTCAATGGCCTGAAGGTCTGCGTGCTGTTCGAGGGGCGCGACGCCGCCGGCAAGGGCGGGGTCATCAAGCGCATCACCGAAAGCCTCAACCCCCGCGTCTGCCGGATCGTGGCGCTCGGCACGCCGACCGAGAAGGAGCGCGGGCAGTGGTACTTCCAGCGCTACGTGGCGCAGCTTCCCGCCAAGGGTGAGATCGTCCTGTTCGATCGAAGCTGGTACAACCGCGCCGGTGTCGAGCATGTCATGGGCTTCTGCACCGACGCGGAGTACCAGGAGTTCCTGCGCGCCTGCCCGCTGTTCGAGGATATGCTGGTCCAGTCCGGCATCATCCTGATCAAATACTGGTTCTCGGTCAGCGACGAGGAGCAGGAGAAGCGCTTTACCGAGCGGATGCGCAACCCGATCAAGCGCTGGAAGCTCAGCCCGATGGACCTCGAATCGCGCAAGCATTGGGTCGAGTACTCCAAGGCCAAGGACGCCATGCTGGAGCACACCGACAGGAAGCTGACGCCCTGGTACATCGTCGACGCCGACGACAAGAAGAAGGCCCGGCTGAACTGCATCAGCCACCTGCTTCAGCAGATCCCCTACCAGGACATCGCCCCGGTCGAGTTGGACCTTCCGCCGCGACAGAGCGACGACGGCTACAAGCGGCCGAAGAAGTCAAAGCAGAACTGGGTGCCGGAGATGTACTGACCATCACCGCCGCCGGACGGACGCTCAATCCCGCCCGTAGAGACTGCGTTCCCCCAACTCCTCGCCGCGCTGCCGCTCCAGCTCCTGGCTGTAGCGGCGCAGGGCGTAGGCCTCGGTGACGTAGCCGACAATCCGTCGGTCGGTGGGCGACGTCACGACCGGCAAGGACTCCACCTCGGCGCTGCAGAAGCGCTGGAGCACGCTGCGCACGTCCTCGCCGGGCCGCAGGAAGTCGTCGGCGTGCCGGGCCAGCTCACCGACCGGCGTCTTCGCGTCCTCGTCGCCCAGCGACGGGTCGTGCACCGCGCCCATGTCGATGATGCCGGCGTAGGACCCGTCCGGCTCGACCGCGAAGACGGTCTTGGCAGCGCCCAGCGGGTGCAGGCGGCGCAGCGTGTCCAGGGTCTGGGTGGTCAGGATCGTCTTCACATCGCCGCGCATCAGCCGCATCGCCGTCAGTTCCGACACCCAGCCGACGTCGTAGGCGCCGCGGATCGGCACGCCGCGCAGGTGGAAGCGCCACGTCGCGAAGGAATAGCCGAAGGCCTGCCGGACCACGGTGGTGGACACCACCACGCCGATCAGCACGCCGGACGCCGCCCAGAAATCCTGCGTCGCCTCCAGCACCAGGAGCACCATGGTGACCGGTGCGCCGATGATCCCGGCGGCGACCGCCCCCATGCCGGCCAGCACCAGCAGCATCCGGTCGAGTCCCAGCCCCGGCACCAGCAGCTCGATCACCCCATAGGCCAGCCCGCCGAACAAACCGCCGAGAAGGAGCGAGGCGCTGAACAGCCCGCCGCGAAATCCCGAACCGAGCGACAGGGCCGACGCGACGATCTTGGCGACCAGCAGCACCGCCATGGCCTCCAGCCCGCGGGCCAGTTGCGACGGGTCGGCGCCGGGACCGGCCCCCAGCACCTGCGGCACCGCCAGAGCCAGCGCGCCCAGGGCGAGGCCGCCCAGCGCGGGGCGCCCCCAGACGGGGATGGGCAAGGCGCGGAAGCCGCGCTCCGCCACCGTCACCGCCTGCATGGCGAGGATGCTGAGCCAGCCCGCCAGGAAGCCGAGCACCCCACAGGCCACGTAATCCCAGCCCTCCACCGCCACCGGACGGCCGAAGAACAGGACCGGGGACGGGTCGGTCAGCCAGTGGGCCACCGCCACCGCGGCGACCGAGGCCGCGCCGATCGGGGCCAGCGTGGCGATGGTGTAGCCGCCCATGACCAGTTCGAAGGCGTAGAAGGCGCCGGCCAGCGGCGCGCCATAGGCGGCGGAGATGGCCGCCGCCGCCCCGCAGCCGACCAGCGTGCGCAGGTCCGCCCGCCGAAGGTGGAGCTTTTGCCCGAGCGTCGAGGCGATGCCCGCCCCCGCCTGGGTGTAGGCCGCCTCCATCCCCACCGACGCGCCGGAGCCGTTGGACAGCAGAGTCGCCAGGGTCAGACGCAGGCTGTCGATCAGGGACATCTTGCCGCCGTAGAGCGCGTTCGCCTCGACGGGATCGACGATGTCGTTGGAGCGCCAGCGCCGCACCAGCTTCACCATCACGCCGAGCAGCAGGCCGCCGACGGCCGGGACCAGCAGGGTCCGCCAGGGGTCGGCCAGCGCGGCCTCGCCCAGATCCTGCCCGTGGGCCACCGAGAAGACGAAGGACTGCGTCCAGACCACAGCCTCGTGCAGCATGGCCACGGCCAGCCCGACCCCGGCACCGATGATCCCGGCGAGCATCAGCACGCCCAGGACGCTGTCGCGCAGGCTCCGCCGTGTCAGCACCCTGAGGAACCGCCGGCCGGGGTTTCGTGCTCTGGTCAGGGCGCCGGCCGCTTCCCCCGCGGCGCCCCGGATTCCCGTCATGTCATCCGGCATGCCGGTCAATGTGTGCCCTGCCTCCGCGCCGTCAACCGCGCGGCGCGGCCCTAACCCTTTAGGGCTTGCCCGTCTGGGCCGCAGCCGGAGAGGCGCCGGACGGCTGAGCCGAAGGCTGGGCAGAGGGCGGGTTGACGGCGAGGCGGCGCAGCACCTCCGCCAGATTGTCGCGCACCTTGTCGGCCAGCCCAATGTCGGCCTCCTGCGCCTCGTGGAACAGGATCGTGAACAGGCGGCCGGGCGACAGGAAGAAGGTCAGCGAAACGTGCATCTTGCCCTCCTTCAGCGCGCAATCGACCGAACCGGTGCGCAGCATCAGGCCGGGGAGGTTCTCGACGGCGCTCAGCGACGCGGTCGGCGTGCCGCCTTCGCAGCGCTTCTTCATGGCGTCTACGTAGCCGGCGGACAGGTCCTCCAGCTTGGACCCTTCTTCCACCATCCGCTCGCGGATGCCGCCGACGATCGGGCCGATGCGCCACGCCATGTCGGCGGGGCGCTCGCCCTTCGGCACATTCTCCAGCGACACGCGCTTGACGTCGCGCACACCGGCCGCCTTCAGCAGGTCGCCCAGCCCTTCCGGCAGTTCGTCGGGGCGGGTCGCCACCTTCTTGGTGCGGGTGTCGATGGGCGGGACGGCGCCGGCCTTGTCCACGCAGGTCTTCAGGTCGGTGAGCACCTTCTTGGTGCCCTTGAGCGCGAAGGCCATGCGGTCGGCGTCGGAGGCGAAGACCACCTCCTTGCCGTTCATCAGGGCGGTATAAAGCTCCTCATCCTTGCCGTTGGGGATGACCAGCATGTCCGGCTTGGGCGCCAGCGCGCGCCGTTCGCGTGTCAGCTTGCCGTCCACCACGACCTTGACCTTCCACTGCTCGCCGTTCGGCAGCTCGGCGCCGGGGATGCCCATGCCCAGGTTGACCTCGCCCTTGACGTTCCGAGCGATCATCAGGACATGGCCGGTGTCGAAGCGGCCCTCGATGGCGCAATAGGCAAACTTGCCGTCCCGGTCGCGCGACGGGCCGCCTTCCCAGCCGTCCTCAAGCTCGGCCGGCCCGGTCTTCTCGGTCGGATCGGCGGCGGCCGGCGCCGGCGGCGCGACGGTGCGGGGCGCCGGTGCGGGGCCGGAGGAGGATGGCGCCGGGTAGTACATGGTCGGCGGGTTGACGGGGACCAGTTCCGCCACCTGCGCCCCATCGGCGTGGGCGGCGGCGGCGCCCAGCAGAAGAAGGGAGGAGAGTGCAGCAGCGACGGCTTTGTCCAACATGGCAGAGGTAATCCTTACGGGCAGGGCGACGCCGGAAGCTAGCCCCGCCGTTTGGGATCGGCAAGCGCAAGACGAGAAAGTCACGACAAAGATCCCGCCCTGTTGCCGCAATGCCGAATTGCGTCCGGCGCACCCTCCGCGACGGGATCACCCGCCCAGAAAGGCGTCACGCAGCGCGTCCGCGGGGAGGGTTTCCACCGGCCCGTCATGGACCGCCCGGCCGAGGCGCAGCAGCACGACGCGCCCGGCGGCGGACAGCGCTCGCGCGGCGCTCTGCTCGGCGACCAGCACCGCCGTTCCGGCGGCGGCGATGGCACGGACGGCGGCGAACACCTCCCCGGCCAGCTTGGGCGACAGGCCGAGTGAGGGCTCGTCGAGCAGCAGGACCCGCGGGCGGCCCATCAGCGCGCGGCCCACCGCCAGCATCTGCTGCTGCCCGCCGGACAGGCGCCACGCCCGCTCCTCCGCCTTGCCCTCCAGCGCCGGGAACAGGGCGAAGACACGCTCCAGGTCACGGGCGCGCTCGGCCCAGCCCAGCCGGCTCGCCACCTCCAGATTGTCGCGCACGCTCATGCCGGGAAAGACGCGCCGGCCCTCCGGCACATAACCCAGGCCGCGGCGCACCCGCCGTTCCGGAGCGAGGGCGCCGATCTCCTCGCCCGCCAGCCGGACCCGCCCGCCCGTCGCCGGGACGAGTCCGAGGATGGCCTTGAGCAGCGTCGACTTGCCCGCCCCGTTGGCGCCCAGCAGAGCCACCGCCTCCCCCGCCGCCACGGACAGCGACAGACGGTCCACCGCCACCGCCCCGCCATAGCCGGCGGTCAGGCCCTCCACACGCAACAGGGGGTTTCCCATCATGCCCCCTCCCCCAGATAGGCGGCGACCACGGCGGGATCGCTGCGCACCCCCTCCGGCGGGCCGGCGTAGAGCGGGCGCCCCTGGTCCAGGCACAGCACATGGCCGGCGAGCGGCAGCAGGAAGCCCATGTCGTGCTCCACCACCAGAATCGCGGTGCCGGTGGCGGCGATGGCGCGCAGGTGTCCGGCCAGTTCCGCCTTCTCCCCGTCGGTTAGCCCCGCCGCCGGCTCGTCGAGCAGCAGGACGGCGGGCTGGCGGGCCAGCGCGCGAGCCAGTTCCACCCGGCGGCGCAGTGCCGCGGGCAGGCCGGCGCAGGGCTTGGCGGCGAGGTCCGCCGCGCCCAGCCGCTCCAGCGCCCACAGGGCGTGGGCCTCGGCCTGGGCGATCGAGCCGTCGCGCTCCAGCCGCGCCGCCGCCACCGCCGCGAGGACGCTGGCGCCCTCCGGCAGGCTGACCGCCTGGAAGGTGCGGGCGATCCCGGTGCGGGCGATGCGATCGGGTCGCTGTCCAGCGAGATCCGTCCCCCCCATCAGCACCCGCCCACCGTCCGGCATCTCCAGGCCGGAGATCAGGTTGACCAGCGTCGTCTTGCCGGAGCCGTTGGGGCCGATCAGACCGGTGATGGTCCCGGCCTCCAGCGTCAGCGACACGCCATCCACCGCCCGCACCCCGCCGAAGCCCTTGGTCAACCCTTCGACCCGCAGCAGGGGACCCGTCGGGTTGGCCGTCTCCGGTGGTGCAGCGGGCTTGGGCAACGGCGCCGGGCGAGCCGGGAACAGTCGGTCGAGCAGGCCGGTCAACCCGTGCGGCGCCAGCACGATGGTGGCGAGCAGCGCCACGCCGTAGACGATCAGATAGCTGCGCTCCAGGAAACGGAACCACTCTGGCAGGTGGAGCAGCAGCACCGCCCCCAGGATCGCCCCGGCCACCCGCCCCCGCCCGCCGACCACGGCGATGGTCAGGACGGAAACCATGACGGGGAACTCCAGCACCTCTGGCGAGACGACGCGCTGGGTGTGCACCGCCAGCGCTCCCGCCGCCCCGGCATAGACGGCGCTCAGCGTGAAGGCGGCCAGCCGCAGCCCGCCGACGTCCAGACCCAGAGTGCCGGCGGCCAGCGGGTCGTCGCGCACCAGCGTCAGCGCCCGTCCCCAACGCCCGCGCGCCAGCCTCCAGGCCAGCAGACCGCCCAGCGCCACGAAGCCCCAGACCACCGCCGCCAGCGGCAGCCCGCGCGGCACCGCCCAGCCGAACAGCATGATGCCCGGCACGCCCGGCAAACCGTTGGCTCCCCCGGTCAGGGCGGGGCTGTTGACCGCCAGCAGATGGACGACCTGCGCGATGCCCAGAGTCGCCAACGCGAAGTAATGGGATTCCAGCCGAAGCACCGGCAGCCCGACCAGCAGGGCCAGCAGCAGCGGCACCAGCAACGACACCGGGAAGGTCGCCGCGAAGCCCCACCCCCACTGGCTGCCCAGGATGCCGGTGGCGTAGGCCCCCAGCCCGAAGAAGGCGCCATGGGCCAGCGACAGCGCCCCGCCCAGCCCGAACACGATCTGGAAACCGATGGCGGCCAGCGCGTACACCCCCGCCACGGTCAGCACGCGCAGCCCGTAGGGCGATGCGTACAGCAGCGCGTACGCCACCAGCACCGCAAGCATCATTCCCTCCCCCGCCCAGCGGGGGAGGGTCAGGGTGGGGGCCAGCGCCCACACCTTGTGCACGATCCTACGCACGGCGCCGCGCCGCCTCGCCGAACAGCCCCTGCGGGCGGGCAACCAGAATGACCAGCAGCGTCGCGTAGAGCAGCCCCAGCGCCACCGGATAGGACAGCACCGACGAGACCCCCACCTCGAACAGCGCGATCAGCAGCGCGCCGGCCACCGCGCCGGGGACGGAACCCCAGCCGCCGATGGTCACGGCGATGTAGGCTTTCAGGATCAGGTCGCCGCCCGCCGTCGGCGTGACGAAGTAACGGTTGGCGAGCAGCAGCCCCGCCGCCCCGGCGAAGGCGGTGCCCAGCGCGAAGGTGATCAGGATCATCGCCGTCACCGGCACGCCGCAGGCCCGCGCCATCTCCGGGTCCTGCGCCGTGGCGCGCAGGCGGCGGCCGAGCTGGGTCCGCCCGAACAGCCATTGCTGCCCGGCGATCAGCAGCGCCGCGACGGCGATGATGGCCAGCGACTGCTCCGCCACCACCAGCCCGCCGAGGTCGAGCGTCCCTCCGCCCAGCAGCGGCGGTGCCGCCCGCGGCTCCGGACCGAACAGGACGGAGGCGCCGTTCTGCAGGATGATGCCCGCCGCGATGGTGCTGATGAAGACCGCCACCGGCGGGCGGCGGCGCAGCGGCAGATAGGCCGCCGCCGCCAGCAGCAGCCCCAGCCCGGCCATCAGCACCAGAACCACCGGCAGCAGGAGCAATCCGGGCAGCGGCAGATACCCCGGCAGATGCGGCGCCAGCGCCACGCCGAGCAGCCCGCCGGCCATCACGAGGTCGCCCTGCGCGAAATTCACCGCCGCGGTGGCGTTCAGCACCAGCACGAAGCCCAGCGCGACCAGCGCATAGGCCGCACCCAGGGCCAAGCCGTTGACGAGAAGTTGCAGGGTGATCAAGACCCCCTCACCTCACCACGCCGGTCACATTGTCGTACCGTTTGGCAATCGCCGGCACGCGCGAAGCGCCGTCGTAGCAGACGATCACGGCGGAGTGCGCCATGTTGCCCTTGCCGTCCGAGCGGTAGGTCATGGCGAGGCCCTGATGGGTCCCGGCGGACAGGGCCTTGCGCACCGCCTCCGCGTTCCCCGCGCCGGCCTGCACCGCCGCCAGCACCATGCGGATGCCGTCATACTGGCCGAGCGCGAAGGCGTCCGGCTCCGCGTTGAAGGCGGCGCGGTAGGCGGCGGTGAAGGCCTCCACCTCCGGGCTGCCGCCGGAGATCGGCGAGGCCGCCGTCTCGGCGCAGACGCCCTTCAGCTCGGCCGGTTCCAGCAGCGCCGCCGTGCTCGGCTGGTGCATGGCCGACCCGGCGACGATGGGCACCGCCACCCCGTTGGCAGCCGCCTGCCGGATGAACAGGGCGGTCGGGCCGGAATGCAGATGCAGCACCAGCACGTCGGGCTTGGCCGCCAGCGCCTTGGTCAGAACGGGCAGCAGATCCTTGGCGGCAGGGTCCACCCCCTCCTCGAACACCGGCTCGACGCCCAACGTCTTGAAGGCCTGCTCCAGATGAGCCTTGCCGCTCTGCCCGTAGGCGGTCGTCTGGTAGATCACCGCCGGGCGCTTCTTCCCCAATTCCTCCGTCACGTAGCGGGCGTGGGCCTCCTTGGTCACGGCGTCGCCGGGGAAGAAGCGGAAGACCCAGGGGTTGCCCTGCTCGGTGATGCTCGCCGTGCCCGACACGGTGACCAGCGGAATGCCGTAATCCTGGGCCAGCGGCAGCATCGCCAGCATCTGCGTGCCCAGCATGCTGGCCGCCACCGCCGTGACCGTGCCGCCCGCCGCGCGCTCCAGCGCCGTGACGGCGGCCTCCGGCGAGGTGCCGGTGTCGATCACTTCCGAGCGCACCGCGACATCCGCGGGTGCGTCCTTCAGCGCCAGGACGGCGCCGTTGCGCTGGCTCGTCCCCTCCAGCGACAGGAAGCCGGTCAGCGGCACCAGAACGGGGACCGAGGCCTCGCCCGCCCGCGCCACGCCCGGCAGGAGCGTCGCCGAGAAAACCGCCGAAAAGGCCGTTGCCGAGAGGATGGAAAGGAAGCGCCGCATGAATGTGTCTCCTCCTGCCCGGCGAAGAACCGCGCGAGGACGAGGAGGCCAGGGGTGTAGCGGCGGCACAGCCTCGAACGCTTGGCTCCCTTCGCTGGCATGACCCAGATCAGGTTCGATGGGTGTGGTCTCAGCCCGCCTTGCGGCAGGCACCCCAGCCGTTCGTGTGCACAGTGTGAGCCCCGCGCCCGGCTGTCAAGCGGCGGCCCGGCGCGTTTTCACAATTTCGCAACGCAACAGACACCGGAAAGTCGTGCTTCCCGTGGTTCCTTCCGCCGCCCCCGGCCCGCCCCGGACCGTGGCCCCAACCGGAAAGTCGTCACGAAGCATGCGGCCCATCCCGTCGCACAGCACCGTCACCCTTCACCCCTTCGCCACCGCGCAGGGCGGATGCGGGCTGCGCGCCGTCCTGTCGGGACGGATCGACCACGCCGCCCTGTCCGGCTTGACGCCCCTGCTCCGCCGTGTCGCGGACGCCCCGGCGCTGACCGTGCGCGTCGATCTGGGACGGGTGGACTTCCTCGATTCCTGCGGCATCGGCATTCTGCTGGCGCTCCGCAACGCGGTGCTCGACCGCAGAGGCGCCATCGCTTTCGAGAAGCATCCGCCGCGAATCCGCCGCGTGCTGGAGCGCAGCCGGATCATCGCGCTGACGGAAGCCCCGCCCTTCATGGATAGCGGCCTGGCGATCCCCGTCGCCGCCTGAACGGCACCCCGTCAGCCGCCGCGGCGCAGCGTTTCCCGGTACAGGATGTAGAGCCCGCTGGCGATGATGATCCCCGCCCCGGCCAGCACGGTGGGGGTCGGCACGTCGCCGAAGACCAGGAAGCCGAGCAGGGTCGCCCAGATCATCCCCGTGTACTCGAAGGGCGCCACCACCGCGGCGCGGCCCAGGCGGAAGGCCTGGGTCATCAGCACCTGCGCCGCCCCGCCCAGCGTGCCGACCAGAAGCATCAGTCCCAGGTCGAACCCGCCCGGCTGCACCCAGTCGGGGATCGCCGCCACACCGCTCACCACCGTGGTGGTCAGCAGCAGATAGACGACGATGGCCGTGTTGCTCTCCGTCCGCGACAGGCCGCGCACCGCGATCATCGCCAGCGCGTAGAAGAAGGCCGCGGCCACGCCGACGAAAATCGGCAGGAGCGGCGCGTCAGCCTCCGGGCGGGCCATCACCACCACCCCGCCAAAGCCGACCAGCACCGCCGCCCAGCGCCGCCAGCCCACCGGCTCGCCGAGCAGCGGCATGGACAGCGCCGTGATGAACAGCGGCCCGGCGAAGCTCAGCACATAGACCTCGGCCAGCGGCAGATGCTTGAAGGCGTAGAAGAAGCAGCCCATCGACAGCAGCCCGGCCAGCGAGCGGAAGACGTGGGCGAAGGGCCGCCGCGTGCGCATCCCGCCCCAGCCGCCGCGCGCCAGCGAAATGCCGCCGACCAGGACCAGCGCCACAAGCGAGCGCGCGAACATGAGCTGCGCCACCGGATAGCCGCCGCTCAGATATTTGATGAGCGTGTCCATGCCCGCGAACAGGAAGATGGCCAGCAGGAAGCAGCCGATGGCGCGGCGGGTGTCATCGTTGTGTTCGGCGGCGGGCAGAGCGGCGGCTTGGGTCATGATTGCACAGTATCTGAGCAACCCGGACCCTGCCCAGTGCCGCAACCGCAGATCTGGCCCGCGCGGCGGCACCCGGTGGAACGCCCACGTTTCACGCTTCGTCAATCGATGGTCCGGCGTTTGGCGAAGCGAACCCGGCCTTTCACGGATCGGCGCTGGCCCCGTCCGGTGCCTTGGACAGTCTTGCGGACATCCCCATCACCGCAAAGGTCTGCCATGCTCCTGCCGAAACCGATACCCCCTTCGATCCGCATCCTCGTCGGCTTCTCGCCCTGGATCGCCTTCGGACTTCTCCAGCCGGCGGGCCATTCGGCGGCCGCGCTGGCGGCGCTGCTGCTCAGCCTGACGCTCTGTGCGCATGACTGGCGGGGCGGTTCGCTGAAGGCGCCGGAACTGGTGGCCGCCGTCTTCTTCGCCCTGCTGCTCCTCATCGGACCGCTGGAGAGCATGGGGGTGACCGTCCATCTCGCGCTGGCCGGCATGGCCTTCGCCTCGATCGCGCTGGGCCGTCCCTTCACCCTGCCCTACGCCCGCGAGACGACACCACCCGGCCTGTGGCACCTGCCGCAGTTCGTCGCCGTCAACAAGGCGATCACCGCGCTGTGGGGATTGGTCTTCCTGGCCGGCGCCGCCGGCTTCGCCGTGGCGACGGAGGTCGGCATCGTCACCTCCGCCCTCGCCGCCCTGGCCGGCCTGCTGGGGAATCGCCGATTGCCGGACTGGCTGGTCAACCGGGCCGTCGCCCGCCGGCTGGCCGAGCGAGAGCCTCACCGCTGGCCGGCGCCCGCCGTCCTTGGACAAAAGGACGGCGTTGTCGTCGTGGGCGCCGGCATCGGCGGGCTGACCGCGGCGGCCCTGCTGGCGGAGGCCGGAGTCCGCGTCACCGTTCTGGAGGCGCACGACCGTCCGGGCGGCTTTTGCTCCTCCTGGGACCGCAGGGTGCGGCTGCGTGACGGGACGGTGGGGCGTTTCACCTTCGACGCCGGGGTGCACGACGTCAGCGGCACCCATCCGGATGGCCCGGTCGGGCATCTGCTGCGCACGGTCGGCGTGGCGGACCGCGTGCGCTGGCAGCCGGTGAGCCGCGGCATCGTCCGGAACGGTGCCCTTCAGCCGTTGCCCGGCGACGCCGCGGGGCTGGCCGCTCTGATCGCGCGGGAGCATCCCGGCAGCGCCGCCGGGGCCGCCGCCTTTCTGGAGGAGATGCGCGGGGTTTACCGCGACCTCTACCGCGGCTGCGCCGAGACCGGCCTTCCCCACATCCCGCGCAGCGTCGCGGCGATGCGCGCCTATCCGCTGGAGTGCCCGCAGGCCTTCCGCTGGCAGGACCGCGGCTTCTTGGAGATGCTGGAGCATTACGTGCCCGACCCCGGAGCCCGCGCCCTGCTGTCCAGCCTGACCGGCTACCTGTCCGACCGGCCGGAGCGGCTGGGCGCCACCCAGATGGCGCCGATCTTCGGCTACTTTTTCGACGGCGGCGCCTATCCGGAGGGCGGATCGCAGCGGCTTGCCGACGCTCTGGTCGAGGCGATCCATGCGAAGGGCGGCGAGGTCCGGCTGCGCACCTCCGTCCGCCGCATCCTGGTCGATGACGGCCGGGCCGCCGGGGTGGAAACCATGGACGGGGAGCGCATCGCCGCCGCCGCGGTGATTTCCAACGCCGACGCCCGGCGGACCCTGCTGGAACTGGTGGGGGAAGAGCATCTGCCCGCCGGTCGCGCGGACCAATATCGCGCGCTATGCCCCTCGACCTCCGCCTTCCTGGTCACGCTGGCGCTGGACTTCCGTCCCGAGCTGCCCGCCATGACTTTTCTGAGGGATGCAGGGATGGCACTGGCCCTTCCCTCCGCCCACGATGCCACCCTGGCGCCGCCGGGCTGCGCCTCGCTGACGCTGATGCGGCTGGACCCGGCGGGCGGCACCTGGGACCGCTCCGCCCCCGATTACCGCGCCTGCAAGGCACGGGAAGGCGACGCCATGATCGCCGCGGCGGCGGGCCTGATCCCGGATCTGGAGCGCCACATCCTGCACCGGCAGGAGGCCAGCGCCGCCACCTTTGCCCGCTACGCCCACACGACGGACGGAGCGATCTACGGCACCGATCCGGCGCTTCCCGCCAAGTCGCCGCTGCCCGGCCTGCTGCTGGCGGGCGGCGGGGTCTTTCCCGGTCCGGGGGTGGAGGCCTGCGTCATTTCGGGCCGCCTCGCCGCGGAGGCTCTGGTCGGGCCGGTGCGGGCGCGGCAAGCCGAGGACCAGTGCCGCGCCGCGTAAAGCCGCCTTTTACAGCCGGATGCGGTCGGCGATCAGCGGCCCGGCCGGCGGGGCGGTGTCGGTCACGGTGAAGGCGCGGCGGAGCAGCGCCGCAGCGTCCTCCGCCTGCGCCACGCTGCGGGCGTGGACGACGGCGAGGGGGCGCTCCGCCGGCCCCACCGAAGCGCCCAGCCCGGCGACGTCCGCCAGCCCGACGGCGAAGTCGATGGGATCGGTCGTCTTGGTCCGCCCGCCGCCCAGGGCCACCACGGCGATGCCGACCGCCCGCACGTCGATGGCCGCCACCACGCCCGCCCGCTCGGCGAAGACCTGCTGGACGACGGGAGCGGCGTCCAGATGGCGGTCCGGCGCGTCCAGCAGGTCCGCCGGGCCGCCCAGCGCGTGGACCATGCGGGCGAAGCGCTCGGCCGCCTGCCCGCTCGCCATCGCCTGGTCGAACCGGGCGCGGCCGCCGGCGGCGTCGGGGACCAGCCCGGCCAGCACCAGCAGCTCGGCGGCCTGGGCCGCGGTGACCTCGTAGAGCCGGGAGTCGGCCGTGCCGCCGCGCAGGATGTCGATGCACTCCCGCATCTCCAGCGCATTGCCGGCGGTCAGGCCCAGCACCTCGTTCATGTCGGTCAGCAGGGCGACGGTGGGCAGCCCGGCGCCCTCGGCCACGGTGACGAGGCTGTCGGCCAGTTCCCGCGCCTTGGCGATGTCGGGCAGGAACGCGCCGGAGCCGAACTTCACGTCCATGACCAGCGCATCCAGCCCCGCCGCCAGCTTCTTCGACAGGATCGAGGAGGTCAGCAGGTCGATGGTTTCCACCGTCGCCGTCACGTCGCGGATGGCGTAGAGCCGGCGGTCGGCGGGGGCGATGTCGTCGGTGGCCCCGATCACCGCGCAGCCGACCTCCTTCACCACCCGCTCCAGCGTCGCCCGGTCTGGCTTGGCGCGGTAGCCGGGAATGCTCTCGAACTTGTCCAGCGTGCCGCCGGTGTGGCCCAGCCCGCGCCCCGACACCATCGGCACGAATCCGCCGCAGGCGGCCAGCGCCGGGGCGAGGATCAGGCTGACCTTGTCGCCGACGCCGCCGGTCGAATGCTTGTCGACCACCGGTCCCGGCAGGTCGAGATGGTCCCAGCGCATCACCGCCCCGGAATCCCGCATGGCCAGCGTCAGGGCCACCCGCTCCTCCAGCGTCATGCCGCGGAAGAAGACGGCCATGGCGAAGGCCGCCGCCTGTCCTTCGGTGACCGAGCCGTCCGTGATGCCGCGCACGAAGGCGCCGATCTCCGCCGCGTCCAGGCGTGCGCCGTCGCGCTTCTTGCGAATCAGTTCCTGGGGAAGCATCCGTGCGTCCGTCCTATGGTCGAGCTGTCCCCCGGATCAATAACCGGCGGCGGCCGGCTGGGCAACCGCCCCGCCTCCCTTGCCATCGCCCTTGCCGCCACCATGGCCGGCGGTGGCAAGCAGCGAGTCCAGCAGCCCCGACGCGCCGAAGCGGAACGTGTCCGGCTTGGCCCAGCCCTTGCCCTGGATCGCGGTGGCGAGCGCCAGATAGGCCGCCGCCCCGTCGGCGTCGCGGATGCCGCCCGCCGCCTTGAAGCCCACCGGCTTGCCCGATTCGTGGATGACGTGCAGCAGCAGCGCCGCCGCCTCCAGCGTCGCCGCGGGCTGCACCTTGCCGGTGGAGGTCTTCAGGAAATCCGCCCCGGCGGCGATGGCGTCGCGGGCGGCCCAGGCCAGCAGTTCCGGATCGGGGAAGCAGCCGGACTCCAGGATCACCTTCATCGTCACGTCGGTCCCGCAGGCCTCGCGGCAGGCGCGGATCACGTTCATCGGCTGGGTGCGGGCGCCGTCGATGAAGGCGCGGTAGGGAAGCACCACGTCGATCTCGGTCGCGCCGTCCTTGATGGCCGCCTTGGCCTCCGCCGCCACCACCGCCGCGTCGGCCTCCCCTGAGGGGAAGTTGACGACGGTGGCGATCTTCACGCCGCTACCCTTCAGCGCCTTGCGCGCCGTCTTGACGAAGCGCGGCCAGACGCACACCGCGGCGACCTTCCCGGCGGGGGTGACGGCGCGCTTGCACAGCGCCTCCACCGTCTGGTCGGTGTCGTCGTCGTTCAGACTGGTCAGGTCGAGCAGACCGATGGCCCGCCCGGCCCCCTTGGCGTCGGCCTTGGCGGTGGTCGTAGTGTCGAGTGCCCGTTGCAGATCGGCGGGAAGTTTCATGACCGGCGTCCTTCGTCTACGTTCAGCCCGTCGAGAAAGCCGGTCAGCAACCGCTCCAGGTCGGAGGCGGCGGCCGAGGCGGCGCGCAGGGTCTGGTCATGGTCCACCGGCCCGTCGCCGAGTCCCACGCCCAGGTTGGTGATGACCGCGCAGCCCACGACCCGAAGGCCGCAATGCCGCGCGACGATGCATTCGGGCACCGTGGACATGCCGACCGCGTCCGCCCCCAGGACCTTCAACATCCGAACCTCCGCCGGCGTCTCGAAGGAGGGGCCGGGATAGGCGGCGTACACGCCCTCGACCAGATCGATGTTCAACTCCAGCGCCCGGCGCCGCATCAGCGCGCGCAAGGCGGGGTCCCAGGCGTCGGTCATGCTGGGGAAGCGCGGGCCGAAGCTGTCCTCGTTGGGACCGGTCAGCGGGTTGGCGCCCAGCATGTTGATATGGTCGGAAATCGCCATCAGCCGCCCCGGCCCGACCTCCACCCGCAGCGAGCCGGCGGCGCAGGTCAGCACCAGCGTGTCGCAGCCGGCCAGCTTCAGCGCGCGGATCGCCGTCTTCAGCGCGTCGAAGCCGTTGCCCTCATAGGCGTGGACGCGGCCCTGCATGCAGGCGACGGGCTGGCCGCCGAGATGGCCCAGCACCAGCCGGCCCATGTGCCCCTCCACGCTGGGCCGCGGGAAGCCGGGCAGATCGCCGTAGGGCATGGCGGTCGCCCCCTCGATCCGGTCGGCGACCCCGCCCAGACCGGAGCCGAGCACGACCCCCACCCGCGGGCGGAAGCCGGGGACCCGGTGCAGGATTTCCGCGGCGGCGCGTGCGGCGGTCATGGCGGTCTGTTCCCCTCAGAAGTCGAGATTGTCGGGGCCGAAGGAGTGCGGCAGCAGTTCCTCCAACCGAAACGTTTGGCGAAGCCCTTCCGGTCCACAGACATGAATCGGCGTGTCGGGTCGGGCGAACTCGCGCAGGCGCTGGCGGCACCCGCCGCAAGGCGTGCACAGCCGGCCGTCGCCGGTCTGGCCGCCCATCACGACGATCGCCCGGATGCCGCGGTCCCCGGCCAGGATCATCGCCCCGATGGCCGAAGCCTCGGCGCACTGGCCCTGCGGGTAGGCGGCGTTCTCCACATTCGCCCCGGCGTGGATGCGCCCGGAGTCGCCCAGGATGGCCGCACCCACGGAAAAACGCGAATAGGGCGCGTAGGCCTGCGCCATCGCGTCGCGGGCGGCGGCGATCAGAGAGTCGACAACCGTGGCGTCTTGCGGGCCGCTCATCACCGTTCCTTCACATAGGGGACGCCGCTGGCCCTGGGCGCCACCGCCCGGCCGACGAAGCCGGCGAGCAGAAGCACGGTCAGCACATAGGGCAGCATCTGGATGAACTGCACCGGGATCACCCCCACCACCGGCAGCGGCACGCCCTGCAGGCGGACCTGCACGGCGTCGGTGAAGGCGAACAGCAGACAGGCGAACAGCGTCGGCCAGGGTCGCCACTTTCCGAAGATCAGCGCGGCCAGCGCCAGATAGCCCTTGCCCGCCGTCATGTCGCGCACGAAGCCGGCACCGTGGGCGGTGGACAGATAGGCGCCGGCGATGCCGGTCAGCACCCCGGTGATGATCACCGCCTGATAGCGCAGCCGCGTGACCGACAGGCCCGCCGTGTCGACCGCCGAGGGGTTCTCCCCCACCGCGCGCAGCCGCAACCCGAAGCGCGAGCGGGTGAACACCCAGTGAGTCGCCACCACCAGCAGGACGGTCAGCCAGATCAGCACGTTGGCGTCGTCGATCAGTTCCCGGTAGACGGGTCCGAGGAGCGGAATCCCGGACAGCGCCTCCACACCCGGCAGATGGATCTGCGGCAACCGCGCCTCTCCCGGCAGCAGCGGGGTCTGGCCGCCCTGGCGGAACCAGGCGTAGGCCAGGGTCGGCGCCAGCCCGGCGACCAGAATGTTGATCGCCATGCCCGACACCACCTGGTTGCCCTTGTGGGTGATGCAGGCGAAGCCATGGACCAGCGCCAGCGCCACCGAGGCCGCGACGGCGGCGCCCAAGCCCAGCCACGGGTTGCCGGTGGAGGACGCGACGGCGGCGGCGAAGAAGGCGCCGGCCAGCATCTTGCCCTCCAGCCCGATGTCCACCACCCCCGCGCGCTCGCTGTAGAGCGCCGCGAAGGCGGCCAGAACCAGCGGGGTCGCCACGCGGACGGTGGCGTCGGCCAGCAGCAGCGCGACGTGCAGGGCGTCACCCATGCGCCGTCCCCCCGGCGCGGCGGCGGAACAGCGCCTCGACCCGCGGCTTGAACAGGTTCTCCAGCGCCCCGGCGAACAGGATGACGAGGCCCTGGATGACCATCACCAGCTCCCGGTTCACGGTGGGGTATTCGAAGGACACCTGCCCGCCCCCCTGCGCCAGCACGCCGAACAGCAGCGCTGCCAGGACGATCCCCACCGGATGGTTGCGCCCCATCAGCGCCACGGCGATGCCGACGAAGCCCACCCCGCCGGTGAAGTTCAGCAGGATGCGGTGCTGCACCCCCATGATCTCGTTCACCCCGACGAAGCCGGCAAGCGCCCCGGAGATCGCCATGGCGAGGATGATGTTCCGCGCCGGGGAGATACCGGCATAGACCGCCGCCCGCTCGTTCCGCCCGACCGTGCGGATCTCGTAGCCCCAGCGGGTCCGCCACAGGAACAGGTAAAACAGCGCGCAGCAGGCCAGCGCCCACAGGAAGGACAGGTTCAGCGGCGAGGCCGGGATGGCGACGCCGAACCAGCCGAGCGCCCGGTCCATGGTCGGCAGCCAGACGCCGGGATCGAACTCCCGCGTTTCCGGCGACTGCGATCCGGGACGGATCAGCACGTCCACCAGCAGATAGGTCATGATCGCGGCGGCGATGAAGTTGAACATGATCGTCGTGATGACGATGTGGCTGCCGCGCCGGGCCTGGAGCCAGCCGGGAACCGCCCCCCAGACCGCCCCGAACAGCGCCGACAGGGCCACCGCGCCCAGCGCCGCCACCGGCCAGGGCCAGCCGGTCAGCGCCAGCCCGACCAGCCCGGCCCCCAGCCCGCCGAGATAGGCCTGCCCTTCCCCGCCGATGTTGAACAGCCCGCAATGGAAGGCGATGGCGACCGCCAGCCCGGTGAAGATGTAGCTGGTCGTGTAATAGAGGGTGTAGCCGATGGCCTCGGGATAGCCGACCGCCTCGGTCACCAGCAGCGCCAGCACGTCCAGCGGATTCTCGCCGATCACCAGGATGACCAGCCCGGACAGGACGAGGGCGGCGAGCAGGTTCAGCAGCGGCAGAAGCGCGAAGCCGACCCAGCCGGGCACCTCGCCCGGCCGGCCGAAGCCCCGGCCCGTCACCCCCTGCGCCGCGTCCTGCGCCATCCCGGCTCCATCCGTGGTGATTTCCGTTCACAAGCCGGACGGCTCGAACGTCCTCGCCCACAGGAAAGTGCCCCGCGCACGGGGCCAGCGCAAGCGAGAGCGTTCGGGGAATGCCTTACGCAGCCTCCGCCACCCCGGCCATCATCAGACCGAGGCGCCGCTCGTCCGCCTCGTCCGGGGCGACCTCGCCCACCAGACGGCCGTCGAACATGACCAGGATGCGGTCGGACAGGGCACGGATCTCGTCCAATTCCACCGACACCAGGAGAATCGCCTTGCCCTGGTCGCGCAGCGCCACCAGACGGCGGTGGATGAACTCGATGGCGCCGATGTCCACGCCGCGGGTGGGCTGGCCGACCAAGAGCAGGTCGGGGTTCCGCTCCATCTCGCGGGCCAGCACGATCTTCTGCTGGTTGCCGCCGGAGAAGTTGGCGGCGGGCAGGCGCGGGTCGCGCGGGCGCACGTCGTAGGCGTCCATCTCGGCGGCGCAGCGGTCGAACAGGGCGCGGCGGTCCATCAGGAGCCGCCCGTTGAAGGCCGGATCGCCATGATGGCCGAGAATCGCGCACTCCTGCGCCTCGAAGCCGGTGACGAGGCCGACCCGCTGCCGATCCTCCGGCACATGGCCGACACCGAGCGCGCGCAACCCCCGCGCGGTGAAGCGGTCGGGCGTGGCGGTCAGCTCCTCCCCGCGCAGGCGGACGGAGCCGCCGGCCAACGGGCGCATTCCGGCCAGCGCCTCCAGCAGTTCGGACTGGCCGTTGCCGGAGACACCGGCGATGCCGACGATCTCCCCGGCGTGCACGGTCAGGCCGACGCCCTTCACCCGCTCCACCCCGGCGCCGTCGCGCACGCGCAGGCCGGCAACCTCCAGCACCGCCGGGCCGGGCGTGGCCGGCGCCTTCTCCACCCGCAGCAGGACCTTGCGCCCGACCATCAGTTCCGCCAGTTGCTCGCGGCTGGTCCGCGCGGTGGCGACGTTCGCCACCACCTGCCCGCGGCGCATGACCGTGACGTTGTCGGTCAGCTCCATGATCTCGCGCAGCTTGTGGGTGATGATGACGACCGTTTTGCCTTGCTCCCGCAGCGCGCGGAGGATGCGGAAGAGGTGGTCGGTCTCCTGTGGCGTGAGGACGCCGGTCGGTTCGTCGAGGATCAGGATGTCGGCGCCGCGGTAGAGCGCCTTCAGGATCTCCACCCGCTGTTGCGCCCCGACCGGCAACTCGCCGACCGGGCGATCGAGGTCCACCTCCAGCCCGTAGTCGCGGGCCAGCCGGATCAGTTCCGCCCGCGCCCGCGCCATCCCGGCGGCCAGGGTGACGCCGCCCTCCGCTCCCAGAAGGACATTCTCCAGCACCGTGAAGGGATCGACGAGCATGAAATGCTGGTGGACCATGCCGATCCCGACGGCCAGGGCGTCGCGCGGGCTGCGCACCGCGACCGGACGGCCGTCCACCAGGATCGAGCCGCCATCGGCGGGCTGATAGCCGTAGACGATGCTCATGATCGTCGATTTGCCGGCGCCGTTCTCGCCGATCACGCCGTGGATGGTGCCCTTCGGCACAGCCAGCGACACGTCGCGGTTGGCATGATTGGCGCCGAACCACTTGTTGACGCCGCGGGTTTCCAGGGCGGGAGGGTGTTGGGGCATGGGGGTTGTCTTCATCGAAAGGTTCTTGCCCCCACCCTCCCCGCTTCGCGGGTCCCCTCCCTCCCCCGCTGGGCGGGAGAGGGTCAGGGTGGGGCCAATGGTCGGCGACGCAGAAACTCAGCTCACGGCTGATACGGCTTCACCACCAGCTCGCCCGCGATGATCTTGCGCTTGGCGTCCTCGACGGCCGTCTCCATCTCCGCCGTGACGAGCTTGCGGTTGTTCTCGTCGAGCGCGTAGCCCACGCCCTCCTCCTTCAGCCCGACGACGCGGTGGCCCGCCGTCCAGCTGCCGTCCTTGGCCGACTTCATGCAGTCGTAGACGGTCACGTCGACCCGCTTGACCATCGAGGTCAGGATCTTGCCCGGATGAATCCAGTTCTGGTTGCTGTCCACCCCGACGCCCAGCTTGCCGGCGTCCGCCGCCGCCTGGAGCACGCCCAGCCCGGTCGCGCCGGCCGCCGCGAAGACCACGTCGGCGCCGCGCCCGAACTGGCTCTTGGCCAGCTCCGCCCCGCGGGTGGGGTCGTTCCAGGCGGCGGGGGTGGAACCGGTCATGTTGGTGAAGACCTCCCCGTCCGCCTTCACATGGCGAAACCCCTGCTCGTAGCCGGTCAGGAAGTTGCGGATCAGCGGGATGTCCATGCCCCCGACGAAGCCGACCTTCCCGCTCTGCGAGGCCAGCGCCGCCAGCATGCCGACGAGGAAGGAGCCCTCATGCTCCTTGAAGGTCACCGACTGCACGTTGGGCAGGTCCAGCTTGTCGTCGATCAGGCAGAACTTGGTGTTGGGATACTCCCGCGACACCTTGTCCACGGCGGCGGACTGGGAGAAGCCGACCGCCGTGATGACGGTGGCGCCGCGCCGCGCCATGTTGCGCAGCGCCTGCTCGCGCTGGCCCTCGCTGGTGACCTCGAACTCGCGGTAGACGATCCCGGTCTCCTTCTTGAAGCGCTCCGCCCCGTTGTAGGCGGCCTCGTTGAAGGACTTGTCGAACTTGCCGCCCTGGTCGAACACCACCGCCGGCATGAACTCGTCCGCCGCCAGGGCGGAGCCCGCGGCGGGAACGGTCGCCGCCGTCAGCGACAGGGCCAGGATGGTCAGAATGCGCGTCATCGTCATCGTTCCGCTTCCCCGTTCCGGTGCGCCCGCTCGCCGGGTCGTGGCGGCCAGGATAGCCGCTCCTCCCATCCCGCGACAGGGGGCACATGACGGGGGATTGCCGCCGCAGGTCACAGCCCGTATGGGACCTCCCCCCGCGACGCTGGTTGACGGAAGAGCGGTGGGCCGCTATCACGCCCGCCATTGCCCGGAGGTGGGCCCGGAGGAGGGGAATCGCAGATTGGACGAGGTGATCGGCGTGCATGGTCTGGTGGTGCTGCTGCAGGGCATCGTCCTTGGAATCGCCATCGCCGCCCCCGTCGGTCCGATCGGCCTGCTCTGCATCCGGCGCACGCTCCAGCATGGGCCGTTGATGGGCTTCTTCACCGGCTTCGGCGCTGCCGTGGCCGACACCATCTACGGCGCCATCGCCGCCTTCGGCGTGTCCGCCGCCCTGGACTTCCTTCAGGGGCATGAGATCGCCTTCCAGCTCGTCGGCGGCATCTTCCTCATCGTCGTCGCCATCCGCACCTTCCGCCAGAAGCCGGAGGACGAAGAGCGCGAGGCCGCCAGCGCGCCCGACACCCCGTCCTTCCTCGGCGGCTTCATGACCGGCCTGTCGCTGACCCTGACCAACCCGGCGACCATCATGGCCTTCATCGCCATCTTCGCCGGCTTTGGGCTGGGCGGCAATCTGGGGCGGGTGGACGCCACCACGCTGGTGGCCGGTGTCTTCATCGGCGCCTCGCTGTGGTGGCTCACCTTGTCCATGGGCGTCGCCGCCGTGCGCCACCGCATTTCCGACCGCGGGCTGACCCGGCTGAACCATTGCACGGGGGTGGCGCTGGCGGCCTTCGGCGTCTGGGCGCTCGGCATGGCGGTTACCGGGATGGCCGGCTGGGCCATGGGGTAAGGCCTCAAGGGCTGAGCGAGGCGCCCGCCACCGGCGGGTCGCCGCCCGAGGATTTCTGGGCGCGGCGGATGCCGTGGAAATGGCTGACCAGCCGGTACAGGTACAGCCCGACCAGGACCACCAGCAGCCCAACGGTGACATACCCCACCAAGCTGTGCGCGAAGGGCCAGCGGGACAGCATGTAACCGGTCCAGGCGAGCAGCAGCGTCCACAGGATCGATCCGGCCCCGGAATAGAGGCAATAGAGCGGGATCGACATCCGGCAGGCCCCCGCCGGGATCGAGATCAGCGTCCGCACCCCCGGCACCGGCTGGGTCAGAAAGACGGCAATGCCGCCATGCTTTCCGAACCACTCCGTGCTTCGCCTGACCTTCTTGGGGTGGATCGTCAGCCAATGGCCGTAGCGCTTCAAAAAGGCTTCCAGCCGGTCGCGCCCCAGCAGGCGGCTCGGCAGAAACCAGACGAGCTGCCCGGTCAGCGACCCCAGCCCGCCAGCCAACGCGACGGCGAAAAGATTGTATTCACCCTGGGCCGACGCGATGCCGGCCAATGGAATAACCGATTCCGCCGGAACCGGCGGGAAAACCCGCGCCAGGACCAGGAGTAGGAAAATACCCGCGTAGTCCATGGTGTGCAAAACATCAACCAGCCAGTTGGTCAGATCGCCTGCCATTTTAGTCCACCCGCATTTTCTGCGCCTCTGGAACAGGGTTCGGCAGCCGGCGGTTCCTGGCTCGTCGGTGGGACAAAGAGCCGGATTACTCCTTTAGCCTTGCGATTTGATCAATATCAAAGCCCCCTACCAGGAACTTCAGGAGAATGCCGTTCATCCCGGCGCCTCTTGCCGGTCCCAGCCCGCGCGTTCCCTCCGGGCTCTTAGGGTGGGCTTTGCCATGCAGCTTGGTAATCTGAAGATCTCCACCAAAATTTTATCCATCATCGTTCTGCTAGCCGCCATCTGCGCGGGCATCACCGCCACGTCGATCGCCGGCCTGGGAGCGTTGAGCCGCGCTTCCGACGAACTCCAGTTGGCCGGCGAGGAGATGAAGCTCGGCGCGCGCATCAACCGGATGGTCGTCGAACTCAGCCGAGACGAGTATCGACTGGCCGCCAATCCCAGCGATCTGCCTCAGGTCATGCAATCCATCGGCAAGACCCGTGAGGCCATGGACGGGCTTCTGGCCAAGGTCAAGGGAACAAGCGACGCGGAACAGGGTCGCCTGTTGGCCTCCTTCGAGAGTTCGCTCGTGCTCTACCAAAAGGAACTCGAAGACACGATCGCAGTCGCCCGCCGGATCAAGGGGGGCGGCGATCTGACCCGGGATCAGCGCGACATCCTCGCCTCGGTGGAGGCCAGCGCCGCCGCCGCGCGGACGCTCCAGGATCTGACCGTCGCCTACACGACCTACACCGACGACAAGGCGTCGCAGCTGTCCAAAAACGCGACCGACCTCGCGGAAACGCGGTCGACCCAACTCACCATCGCCGCCGCCGTCGGCATCTTGGCCGGCCTGCTGCTCGGTTGGATGGTGTCCCAGTTCGGCATCGTCCGGCCGGTGAAGGCCATTGTCGCCTGTCTGCGCGGATTGGCCGACAGCAAGCTGGACACCGTCGTCTATGGCACGGACCGCAGGGACGAGGTCGGGGAGATCGCAGAAACCGCCGAGGTGTTCAAGCGCAACCTGATCCGCAACCAGGAGATGGAACGCGAAGCCAAGGAGGTGGCGGCCCGTTCCCAGGCGGAGAAGCGCGCGGCGATGCTCGCGCTGGCCAGCCGCTTCGAGTCGCAGGTGGGGGTCATCGTGAACGATGTCGGCGGCGCCGCGACCGAACTTCAGGCCACCGCGGCGCAGCTCTCCTCGGCGGTCGAGGAAGTCGGCGCCCAGTGCGGCGCCGTGGCCGGCGCGTCGGAGGAGGCCAGCGCCAACGTGCAGACCGTCGCTGCGGCGTCGGAGGAGATGTCCGCCTCGATCCACGAACTGGCAGAGCGCGTGACCCGCGCCGCCGCCCGTTCCAAGGCCGCGGCCGAGGGGGCCAATCTGGCCCAGACCCAGCTCGATTCCCTGTCCGCCGCCATCGAGCAGGTGGACCAGATCGTCGCCTCGATCAACGCCGTCGCCTCCCAGACCAACCTGCTGGCGCTGAACGCGACCATCGAGGCGGCCCGCGCCGGGGAAGCCGGCAAGGGCTTCGCCGTGGTGGCGAGCGAGGTGAAGAACCTCGCCAACCAGACCCACGCGATGACGGAGCAGATCGGCAACCAGATCGCCGCGGTGAAGAGCGCCTCCGGCCGGACGGTGGAGGCGATGCGCGCCATCATCACCCAGGTCGAGGACATCGACCGCTCCACCGCGGAGATGGCCGCTTCCGTCGAGCAGCAGAGCGCGGCGACCGGCGAGATCAGCCGCAACGCCCAGCAGGCCGCCAACGGCACCGCGGAGGTTTCTAGCAACGTCGCCGGCATCCAGCAGGCGGAGTCGGAAACCAGCGCAGCCACCCACAGCGTGAAGACCGCAGCCGACCAGCTGGCCGAACGCGCGTCGAGCCTGAAGCGCGAGGTGGATCAGTTCCTGTCCGAAGTGCGCGCGGCCTGATCGGCCGGGCGCCTCCAATGCCCCTCAGCCCCGGGTGCCGCCCGGCGGCGGGGGCGGCGGGGCGCTTTCCGCCACGGCGGCGCGGCCCGGATCGCGTTTCTGGCATTCCAGCAGGATGTCGCGCGCGATCGGAGCCGCCGCAGTGGAGCCGCCGCCGCCATGCTCCACGAACACCGCGCAGGCGTAGCGCGGGGAACTGACTGGCGCGTAGGAGATGAACAGCGCGTGGTCGCGCTCCCGCCAGGGCAGATCCTCGTTCTTCTTCACGCCGGTGCTGCGCTCCGCCATGGTGATGCGACGGACCTGGGCGGAGCCGGTCTTGCCGGCCATCTCATAGCCGGGTTCGGTGATGCGCGACTTGTAGGCGGTGCCGTTCGGCGCGTTGGTCACCTCGTAGAGGCCGCGCAGGACGAGGTCGAGATTCTCCTTCTTCACCCCGATCGGCGGCCAACTCGTCTGCTCGCCGGACATCGCCTTAATCTGCTTGGTCAGATGGGGCTTCACCGCGAAGCCGCCATTGGCCAGCCGCGCGGTCATGGCGACGAGTTGCATCGGCGTGGACAGCACGTAGCCCTGCCCGATCGCCGCGATCAGCGTCTCGCCCTGCGCCCAGGGCTTGCCGAGCGCGCCCTTCTTCCAGTCGATGGAGGGGATCAGGCCCGGCCGCTCGTGCGGCAGGTCCAGCCCGGTCAGCTGCCCCATGTCGAAGCGGTGGGCCATCTCGGCGATGCGGTCGATGCCGATGCGCCGCGACACGTCGTAGAACCACACGTCGCAGGAATGGCGCAGCGCGCCGACCACGTCCACGGTGCCGTGCCCGCCCTTCTTCCAGCAGTGGAAGCGGTGGTCGCCGAGGTCCATGTGGCCGGGACAGAAGACCGTGTGGTTGCGGCTGATCAGGCCGGATTCCAACGCCGCCAGGGCCACCACCGGCTTGAAGGTCGACCCCGGCGGGTATTGCCCAGCCACCGCCTTGTTGTTCAGCGGGGTCGCCTGATTGGACAGCAATTCCTCCCACAGTTCGGCGCTGATGCCCATGGTGAACTGGTTGGGGTCGTAGCTGGGGTGGGAGCACAGGGCGTAGATTCCGCCGGTGTGCACGTCCATCACCACGCAGGAGGCGCTGACCTCCTGCGACAGCCGCTGCTGCACGAATTTCTGCAACCCGATGTCGATGGTCAACTGGACCTCGCGGCCCGGCTGCCCCTCGTCGCGCGACAGCTCGCGGATGACCCGCCCGACCGCGTTGACCTCGAGCTGGCTGGTGCCCGCCGTGCCGCGCAGCGCCTTCTCGTGATACTTCTCCATCCCGGCCTTGCCGATGCGGAAGCCCGGCAGCGACAGCACGGGATCGCCGTTCAGCTCCGCCTCCGACACGGCGCCGACATAGCCCAGGATATGGGCAGTCGCCTCGGCCTCCGGGTAATGGCGGATTTCGCCGACCTCGATGGCGACGCCGGGCAGGTCCGGGGTGTTCATCTCGATGGTGGCGACCTGCTCCCAGGTCAGGTTCTCGCGCACGGTGACCGGCACGAAACGGCGCTTGCGGTGCAGCTCGCGCATCACGCGGCGGCGGTCGCCGTCGGTCAGCGGGACGATCTTGGAGATCTTGTCCAGCGTGTCCTGGATGTTGCGCGTGCGCTCCGACACCACGACGACGCGGTAGTTCTGCTGGTTCACCGCCAGCGGCGCGCCGAACCGGTCGACGATGGTGCCGCGCGACGGGGCGACCAGCCGCAGGCTGATGCGGTTCTCCTCCGCCAGCATGACGTAGCGCGCGGATTCCACCACCTGCAGGTAGTAGAGCCGCCCGACCAGGGCGGACAGACCGGCGAGCTTCAGCCCGCCCAGCACGGCGGCGCGGCGGGTCAGCAGGCGGTAGCGGTCGGTGTCGCGGTCCATCGCAGTCAAAGGCTCACATCCCCTGCCACATCATCCCTCGCCGCCTCATCCCTGCCGGCTAACCCTGCAGAAACGCCCGGTGGACGCGGATCAGCATCCAGGCGACCGCCGGAAAGAAGGCCATGGTCAGCAGCGCCTGGAACAGCGCCGGCCGGAACGGCAGAACCGACGCCTGAAGCGCCGCAAAGGCCAGCCACTGGATGCAGGCCACACCCATCATGACCAGCCCGAAGCCGAACCACATCAGGGCGAAGGTGCTCGACGCCAGCACCCGCCGCTGGCTGGACACCGCCCAGTGGACCAGCACCAGCACCAGCGCGTTCACCCCCAGCGGTCCGCCGGTCAGCAGGTCCTGCAGCAGCCCGATCAGGAAGGCGGTGCCCGGCCCCATCAGGTCGGGCCTATGGATCGCCCAATAATAGACGGCGATGGCGGTCAGGAAAGGCGCCACCGACGCATAGCCGGGCAGCGGCACCGGAACCATCCCGCCCAGCGCCAGCATGACCGTCACCGCGAAGGGCGCGAGATTCCGCCCCGTTTTGTCCAGCCGCTGCCACAAGGTCAGCGTCATTTCGCTTCGGATGACGGTTCCGCCTCGCTTCCCGGCAGGCTGAACTCGACCAGTTGCAGATGCTCGACCCGCGACAGATCGACGTTCGGCTGAACCCGGACGCCGCGTTCACCGGCCGAGGACACCACGCCCACCGGCAGGCCCGGCGGAAACTGCCCGCCGTGACCGGAGGTCACCACCCGCTCGCCCACCTGGACCGGCGCTTCCGGTGGCAGGTAGAGCAGCCGGGTCTGGTCGGAATTGTCGCCCGCCATCACCGCCCGCTGGCGCGAGCGCTCCAGAACCACGGGAATGCGCGTGTTGATGTCGGTCAGCAGAAGGACGCGGGCCGACCACTCCCCGACCTCGACCACCCGGCCGACCAGCCCGCTGCCGGCGACCGCCGCCTGCCCCTTGCGCACCCCGTCCCGGCGGCCGGCGGTGACCACCAGCGTGCGCAGGAAGGAACTGCCCGGAGCGGCGATGACGCGCGCCGTGATGAAGGAGGAGGACGGCTCCGGCGTCGCCTTCAGCAGCGAACGGAGGCTGATGTTCTCCGCCTCCAGCCGCAGCGCCGCCTGCTTCCACTGCAGCAGCCGCGCGTTCTCCGCCTTCAGCCGCTGGTTTTCCTCGAAGGCGTTCTGGACCTCGACCACCGACTCCACGACGTGGGCGGCGGTGGCGGCGGGGCGCGAGATCGCGTCGAGGATCGGTGCGAAGGCGTCGGTCACCCGCGCGCGCGCGCTGTCCACCGACAGCGCGTCGATCCGGCCCACCATCATCAGCGCGACGGAGGCGAGCACCAGCAGAAGGAAGGAGAAGCGCTGGGCGAGCGCCCGCAGGGGGGCGGCAAGGCGCACGACGGAACCGGAATTGCGAGGCTTCACAGGATCATCCCGTCCAGGTACGCGATCCGCCCCCGGCTACGCCGGCAAATGGACGTACCACCGGGGGAACCCAAGCGAGCAATACACCAATCAGTAGGCGCTGACCAAGACGTTTCGCAGCGTCTTCATCTCCTCCAGCGCCCGCCCGGTGCCCAGCGCGACGCAGGACAGCGGATCGTCGGCGATCGACACCGGCAGGCCGGTGGCGTGGCGCAGGACGAAGTCCAGGTTGCCCAGCAGGGCGCCGCCGCCGGTCAGCACGATGCCCTTGTCGACGATGTCGGCGGCCAGTTCCGGCGCCGTGTGCTCCAGCGCCACCTTCACCGCCTCGACGATGGCCGACACCGGCTCCGCCAGGGACTCGGCGATCTGCCGCTCGGAGATGATGAGTTCCTTGGGCACGCCGTTCATCAGGTCGCGGCCCTTGATCTCCAGGATGCGGCCCTCGCCGTCTTCCGGCGGGCAGGCCGAGCCGATTTCCTTCTTGATCCGCTCCGCCGAGCCTTCACCGACCAGCAGATTGTGGGTGCGGCGGATGTAGCCGATGATGGCCTCGTCCATCTTGTCGCCGCCCACGCGGACCGAGCGGGAATAGACGATGCCGCCCAGCGACAGCACGGCCACCTCGGTGGTGCCGCCGCCGATGTCCACGACCATGGAGCCGGTCGGCTCCGTCACCGGAAGCCCGGCGCCGATCGCGGCGGCCATCGGCTCCTCGATCAGGAAGACGCGGCGGGCGCCGGCGGCCTCCGCCGATTCCTGGATCGCGCGGCGCTCCACGGCGGTGGAACCCGACGGCACGCAGATGATGACCTGCGGGCTGGCGAAGCTGCGCCGGTTGTGCACCTTGCGGATGAAGTGCTTGATCATCTCCTCGGCGACTTCGAAGTCGGCGATGACGCCGTCGCGGAGGGGGCGGATGGCCTGGATGTTGCCGGGCGTGCGGCCCAGCATCATCTTCGCCTCGTCGCCGACGGCCAGCACCTGCTTCTTGCCGCGGACGTTGGCGATCGCCACGACCGAGGGTTCGTTCAGAACGATGCCGCGGCCCTTGACATAGACCAGGGTGTTGGCCGTCCCCAAATCGATCGCCATGTCGGCGGAAAGCACGCCGAGGAGTTTGGAAAGCATGGACCCGACTAACTCTTCATTGCGGTTGAGACGGCCTTGCCGGCGATGTGCCCGCTCCGGTGCGGAGGGCCACGCCCGCCAACGGTTCCATAGACGAATGCCCCTTCGCGCTCAAGCGGAGAGTGCAGCCGGCACGCCTTGCCGAACCCTGTTGCCGGCGCCCGTGGGGCGGGTGCCGACGCCGGTCCGGCGCTCTGGTCGATGGGAGACGGTCCTTGAGGCAAGGCCGGTCCCGGCGGAATGTCCAGTCCCCGAAGTCCTGGCGGAACGCCGTCCTCCGGTGCTCGCCACACTGCCGCGTCAGGGTTAATTTTCCGTCAACAGGAGGCGGAAACCTCCGGCGTTCGGCCAACCGCCCCGCTCGCGTCGGGGGTATCCTTAGGCTGATTCCCAACCCGCCGCAATGGCTTTGTGTCGGGTTTGAAACCGCTTCGGCGCCCTCAATGATGATCGGATTTCGCCACGGCGGCAGCCTTGCCGTGCGCTCCGTGATGGCTGCCCTCCAGCCGGTCCATCAGGGCCAGCAGCACGCCCGACACCACGAAGGTCATGTGGACGATGACCATCCACATCAGGTTCTCCTTGCTGGTGTTGTCGATGTTCATGAAGCTTTTCAGCAGGTGGATGCCGGAGATCGCCACGATGGAGGCGATCAGCTTCAGCTTCAGCCCGCCGAAATCGACCTTGCCCATCCAGTCCGGGCGGTCCTTGTGGTCGGCCACGTCGATCTTGGACACGAAGTTCTCGTATCCCGAAAAGATCACCATCAGCAGCAGGTTGCCGGCCAGCGACAGGTCGATCAGGGTCAGCACGGCCAGAAGCACGTCCTTTTCCTGCATCTCCAGCACATGCGGGACGATATGGAAGATTTCCTGCATGAACTTCGCCAGCAGGAGCACCAGCGACACGACGAGCCCCAGATAGAAGGGGGCGAGCAGCCAGCGGCTGGCGAAGATGATCTGTTCGAAACGGCGTTCGATCATGAGGGTCGTCGTCCGTGCTTGGTCATAAGGGGTAGGAGGGGCGGACTCTTGCCATTTCGCAGATGCGAAATCAACCGTTCCCATGCCGCGCCCGCCGCATCGACCAGTGGGAAGAAGGCTGGCCTGTGGGGCCGCGAAACGGTAACGTTCCCGGCCGTCCGCCGCACCGATACCGACAAGGCCCGCACCCATGAAGCACCCCGCCCCGCACATCGTCACCGCCTTCGAAGACGCCATGAAGCGGCTGAAGGCCAGCATCGTGCAGATGGCGGGCGCCGCGGAAACCCAGCTGGACGGCGCGCTGACCTGCCTGACCCAGCGCAACCCGGAGCAGGCCCGCGCCATCGTGGAGTCCGACGCGCGGCTCGACAGCTACGAGCATGAGATCGAGGCGAACTGCATGCGCATGCTGGTGCTGCGCCAGCCGGTGGCCGACGACCTGCGCGAGGTGATCGCCGCCCTGAAGATCGCCGGCAATCTGGAGCGCGTCGGCGACCACGCCGCCAACACCGCCCGCCGCGCCGTCTCCGTGGCGGAATTCCCCGAATCCCCGGCGATGAGCACACTGCCCAATCTGGGCCGCCTGGTGCGCCAGCGCCTGACCACGGCGGTGGACGCCTATGTCGACGGCGACGTCGAGCTGGCGCTGCGCGTCTGGCGCACCGACGACGAAGTGGACGCGCTCTACACCAGCCTGTGCGAGAGCATCAACCGGTCGGCGGCCCGCCTGCCGGAGATGTTCACCGCCCACATGCACCTGCTGTTCATCGCCAAGAGCCTGGAGCGCATCGGCGACCACGCGACCAACATCGCCGAGGTGGTGCATTTCGTGCACACCGGCCGGCCGCTTCTCGACGAGCGGCCGAAGGCGGACCGGTCGCGGGGGGATGTGTGAGCGTGCTGCGGCGTTTGCCCCCACCCTAACCCTCCCCCGCTGACGCAGGGGAGGGAACTGCCGCCACTTCGCATAGTCTCCCTCCCCTGCACAGCGGGGGAGGGCCGGGGTGGGGGCAAACCAATGCAGAACTCCCCAAAACGAAGAAAGCGCGCCTCGCGGCGCGCTTTCCCGTTTCTTGATCCAGGAACCGATTAGTTCTTGGACTTGTCGACCAGACGGCGCTCGGCGATCCAGGGCATCATGGCGCGCAGCTTCTCGCCGACCTGCTCGATCGAATGCTCGGCGTTGCGGCGGCGGGTCGCCTTGAAGGACGGCTGGCCGGCCTTGCACTCCAGCATCCAGTCGCGGACGAAGCGGCCGGTCTGGATGTCCTCCAGGACGCGCTTCATCTCGGCCTTGGTCTCCGGGGTGATGATGCGCGGGCCGGTCTTGTAGTCGCCGTACTCGGCGGTGTTGGAGATCGAGTAGCGCATGTTGGCCATGCCGCCCTCATACATGAGGTCGACGATCAGCTTCACCTCGTGCAGGCACTCGAAATAGGCCATCTCCGGGGCGTAGCCGGCCTCGGTCAGCGTCTCGTAGCCGGCCTTGATCAACTCGGTCAGGCCACCGCAGAGCACGGCCTGCTCGCCGAACAGGTCGGTCTCGCACTCTTCCTTGAAGGTCGTCTCGATGATGCCGGCGCGGCCGCCGCCGATGGCCGAGGCGTAGGACAGGGCGATGTCCAGCCCGTTGCCCGAAGCGTTCTGGTGCACGGCCACGAGGCAGGGCACGCCGCCGCCGCGCTGGTACTCGCCGCGGACGGTGTGGCCCGGGCCCTTCGGCGCGATCATGAACACGTCGAGGTCGGCGCGCGGCTCGATCAGGTTGAAGTGCACGTTCAGGCCGTGCGCGAAGGCGAGCGCGGCGCCTTCCTTCAGGTTCTTGGCGAGGTCGTCGCGGTACAGGTCGGCCTGCAACTCGTCGGGGGTGAGGATCATCACCACGTCGGCCCAGGCGGCGGCCTCGCCCGGAGCCATGACCGTGAAGCCGGCGGCCTCGGCCTTCTTGATGGTGGCCGAACCCGGGCGGAGGGCGATGCGCACGTCCTTCACACCGCTGTCACGCAGGTTGTTGGCGTGGGCGTGGCCCTGGCTGCCGTAGCCGACGATGACGACCTTCTTCCCCTTGATCAGGTTCACGTCGGCATCACGATCATAATAGACGCGCATGGTGGTCTTCCTTGGATTTTTCGATCTGGTGGTGCGAGTTTTGCGCAGCGGAATTACTCCACCGGCGAAAGGGCCGCGTCAAGCAGAACACTGTTCGATAGACTGATAAAGGACGGCGGGCTGGGTTGTCCCCCCATCATCCCTGGCCGTCATGAGACCGGGATCAGAACCCGGTGGCTCCCTTCGACATGGCGACGACGCCGGTCCGGCTGGCCTCGACGAGGCCGAGCTGGGCCATCAGCCCAACGAAGTCGTCGACCTCCGCCGTCGTGCCGGTCAGTTCGAACACGAAGGAGGTCAGGGTGGCGTCCACGACCTTCGCCTTGAAGATGTCGGCCAGACGCAGCGCCTCGATGCGGCGGTCGCCGGTGCCGGCCACCTTGACCAGCGCCAGTTCGCGCTCCACCGACGGCCCCTCGTCCGTCAGGTCGTGCACCTTGTGCACCGGCACTAGCCGGTCGAGCTGGGCCTTGATCTGCTCCACCACCATGCGGGTGCCGGAGGTGACCAGCGTGATGCGCGACAGGTGGTCGGCGTTGTTCACCTCCGCCACCGTCAGGCTTTCGATGTTGTAGCCGCGGCCCGAGAACAGGCCGATGACGCGGGCCAGCACGCCCGGCTCGTTGTCCACCAGCACGGCGATGGTGTGCTTTTCGATCTTCTCTTCCACGATCCGTACTCCGCCAGAGGGCCTTCAACCGTTCGTCTTGGTCGCCGCGATCAGACCAGCACCATGCCGTCTTCCGGCGTGGCGTCGGACGGGCTGTCCTCCGGACCGAACAGGATTTCGTTGTGGGCCTTGCCGCCGGGGATCATCGGGAAGCAGTTTTCCTTCGGGTCCACGGCGATGTCGATGATGCAGGGGCGGTCGGTGACGGCCAGCATCTTCTCGATGACCTCGTCCACCTCGGCCACCGTGGTCGCGCGCAGGCCGACGCAGCCCCAGCTTTCCGCCAGCTTCACGAAGTCGGGCAGCGCCTCGGAGTAGCTGTTGGAGTAGCGGGAGCCGTGCAGCAGCTCCTGCCACTGGCGCACCATGCCCATGTACTTGTTGTTCAGGATGAAGATCTTGACGGGGGCGCGGTACTGCACCGCCGTGCCGATCTCCTGCATGTTCATCAGGAAGGACGCCTCGCCCGACACGTCCACGACGATGGCGTCGGGGTGGGCGAGCTGCGCGCCGATGGCCGCCGGCAGGCCATAGCCCATGGTGCCCAGGCCGCCGGAGGTCATCCAGCGGTTCGGCTCGTCGAAGGGCAGGAACTGGGCGGCCCACATCTGGTGCTGGCCGACCTCGGTCGTCACATAGTGGTTCTTGCCGCGCAGCGCCTCGCGCAGCCGCTCCAGCGCGTACTGCGGCTTGATGACCGCCTCGGTGCGGTTGTAATTCAGGCAGTTGCGGGCGCGCCAGCCCTCGACCTGACCCCACCACTCCTTCAGCGCGGTCTGGTCCGCGCGCTTCTGGCGGGCCTTCCAAATGCGGATCATGTCTTCCAGAACGGCGCCGGCGTCACCGACGATGGGGATGTCCACCGCGACGTTCTTGTTGATCGAGCTGGGGTCGATGTCGACGTGGATCTTCTTCGATCCCGGCGCGAACTCCGACAGCTTGCCGGTCACGCGGTCGTCGAAGCGGGCGCCGATGTTGATCATGACGTCGCAGTTGTACATGGCGAGGTTCGCCTCGTACGTGCCGTGCATGCCCAGCATGCCCAGCCACTGCGGGTCCGACGCCGGGAAGGCGCCCAGCCCCATCAGGGTCGAGGTGATCGGGAAGCCGGTCATCTTCACGAACTGGGTCAGCAGCTTGGCCGCGATCGGGCCGGCATTCACCACGCCGCCGCCGGTGTAGAAGATCGGGCGCTTGGCGGTGGCGATCAGCTCGATGGCCTCCTCCACGCGGGCGATCTCGGGCTTCACCTGCGGGCGGTAGGTCTTGTGCTTCACCTCGGTCGGCGGGACGTAGGTGCCGTCGGCGAACTGCACGTCCTTCGGGATGTCGACCAGCACCGGGCCGGGGCGGCCGCTGCGCGCCACGTAGAAGGCCTCGTGCATGGTGCGGGCGAGCTGGTTGACGTCCTTCACCAGGTAATTGTGCTTGGTGCAGGGGCGCGTGATGCCGGTGGTGTCGGCCTCCTGGAAGGCGTCGTTGCCGATCAGGTGGGTCGGCACCTGCCCGGACAGGCAGACCAGCGGAATGCTGTCGCACAGCGCGTCGAGCAGGCCCGTCACGGCGTTGGTCGCGCCGGGGCCGGAGGTCACCAGCACGCAGCCCACCTTGCCGGTGGAGCGGGCGTAGCCTTCCGCGGCGTGCACGGCGGCCTGCTCATGCCGGACGAGGATGTGCCTGATGTCGTTCTGCTGGAAGATGGCGTCGTAGATCGGAAGTACCGCGCCGCCCGGATAACCGAAGATGATGTCGACGCCCTGGTCCTTCAGGGCCTTGATGACGATCTGCGCGCCGGTCAGCTTCTGTTCGGGCATAGCTCACGACCTTCCAATGGGGGCCCCTCTTTTCACGGGCGGCCCTGTTCCTTCTCAAACCCCGGCGATGGCCTGCTGGGAAAACAAGGGGTTATCCCCAAAGGCGAAGGCCGGGACCGGCAAACTAGACAATCCGCCGGTCACCGGTCAACCCATTTTGCGAATGATCGAAAAGATTTTTTGCCGCAGTTTTTCCAAATATTTCGCAAGCTGGAAGGACCGCCCTCCCCGCAAAGCCGTCTTCAAACGCGAACGGCCTGCCCCGCGGGTGCGGAGGCAGGCCGTTGCGCAAGAAGCGGCAGAGGTTACGCCGCGACGGTCTGGAGCAGGCCGCAGAGGCGGCGGATGCCTTCGCGGATGCGCTCCGGGTTGTTGTTGGAGAAGCTGAGGCGCAGCGTGTTCTTCCCCGACCGGTCGGCGTGGAAGGCCGAGCCGGGGACGAAGGCGACGTTGGCGTCCTTGATGGCGCGGGCCAGCAGGTCCACCCCGTCGGTGCCCTCCGGCAGTTCGATCCAGACGAACATGCCGCCGTCCGGCTTGGTCCAGGTCACCCCGGCCGGCGCGAACTCGGCCAGCGCGGTCAGCATGGCGTCGCGGCGCTCCTTGTAGCCGGCGCGCAGGCGGCGGATGTGGCTGTCGAAGCTCTGCGACACCACGTCGTGCAGCACGATCTGGTTGATGGTGCTGGTGTGCAGATCGCCAGCCTGCTTCATCAGAACCAGCCGGTTGACGACCTCCGCCGGGCCGTTGATCCAGCCCACGCGCAGCGCCGGCACCATCGTCTTGGAGAAGGAGCCGCAGAAGAGCACGTTGGTGATCTTGCCGCCGTTGCGGGCGGCGTCCAGCGCGGCGATGGACGGGATCGCCTCGCCCTCGTAGCGCAGCTCGGTGTAGGCGGCGTCCTCGACGATCGGCACGCCGTGCTTGGCGCAAAGGTCCAGCAGCGCCTCGCGGCGGGCCAGCGAGATCGTCGTGCCGTTGGGGTTCTGGAAGTCGGGGACGAGGTAGAAGAACTTCGGCTTCTGCTCCAGCGCCGCCTCAACCGCGGCCAAGTCCGGCCCCTCGGCGTCGCCGGGAACGGAGAGATACTGCGGCTCGTAGGGCGAGAAGGCCTGGAGCGCGCCGAGATAGGTCGGGCGGGTCACCAGGATCTTCTCGCCCGGCCCGATCAGCAGCTTGCCGACGAACTCCAGCGCCTGCTGCGACCCGCTGGTCACCAGCACCTCGTCCAGACCGGCCTGGATGCCGCGGCGGTCCATGTAGGCGCAGATCCATTCGCGCAGCGGCGTGAAGCCCTCGCTGATGGTGTATTGGAGCGCGCCGCCGGCCCCGCCGTTGGACTGGAAGATCTTCTCATAGGCGCGGGCGATGGCCGCCGTCGGGAAGAAATCGGGGTCCGGGATGCCCCCGGCGAAGGAGATGATTTCCGGCCGTTCGAGCAGCTTCAGCAGCTCCCGGATTTCCGAGGCTCCCATACCGGCGACGCGACCGGCAAACACGTTTCCCCAATCGACCGTCACTTTCAATCCTCCTGAGGGTCAACGACGCAACGTCGTTTCAAGATAGGTCAGTATTGCTTCACTAAGCGGTCTTGCGTAGAGCGAATTGATCGTATGGCAGCCATGCAGCGCGGAGGCCGGAGGCCGGCTGGCGAGCTGGTGGCGGAACCAGGTGACCTGCCGCTTCGCGTAGCGGCGCGTGGATTGCTGAGCCAGCGCTATGGCTTCGTCGAGCGTCAGCGCGCCGCGCAGATGGTCGCGCAGTTCCGGCACCCCCAGCGCCTTCATCGCCGGCAGGTCGGGGTCGAGGCCGAGCGCGTCCAGACGCCGCACCTCCTCCAGCGCCCCCAACCCCATCATCACGCGGAAGCGGCGGTCGCAATTGGCGTAGAGCGCGTCACGCGGCGGGTCGAGCAGCAGGACGGAGAAGGCCAGCCCCTCGGGTGCGCCCTCGGCCCGCTGGGTCTGCCAGTGGGACAGCGGTTGGCCGGTGGCCTCCAGCACTTCCCAGGCGCGGGTCAGACGGGTGGTGTCGCCGGGGTTCAGCTTGGCCGAGGCCGGGTCGCGGCGCACTAGCTCCTCGCGGAAGGCCTCGCCGCCCAGGTCCCGCAGGCGGGCGTGTGCGGCCTTGCGGACCTCGTCCGGAACCGCGGGGACGGCGCTCAACCCTTCCATGAGCGTGCGCAGATAGAGGCCGGTGCCGCCGACGACGATGGGCAGGCGTCCGGCGGCGTGGGCCTCGGCGATCTCTGCCAGCGCCATGTCGCGCCAGCGCGCGGCAGACCCGCGCTCCGCCGCTGGCAGCACGCCGTAGAGCCGGTGCGGGGCCTGCGCCAGATCCTCCGCCCCCGGACGGGCGGTCAGCACGTCCAGTTCGACGTAGAGCTGCATGCTGTCGGCGTTGATCACCGTGCCGTTGCGCGCCAGGGCGATGTCGAGCGCCATGCCCGACTTGCCCGACGCCGTCGGGCCGCCGATCACCACCACGTGCCGGTGCCGCCCATCCCGGTTCCGCGGGCTGTCCTCTGCCATGTCGCCTTGCCTGACGTTCCTCCGGTTACAGCGTATGGCAGGGGAAGGCTCGGCTTGGCAAGGCCGACCGGTGAACGGCCTCAGCGAACCGTGATCGTCCCGGTCATCCCGAAGCCGCTGTGCAGCGGTTCGTGGCAGGCTAGGTCATAGGTTCCGGCCTGGACCGGAATGAACTCCACCACATCGGTCTGGCCGGCCGGAATCTCCAGATTCACCAGGGCCGGCGTCTCGACGGCGCCTTGCGCGGTGGTGACCCGCCGCACCGCGATGGCCTTGAAGAAGCCTTCCGACGTGAAGGTGTGCGCGACGCTCCCGCGGTTCTCCAGCGTCAGGCGGTAGGGCGTTCCCCGCTCGAAGGCCAGACGGTCGGGCTGGAACCGGAACTCGTCCAACTGCACGGTCACGGGACGGGCCTGTGCCCAATCCACCGCCGAGACACGTGCCCCCACGTCGCCGACATAGCCGGGCGGCGGGCGCTGCGCCAGGTCGGTCCCGGCGCCGCAGCCGGCCAAGAACAAGGCAGGTGCCAGGGTGAAGGCGAGAATGGACAGGGTGTGAAGGGTGGCAGGCCGCTGGATCATGGACGAACCCTCCCGCGATTTGAGCGGAAACACGGCGGGAGGCGACCGGGTCCCCGGCGCGTAATGTCTACGACGCTTGGCGGAGTGGGTTGGCGGAGGGTCCCGGCTGTGCTAGGGAGCGCGCGCGCCCCTCCCCACGGCTCTTCCAGGATCGCCCCGCCATGAGCGCTGTCGTTACGCTGATCGCCGCCGCCTCCGCCGTTCTCGACGAGCAGGCCGTGCAGGCCGCCCGCGCGTCCCTGACCGCGCTGGGCGCCGACACCGCCAAGCCGGACTGGCTGGCGCCGGACCGCGCCTGCGACATCGCCGAGGAAGGGCTGGTGCCCGAGCAGGCCGAAGCCGCCGTCCGCCGCGCGCTGGCCAATCTTGCGCTGGACGGCCTCGCCATCGACGTGATCGCCCAGAAGCCGGGCAACCGGAAGAAGCGCCTGCTGGTCGCCGACATGGAATCGACGATCATCGAGCAGGAGATGCTGGACGAGTTGGGCGACTATGTCGGGCTGAAGGACCACATCGCCGCGATCACCGCCCGCGCCATGAACGGCGAGATCGACTTCAAGGACGCGGTGCGCGAGCGGGTCGCCCTGCTGAAGGGCCTGAACGAGAGCGTCGTCGACGAGGTGTGGCAGCGCGCCACCCTGATGCCGGGCGCCAGGACGCTGGTTTCCACCATGCGCGCCAACGGGGCGACCTGCGTGCTGGTCTCCGGCGGCTTCCGCTGCTTCACGGAGCGGGTGCGCCAGTGGGTCGGCTTCGACGACGACCGCGGCAACGTGCTTGAGGTGGTTGACGGCGTCATGACCGGCGCGGTCGTGGAGCCGATCCTCGACAAGGACAGCAAGCTGGAGGCGCTGCTCGCCTACGCCGGAGAGCGCCACGTCCCGACCGTCGAGACCATGGCCGTCGGCGACGGCGCAAACGACCTGCCGATGCTGCTGGCTGCCGGGCTTGGCGTCGCCTTCCATGCCAAGCCGACCGTGGCCGCCCAGGCCCGCGCCCGCGTCGACCATGGCGACCTGACCGCCCTGCTGTTCGCACAGGGCTACCGGATCGGGGAGTTCGTGGAAGGCTGACGCCCTAACCCTTGACGGGCACGCTACCTGTACGCAAATCTGTACAGGATATGGAGGATGCCATGGGCCACGTCAGCTACTCGGAACTGCGCCAGAATCTCGCCCGCTACATGGATGAGGTTTGCGATTCCCACGCGCCTCTGGTGGTGACCCGCCAGAACGCCCGCTCCGTCGTCATGATTTCCGAGGAGGAGTTCGAGAGCATGCAGGAGACGCTGCATTTGCTCCGAAGCCCGGCGAACGCCGCGCGCCTGCTTGATTCCATCGCCCAGGCGGAGGCCGGACAGGGCGCCGTGCGCGACCTCGACGACGCATGAAGCTGCTGTTCACTCCCCACGGATGGGACGATTACCTGTATTGGCAGGAAACCGACCGGACGGTTCTGAAACGGATCAACGAATTGATCTGCGACGCCGCGCAAAGCCCGTTCAAAGGAATCGGAAAGCCCGAACCACTGCGCGGAAATCTGTCCGGATGGTGGTCACGCAGGATCACCGGAGACCATCGGCTGGTCTATCGGGTGACCGGCCAGGGGCAGGATCAGACCCTGGAGATCGTGGCCTGCCGCTATCACTATGGATGAGACGTAAGCGGCGGATGAAAAGAAAGGGCACCGGCGGTTTCCCGCCGATGCCCTTTTCGTTGGAGCGCTATCTCTGATCAACCCTGGCTGAGCGGGATGGCGACGAAGCGCAGGTCGCCGTGACGGTCCACCAGCAGCAGGATGGACTTCTTGCCCTGCTCCTTGGCCTTCTGGATCTTGGCGGTCACGTCCTCCGGCTTGCGGACCTCCTCCTGGCCGACCTCGATGATGACGTCGCCGGCGCGAATGCCCTTTTCCGAAGCTGTGGAGTTGCCCGCCACCTCGGTCACCACCACGCCCTTCAGCTCGGGCTTGATCTCGAACTGCTGGCGCAGCTCCGGGGTGATGTTGGTCAGCTTCAGGCCGAGCGTTTCGGTCGGCTTCTGGGCCGGGGCCTGCTGCGGCTGGCGGCGCTGCTCCTCCGGATTGGCGGCGAGAAGGCCCGATTCCTCGGCGGCCTCAAGCTCGCCCACCTTCACCTGGAGCTGCTGCGACTTGCCCTTGCGCCACACCTCGACCGGGACGGCCTTGTCGATCGGCGTCTCGGCGACGACGCGCGGCAGGCGGCGCATCTCGTTGATTTCCTTGCCGTCGAACTTGGTCACCACGTCGCCCGCCTGGATGCCGGCCTTGGCCGCCGGACCGTTCGGGGTGATCGAGGCGACCAGCGCGCCCTTGTGGCCCTGGAGGCCTAGGCTCTCGGCGATCTCCGGGGTCACGCCCTGGATGCGCACGCCCAGCCAGCCGCGCCGCGTCTTGCCGTATTCGCGGAGCTGCGCGACCACCTGCTTGGCGAGGTTGGACGGGATGGCGAAGCCGATGCCGACCGAGCCGCCCGACGGCGAGAAGATCGCCGTGTTGATGCCGATGACCTCGCCGTTCAGGTTGAACATCGGGCCGCCGGAGTTGCCGCGGTTGATCGAGGCGTCGGTCTGCAGGAAGTCGTCGTAAGGGCCGGCGTTGATGTCGCGCTGGCGGGCGGAGATGATGCCGGCGGTGACCGAGCCGCCCAGGCCGAACGGGTTGCCGATGGCCAGCACCCAGTCGCCCACGCGCATGGCGTCCGAATCGCCGAAGGGAACGGCGACCAGCGGGTGGTTCGTGTTGATCTTCAGCAGGGCGACGTCGGTCTTCGGGTCCTTGCCGATCAGCTCCGCCTTGATGTTGGTGTCGTCCTGCAGGATGACGGTGATCTCGTCGGCGTCCTGGATGACGTGGTTGTTGGTGACCACGTAGCCGTTCTTGGCGTCGATGATGAAGCCGGAGCCGAGCGAGGTCGACTTGCGCGGCTGCTGCGGCTGGTCCTGCTGCTGGCGGTCGAAGAAGTCGCGGAAGAACTCCTCGAACGGCGAGCCCGGCGGGAACTGCGGCATCTCGGGACGGGCGCCCTGCTGGCGCTGCGCCACCGCCTGGCTGGTCGAGATGTTGACCACGGCGGGCAGCAGCTTTTCCGACAGATCGGCGAAGCTGGTCGGCGCCGGGCGCGACTGGGCCATGGCGGGGGTGCCGGCGGCGGCGGACAGCCCCAACAGGAGAGCGGCGATCAGCGGCACGACGCGCAGCCGGCGGCCAAAATCGGCGCGGTGGATGGGGTGGTTCGGGTTCAACTCAGCTCTCCCTGCCGGACATCCGGCACCTTCTTGTTCCAATCGGCCATCTGTTCCAATCGGCTCGCGGTTTCAAGCGAATCGCGGTCCGAGGGGGGCGCTTCACCGATCCGTGTGCCGGATGTAATCCCCGCGCGTCACCGCTTCAAGCAAAGGCGCACGGGTCCCATCCGCCACGGAGGACGCGCGAGTATAGAAGTCGGAGTATGGCCGGAAAATGGCGGCGCGGTCCAGCGACGCGCACGCGGCAAAGGGCGTCAGGCGCCGCGCAGAAGCCAGACGAATCCGACCCCGGCCATCGCCGTCGCCAGCCCGACGGCGCGCAGCCGGTTCTCCGGCATCGTCAGCGCTTCGACGATCAGCCGCCGCATCGCGGACGGGAACAGTGCGTAGAGCACGCCCTCGATCACCAGGACCAAGGCCAGCGCGGTGAGGAAATCCGTCATCGGTCGGGCGGCATTTCGGAGAAGGAATGCGGGGCGGGAAGACAGAATTGGGGTGGGAGAACGGGAGCCCCCACCCCACCCCCTCCCCCGGGACAAGGGGGAAGGGGAAGCCGAGCGCGACGTCTTACTGCTGCTGGGCGGTCGCCGGGGCCGGGGCCCGCTGCGGCGCCGGGCCGCTGCCCGAGGCCGGGGCCGGCTGGCCGTTGCCGCCGCCGGTGATGTCACCGAAGTAGCGGAAGAACTCGCCGGTCGGGGACAGCACCATGGTGGTGTCGTCCTTGTTCAGCGACTTCCGGTAGGCTTCGAGCGTCCGGTAGAAGCTGTAGAACTGCGGGTCCTGCGACGTCGCCTCGGCGATCATCTTCAGCGCCTGGTTGTCGCCTTCACCGCGCAGGATCTGCGAATCGCGCTGCGCTTCGGCCAGGATGACGGTGCGCTCGCGGTCCGCACGGGAGCGGATCTGCTGCGACTGCTCCTGACCCTGGGCGCGGGCCTCGGCGGCTTCGCGCTCACGCTCCGACCGCATGCGGGCGAAGATCGACTGGCTGGTCTCCTCCGGCAGGTCGGCGCGGCGGATGCGGACATCGACGATCTCGATGCCGAATCGCTTCGCCTCGTCGTTCACCTGCCCGCGGATGTCGTTCATCACGCGCGGACGCTCGTCCGACAGGATGGCGAGCAGGGTTTCGCTGCCGAGAACTCGGCGCAGCGCCGAGTTCACGATGGAGTTCATACGCGTCTCGGCCACCGCCTCGTTGCCGGCGGTCTGGTAGAAGCGAAGCGGGTCCAGGATGCGGTAGCGCGCGAAGGCGTCCACGTCCAGGCGCTTCTGGTCGGCCAGGATGACCTGCTCCACCGGTGGATCGAGGTCGAGCACGCGGCGGTCGAGGATGCGCACCTCCTGGATGAAGGGGATCTTGGCCTTGAGGCCGGGATCGCGGATGACGCGCACAGGGTCGCCGAACTGGAGGACGAGCGCCTGCTGCGCTTCGTTCACCGTGAACAGCGAGGCCGAGGCGAGGACGCCCGCCACGAGGATGCCGATGCCGGCGACCAACAGACTGCGGTTCATGGCATCCCTCCTCAACGGGCCGGTTGCTGGCCGGCGGGCCGCGCCGCCGCACCGGAGGCGGACGGCTGGAGCTGGCCGAGCGGCAGATAGGGAACCACGCCCTGGGCGCCCTGGGCGTTGCCGTCGATGATGACCTTGTTGGCGCCGCTCAGGATCTCTTCCATGGTTTCCAGATACATGCGCTTGGCGGTCACGTCCTTGGCGGTCGAGTAGGCGTCGTAGACCTTGCGGAAGCGGTCGGCGTCACCCTGGGCCAGGCTCACGACCTGCTCGCGGTAGGCGGACGCTTCCTGGATCAGCCGTTCCGCGTCGCCGCGGGCGCGCGGGATCACGTCGTTCCGATAGGCCTCGGCCTCGTTGCGGGCGCGTTCGCGGTCGGCGCGGGCGCGCTGCACGTCGTTGAAGGCATCGATGACGGGCGACGGCGGGTCGGCCTTCTGCAACTGCACCTGCGTCACCTCGATGCCACCCTCATAGTCGTCCAGCATGGCCTGGAGGAGCTGGCGGGTGGAGGTTTCGATCTGCTGGCGGGCCTCGGTCAGGGCGGGCTGCAGATCGGTGCGGCCGATCACCTCGCGCATCGCGCTTTCCGCCGCCTTCTTCACGGTGGCCTCGGGGTCGCGGATCTTGAACAGATACTCGCCCGCGTCCTTGATGACCCAGAAGACGGTGAAGTCGATGTCGATGATGTTCTCGTCGCCGGTCAGCATCAGCGACTCGTCGGGAACGTCGCGGTCGCCGCGGCGGCCGTCGCCGGCCGAGCGGTAGCCGACCTCGATCCGGTTGACGCGCGTCACCTTGGGCATCAGCACCGTTTCGATGGGCGACGGCATGTGATAGCGCAGACCGGGCTGTTCCGTGCGCACCCACTGGCCGAAGCGCAGCACGACGCCCTGCTCGTCCGCCTCGACGCGGTAGATGCCGCTGGCCAGCCAGACCACGGCCAACAGGCCGACGACAAGCGCGATGCCCCGCCCACTGCCGACACCACCCGGCATCACCCGTTTCAGGCGGTCCTGGCCGCGGCGCAGCAGATCCTCCAGGTCCGGCGGCTGCGGCCCTCCGCCACCACCACCACCGCCACCGCCACTGCCACCCGGCGGACGGCCCCACGGATTCTGACCGCCACCACCCGGCGGAGGACCCCAGGGGCCGCCACCGCCGCCCCCTCCCTGATTGCTCCACGGCATTCCGTTCGTTCCCCTTCGCGCTCTCTCAATTCTTGGGACGGAAATTCCGGAAAACAAATCGTTTCCGGACCGTCCGATCCCTTTACCATTATTGTCCGCCGGCCCTATAGTGCCCATCCCATTCGGGGAAGGATTTCACCGACGGATATCCGCCAATATCGGGAAGGAAGCGGAGTTTTCAACCATGGCGCAGGTCAGCGAAGCTCAAGTCCTTGAAGCTCTGAGGACGGTTGTCGATCCGGAACGGGGCAAGGACGTCGTCAGCCTCGGCATGTTGTCCGGACTTGTCGTGCGTGACGGGCACGTCGCTTTTTCGATCGAGGTGGACCCCAAGCGCGGCGCCCAGGCCGAGCCGGTGCGCCACGCCGCCGAGAAGGCGGTGGAGGCCCTGCCGGGCGTCCTGTCGGTCACCGCGGTCCTGACGGCGCACCGCCCCGCCGGTCAGGGCGCGGCGCCGCAGCAGGGCCACGGACAGGCTCAGGGGCATTCCCATGGCGGTCACGGCCACTCACACGGCCACTCACACGGCCAGCCGGCGGAGCAGAAGCCGCTGGTGCCGGGCGTGAAGGCCATCGTCGCCGTCGCGTCGGGCAAGGGCGGCGTCGGCAAGTCCACCACGGCCAGCAACCTCGCGCTCGCCATGGCGGCGAACGGTCTGAAGGTCGGGCTTCTGGACGCCGACATCTACGGCCCGTCCATGCCGCGCATGCTGGGCATCTCCGGCCGCCCGACCAGCCAGGACGGCCGCATCCTGGAGCCGATGGAGAATTACGGCATCAAGGTGATGTCGATGGGCTTCCTGGTCGCCGAGGACACGCCGATGATCTGGCGCGGCCCGATGGTGATGAGCGCGCTCCAGCAAATGCTGCGCGACGTGAACTGGGGCACGCTGGACGTTCTGGTGGTGGACATGCCGCCGGGCACCGGCGACGCCCAGCTCACCATGGCGCAGCAGGTGCCGCTGGCCGGGGCGATCATCGTCTCCACCCCGCAGGACATCGCCCTGTTGGACGCCCGCAAGGGGCTGAACATGTTCCGCCGCGTGGACGTCCCCGTCCTCGGCATCATCGAGAACATGAGCTACTTCTGCTGCCCCAACTGCGGCCACCGCACGGACATCTTCAGCCACGGCGGCGCCCGCAAGGAGGCCACGGACCTGGGCATGGAGTTCCTCGGCGAGGTCCCGCTGCACCTCGACATCCGCGAGACCTCCGACCAGGGCCAGCCCATCGTGGTGTCGCAGCCCGAGTCGGAGCACGCGAAGGTGTACCGCGGAATTGCCAAGCGCGTGTGGGAGAAGATCGCCGGCGAGCAGGGCCCGGCGCGGACCGCGCCGCGGATCGTGGTGTCGTAAGGGGGCGTGCTTGCCCCCACCCTCCCCACTTCGTGGGTCCCCTCCCTCCCCCGCTTCGCAGGGGAGGGCCTAAGTTCCCTCCCCTGCGAAGCGGGGGAGGGTTAGGGTGGGGGCAAAGCCTTTAGGGGACGGGACCGATGCCGGATTTCGTGACGTTGGTGGTGCTGCTGGCCGCCGTGGTCCTGGCGGTTCCGGTGGCCAAGCGGATCGGCTTCGGCGGGCCGCTCGGCTATCTCGCGGCGGGGCTGGCCATCGGGCCGGGCGGGCTCGGGCTCGTGACGGACGTCGAGGCGATCCGCCACGTCTCCGAACTCGGCGTCATCATGCTGCTGTTCCTGATCGGGCTGGAGCTGCGCCCCGCCCGCCTCTGGGTGATGCGCCGGTCGGTGCTGGGACTCGGCGGCGCGCAGGTCGCGGTGACCGCCATCGTGATCGCGGCCGCCACCATTTTCCTGCTGGGATTCACCCCCGCCGCCGCCGCGGTGACCGGATTCGGCCTCTCGCTGTCCTCCACCGCCATGGTGCTGCCCATGCTGGCGGAGCGGGAGTTGCTGACCACCAACGCCGGGCGCAGCGCCTTCTCCATCCTGCTGTTCCAGGACCTCGCCATCATCCCGGCGGTGGCGCTGCTGCCCCTGCTCGGCCATGGCACCGGGGAGGTGCCCGACGCCGGGACAGCGTGGCTGGCCGTGCTGAAGGCCGGCGGCGCGGTCGCGGCGATCCTGGCCGGCGGGCGCTATCTGCTGCGCCCGGTGCTGCGCATCGTGGACGGCGCCCGGACGCCGGAGATCTTCACCGCCACCGCCCTGCTGATCGTGCTGGGCACCGCCCTGTTCGCCGCCTGGGCGGGGCTGTCGATGTCGCTCGGCGCCTTCATGGCCGGGGTGCTGCTGTCCGATTCGGAATACCGGCACGAGGTGCAGGCGGACATCGCGCCGTTCGAGGGGCTGCTGCTCGGCCTGTTCTTCGTGTCGGTGGGCATGGGGGCCGACGTGGCGGCGCTGATGGCCGAGCCGGTGCGCTATCTCTCGCTGGCGCTCGGGTTGATGGCGCTGAAGGCGGCGGCGCTGTTCGGGCTGGCCCGCCTGTCCGGCCTGCGCCCCGGCGGGGCGGTACGGCTGTCCACGGTGCTGAGCCAGGGCGGCGAATTCGGCTTCGTGCTGTTCGGGCTGGCCGTCGGCGTCGGGGCGATGAGCGGGGGGCAGGCGGCGACGGCCATGCTGGTGGTCACGCTGTCGATGATCGCCACCCCCTTCGTCTTCGCGGCGGAGGAGCGCTGGCTGGCGCCGCGCCTGATCGTGAAGCCGGTCCGCCCCTACGACACCATCGCGCCGGATGGGGAACCGCCGGTGCTGATCTGCGGCTTCGGCCGGGTCGGGCAGATCGTCGGCCGCGTGCTACGGCTGCGCGGCATCCCCTTCACGGCGCTGGAACAGAGCGCCGAGCAGGTCGATGTCGTGCGGCGCTTCGGCAACAAGGTCTATTACGGCGACCCGTCGCGGCTCGACCTGCTGCGCGCCGCCGGGGCCGACAAGGCCAAGGTGCTGGTGGTGGCGCTGGAGGACATGGAGCAGTCGCTGCGCGTGGTCGAGTTGGCTACGCGCCATTTCCCGCACCTCGTCATCCACGCCCGCGCTCGCAACCGCCGCCACGCCCATTTCCTGATGGACCGCGGGGTCACGCATTTCGTGCGCGAGACCTACGATTCCAGCTTGCGGCTGACCGGCGGCGTGCTGGAGTCGCTGGGCCTGCCGCCGGAGGAGACCCGTCACACGCTGGACACCTTCCGCGAGCATGACGAACGCACGCTGATCCGGCAGCACGCCGTCCATCACGACGAGAACCGCCTGATCCAGACCTCCCGCCAGGCCGCCGCCGAGCTTCAGGCCCTGTTTGAGGCCGACCGCGAGGAACCGGAGAAGGAGCGGGACCGCAAGACCGTCTGACCGGGCGCGGTCCCTCCCTCGGCCTCAGCCGATCAGCAGGCTGTCGTCGGTGATGTCCTCGCCGCCGCGCTGCTTGGCGAACAGCGCCAGCAGATGCGGCACGTCCAGACCGGCGCGCTGCTCGCCCGACACGTCGAGCACGATCCGCCCCTCGTGCAGCATCACCGTGCGGTCGCCGTAGTCCAGCGCCTGCCGCATGGAGTGGGTGACCATCAGCGTGGTCAGCCGGTTCTCCTCGACGATGCGGCGGGTCAGGCCGAGCACGAACTCCGCCGTTCCGGGATCGAGCGCCGCCGTGTGCTCGTCGAGCAGCAGGATCTTCGACCCGGCGAGCGTCGCCATCAGCAGGCTGACCGCCTGCCGCTGCCCGCCGGACAGCAGGCCCATGCGGTCGTGCAGCCGGTTCTCCAGCCCCAGCCCCAGCTCCGCGATGCGCTCGCGGAAGTGCCGGCGGCGGTCGCCGCGCAGGGCGAAGCCCAGGCCGCGGCGGCGTCCGCGGGCGGCGGCGAGCGCCATGTTCTCCTCAATGGTGAGCGCGGTGCAGCTTCCGACCATCGGGTCCTGGAAGACGCGGGCGACCAGCGCGGCGCGCTTCGGCGTCGCCCAGCGGGTGACGTCCACCCCGTCGATGGCAATGCTGCCCTCCTCGGCAATCACGTCGCCGGCCAGCGCGCCCAGGAAGGTGGACTTGCCGGCGCCGTTGGAGCCGATGACGGTGACGAACTGCCCTTCCGGGATCGTCAGGTCGACGCCGCGCAGGGCGTGCTTCTCCAGCGGGGTTCCGCGCCCGAAGGTGACGTGGATGCCGTTGACCGTGATCATCGGACGGCCTCCCTCTTCTTCGACGCGGCTTTCAGCCGCATCCTCGGCAGGATCAGCGCCACCGCGACCAGGACGGCGGTGACGAGGTTGAGGTCGGAGGCCTGGAGCCCGATGGCGTCCGCCGACAGGGCCAACTGAACCGCCAGACGATAGAGGATGGAGCCGACGACGCAGCCGACCAGCGCCCACAGCATCGCGCGGGCCGGCAGCACCGTCTCGCCGACGATCACCGCGGCCAGACCGACGACGATGGTGCCGATGCCGGTGGTCACGTCGGCGAAGCCGTTGGTCTGGGCGAACAGCGCCCCGGCCAGGGCGCACAGCCCGTTCGACAGGGCCATGCCGGCGTAGATGTGGAAGTCCGTCTGTACCCCCTGGGCGCGGGCCATCCGGGCGTTGACGCCGGTCGCCCGCATGGCGAGGCCGAACTCGCTGTTCAGGAAACGGGACAGCAGCAGGACAACGGCGACCACCACCACCAGCACGACCAGCGGCCGCACCACATGGTCGGGCAGCCCCAGCCCGTAGAAAGGCGTCAGCACAGTGTCCTGCATCAGCAGCGCCACGTTCGGGCGGCCCATCACGCGCAGGTTCACCGAGAACAGCGCGATCATGGTCAGGATGCTGGCCAGCAGGTGCAGGATCTTGAAGCGGACGTTCAGCGTCGCCGTGACCAGCCCGGCCATCGAGCCGGCCAGCGCCGCGACGAGGCTGGCGATCCACGGGTTGACCCCGGCGACCAGCAGCGTGGCGCAGACCGCGGCCCCTAGCGGGAAGCTGCCGTCCACCGTCAGGTCCGGGAAATCGAGCACCCGGAAGGACAGGTACACGCCGAGGGCGACCAGCGCGTACACCAGCCCGATCTCGACGGCCCCGAAGAAGGCGATTTCACTCATGATTGGTCCTTGGGGAGTGTCGAGTCGGCCCCCCCTCCCGGCCTCCCCCCGCTGCGCAGGGGGAGGAGAAAAGCCCTCCCCTGCGAAGCGGGGGAGGGTTGGGAGGGGGGACCCTCCGCAACCACTCCCCTCAACGATACAACTTACTGCCCGACCACCTTGGTCGCGCGCTGGATCACCGCCTCGGGGATGGCCACCCCCATCGCCGCGGCGGACTTGGGATTCACGAACAGGTCGGTGCCCTTGGCGAAGGTCACCGGAACGTCGCCCGGCTTCTCGCCCTTCAGAATGCGGACCACGGCCTCGCCGGTCTGGCGGCCGACCTGACGGTAGTCGAAGCCGATGGAGGCGACCGTGCCGCGCGCCACGCTGTCGGTGTCGGCGGAGAAGACCGGCAGCTTGGCCTGCTGGCCGACCGCCACGACGCTCTCCAGCGCCGAGACGACCGTGTTGTCCAGCGGCACATAGATCGCGTCGACCTTGCCGACGAGGCTGCGGGCGGCGGGCTGGGCGTCGGCGGACTTGGTGGCGGTCGCCTCGACCACGGTCAGCCCGGCCTTCTGGGCCTCGTCCTTCAGCGCCTTGACCAGCGAGACGGAGTTCGGCTCACCGGCGTTGTAGAGGACACCCAGACGCTTGACCGACGGCACGATCTCGCGGATCAGCGCGACATGCTCGGCCACCGGGGCCATGTCCGACACGCCGGTCACGTTGGCGCCCGGCTTCTCCAGGCTCTTGACGAGCTGCGCGCCGACCGGATCGGTCACGGCGGTGAAGACCACCGGAATGTCGCGGGTCGCGGCGACGACGGCCTGGGCCGAGGGGGTGGAGATTGGAACGATCACGTCCGGACGGGCGCCGGCGAACTGGCGCGCGATCTGCGCGGCGGTCGCGGGGTTGCCCTGGGCGCTCTGATACTCGACCTTCAGGGTGTCACCCGGCGTGTAGCCAGCGGCCTTCAGCGCCTCGATCACGCCGTCGCGCGTGGCGTCCAGCGCCGGATGCTCGACGATGGCCGTGATCGCGACGGTCTTGGTCTGGGCGAAGGCGGCGGCGCTGGTCAGCGCGACGGCGGCCGTAGCGGCGGCGAGAAACAGGCGGGTGATCGTCATGGCTCCAGGCTCCCGGAGGGGGTTTGTGCATCCCGTAGACGCCCAGGGGCCGGTCCGTCAACTGCCGGAGCAGGAATCCGATGAGCGAAGACCCGCGCGACGCCCGACTCCAAGCCCGACTCCAAGCACTCGAATCCGCCATCGCCGACATCGAGGCCGAAGCCCGCGCCGCCGCACACGCGCTGTGCGCCCATGAGCTTCAGATGCGGCTGGAGAACATCGCCCGCCGCGTCGAGGCCCTGCGCGCGGCGCAACGCCGAAGTGCGGACGACGGAACGGCGTGACGATCGGTCGCTCCCTCCCCATATGAGACCCTTCGGGGAGCGGATCGCAGGGGTACGGTCATGACGGCGGAAGACAGGTCGGTGAATGATGGGGCGGAAGACGGCGCGCGGTCGAAGACGACGGCGGCGCTGCGCGGGCTGATGGGCAACTGCCCGGCCTGCGGACGCGGGCGCCTGCTGAGGAACTACCTGAAGCCGGTGGACCACTGCACTCATTGCGGCGAGGCGTTCGGCCATCTGCGCGCCGACGACGCCCCGCCCTGGATGACCATCCTGATCGTCGGCCACATCGTCATCCCGGCGGTGCTGTCGGTCGAGCAGAGCTACGAGCCGGCGACCTGGGTGCATCTCACCATCTGGCCGTTGCTGACCCTGTTGCTGACCGGCCTCCTGCTGCCGCGCTGCAAGGGCGTGGTGCTGGGGCTGCTGTGGAGCACCGGCGCGCCGGGGTCCGAGCGCGCCTGATCCCGCTCAGTCAAAGCTGGCTTAATCAAAGCTCAGGGCGAAGCTCGCCCGCCCCTGCCCGGCCTGGAAGCGCTGCCACATCACGCCGAAGGCGGCCTCCAGCGCGCGGGTGAAGCGCACGCCGTTCAGCGCCGGGGACGCCGCCAGCCGGTCCCGCAGGCCGCCGCGCAAGGCCGCCAGCCCCGCCGGGTCGGCCACCAGCGCCGCCGCCTTTGCGACGTAGCCGTCCGGCCCGTCGGCCACCAGATCGGACAGCCCCGCCGAGGCGAGGTGCGTCACCGAATGGCGGGCGCAGAAGCGGTCGCCGCCCAGCGTCACCACCGGCACCCCCATCCACAGCGCTTCCAGAGTCGTCAGACCACCCGAATAGGGGAAGGGGTCGAGCGCCACGTCGACCTCCCCGTAGCCGGCCAGGAACTCCCGGTGCGGCGCCCCGCCCCGCAGATCCACCCGCGCCGGGTCGAGCCCGGCCTGTTCGAACAACGCCAGCGTGCGCGCCGCGGTGCCGGTATCGTCCAGCCCCGGCGTGCGCAGCAGCAGGCGGGAGCCGGGGACGGCGCCCAGCACGCGCGCCCACAGCGCCGCGACCTCCGCGTTCAGCTTGGGCAGAGCGTTGAAGGAGCCGAAGGTGGCGTCACCGCGCGTCGCCAGCGGCAGCGGAGCCACGGCCGGCGCGTCCTCGGGCGGCGCCCAGGGAACATAGGCATCGGGCATGCGCACGACCCCCTCGATGCACCAGCCGTCCGATCCCGGCGGGCTCTGCCGCGAATCGGAAATCAGATAATCCATGGTCGGCAGGCCGGTGGTGCCGACATAGCCCGCCCAGGTCGCCTGCACCGGCGCCGCGCGCCGCGCGAAGACCGGCAGGCGGTTGCCGAAGGTCTGCCCGGCCAGATCGACCAGGATGTGGATGCCGTCAGCCTGGATGCGCTGGGCCAAGGCCTCGTCGTCCATGCCCGTGGTCCAGACCCAGTGGTCGGCGTGGGCCATCAGCCGCTCGGTCTTCCAATCCGGGTTGGCGGTGTTGGCGTAGCACACGACCTCGAAGGCCGTGCGGTCATGATTCGCCAGCACCGGCTCCAGGAAGAAGCCCACGGGGTGCGCGCGGAAGTCCGGCGAGACATAGCCGATGCGGATCTTCGGCGCCGGAGCGGCCACCGCGGGCGCCGGACGGTCGGGGTAGCGGGCACCCCAGTCCGCGTGGGCCTGGGCGATCGCCGGCATGGTCAGTCCCGGCACGAATTGCATCAGATAGAGGCGCGAGGCGTGCAGCGAATCGACATTGCCGTGCTGCGCCACCACGGCTTCGATTTCCGCCAGGGCCTCGTCCGCCCGGCCCTGCATGGCGAGCACGCGGGTGGCGCGGTTCGCCCGCACCTCCGCCCGGCCCGGCGCGAGGGCCAGCGCCGCCCGATAGGCGTCGTCAGCCTCGCCCATTCGGTTCATCTCGGCCAGAGCGTTGCCGAGGTTGTAGGGGTGCGCCCAGTTGGCCGGATCGAGCCGCCCGGCGCGCCCGTAGAGCGTCACCGCCTCCGCCCGCCGTGCCTGGGCGCGCAGCAGCACGCCCAGATTGGCGACGGCCGCCAGAGTCTTCGGGTTCAGCGCGATGGCGCGGCGGAAGAAGGCCTCCGCGCGCGCCGAATCGCCGGCCCGGCGCACCGCCTCCGCCATGGTGAGCAGCCCGTCCATCGCCATCTCCAGCGACGGATCGAGGTTCAGCGCCCCGGCATAGGCGTTGGCCGCCCCGGCGACGTCGCCCAGGCTTTCCATCACCAGCCCGTAGTTGGCCCACCAGACGGCAACCGAGGGATAGGCGGCGATGGCCCGCCCGATCCGATCCAGGGCCTCGTCGAACCGCCCGGCCTGCGCCGCGACGAGGCCCTGGCGGTGAAGTCCATCGGCCTCGTGCGGAGTCATCGGGGGCGGCGTCATGACGGTGATCCTTCGGAGATTGGAACGGGCGTTATTCGGCGCGGCCGAGCTGGTCCATCAGCTCACGCCATTCGCGCTTGGACAGGCCGCTGGCCTCCTGGGTCACGGCCTCGCCGGAGAGCAGGCGCTTCACGACCTCCAGCCCGGTCTTCGACATGTGGGTGCCGCCCAGCCGGTACTCGCTGAAGGCGTCGAACACGGCGGGGACCCAGCGCTTCACCACGTCCAGCATGGCCTCCGCGTAGACGCGGATCTCGTACTGGGCGTGCGGGTCGGCGCGCAGGCTGAGGAAATGCAGGAGGTTGTGGAGATCGACCTTCCAGTACCACTGGGTGTAATAGTTCAGCGTCAGGTTCATGCGCGCCAGTTCGCGCGCCAGACCCTGCCGGCCCTCCTCGATGGTGGTGCCGTCCTCGCGCTGGTTCAGCATTTCCTCGTAATGGGCGTAGACCGCCTCCGAATCGTCGCGCAGCAGCTTCATCACGGCCGCCGCCTCGTCGCCCTGGAGGATGTCGCCGCGGCCCTGCCGGTTGACGACGGCCTGGGCGCCCAGGTTCTCGGGCGTCGGGATGTAGAACTCGCGGTCGAGGATGGAGTAGCGCGCGGAGTATTCGTTGACGTTCGCCGTGCGGTGGCGAATCCATTGGCGGGCGACGAAGATCGGCAGCTTGACGTGGAACTTGATCTCGCACATCTCGAACGGGGTCGAGTGGCGGTGGCGCATCAGATACTTGATGAGGCCAGCGTCCTCGGTGACCTTCTTGGTGCCCTTGCCGTAGGACACGCGCGCCGCCTGGACGACGGCCGCATCGTCGCCCATGTAGTCGACGACGCGCACGAAGCCGTGGTCCAGGACCTCGATCGGCTCATAGAGGATGTCCTCCAGGGCCGGGACGGTGGCGCGGCGGGTGGTGGCGGTGACGGCGCGCAGGCGGTCGATCTCGGCGCGCTGCTCGGGCGTGATCGGCATGGGTACTCCGGGGACTGAATTCGGGCGGCACTCTACGTCCGCGAACCGGGACAGTCACCCCCTTCGCAAGGGCCTTCGGTCAGAATCCGCGGCACCCCCTTTCCATCTTCGGGCGAAGGGCCTATATTGGGTCCGTCGGCAGCAGCCGACTATGGCGATAAACGCCTTGCGGAATAAGCGTTGTGGACCCGGGGGCGGTACCCGGCGCCTCCACCAAACAAACCACCGGTCTCTCGGGCGTTGCCGTAGGGAGCGGGTTCGTTGGGGGCGAAATAGGATCGACACGCGTGGTAAAGGCATGGTCTTCGCCCGGCATGGTTCCGCCGTTATCGGGCCATTGCAATAGTTGCCAACGACAACGTTGCTCCGGTCGCTGTTGCCGCCTAACGGCGGTAACTGACCGAAATCAATCCCCGATGGGTAGCACCTGAGGGTGGGGCCGTGGGCCGCCTAGCAACAGAAGGCCCACACTTACCCGTCTGGCGTTAAGGACCCGCCCAAGAATGCCGAGAGAGCAGTTGCGTTATGACCGCATGGTCGAGGCCGCCCTGCGCGGTGTCGTCCGTGACGCGCTCCGCCAGGTGACGGACCGCGGGCTCCCCGGCGATCATCACTTCTACCTGACCTTCCGGACGGGTTACCCGGGCGTCGACATCCCCGAATATCTGTCGTCCCAGTATCCCAACGAGATGACCATCGTCATCCAGTACCAGTTCTATGGGCTGGAGGCGCTCGACGATCATTTCGAGGTGACGCTGAGCTTCAACAACGTGCATGAGCGGCTGGTCATTCCCTACGCCGCCATCACCACCTTCGCCGATCCGTCGGAGAATTTCGCCCTCCAGTTCCAGCCCGTGGAGCCCGCCGAATCGGCGGAGATCGCCACCATCCCCGCGCGCGAGGCGCCGGAGAAGAAGGCTGCGGACGGGGCGAAGCCGTCCATCGCGAAGCTCGCCAAGACCGATTCGGTCAAGTCCGACGCCGGCAAGCCCGACCCGGACCGCACCGGCGAGGAGCCGAAGCGCGGCGAGGTCGTGGCGCTCGACGCCTTCCGCAAAAAGTAGGCCCTCCGTGGCCGCGGTCAGCGAACTCGTCCGTTTCCTGTGCGAGTCGCTGACACCGTTGGGGGCCATCACCGCCCGACGCATGTTCGGCGGCTACGCCGTCTATTGCGACGGCGTCGTTTTCGCGCTGGTCGCTCGCAACATCCTGCACTTCAAGGCCGACGACGGCAACCGCTCGGATTACGAGGCGCTGGGCCTTCGCCCCTTCAAGCCCTTCGACGACAAGCCGACGGTCCTGCCCTACTTTCCGCCGCCCGACTCGGCGCTGGACGACCCGGACGAACTGCTGCTCTGGGCCCGCCCGGCCTTGGCGGCGGCGATCCGCACCGCCGCCGCCAAGAAGCCATCCCGCAAGAAGGTAAAGGCCTGAACCGTCAAATGTTTTCCGCCATGTGGGCGGACGCGGTGTCCACCGGCGCATTGCCGGCGCGCTGGCGGATCTGACGGGCGAAGCGCGCGGGGCTCGGCAGATGGCTGAGCAGGCGCCCGGCGCGGCCCATGGCGGACATCGCCTTGCCCATGCTCATCACGTCGCCCAGCCGGCGGTCCACGAAGGCCCAGGTTTCCGCATGGCCCTCCGACCGGTCGTCCAGCCAGTAGAAGGTGGCGGAGCTGAGGACCGCGGCCAGCGTGGCGCGCTTGGTGTAGTGGTTGAAGTCGGTGGCCGTGTCGCCCGCCGCGAACCACATGGCGTCCACCGTGCGGTAGAGCATCCGCAGCCCCATGCCGAAATTCTGCGGCATGGCGAGGTATGCGAGCAGGCGGCGCTTGGCCTCCATGTGCGGTTCCAGCACCTCGAAATGGGTACGGATGGCCAAGGCGATCTTCTCGCCCACCCTCATCTCGTCCAGCGGGTGCTTGTCCAGTTCGGCCAGCATACGGCGGTCGGTCCAGTCGCCGAAATGCTCAACCAGTTCCGGCACGCCGCCGGGGAAGGCGCGGTGCATGGTCGCGGTGTCGTAACCGGCCATCTGAGCGCCGTCGCGGAGCGCCTGGAGGCTCCAACCGTCGAACACGATGTTGGGAAGGGTGGACAGCAGGATGTCGTCCCGCACCGCGTCCATGTCCAAGGCTGCATCCATGTCAGTCTCTCCCCTCGTGCTGTTCCAGCGCCTCGGTCACGTGATGCGCCTCGTCGATGAAGGCCAGATAGCGCAGATCGGTCATCCGGTCGATGTAAAGCACGCCGTCCAGATGATCGCACTCATGCTGGATGACGCGGGCGTGGAATCCCGACGCCTCGCGCTCGATGGGCTCGCCGTGCAGCCCGACGCCGCGGTAGCGGATGCGCGCGAATCGCGGAACGATGCCACGCAGCTCGGGAATCGACAGGCAGCCCTCCATCCCATGCTCCAGCCCCTCGTCCAGCGGCTCGATCACCGGGTTGATGAGCACCGTCGGTTCCACCGACTCGCCGCCGGAGCGCAGGGCGGGAACGCGGAACACGATCATGCGCAGCGATTCGTGCACCTGCGGCGCCGCCAGCCCGACTCCGGGCGCGTCCAGCATGGTGTCGATCATGTCGGAAGCCAGCCGCCGGATCTCCGGGGCCGTCGGGTCGGGCACCGGGGCTGCGACCTTGCGCAGCACCGGATGCCCCATACGGGCGATCTTCAACAGGGCCATGCCCTATTATCTGGGCGTCGCGGGCCGCCGGGCAACCGTTTTGCCCACGCATTGTCGCTCTGGGACACGCAGGATCGGAAGACTCCGCTTCACAGGCGGCCCCGTCCGTGCTACATAAAGGTCCACACAAGGGGTGCGCCCGAAAGCGCATGCCTGTCGCATGCCTGTTTGTTGCTTCATGGCAACTCGGCTCACTTGATAAAGGTGACAGTTAACGTGCAAGTTCTGGTCCGAGACAACAACGTCGATCAGGCCCTCCGCGCGCTGAAGAAGAAGATGCAGCGCGAGGGCATTTTCCGGGAAATGAAGCTGCGCCGGAACTACGAGAAGCCCTCGGAGAAGCGCGCGCGTGAGAAGGCTGAGGCGGTGCGTCGCACCCGCAAGCTGCTCCGCAAGCGTATGGAGCGCGAGGGCTATTAATCCTCAGGCGCGTTTCGCGCCGGATTGACAGGCGCGCTTCGGCGCGCCGGGCATCCATGCGCGTTCGCGCGCTTGCCCCTCTTGTGTCTTGCACCTGCCGCCCCGCGTCTGCGCGTGGGCGGTTTTGGTGCATCTGCGGTCCGCTTCGCCGCACAAAAGAACGTCCGCCAAGAAAAGAATGGGGAGGGTCGCCAATGAGCGCATCCAAGGACACTCCGCGCGTCTCCGTGCCGGCGCTGCGCGCGCGCAAGGGCGGGGAGCCGATCGTCTGCCTGACCGCCTACACGACTCCGGTCGCCCGCCTGCTCGACCCCCATGTCGATCTGCTGCTGGTCGGCGACTCGCTGGGCATGGTGGTCTACGGCTTCGATAGCACACTCCCCGTCACGCTCGACATGATGATCGCCCATGGCGCCGCCGTGGTGCGCGGCTCGCGCCACGCCTGCGTGGTCGTCGACCTGCCCTTCGGCAGCTATCAGGAGAGCCCGCAGGTGGCCTTCCGCAACGCCGCCCGCGTCATGGCGGAGAGCGGCGCCCAGGCGGTGAAGGTGGAAGGCGGGCTGGAGATGGCCGAGACGGTGGCCTACCTGACCACCCGCGGCATTCCGGTGATGGGCCATGTCGGGCTGCTGCCGCAGTCGGTCAACGCGCTCGGCGGCTACAAGGCGGTGGGCCGCGATCCCGAAGCGGCGGAGCGCATCCGCGCCGACGCCCGCGCTATCGCCGACGCCGGCGCCTTCTCGCTGGTCATCGAGGGCACGATGGAATCGCTCGCCCGGCAGATCACCGAGGATGTGGCCGTCCCGACCATCGGCATCGGCGCCTCCCCCGCCTGCGACGGGCAGGTTCTGGTGTCCGACGACATGTTCGGCCTGTTCGGCGAGTTCCAGCCCAAGTTCGTCAAGCGCTACGCCCAGCTCGGCACCGCCATCGGCGAAGCCGCCGCGACCTACGCCGCCGAGGTGAAGGCCCGCAGTTTCCCCGGCCCGGAGCATTGCTTCGGCATCAAGAAGGCTTAAGGGCACCCCCCTTCTCCAAAGGAAAAAAAGCCGTGCGGCCCCGCACGGCTTTTTTCTTGTTCCGGAGAGCGTCAGGCGCCGTCCACCACGATCATGCGGAAGTCGGCGGCGTCCTTCCGGGCCTCGCGCGCCTCGCGGTACTCGGGGCTGTCGTAGAAGGCCTTCGCGGCGGCATAGTCCGGGAACTCCAGGATGACCACGCGGTTGGGCTGCCAGCCGCCCTCCAACTCCTCCGCCTGCCCGCCGCGGGCGATGAAACGCCCGCCATTCCTGGCGACCGCGTTCGGGGTCAGCGTCTTGTAGGTCTCGTAGGCTGCGGGATTCGTCACGTTCACGTCGGCGATGATGTAGGCGGGCATGGCGTCCTCTCTCCATTTCTTATGATGGCAAAAAAAGAACCCCCGGGGCGAGTCTGCCCCGGGGGTTCATCCTACTCCACAGCTATGACGCTGTTACTCCATCGACTTCACGACCTCTTCGGTGACCTTCTTGGCGTCGCCGAACAGCATCATGGTGTTGGGGCGGAAGAACAGCTCGTTCTCGACGCCGGCGTAGCCGGCGGCCATGCCGCGCTTGATGAAGAACACCGTCTTGGCCTTCTCGACGTCGAGGATCGGCATGCCGTAGATCGGCGACTGCGGGTCGGTCTTCGCCGCCGGGTTGGTCACGTCGTTGGCGCCGATCACGAAGGCCACGTCCGCCGTGCCGAAGTCGCGGTTGATGTCCTCCAGCTCGAACACCTCGTCGTAGGGCACGTTGGCCTCGGCCAGCAGAACGTTCATGTGCCCGGGCATGCGCCCCGCCACCGGGTGGATGGCGTACTTGACCTCGACGCCTTCCTTCTTCAGCAGGTCGGCCATCTCGCGCAGCGCGTGCTGCGCCTGGGCCACCGCCATGCCGTAGCCCGGGACGATGATCACCGACTGGGCGTTCTTCATGATGTAGGCCGCGTCCTCCGGCGAGCCGGCCTTGACCGTGCCGCGCTCGCCGCCGGCCGCCGCCGCCGAGGCCGCCCCGCTGTCGCCGCCGAAGCCGCCCAGGATGACGTTGAAGATCGAGCGGTTCATGCCCTTGCACATGATGTAGGACAGGATGGCGCCCGACGAGCCGACCAGAGCGCCCGTGACGATCAGCAGGTTGTTCTGCAGGGTGAAGCCGATGCCCGCCGCCGCCCAGCCCGAGTAGCTGTTCAGCATCGAGATCACCACCGGCATGTCCGCCCCGCCGATCGGCAGGATCAGCAGGAAGCCGAGCGCCAGCGCGACCAGCACGATGATCCACATCGCCACGCTGGAGTTGCTCTGCACCAGCCAGACGATGAGCAGGATGGTCAGCACGCCGAGGGCGGCGTTGAGGTGGTGCTGGAAGGGGAAGACCAGCGGCTTGCCGGTGACCAGGCCCTGCAGCTTGGCGAAGGCGACGATCGAGCCGGTGAAGGTGATGGCGCCGATCGCGGTGCCGAGCGCCATCTCGACCAGCGAGCCCTTGGCGATGGCGCCGGGCACGCCGATGCCGT
>NZ_JAEPIV010000060.1:0-12195 GCF_016632405.1 Azospirillum aestuarii
CACATTCCGCGACGGCATCGAGGTCACTGAAGCCGCGTCACAGAACGCCGCCTGATCGGCCCGTTACCCAATCTCCAACATAGCTCACAGCCATCAGGCTTAACGCCAGCGACGCCGTACCACTGGAGACCGCTAATACTACAGCCGGGATCATCTGTGTTGGCGGCTGTTGAGGTTGGCATTCTGTGAGAGGATGCCGAGCATGACGACGGTTGCCGACGCAGTGGGCTGGGATGGAGCCCTGGACGCGCTGGCGGAGCGGATCGCGCCGCGGTTTTGCCGGCCGGAAGCGCGCCGGCGGGCGCGCCAGTACTTGGCCGGTCTGCTGGCGCCGGTGGAGCGCAAGAACGGCTGGCAGTTGGCCGAGGTCGCCGGCGACGCCAGCCCGGACGGCGTGCAGGACTTCCTGGCGCGCATGCGCTGGGACGCCGAGGCCGTGCGCGACGACCTGCGTGGCTACGTGGTCGAGCATCTGGGGGATTCCCAGGCGGTCCTGGTGCTCGACGAAACCGGCTTCGTGAAGAAGGGCACGCGCTCGGTTGGCGTGCAGCGCCAGTACTCCGGCACCGCCGGGCGCATCGAGAACTGCCAGATCGGCGTCTTCCTCGGCTACGCCGGCCGGCTCGGCCATGCCCTGATCGACCGCGCCTTGTACCTGCCGCAGGCCTGGGCCGGCGACGAGGAGCGCCGCCGCGCCGCCTGGGTGCCCGAGGCGGTGGCGTTCGCCACCAAGCCGAAGCTCGGCTTGGCAATGCTGGAGCGCGCGCTGGACGCTGGCGTGCCGTGCGCCTGGGTCGCCGCCGACAGCGTGTACGGCGCCGACAGCGTGCTGCGCCAAGCCTTGGTCCGGCGCCGGATCGGCTACGTGTTGGCGGTCACCAGCGGCCAGCGGCTGTTTCCGGGCACGGTGAGCGATTGGGTCGAGGAGGTGCCGGCGGACGGCTGGCATCGGCTCAGCGCCGGCGATGGCTCCAAGGGGCCACGGCTGTACGACTGGGCGCACCTGCCGTTTCGCGGCGCCCCGGAGGGGTGGGGCAAGGGCTTGCTGATCCGGCGCCGCTTGGCGGATGGGGACCTCACCTTCTACTTCACCTTCGCCCCGGCTGGGACGGCGCTGAAGGAGCTGGTGCGCGTGGCCGGCACGCGCTGGACGATCGAGAGCGGCTTCGAACTGGCCAAGGGCGAGGTTGGGCTGGATCAGTACGAGGTGCGCTCGTGGACCGGCTGGCACCGGCACATCACCTTGGCGATGCTGGCGTTGGCGTTTCTCACCGTCGTGCGCACGGCGGCCATCGGGGGGAAAGGACCCGGCCGGCTTGGCAGACGAACTTCTGCCCTTGACCGTGCCGGAGATCCGTCGCCTGCTCCACCGGCTGCTCGCCCCTCCGACCCCAAAACCCGCCACCGTTATTGCCTGGTCGCTCTGGCGAAGACGTCACCAGCAGCGGGCGCGGCGCTCTCATTGGAAACGCCGCACCCGAACCGACAGAGGCCGGCTGTAGTATTAGGGCCTGTTCGCCCGGCGGCACCACCATCGAGGCGGTCAAAATCCTCCAGGCTGAACCGGTCTTGACGGGACTGGGGACCCGCGCCATCGCCGCGGCTTCTGCCCGCGCAACGGAGCTCGGCAAGCTCGTATCCCTGCTTGCTGGTAGCGGGGGCGCCCGCTACCTCACCAGCATTGCGGCAGGTCTAACAAAGCTCTTGCGACCACGCTTGAACCCCATGAGGGGCGCGGCTATTCCGCCGAAGGCGTCGGCCTCGTCATCGGCATCGAGCACGATCAGGTCCGCCTGTCCGCCGACCGCAATACCATAATCCGCAATCCGCATCAGTCGGGCGGCCCCGGTCGAGATCATATCGAGGCAATCGCCGAAGCTTTCAGGCCCCAGATGCATGAGGTTCGCATAGAGATTGCCCATCCGGATCAGCGAGCCGTCGCCAAAGGGCGTGAAGGGATTCAGGACATTGTTGGTCGCGACCGAGACGGTAACGCCGCCTTCCGCCAGCCGATGAACCGGCGCCACCCCGCGCGGAGCCCGATGGTCGACATCGCGCCCGTTGAGATAGAGATCCGTCGCGGGCAAGGCCGTCACCCCCACGCCGGCATCGGCCAGGAGGGCGATCATCCGCTCCAGCGCGGCATCGTCGATGGCCGCAAGCTTGGTGGCATGGCCGACGGTGACCCGCCCCTGCCACCCCGCCACCATCGTCCTCCGGCAGATCTCCTCGAGATGGGACCAACTGGGATCGAGATCGAAATCCAGATGGAAATCGAGATCGACGTTGTGCGCCACCGCCAGCGCGAAGATCCGCTCCATCTGCAGCGAAGGATCGGCATCGGTGTAAGGGCAGCCGCCCAGGAGGTCGGCCCCCTCCGCCAAGGCCTGGGCCAGCAGCCGTTCGACCGCCGGATCATGGGTCATCCCCTCCTGCGGGAAGACGCAGATCGACAGATCGATGGCGAAGGCATAATCCCGCTTGAGCCGCTTCATTGCCTCGAAACTGCGCAGGCCAACCAGCGGATCGAGTTCCACATGGGACCGCATGTGCATGGTGCCCTGCGTGATCGCGCGCTCCAGGGTGCGGGCACCGCGCTCGTAGACATCCTCGATCGTGAAATCCCTTTTCAGGCGGGAAACCGCGGCGATTGCCCCCTTCAGTCCGCCGCCGGCATCGCGGCACCGGCAGAGCAGGCAAGATTTGTCGAGATGGATGTGCGTATCGACCAGCCCCGGCAGGGCGAGATGCCCGCCGGCGTCCTCCTCCACGACGGCCGTGCCGGCCAAGGCAGGGCCGATGGCGGCGATCCGGCCTTGCCTGACCGCGATATCCTGCAGGCCTTGCCCTCCCCTCAGGCGGGCGTTGCGCAAGAGAAGGTCGAAAATCTGGTTCTGCGTCATCTCAGATCCGGCGTGACATTTGCATGCATAAATCGTATGCACTTTCGATGCCATCGTGACCACACTTGCGGAGTTCCCAATGAGCGAGATGACCGAACGCGATCTGCAAGCCGTAAAGGATTATCTGGATGCCTCCATGGCTCCCGATCCCGTGCGCGCGGCGAAACATGTGGCCCCGGGCTTCATCTGCCGCTTCACCGGGCATCGCGTTTTCGATACGCCGAACGGGCCGACCGGCTTCAACGCCGCCCGCTACAAATGGGTGAAGAAGCGGATCGAGCGCTATGACGTGGTGCCGGGCGAGACGGAAACCATCGTCTACAGCCTGGGCTACCTGTACGGCGCCTGGCCGGACGGCACGCCCTTCGACAACAACCGCTATGTCGACCGCTTCGTGGTGCGGGACGGGCTGATCGTCGAAACCGATGTCTGGAACGACAGCGCCGAATGGATCCTCGATCCCTCCTGCGCCCGCTGATCTGACCCGCTGACCTGGATATCCCGGCGCTCTTACTCGGTGTAGGGCGCCAGGATATCCATGAGGTCGCGGCTCCTGGCGCCCGAGCTTTTCAGCAGTGCGCGGGAGGCCACGGCCTCCAAATGCTCATCCATGAGGGCGCAGGCCTTGTCGGCGGGGCCGGTCCGGATCGCCTCGATCAGTTCCAGATGCTCGTTGACCGCGCATTCGGACGAATGGGGCCGGCTGAAGACCGCCAGCGACAACCCCGCGCGGTAGCAGATCTCCGTCACATAGCGGATCAGAACGGGCTTGCCGGTCATTTCCGCCAGCCGGACATGGAATTCCGTCGCAAGGCGGATCGAAATCCCCTCGGCGCCATGCCGGGCCTGATGTTCGGCTTCGACGATGGCTTTCAGCTGTTTCACCTGGGCCTCGGTCAGCTTGCCGGCCAGATGCCGGACCACCTGACGCTCGAGATCGACCCGGATGTCGAAGATGTCCCGCGCGTCCTCGAAGGATGGCACGGCGACCACGGCGATGCGGTTCCGGCGCAGATCGACGAGGCCTTCCGCCGCCAACTGCCCGAGCGCGCTGCGGGCGATGGTCCGGCTGACGCCGAAGCGCTCGCCCAGCGAATCCTCCGGCAGCCGGTCCCCCGGCGAAAGCGCCCGCTCGATGATCGCGCGCCGCAAGGCTGTGCAGATCACCGCGACACGGTCGCCTCCGGTTTTCCTCGAACGCTTTTCCTCGACCATCACCGCCCTCTCCTACCCCGCTCTGCATAAGGGAGGTCAGGCGGGAATTCAACTCGCCAAGTGCCGCATTTGAATGCAACCGCCTCACCACCCTGCACAAATGAAGTGCATACAAAAATTGTACACACTTTTTCTCGCCAAAAGCCTGTCACCCCTGACCTGGAGTGCGGCCCGCCCCGAAAGTTGGCGCACCTGTTGCATACAGTTCATCAGTCCGTCACGAGGTGCGCCGCATGTCCCCATCCCAAGCCATCCAGCAAGGCCGCTCTTCCATCGCCGTCGAGCTTTCGCAAGCCTCCGTTTCATTCGGCAAGCCGGGGAAGGCCGTCTCAGCCCTGCAGGAGACGAACCTTCGGATCGCCGAAGGCGAATTTGTCGCTCTGGTCGGCCCGTCGGGCTGCGGGAAGTCCACGATCCTGCGGCTGACGGCCGGCTTGCTGCACCCGACCCAGGGGGCCGTCCTCGTCGGCGGGCGCGAGGTGGGGGCCAAGGCCCTGCGCATCGGCATGGCCTTCCAGAATCCGACCATGCTGCCCTGGCTCACCATCGAGCGGAACGTAATGCTGCCGCTGAAGATCGTGCGGCCCTTCCGCTCCGACTACCGCGCCAAGCGCAAGACGGAGTATCGCGACCGGGTGCATGCCCTGCTGGCCGATGTCGGGCTCGACAAGTTCGCCGGCCATTATCCCTGGCAGCTGTCGGGCGGGATGCTGCAGCGCGCGAACCTCTGCCGCGCCCTCGTCCATGAGCCGAGCCTGCTTTTGCTCGACGAGCCGTTCGGCGCCCTCGATCAGTTCACGCGCGAGGAACTGTGGGGGACGATGCAGTCCCTGTGGCTGAAGCGCAAACCCACCGTCCTGCTCATCACCCACGACCTGAAGGAAGCGGGTTTCCTCGCCTCGCGCGTCTGCGTGATGAGCGCCCGCCCCGGCCGCATCATCGATGACAGCGCCGTCGATTTCCCCCGCCCGCGCACGATCCAGATGACCTTCGATTCCGATTTCGTCGCCCTCAACCAGCGCCTGCGCGACCTCATCATCGACGCGCGCACCGACACCGCCATCCGCGGAGCCTGAGCCATGAGCTACGAACTGCGCCGTCGCCTCTGGGCCGCCATTCTCATCCTCGGCTTCTTCGCGGCCTGGGAATTCCTCTGCCTTGCCCTTCAGGTCTCCGATCTGGTCCTCCCCCGGCCGAGCCAGGTCTTCGCGACGCTGGTCGACCGCCTCGGCATCCTCTGGCCCCATGTGCTGCAGACCCTCTGGACCACGATGATCGGCTTCATCCTGGGCGTCACCGTCGGGGTGGTCATCGGGGCGGCCATCGGCGTCTCCCGCACCGCCTACGACACGGTCTATCCCCTGCTGATCGGCTTTTCCTCGATCCCCAAGGTCGCCGTGGTGCCGATCTTCGTGCTGTGGTTCGGATCGGGCGCGACGCCGGCCATCCTCACCGCGCTCGCGATGTGCTTCTTCCCGATCGTCGTCAACATCGCGACCGGCCTTGCCACCACCGAGCCGGAACTGGAGGACGTCCTGAAGTCGCTCGGGGCCAGCAAGCTCGACATCCTTTGGAACGTCGGGCTGCCCCGCACCATGCCCTTCTTCTTCGCCTCGCTGAAGATCGCCGTCACCTTCGCCTTCGTCGGCAGCGTGCTGTCGGAAACCGTCGCCTCCAACAAGGGCATCGGCAACGTGATGATGACGGCCTCCTCGAACTTCGATGTGCCGCTGGTCTTCGCCGGCCTCTTCCTGCTCGCCGCCCTCGGCATCCTGCTCTACGTCGCCTTCTCGCTTGTCGAGGCGCGCGTCACCGGCTGGGCCTCCCGTCGGCAGGGCTTTGCTTCCGCCTGAACCGTCACCCCGAAACGGAGCCTACCATGTTGAAAAAGCTTCTCTCGACGCTTGCTCTCGGTCTTTGTCTGAGCGGGCCGGCGTTGGCCGAAACCAACATCAAGTTCACGCTCGGCTGGAAGACCCAGGGCTCCGACGCTCCCTTCCTGCTGGCGCAGCAGAAGGGCTACTTCAAGGCCGAAGGGCTGAATGTCACCATCGACCAGGGCGAAGGGTCGGCGGCCACCGTGACCCGCATCATGTCGGGTGCCTACGACGCCGGCTTCGGCGACATCAACGCGATCATCCAGAACGCGGCGACCCGCCCCGGCGAGGTGCCGGTCATGGTCTATCAGCTTTGGAACAAGCCGCCCTTCGCGATCGTCTCGAAGAAGACGACCAACATCACCAAGCCCGCCGATCTCGTCGGCAAGAAGCTGGGCGGCGCCCAGGGCACCCCGACCACCCGCCTCGTCACCGTGCTCGGCACGCTCAACAAGGTCGATATGACCAAGGTCGCCATCGAGAACATGGGGCCGAACCTGCAGGAGCCGATGCTGATCAAGGGCGACATCGACGGCGCCCTGGTCTTCAGCATCACCAGCTGGTTCAACCTGATCAACAACCGTCAGGACCCCGCCAAGGACTACAACTGGCTGCTGTTCGGCGAATTCGGCCTCGACCTCTATTCCAACGGCATGATGGTCTCCCAGAAGCTGATCAAGGAGAACCCGGACGCCGTCGCCGGCCTCGTCCGCGCGGTTAACAAGGCGGCGGTGGAGATCGGCGTGGATGCCGAGGCCGGGGTGAAGGCGGTCCTTGCCTATGACAATCTGGCCAAGGAAGAGCTTGAACGCGCCCGCATGAAGTTCTCCTACGAGCAGCTCATCCTGTCGCCCGAAGTCGACCGGATCGGCCTTGGCGATGTGGACGACGCGCGCCTCGCCCGCTCGATCGGCATCATGGTCGAAGGCTATCAGCTGACCGCCACGCCCAAGCCGGAACAGGTCTTCACCCGTCAGTTCCTGCCGCAGTTGGCCGACCGCAAGCTCGCCTACAAGGCCAACTGATCGCCGAAGACAGCCCGGTCGGAACCGCGGCCGGGCTTTGCGCATGGGGGAATAGATGAACGTCGCCCGGCCGGGAATGGTCACCAGCCCGCACCCCCTGGCATCCGAGGCCGGGGCCGCCGTCCTGGCGAGGGGCGGCACCGCCATCGAAGCGGCGGTCGCCATCGCCGCCAGCCTGTCCGTCGTCATGCCGCATTTCTGCGGGATCGGCGGCGATGCCATCTGGCTGGTGGCGGACCGGCAAGGACGGCAACGCTGTTTCCTCGGCATCGGACAGGCGGCGGGCCGTCTTCCCGCCTATGATGCCGCGATCCCTCTGCGTGGCCCCGCCTCGACCGTCACCTCGGCCTGCGCGGTCGACAGCTGGGGTCGTGCGCTGGCCTACAGCGCGAATCAATGGGGCGGCGCCCAACCCTTCGCCGCCCTCATCGCCCCCGCCATCGCCCTGGCCCGGGACGGCTACATCCCCGCCCGCTCGCAACATTTCTGGTTCGATTTCCGGCGCGACGAGATCCCGCACTGGGGACGCTTCGCGGATCATTTCAGCGCCGTCCCCGGTGAACTCTTCAAGCAGCCCGGTCTCGCCCGCAGCCTCTCCCTGCTGGCCGAGGACGGCTACCGGTCCTTCTATGACGGGCGGCTCGGACGGCAACTGGCCGAGGGATTGGCTGCCGCGGGCTCTCCTCTGGGTGCCGCGGATCTGGCGGCGACCCGGACGCGGGAGGAGGCTCCCGTCGGCTTGGACTACCGCGGACTGACCCTGCTGGCCCCGCCGGCGCCGACGCAAGGCCTTTCCACGCTGGCGATCATGGGCATCCTCTCCCACTTCGATCTGGCGGCCCTGCCCCCCGCAAGCCCGCTCCGTTACCACCTGTTGGTCGAGGCGGTGAAGCAGGCCTTCTTGGATCGGCCGCTCATCGCCGACCCCGATGGTTCCGAGCCACCACCCTGGGATTTTCTCGACCCGCAGCGTCTGGCCGGGAAGGCCGAGGCCATTGACACGGCGCGCGCCCTGGCCTGGCCCCATCCCTACCGCCATGGCGACACGGTCTTCTTCGCCGCAACCGACGAGCAGGGGCGTTGCGCGAGTGTCCTGCAGAGCACCTATTTCGACTGGGGCAGCGGTGTCCTGGTCGGCGATACCGGCGTCCTCTGGCAGAACCGTGGCGCGGCATTCTCGACCGTTCCCGGCGACCGCAACGCGATCAAGCCCGGCAAGCGGCCCTTCTACACCCTGAACCCCGGCATCGCCCTCAAGAATGAGGAGCCCCACCTTCTCTACGGCACCCAGGGTGCGGACGGCCAGCCGCAGACTCTTTCCGTTCTGCTCACCGGTTTGATCGATTACGGCATGACGCCCGAGGAGGCGCTCGCCCAGCCACGCTTCCTTCTGGGAAGGACGTTTTCCGACAGCCGCGACAGCCTCAAGATCGAGGCGTCCCTGGGCGGGGCCGCGATTGGAAACCTCGCCGCCCTGGGGCATGAGGTGGCGTCCCTTCCTGCCCTGTCGCCGATCTTCGGCCAAGCCGGGGCCATCCGCCTCGCCGATGCAGGCACCATGTCCGGCGCCCATGATCCGCGTGGCGAAGGCAACGCGCTTCGATCCCAAGCGCATTCGTCCTTCAACTCCGTGGTCATTTCGCCGCCCAGGTGAGGCTGACCGATGGCGGACGGGATCGGCCCAGGGCGCCCATGACGACGCGTTTCGATCCCGCCACGGCGGTGCGAACGGTCGAGGAGATGCCGGCGCGCCGCCGGTCGTGTGGCGGTTCACGTCCGTGGACCGCCGCTACCGGACAGTCAGCACGGTCCGGAACCCCAGATGGCTTGCTCCGAGGCCGACCTCCTGCGGATGGCGTGACGCCGGCCGGTAGCGCTGGCAGAAGTTCTGCGCACAGAGGAAGGAACCGCCTTTGATGACCCGGCTGGGAACCCCCGGCTGCCGGGGATCGTAGCTGTCCTCCTGCCGGGGACCGGTCGGGTTGACGCCCCCCAGACCGTCATGCCGCGGCCGATACCAATCCGACGTCCATTCCCAAACGTTGCCGATCATGTCCCGCAGCCCGTAACCGTTCGCTGCGAAGCAGCCCACGGGGGCGGTCGCCAGATAGCCGTCGCCTCGCGTGTTCTGGACCGGGAAATACCCCTGCCACGTGTTGGCCAGCGCCACGCCCTGAGGCGTGAACTCGCCGCCCCAGGCGTATGGCGCGCCATCCAGCCCGCCCCGGGCCGCGTGTTCCCACTGCGCCTCGGTGGGGAGTTCCCTGCCGAGCCATCGCGCATACGCGACGGCATCGTTGTACGTGACATGCACCACGGGGTGGTTCTCCCGGCCCTTGATGTCGCTGCCGGGCCCCTCCGGATGGCGCCAGTTCGCTTCGGGAACCAGTTGCCACCACGTGTCGCTTGTCCCGGCCTGGGAGGTCGGATCGACGAAGACCACGGAGCCGGCCGGCCGCCGCGAACCGGCGCCGGGTCCGTCCACGACGCGTTCCGCCTCGGTGGCATACCCCGTCGCTTCGACAAACCGGCGGAACTGGGCGTTCGTGACCTCGGTCCGGTCCATCCAGAAGCCATCGACGCTCACCCGCGTCACCGGTCCTTCCTCGCGGTAGTGCTGGTCGGAACCGATCCGGGTTTCCCCTCCCGGAATCCACACCATGCCGGGAGGCGCCTCCTTCGTGCCGGGGGTCGCGACGGAACCGTCGCACAGCGCATCCTGCGCGAGGTTTGGCATGGCTGGGGCCTGAGCGGGCCAGGCGAGCATCACCGGTCCCGCGGCAGCACCAACGCCGGCCGTCACCAGTGCCGTGATGAAGACTGCGCTTTTGTAGGCCATGAGTCTGTCTTTCCTTGCGATCGACCGCTTCCCGGTCATGGCCGGCCGCCGATGCCGCGTCGCTTACCACTCAAGCTCCTGGTAGTAGCGCGTGCCATTGCTGTATTGGAGCTGGCCGGCGATCTTCTCATCGAAGATCACACCGTTCTTCTCCCGGTACTCATCCCAGGAGGCCATCATTTCTTTGGCTTTCTCCGGCTGGGCGTCGATGAGGTTGCGGGTCTCGCCGGGATCATCGGCAAGATTGTAGAGTTCCCACCCGCCGGTTCCCCACGGCTTGTTCACCCAGACCAGCTTCCAGTCGCCCTTCTTGACGGAGGCCCGCCCGAACAGCTCCATCCCCAACACGTAATCCTTCGGGTGGACGCGATCGGACCGGCCGTTCAGATAGGACCAGAGGGAGGTTCCCTGCATGGCATGAACGGCGCGGCCGTTGTAGCTGCTTCCGGGATGCTCGACCCCGGCGGCCTCCAGGAAGGTCGGCGCCAGATCCATCACCGAGGAGATCTGGCCATCGATCTTTCCGCGATGCGCCAGCTTGGGGTACGAGATGATGGTCGGTGAGCGCACGCCGCCCTCGGTCGGGAACGCCTTGAAAAGGCGGAAGGGGGCGGCGCTCACATGGCCCCACCCCGGCCCATAGCCGACGTAGGAGCCCGGACGTCCGATGTTGTCCAGGCTGTTGTCGAAGGTTTCCTCGACCCACGTGGCGGGGACAAGGTCCAGAATGTCGTTCCCCTCGGCGCCGTTGTCGGACAGGAAGACGATGATGGTGTTGTCGAACGCGCCGATCTCCTTCAGGTAGGACACGAGCCGGCCGATGTTCTGGTCCAGGGAATCGACCATGGCCGCGTAAACCGCCATCCGGCGCGCTTCAACATCCTTTTGCTGCTGGGAAAGCTGCTCCCATTTCGGCCAGAGCGCGGGCGGCTCGGACGGCGTCATGTTGGCCGGGATCAGCCCTGCTGCCTGCATGCGCTTGAAGCGCTCGTTCCGGATGACCTCGTATCCCGCTTTGTACGTGTCCTTGTACTTCTCGATGAGGTGGTCGGGCGCCTGCAGGGGGAAGTGCGGCGCCGTGTACGCCGCATAGGCAAAGAAGGGCTTCCCATCGGCCTTGTTGCTGCCGATGTATTCGATGACCTTGTCCGTGTAGAAATTTGTCGTGTACTCGATCTTCGGCAGTTCGGCCGGCTTGCCGTTCTCGCGGTAGCGCGCCTTGGTCGTGCCCTTGCCGTCAGGCGGCGGCGCGTTGCCGGTCTGGTCGAAGAACCCCGCCCCGCCTTGGAGCATGGCGTAGGACTGTTCGAAGCCGCGCGCCGGAGGGCTGAGCTCTTCCGTCATGCCCAGGTGCCACTTCCCGGCCATGTAGGTGTGATAGCCCGCGTCGCGCAGCAGTTCCGGGAACGGCACGACGTTGGTGCCGAGGGTGCCCTCGTAGCCCGCTTTTCCTTTCTGCTCGGGCGTCGGCAGTTCCGCCATCGTGCCCAGTCCGGCCACATGATTGTCGGTGCCGGCCATCAGCATGGCCCGCGTCGGCGAACAGGCCGGCGACACATGGAAGTTGGTCAGTTGGAGACCGGAGCGCGCCAGGGCGTCGAGATTGGGCGTCTGGATCTCGCCGCCGAACGCACCGATGTCCGAATAGCCCAGATCGTCGGCAAGGATCAGCAGGATGTTGGGGCGATTGCCGCCCCCCGACGGGCCGGCACCCGTCCGGACGTCCGCCGCCATGGATGGGCACGCCAGAACGGCGCTGGCGGTCGCCGCCACAATGGCTTCCAGCGCCAGCCTCGTCCGGAATGATGCGGATCTGCGCATTGCCTCTTCCCCCCTCTTTCTAATTTTAAAGTACGCCCTTGCAGGCCGGCCCACGCCAGCCGCAGGATCGTCAGGCGGCATCACCGTGCCGCGTCGATGTGGATGCGCGTTCGGGAGCCTGCGCGCGGGCCAGCGTGCGTCGCATGGCGAGCACGATCGGGCGCTCGACCATTTTCCCCTCGACTTGAATGACGCCGTCCGGAGCGTCCTTCCAGGCCGTGACGATCCGCTCGGCTTCGGCGACCTCGTCCGGTGTCGGTGTGTAGGCTTCGTTGATGGTGGGAACCTGGCTCGGATGGATGGCCATCTTCGCCGTGAAGCCCAAGGCCAGGGTGCGTTGCGCCTCGGCGCGGCACCCGTCGGCGTCGCGCACCTCGACGAAGGGCATGTCGATGGCCGGGATGCCAGCCCGCGCGGCGGCATGGACGACCCGCGATCGACCGTACAGAAGTGAGCTGGTCCCCGTTTCCCGGACAGATTTGCGGTTGGAATAAGCTTGGTTCAGGTTCGTGTCA
>NZ_JAEPIV010000061.1:0-11002 GCF_016632405.1 Azospirillum aestuarii
CGGCTGATGGAAACCAGCTTGCACTGCCGGGTGATCGACAACCGCGGATGCTCCGGCTCGATCAGCTCCCGCCTCCGGCCGACGCTCATCGACCGGAGGCCTTGCGCATAAAATCGCGTTCCACGACCAGTTGGCCGATCATGGCATGCAGCTTCTCCACCTCACCCTGATGCGAGGCCTCGGCCGCCTCCGCCTTGCCGGAGAACACCCCGGCCATCCCCTCGATGGCCTGCTTCTTCCAGGCGTTGATCAGCGTCTGGTGCACTCCGTGCTTGGCCACGAGTTGCGACACCGTCAGCTCGCCCCGGATCGCCTCCAGCGCCACCTTCGCCTTGAACTCCGCCGAATACCGATTCCGTTTCCCCGTCATCGGGTCCGTCCTTCCTGATGGGCGAACCAAGCTTATCCAACTGTCCGGGGAACGGGGACCATGTGTGGACGGCCCTCTCGGCGCAAGAGGAGAATTCGTGTTGACGGTTGGTCGGGTGCATCCATGTGTCCGGCCTGTTGTCGCGACCTCTGGCCGCTGGCCTTGATGAAGTCCGCGGATCAACGCCCAAATCACCTCAGCGCGCTCCTCAGCGCGCTCCCGGGCGCTTGGTCCCCGTGGGTTTGGTCGATCCCCGGTCTGACCGGTTCGTCATCACGTCTCACCACCCTTACGCCATCTGCCTCGGCAGCGCCTTGGTTTGCTGCCGAGCCGAACGTCGTCTATGCGGCAGTGGGCGTCGTGTAGGTCCCGCCGCGCGTCAGCACCGCCCAGGCGATGCGCGCGGTTTTGTTGGCCAGGGCGACGGCGGCGAGTTTGGCGGGCTTGCGCTCCAGCAGCTTCGCCGCCCAGCATCGAGCCGCGTTGTCTTGGCGCGCCAACCGCATGACCGCCGTGGCGCCAACGACCAGCAGGCGGCGGAGGTAGCCGTCGCCCTGCTTGCTGATGCCGACCTGGCGCTCTTTGCCGCCGCTGCTGTGCGCCTTCGGCGTCAGGCCGAGCCATGCGGCGAACTGCCGGCCGGACCGGAATAGTGAGCCGTCCGGCACCGCCGCGGCGATCGCGCTGGCGGTGATCGGCCCGATGCCGGGGATCGTCGCCAAACGGCGGCTGACGTCGCTGGCGCGATGCCACTCCAGAATGCGCGCCTCCAACCGGTCGATTTCCTCGCCGAGCAGGCGGAGCTGATCGACGAGGCCGTGCAGCGCCCGTCGCGCCAGTTCCGGCAGACGATCCTGCGCCTCGTGCAGCGCCTCGATGGCGGCTTTCGTCCCGCTTGGGCCTTTGGCCGCGATGATGCCGAATTCCGCGAGGTGACCGCGCAAGGCGTTGATCAGCATCGTCCGCTGCCGAACCAGCAGGTCACGGGTCTTGTGCAGCATCAAGGCAGCCTGCTGATCGACGGTCTTGACGGCCACGAAGCGCATCGTCGGTCGGGTCACCGCCTCGCAGATCGCCTCGGCATCGGCGGCATCGGTTTTCCCCCGCTTCACATAGGGTTTGACGTAGGCAGGCGGCATCAGCTTCACCGTATGGCCCAGCGCCGCGATTTCCCGCGCCCAGTGGTGCGCCGTTCCACACGCTTCCATCCCCACCAGGCATGCCGGCAGGCCTTGGAAGAACTTCAGCACTTCGCCCCGTCGCAACTGCCGACGGACCAGAACCTCCCCGTCTCCGTCGATGCCATGAACCTGGAAAACATTTTTCGCCAGATCCAGACCGATCGTCGTCACGCCCATCGCTGGCTCCCATGAGGTGGTGTCTTCGACATCCAACGCTTTTCACCGGCATTCGGGAAAAGGGCCGTCCACCACATCACCTCACCTCCTCGACCATGTCGATCGCGCCACAGGGGCATTCGGCGGCGCACAGGCCACAGCCCTTGCAGAAGTCGTAGTTGAAACGGAATCGGTTGCCGGAGCCGAGCTTCACCACGGCGTTGTCGGGACACACGCCGAAGCAGTTGTCGCATTCGAAGCAGTTGCCGCAGCTGAGGCATCGACGGGCCTCGAACAGTGCGTTGCTTTCGTCGAGGCCACCTGTAACTTCGTCGAAGGTGGTGCGGCGGCGCAGGTCGTTGAGCACCGGCTGCACGGTGCGTGGCGCGTCCGTGTAGTACCAGGTGTTCAGACGCTCGAAGGTCGCGAGGGAGTGCTTCGGCGCAGGTTCGTACCGGGTGCCGCGCAGGTAAGCGTCGATGTGGCGGGCGGCCTTCTTGCCATGCCCGACGGCCACCGTCACCGTGCGCTCGGCGGGCACCATGTCGCCGCCGCAGAACAGGCCGGGGAAGCCGGTCTGGAGGTCGGGGCCGACGGCGATGGTGTGGTCCTTGTTGACGGAAACCCCAGGGACGTTCGTGATGACCGACGTGTCGACGTCCTGCCCCAGGGCGAGAATCAGCGTGTCACCCTCGATGGTCTCGAACTCGCCGGTCGGCTGGGGCCAGCCATCGGGGCCGAGCACCATCTTCTCGACGGTCAGCGTGCCCTCATCCATGGTCCTGATGGTGGAGAGCCAGCGCATGACGACGCCTTCCTCCAGCGCCTCCTCGACCTCGAAGGCGTGGGCGGGCATCATATCGCGCGTGCGGCGGTAGACGACCAGCGCCTCTTCGGCCCCCAGGCGCTTGGCGGTGCGAGCCACGTCGATGGCGGTGTTGCCGCCACCGTAGACCACCACGCGGCGGCCCAGCTTCGGGGGCTCGTCGGCTGTCTCCATCGAGCGCAGGACCGAGACGGCGTCCAGGATGCGCCCGGCTGAGACGGCGGGGATGTCCACGCGCTTGGCCAGATGCGCACCGATGGCGGCGAAGCAGGCTTCGTAGCCGCGCTCCGCCATCGTCTCGGGAATGTTATCGATCTTGGTGTTGAGCGTCAGCGTCACGCCCATGTCGAGGATGCGCTGCACCTCGGCATCCAGCACCTCGCGCGGGAGACGGTACTTCGGGATGCCGAAGCGCATCATGCCGCCGGGCTTGGGACCGGCATCCACCAGATCCACGCTGTGGCCCAGGCGCGTGAGGTGATAGGCGGCGGACAGGCCCGACGGGCCCGCGCCGATCACCAGCACCCTCTTGCCGGACCGGGCCGCGCCGACCGGCGCCCGCCACCCCTCGCGGATGGCGAGATCGCCAAGGAAGCGCTCGACCGCGTGGATGCTGATCGGCTGGTCAAGCCGGGCGCGGTTGCAGGCGTTCTCGCAGGTGTGATAGCAGGTGCGCCCCATGATGGCGGGCAGCGGGTTCTCCTCGACCAACTTTTCCCAGGCGGCACGGTAGTCGCCGCTTTCGGCGTGGAAGAGCCAGCCCTGGATGTTCTCCCCGGCCGGGCACTGGGCGTTGCAGGGTGGCAGGTGGTCGGCGTAGACCGGCTTCAGCGTGCGCCAGGACCCGGTGCGGTTGACGAGCGAGGAACCGACGTCGAGCGTGATGGCGAAGGGGCGTTTCTGCATCACACGGCCTCCTCGGCTCGAAGCAGGTTGAAGCGGCGGCAGTTGGCCTCGGCCATCGCCTGGAGCCGGGCGATCGCCTCGCCGCCGTGCGGGTTGTCGGGGTTGAAGAGATGGGCGAACCGCTTTTGCGGCTTCAGGTAGTCCGTCACCGGCACCTTGCGCCGGATGGGCCGCGAGGCGGTGACCTCGCCGTGCTCCGCCTCGAACAGCGGGAACAGTCCGCATTCCACAGCCAGCCGCGCCAGCTTGACGGTGTCATGGCTCGCCGAGCCCCAACCGAGCGGACACGGGACCATGATGTGGATGTAGCGCGCGCCGCGGATGCCCATGGCCTTGGTCACCTTGGCCTCGAGGTCGTGGAGATCGGCGACCGAAGCGGTGGCGACGTAGGGGATGTCGTGCGCCATGGCGATCCGCGGCACGCTCTTGCCGGTGCCAAAGACGTTGCCCGGCGCCTCGCCCACCGCGGGTGTGGTGGCGGTGCGCGCCGCCGGGGGCGTCGCGGAGGATCGCTGCACGCCCGTGTTCATGTAACCTTCATTATCGTAGCAGATATACAGCACGTCGTCGTTGCGCTCGAACATGCCGGACAGGCAGCCGAAGCCTATGTCGGTGGTGCCGCCGTCGCCGCCTTGGGCCACCACACGGACGTTGGGCTTGCCTTTGACGCGCATCGCCGCGGCCACCCCGGCGGCCACTGCGGCGGCGTTGCCGAACAGGGAGTGGAGCCACGGCACCTGCCAGGAGGATTCCGGGTAGGGCGTGGTGAACACCTCCAGGCAGCCAGTCGCGTTGACGCAAACAATGTTGCCCTGGGTGGCGCGCATCGCCGCGTCGATGGCGTAGCGCGCGCCCAGCGCCTCGCCGCAGCCCTGGCAGGCGCGGTGGCCGCTGGTCAGCGCGTTGGAGCGGTCGATAGAGGATTGGACGGTGCGTCTGGTCTCGTCCAGCAGGCGGTTGCCAACGGTCAGCGTGCCGGTCTGGTAGAACTTGACGGTCTGGGTCATCGTGTCCTCCCTTACAGCACACCGCCGGGGGTGACCCGGCGCAGCACGTTCTCGGCGATGGGACCGGCGCGGCGCGTCTCGGCGGCACGGGCCAGTTCGGCCTCGATCACGTCATGCTTGAGGTCGAGGAAGTGCACGTCGGTGTGCGGTTCGCCCTCTACCATGTCCACGAAGCGGGTGAGCGACGCCTGGGTAATGGGCCGCCCGCCCAGACCGGCGATGAGTGTGTAGACGCGCGTGCCGTGCCCGCGCAGCGCCATGCGGACGTGCGAGGCGAGAATGCCGCCCATGCCCACCGCCAACGCCTTCTCCAGCACCACGACGCGGCGAGCGTCGTAGAGGGCCGCGCGCACCTCCTCCAGCGGGAAGGGGCGGAAGGAGCAGATCGAGAGCGCGCCCACTTTGTGGCCATCGGCGCGCATCGCGTCCACCATGTCCTTGATCGTGCCGATCACCGAGCCCATGGCGACGACGATCGTCTCGGCGTCCTTGGTGCGGTAGGGGCGCACGAGCCCGCCGGACTCGCGCCCGAAGACCGCCTGGAACTCAGCCGCCAGAGCGGGGATCCGGTCGAGGGCCCGCATCTGCTTGTGGTGGGCGAGGTAGCGCACCTCCATGAAGGCGTCCGGCCCGACCATAGCCCCAATGGAAATGGGGGCGGCGGGGTCGATCACCTGCACCGGCTCGAAGGGCGGCAGGAAGGCGTCCACCTGCTCCTGCGTCGGCATGTCGACGCGCTCGACCGCGTGGGTCAGGATGAAGCCGTCGACGTTGACCATCACCGGGCAGGACAGTTCCTCAGCCAGCTTGAACGCCTGGATGTGCAGGTCTACGGCCTCCTGGTTGGTCTCGGCGAAGAGCATGATCCAACCGGCGTCGCGCACCGCCATGGCGTCGGAATGGTCGTTCCAGATGTTGATCGGTGCACCGATCGCCCGGTTGCCCAGCGTCATGACGATGGGCAGGCCAAGGCCGGAGGCGTTGTAGACCGCCTCCATCATGAACAGCAGGCCCTGGCTGGAGGTGGCGGTGTAGGCGCGCGCGCGCGCCGCGGAGGCGCCGATGGCTACCGACAGCGCGGCGAATTCGGACTCGACGTTCAGGTACTCGCAGTTGGTCAGGCACCCGTCGCGCACCAGTTCCGCCAGTCCTTCGACGATGTGGGTCTGCGGCGTGATGGGGTAGGCGCAGATGACCTCGGGACGACAGAGGGCGATAGCGTTCGCCATCGCCCGACTGCCTTCGATTTGCTTCAGCATGGCAAGTCCTCCCGCGGATCAGGCGAGGCAGTGTTCGTAGGCGGCGACGGCCGCCTTGGCGTTCGCTTCCCCGATGGCGCCGGGGAAAGTCTCGCGGATGGCGGCCAGCACAGACTCGATGCGGATCTGACCGGTGATGGCGGCGAAGCCGCCCAGGAGGGCGGCGTTGGGCACCGGGCGGCCGACATGCTGGCGGGCCAACTCGGTCGCCGGAACGCAGTGCGTGTGGCCGAATGGAAAGCGCTTCATAAAATCGGCGATGTGCAACTCCTCGAAGGTGCGTGAGGAGTTGATCAGCACGTAGCCCGTCTCCGGCAGTCCCTGAAAGACGTCCACCGAATGGAAGAGCGTGGGGTCCAGCACGATCAGCGCGTCGGGCGCGGAGACCGGCTCACGAGTGCGGATTTCCGTGTCGGCGATCCGGCAGAAGGAGACAACGGGAGCGCCCATCCGCTCCGACCCGAAGCTGGGAAAGGCCTGGGCGTGCCGACCTTCCTTGAAGGCGGCGACCGAGAGCATCTCGGCGGCCGTCACCGCGCCCTGTCCACCACGACCGTGTATGCGCACCTGGAACATGTGGCGAAACCTCCCCAGGCTGTGCGATTCTTATTCTGTTTGCTGAAAGTGTAGGGAAGGTCAGAAGCGCGCTCATTGATCCAGAGCAAACCTTCACCAATAGAATCGGCGACCATGCTGTTCTTCAAAAAATAGATAAATATTTAGCAAGTGGGCGCATGGCGAGTTGTAAGATCTTTTGTAACGCTCGCTGCGCCTCGACCATGGCAAACCAATCCGCCGATCGGTCTCCCGGCCCCACCGACGATGTGACAATGGGACAGCCGTCGCCAGCAGCACAGCGGCTGCCCCATCCACAATACCCGGACCCGGTCAGGCGCCGCCAATGGCCTCAATGATGAAACCGGTCCCACCGCAATTGATGCACGGCTTGCTGTCGATCTGACCGCTCCCGTGACACTTCGGGCAAACGTCCTCGCCAGTACCCGGTGTCCCCTCCGGTGCAGCGTCGCCCGGATTCATCGGCTTGCTTTCGCGATCCAAGCTGTGGAGTGGAGTTGATGGCTTTTCGTTGGTCATAGCGTTCCTCCTTGGGTCATCCCAACGTCATTGCTGGCGATCAGCCCATGCTCTCGAGGGCCAACGCGATGCCCTGGCCGCCGCCGATGCACAGAGTCACGACACCCCGCCGAAGACCGTCGCGGCGCATCGAGTGCAGCAGGCGGGTTGTCAGCACGGCGCCGGACGCGCCGATCGGGTGTCCGTGCGCGATGGCGCCGCCTTCGACGTTCACGACATCCTCGGGAAGACCGAGGTCACGCAACACGGCCAGGGTGATGGCGGCGAACGCCTCGTTGATCTCGATGCGCTCGATGTCGCCGACTGTCCATCCGGCGCGCTCGAGTGCCTGGCGCACGGCCGGAACGGGGCCAAGGCCGAACATGCCGGGCTCGACCGCACCGACACCATAGGAGACCAGCCGGGCCATCGGTTGCAACCCGTGAGTCTCAGCCCAGACTGCGTCGGCGACGATCATCGCCGCGGCACCACTGTTCAGGCCCGGTGCGCTGCCCGCGGTGATCGTTCCATCCGGACGAAAGGCGGGCTTCAGCTTGGCCAATGATTCCAGCGTGGTTTCCGGGCGGTTGTGCTCGTCCTTGCCGAACACGGTTGGCCCCTTGCGGCCGGGTATTTCGACGGGCAGGATCTCGGCGTCGAACAGCCCCGCAGCCTGCGCCTTCGCGAAGCGCTGTTGCGACCGCTCCGCCCACCGGTCCTGGTCGGCGCGGCTGATCTCCATCTTCTTCACGAGATCCTCAGTGTGCCAGCCGGAGTGCTGGCCGGAGAAGGCGTCGTTCAGCCCGTCGTAGAGCATGGCGTCGACGAGCTTGCCATCGCCCATCCGGTAGCCCCAGCGACCGCCAAGCGCAAGGTACGGCGCCAGATCCATGTTCTCCATGCCTCCAGCGAGGGCGCTGTCGACGAACCCCAGCATGACCTCCTGGGCCGCCGAGGCAATGGCCTGGGCGCCGGAGCCGCACACGCGGTTGACGGTCATCGCGGGCACCTCGACGGGCAAGCCCCCGTGGATCGCCGCCTGCCGGGCCGGATTCATCCGGACCCCGGCCTGGATGACGTTTCCCATGACCACCGTGTCGATGTCGCTGCCCTTCAGGCCCGAGCGGGCCAAGACCGCCCCGATGGCGGCCGCGCCGAGCTCGGGCGCCGGTGTCGCCTTGAGGGTGCCGCCGAACGTGCCGATCGCCGTGCGGACGGCGTTGCAGATGACCACGTTTCGATGCGCCATGGTGTTCCTCCTTCCCTGGGGGATTCTGGGGCCGAACCGAGAGGGCTCGCCCCCCGTTTGTCGACCTGCCGAAGGCAGGCCGCCGGGTGTCTAGCGCCACTCCTTGATCGTGTGGATGAGCATGAGCACGGTGTCCGGGCCACTCGCCGCCATATGTTCCGCGACCGCCTTCGGCACGCCGCACCTGGAACGTCCGACGCCGCTCATCACGCCGTCGGCCAAGCTCCCCGGACGACTCGACACGACGCGCCATGGCCCCGGCCAGACCGCCTTTGCGGCTCTGGCCTTGGCTTCCAGTGCGTCCAGATCGATGTGCATGGTCGCCCCCTTCGAAAATGCCGAGCGCCGCTTTCTGGTAGGTCCGTGTCGCCTCAGCCTGCGCCTGGTGGCGCGCGCAACGTCTTGAGACGGATCAAGGCATCTCGGAATCGCCAGGACATCCACTTTTGCCGCGCCGGGCGCGAGCGTCTTCCGTCACCCCGATGGGCGTCGGCGGCTCACGCGACCGCGAACACCGGCGCGAACCCGCCGCCCGGCGTGCGGAAGTTGGTGGTCTGGCCCTGATACAAGCGTGCCGCCGCGAGCAGCACCTCGCCCTCGTAGCTGTAGAGCCGAACGTCAGCCTTGAGCGGCGCGGCGGCATCGGCCGCGTTCGCGCGCTCGCCCGGCGGCGCAAAACGCTGCGCGACGTAGCCGCCCGCCGCGATCCGCGCCCAGACGCCCTTGGTCAGCTTGTCGCCCCGATAGGCGGCCTTGCTTCCATAGCCCCCGGCCGGTTTGAAGAACAGTTCACGGCGTCGCTGCCAAAGGTCGTCTGCGTTATCGGGCGTGACCTCGACCGTCGTCGGGACCGCATCCGCGAGCAGCGCCGCCGAGGCGGGATTCAGGCCCCACGACGCGAGCCGCGCCGGATCGGACAAGGCCAGCAGGTTCCGCTTATCGGCCAACAGCGCGTGCAGATGGGGGTTTGGTGTGACGACGACCGCGCCAGCCAGATAGGCGGCGCGTATGGCGGCGTGCTCCGGCCGCTCAAAGGCGAAATCGACGAGACGGTTGTAGACCAAATCGATCGGCCGCCCATCGGCCAGCAGCCGTCCGCCCGCATGGGACAGGCTGCGCGGGTCGGCGATCACCGCCGCCACGCCATGAGCCTCGAAGAGGCGGCGCGCCAGCAGGAACTCCGGGTACAGGAACTGGCTTCGCGGCTCGTCGTCGACGATGGCAACGCTCGCCGGGGCGCCGGTGCCCCGCTGGCGCCGCCACTCCGCTTCGAACATGCGCCAGACCGCATCGTCGAAGCCGCCGGGCGACGGCACGGCGTTCCCAGGCGCCGTTTCACCGCAGCAGGCCCACTGCGCGCGCGCCAGGAGTGCGTTGAGGAAGGCGCCTCCGGCGTTGGTGTTCACTTCGATCAGCTTCGGGCCGTCGGCCTCGAGGTGGAAGTCGTAGCCCATGAAGACGCCTGTCGGGCCCGGATTGAAGCGGGCGATCTCCGGCGCTCGGGCGAGTGCCGCCTCCACGTAGCCGGGCAGCCGCGCCGCCGCCTCAATGGCGCGGACCACTGCCCGCATGCGCTCCACATCCGCTGCCGCGACGAACATCGGCGCGGCGGAGAACAGGTGCGCGTGCGAGGTGGCCAGCGACTCCCACAGACCTGGCTCGCCCGCCTCCGCCTCCAGGACCCGCATCAGGGCTGCGCGATCCAGCGTAACGCAGCGGCAACTGCGGTTCAGTTCGGCGGTCAGCCCGCGCGCCCGGCGGATCGCGCTTTCCGGCATCACGCCGCCAGCCATTTCGCGATCGCCTCCGGCTTGGGGATGCCGCCCGCATGGACGACTTTCTCGTCGACGACCACGCCCGGCGTGCTCATCACGCCGTAGCCCATGATTGCGGCAATGTCGGTGACCTTTTCCACCTGGACCGCGACGCCCAGAGCGGCGGCCTTCTCCTCGATCAGCTTGGCGGTGGTGACGCAGTTCTTGCAGCCGGAGCCGAGCACCTTGACGATCTTCATGATGTCCTCCTTTTCCGAAGCTCCTTGTCCGGAGCATCCGGACGTTCGTGGTTCAGGTGAAGAGGATGTTGAGCAGATAGCCGACCAGCACAAAGGCGATGGTCAGGAAGCTGCCGAAGAAGGCCAGCATCTGGAGCTTGAGCACCTTGCGCAGCATGATGAACTCGGGCGGCGAGATGGCCACGACGCTCATCATGAAGGCAATCACGGTGCCGATTGGGACGGCTTTGGCGAGCAGGGCCTCAGCGACCGGTATGACCCCGGTGGCGTTCGAGTAGAGTGGTAGGCCCATGAGCACAGCCACGGGGACGGCGAACGGATTGTCGGCCGAGGGTAAGCGTTGCGTGACGACACATCCGACCTGAATCTGGTTCATGAAATAATCCGCTGGTCGCACATCAGCGGAGAAAGAGCATGTCGGGTCGGGAGTTGGAGAGTTATTGGCGCGGTCATGTCGAGGCCTGGAAGGACAGCGGGCTGACGTTGAAGGGCTATGCCGAGGCCCATGGGATCGGACGGTGGGCCTTGGGGCGGTGGTCGCGCCGCTTTGCCGCGGTGGAGGAGATGAGCGCTCCCGGTCATAGGGATAGTCCTGGTGCTGTCCCTATGACGGCGAGCGCTCCGCTGGTGATGGAGATCGTCGAGGCGGCTCCCCGTCGCCGGCGCTGGTCGCAGACGGCGAAAGAGCAACTGGTGGCGGAAACCTGCGAGCCGGGCGTGAGCGTGTCGCTGGTCGCACGCCGGCGCGGGGTCGATCCCAGCCTGCTGTTCCGCTGGCGCCGCCAGATGCTCACCCCAGCCAAGCCGCCGCCCCTCTTTGCGCCGGTGGAGGTGGCGGACACCACGCCGGTTCTCCCCTTCACCCCGTCACTCCCATCCGGTGCCGGCCTGATCGAGATCGAATTGGCCGGAGGACGCCGGTTGCGGGTCGGGCGGGACGTCGATGCCGAGGCGCTGCGC
>NZ_JAEPIV010000061.1:11065-11721 GCF_016632405.1 Azospirillum aestuarii
GCGTTGGAACCCTGCGACATGCGCCGCGGTTTCGATGGGCTGGCGCTGCTGGTGCAGCAAGCCCTCGGCAAGGACCCGTTCTGCGGCCACCTTTACATCTTCCGGGGGAAAGGTGCCGGGCGCGTGAAAATTCTCTACGCCGATCAGAACGGCCTGTGCCTGTTCGCCAAAAGGCTGGAAAAGGGGCGCTTTGTCTGGCCAACGACGCGGACACCGGGCGGCACGGTGGTGCTGACGCCGGCGGAACTGTCCCTGCTCCTGGAGGGGTTGGAATGGCGCCACGCCATTCCGGCCTCACGCCCGACGGTGGCGGGGTGATAGGGAGAAAAGTTGAGGAAATCCGCGGGCTTGGCTGGTCTGGAGCCGTGATCCGAGGTACAATTGGCCATGCGCTTCGACCTCGACAAACTGCCCGCCGATCCGGCCCTGCTCCAGCAGTTGGTGCGCGATCTGGCCGAGGTCGTGGAGCGCCAGAAGGCTGATTTGGCGGAGCTGGAGGCGCTGCGCCAGCAACTCCGGCAGATGCAGCGCACCGTCTTCGGGCGGCGCTCCGAACGGCTCGATGCCGATCAACTCGACCTCGGGCTGGACGGGAGCTATGCTGGAATCTGGGTGATGACGGTCTGAGGAGGGCGGCGTATCGAGGTGGGTGACCA
>NZ_JAEPIV010000062.1:0-10668 GCF_016632405.1 Azospirillum aestuarii
GTGCGGCGCGTCGGGGCGCTGTATCTAGAAGGTTCGACTTGGTCTGTCAAGCCTTTGTTTTCACGCTGGCCTGATGTTACTTCGTCTCGTCTTCGGCATCTCTGCCTTTTCCCTGCCGCCGTCGCGCTTCTCAGCGGCCCCGGCGTCGTGGGAGCCGGGTTATAGGCGGCTCGGCCAAACCCGGCAAGAGCTTTTTTCACCGCAGCGCGTTTTTCTGAAAACAGCCTGCGGATCAGGCGCGGAGGGGAACAGTCCGCCGGCGTTCGGACGGCTGGGGGGCGAGGCCATCACCCAGGAAGCGTTCGAGCTCGATCTCCTGAGCGCTCTTCGGCACCTGATCGATCGGACGAACATGGCAGCGCCCGTTCGCAGCGACCACACGAAGAAGCATGGCGGCGGCGTATCGCGGATTCTGACGGTTGCTCATCCCAATCACTTCCCTTGTCGTCGAGGCGCGGGCACCCGAAGGACCGACACCACAATCCTGATTTTAATTGATTGTGATGTTTTTGCCATGGCTTTTCATGCTTCCGCCGAAAGAAAGTGATGAGCGCACTAAGCAGCGGAAATTATTGAAAAAACCTTCTCAGGGCTGAGTGCGAAGGGTGTGAGAAAAAGAAGACAGCGCGCTCCCAGGGCGTTTCATTAAGCATTTTATTCGAATGCAAACGGCCTTTTGCGCTCCCCTGCCCTTCAGGATGCCGGCATCAGGTCCGGCATGATGCCCCCTGGACACGCGACAAGAGCGCGCAGGCTGGTCAAGAGATCGGCCACACGGCCACGGAAGAGGGCGACCCGCTGCGACTCGTCCGTCCCGACGACGGAGGGAAGCACTGTGCCATAGCGCTCCCCTCCTCCACCAAACGGTCAGGCCTCCGGTGCCGGACCCAATCAAACGTCCCGACCGATCAGACCGGGAGCTGACGCATCGAGGCCACGGCGGTCATCACGCCACGGATTTCCGCCAGACCACGCAGGCGCCCGATCGCCGGATAGCCGGGGTGGGTCTTCTTGCCCACGTCGTCCAGCAGCTCGTGCCCGTGGTCGGGACGGAAGGGGATGCGCCAGTTCGGATTGCCGGTGTCCTTGCGGCGCTTCTGCTCCTCCAGCAGCGTGGTGACGACCGACACCATGTCGACGTCGCCGCCCAGATGCTCGGCTTCCTGGAAGGAGCCGTCGGGGTCCTTCTTCACGTTGCGCAGATGGGCGAAGGTGACCTTCGGGGCGAAGCGCTTGATCATCGCCGGCACGTCGTTCTTCGCCCCGGCGCCGAGCGAGCCGGTGCAGAAGGTGATGCCGTTGGCCTCCGAATCGATGACGTTGACGATGAAGTCCAGGTCGTCCTCGTTGCTGACGATGCGCGGCAGGCCCATCAGCGGACGCGGCGGGTCGTCGGGGTGGATGCACATGCGGATGCCCACCTCTTCCGCGGTCGGGATCACCTCGCGCAGGAAGCGGGCCAGCGTCTCGCGCAGCGCGCCGTGGCTCATGTCCTTGTAGCGGGCGAGCATCTTGCGCAGGCCCGGAATATCGTAGCGGTCGAAGGCGCCCGGCAGGCCGGCCATGATGTTGGCGAGAAGCTTCTTCTTATCGTCCTCCGACGCCTTGTCGAACCAGGCGCGGGCGCGGGCCAGCACCTCGGGCGAATGATCGTCCTCGGCGCCCGGACGCTCCAGCATGAAGACGTCGAAGGCGGCGTGCTCATGGGCGTTGAAGCGCAGCGAGGTGCCGCCGCCCGGCACCGGCGCGGCGAGGTCGGTGCGGGTCCAGTCGAGGATCGGCATGAAGTTGTAGCAGACCGTCGTCACCCCGCAGGCCGCGAGGTTGCGCAGCGACTGGCGGTAGTTGTCGAACAGCGGGGTCAGGTCGCCCTCGCCGATCTTGATGGACTCATGGATCGGCAGGCTTTCCACCACGCTCCAGCGCAGGCCCAGCGAGGGGTCGGCGGCGATCATCGCCTTGCGCTCCTCGATCTCCTCGACCGACCAGACCACACCGTAGGGGATCTGGTGCAGGGCGGTGACGATGCCGGTGGCGCCGGTCTGACGGATGTGGTTGAGCCGGATCACATCGTCCGGTCCGAACCAACGCCAAGTCTGTTCCATGGTCTGCTCCTTGAAAAAGAGTGCTGTGCCGAATCCGGCGTGTCTCGATGGGATTTGCAGGTTGGGGCGCCTCAGCCCGCCGCCTCCGCCGCGACCGATTGCACGACGGCGCGGGCGCCCTCGGCGTAGAGCCGGCGCAGCGCGTCGGTCACCGGCCCGGTGAAACGCGGGTCGCGCGGCAGGTCGTCACCGAAGACGGCGCTCAGCCCGAACAGGGCGGTCGCCAGACGGTCGGCGTCCGGCCCCGCCTCCGCCGCCAGCTCGGCGAGCTTGGCGGCCATGGGGTCGCGCACGTCGATGGGGCGGCCCGCCTCGTCGGTGCCGGAGACGTAGCGCATCCAGCCCGCCACCCCCAGCGCCAGCCGGTCGATCGGCGCCCCGGCGGCCAGCCGGTCGCGGATCGTGCCGAGCAGCCGCTGCGGCAGCTTCTGCGTGCCGTCCATGGCGATCTGCCAGGTGCGGTGGCGCAGGGCGGGATTGCGGAAGCGCTCGATCAGCGCGTCCTTGTAATGGCCGAGGTCGGCGCCCGGCGGCATGTGCAGCGTCGGCCCGGCCTCCTCGTCCATCAGGCCGCGGATCAGCCGGACGAAGGCCGGATCGGCCATGGTGTCCGACACCGTCTCGTAGCCGGCGAGATAGCCGAGATAGGCGAGCGTGGAGTGGCTGCCGTTCAGCAGGCGCAGCTTCATCGTCTCATAGGGATGGACGTCGGGGACCAGCTCCGCGCCCTCCAGCTCCCAGGCCGGGCGCCCGGTGGGGAAGCGGTCCTCGATCACCCACTGGCTGAACGGCTCGGTCACCACCGGCCAGGAGTCGCGCAGGCCCAGCCCATCCGACACACGGTCGCGGTCGGCGTCGGTGGTGGCCGGCACGATGCGATCGACCATGCTGTTCGGGCAGGCGACGTTCCCGGCGAACCACGTCCCCAGCGCAGGGTCGCGCAGTTCGGCGTAGCGGCGCAGCAGGCCCGCGGCGGTGTCGCCGTTGCTCGGCAGGTTGTCGCAGCTCAGCACCGTGAAGGGCTCCACCCCGGCGGCGCGGCGGCGGATCAGAGCCTCCACCAGGAAGCCGGGCACGCTGCGCGGGCGTTCCGGGTTGGCGAGGTCGTGGACGATGTCCGGATGGGCCTCGTTCAGCGCGCCGGTCGCCGGGTCGTGGCAATAGCCCTTCTCGGTCACGGTCAGGGTGACGATGCGGACGGAGGGGCGGGTCAGGAGGTCCAGCACCGCGGCGGGGTCCTCCGGAGCGACCAGCAGTTCGGTGACCGAGCCGATCACCCGCAGCCGCTCGCCGGCGGCGTCGCGCACCGCGACGGTATAAAGGCCGCCCTGCGGCTCCAGCGCGTCGCGCGTGTCGGGGCTGCGCAGGCTGACCCCGGCGATGCCCCAGGGACCGAAGGACCGGGCCAGGGCGTCGTCGGTGTAGACCGCCTGATGGGCGCGGTGGAAGGCGCCGATGCCCAGATGGACGATTCCGGTGGTCAGCGCGGCACGGTCATAGCCGGGGCGCTGCACGCCATGGCGCAGCGAGGGCAGCGTGTCGGGGCTCAGGCGCATGGAACACTCCGCATAAGGGCTTTACGTCTCGAAAAAGTGGCTGTTGGTTCGGGCGATCTCGTCCACCGCCGCGAAGACGGTGCGCAGATGGGCGCGCATGGCCTCCTCCGCCCCGTCGGGGTCGCGGGCGGCGACGCGGTCCACGATGCTCTGGTGCTCGCCGACGATCTTGGCCGCCCAGCCTTCGCTGTGCAGCGACAGGAAACGCACGCGGTCGAGCTGCGCCTTGACGGCGACCAGCAAATCCCACACCGCCGGACGCCCGGCGATGCGGGCCAGCTCGGCGTGGGTGGCCTCGTCCAGGGCGAAGAACTCGGAATGGCGGTCGGGGGACATAACCGTACGGTGCGAGTCGAGAAGCCGGGTGAGCGAGGCGACGTCCGCCGCCTCCGCCCGTTCGGCGGCCAGACGCACGGTCCGGCACTCCAGGGTCTCGCGGATGAACTGGCTGTCGGACACCGCGCCGAGTTGGATCGGCGCCACGAAGGTGCCGACCTGCGGCACGATGCGCAGGAACCCCTCGTCGGCCAGCCGGCGGAAGGCCTCGCGCACCGGGGTGCGGCTGACGCCGTAGCGGGCGGCCACGCGGGTTTCCGAAATCCCCTCGCCGGGGCGGATCTCCCCCGACAGCACGGCGGCGCGCAGGGCGTCGTAGACCCCGTGCAGGCGGGGGCCGCGGATGTCGGTGGGGGCGGATGAGGTCGGCGAGTCGGTCATGGCGTCCATCGCGGCAACTTGCATACTAGTATGCCATTGCGGACGGAGGCTGGCAAGGGGATGGTGGCACGTCAATATAGTGGGAAAGCGAGAGCTGAAGGTCAGGCAACGCGGCGACAGAACCCATTGGCACCCATGGACATACGGCATTAAATATCTGCCCAGAAGTTTTGCACAAAACAGTGAATCCAAAGGAAATCCTATTCCTATGAAAGAAAATGGTAGACGCACAAAGATTAGCTCGCGATTCCGAACCGACTCGTAGCAGACGTGGACAAAAGTGAGGCTGGGAACTAGCCAGACATCACTGCTCGGAGGCCATTCACATCGAAAAAAACTCTATATCTTCTAAACCAAAGCCACAGCTTCTCAGCCGCGCGCCCTGTTTAGTCTGGGCCATGAACGACCAGACAGCTTAACCACCGAAAGTTGATTACAATCCGCTGAAATATCCTGAAAACTCTCCATTGACGACGATATATACTCTCATTAGGATAAGATATGCTTACGCGTAAAGTGCCGAAAGGCACTTGGCCAGGCGTTTCGCCCGGTCTAATTTTATTGTCCCCACTTGCGGCCTCGGAAGATGGCTTTGGGCCATCGTCGAGGACCGCTCCGCTCGATGGCCCAAAGCCATCTTCCGAGTCCTTAAAGGTAAGCAATTGTTGCCCTACGCTGAAGACATTGACGTCGAACGTATCCATGTGAAGGAGCCGTTCGACGTCATTCTTTTATGCGGAGGACAATACGGCGACATCGGCGACCCAACCCCAAAATCGCTTCGGGATGCATTCCTTAAGGCCTTTCCTCCTCCAAAGGCAATAAACAATTTAGAATTGATTCAGGCAGAAGAAATAACTAAGCAATTTGATTTTCGGAAAAATTATGATGACATACTTATGTTCGAAACAGATATTGCGCAGATTGTCAGGCTGATTATTTTATTCTGCGAAAGCGAAGGCAGCTTGGCAGAACTCGGTGCATTCGCCGTAATAGATGAAATCATGAATCGTTTATTCGTTGTTATTCGCGAAAACCACTGGAATGAGCCATCGTTCATTAAGCTGGGGCCATTGCAGCGCATCTCGCGCGAGGTCGGTCGTGAGGCCATCCACGTCGTGGCTGACGACGACGTCGGCCTTAATGGAAAATCAGCAACAAGTGTAGACAAGAAGAAGCTGGTGGAGATGCTTGATGGGCCACTGGAACAGCGACTCAGTGCAACACGCGACTCGACGACGTTTGACCAGGGGCGGGCTGGACATGTTATCAAACTGATTGTCGGCCTCGTACAAGAGTACGGCGCCCTCACAGCGCAAGAAATATCATGGATTCTAAAATTGTTTAATACAGAAAAGAGTGATAACCAGATAAGAGGATACCTACTCTGCGCAATATCAGTCGGTTGGTTAACTTGTATTTCCAAGGGTTCAAAAGATTATTATGTGCAGACCAGCCTTAGTGTCTCTAAGGGCATAGATGCTGCTGTACTGCCAATGAAGGAAGGCGCGAAAGAGATGAACAAGTCGCGACGCCGTCTTGCGATCCGTCAGCACTGGATGGAAAAGGACAAACTTAGGTTCGCTGCGATACAACAAGCCAGTAAAGGCATGTAAATTGTCTTCTATCATTCAAACCCTTGCGGCAGCGTGCGGATTGAGCGAAAGCGACGTACGATTGATTGTTTTGACTGCACCATCGCGCTACAAAACCTATACGATACCAAAACGAAATGGTGGAGAGAGAATCATTTCGCAACCAGCTCGCGAAGTGAAATTTCTCCAGCGTGTATTGGTCAATGATGTGCTGTCTCAGCTTCCCGTTCATAGTGCGGCAATGGCTTATCGTGAAGGAAGATCCATCAAAGATAACGCAGCTGCTCATGCTGGAGGTGGCGCCATTCTCAAATTCGACTTTTCAGATTTTTTTCCCTCTATTGTTGCGAGTGACTGGAGAGCTTACTGCGAACGGCATGGTGTGTTTGATAACGAAGAAGATATACGGCTAACCGCCAATCTCCTTTTCCACCGAACAAAGCGCAGTTCGAAACTGCGTCTCGCCATCGGCGCGCCCTCTTCCCCCACTCTGTCCAACGTTCTAATGTTCGATTTCGACCAGTGTATCGCTGGACTGGTTGCAAAGGATAAGGTGCGCTATACTCGTTATGCCGACGACATGACATTCTCTTCTAAGCGTGCAGGCAATCTTTCGAACGTCGAGCGGGTATTGCGGAAGGTGCTAAAGGATTTAGTTTCGCCGCGTTTACGAATAAATGAGAAGAAGACTGTTCTTGCCACAAAAAAATACCGACGCGTTGTGACTGGGCTCGTTCTTTCCGATGATGGGAAGGTGTCGTTAGGACGAGATCGCAAGAGGATAATACGCGCTATGTTGCACCATTATACATTGGGTAGGCTTAACGGAGAGGAAACCGCACGCCTCTCCGGACTGCTCGCCTTCGTCAACGCAGTTGAGCCGATGTTCCTCAAGCGGCTCATTGATAATTATGGCGTTGAAATAGTTGATCGCCTGAAAGCTAGCCTGCATCCAAATAGTATATTCTGAAATTCATATCGTATCTTAGTGACCAAATGAGCATGATCTGACCACTAGTTCAATGATATCCCCTGCGCTTCTGGAGTCATTAAGCTTCAGAACTTCTGGTTTTCCCTTCGGCAGAACGGGGTTTGAGGGCAGCACTGAACGTCCATTCATGACGCATAACGGACAGACAGCACCCCCATTCTTTCGCGCGCACCATCACCGGATTATTCGCTGCGCTCAACAATCGCCCGTTGTCCTACAACACCAGAACTCACCCCCTCCCCCCCAGAAAAATGTTCGTCCCGTCCTCAAAATCAGGCTTGCGCACCACGCTGATATATTAATATGCTCTCCCTCAAGGAACTGCACGGACCGGCCTCGCATGGGGCACGGGCCGGCACTTGGGGAGGACTGCAATGGCTTCGACTTCCAGGCGCGCCCTGGACGCTCAACCGCCCGGAACCGCTCCGGGGACCGTGCCCGGCAAGGTGCTTGGAACCGCCAAGGAACCGCGCCTGTCCGCCCGCGCCACGGCCACCGCGGAGATCTACCGGTCGTTGCGCGGGGACATCGTGGCCATGCGGCGCAAGCCGGGGGAGCCCATTGTGGAGAAGCACGTCGCGGAGTCCTTCGGCGTCAGCCGCACCCCGGTGCGTGAGGCCCTGCTGCGGCTGGCCGACGACGGGCTGGTCGAGATCTTCCCGCAGTCCGGCACCTTCGTCGCCCGCATCCCGGTCAACGCTCTTCCCGAAGCGGTGGTGATCCGCACCTCGCTGGAATGCACCGCGGTCCGCTACGCCGCCGTCCGTGCCGCGCGCAGTCAGGTCGCAGCGCTGCGGGCCAACATCCTGCTCCAGCAGGAGACGATGGCGGCGGGCGATCTCGACGGCTTCCACGAGGCCGACGAGGCGTTCCACAGCCTGATTTCCGAGATCGCCGGCTTCCCCGGCCTGTGGAACATGGCCCAGCAGGTGAAGGTGCAAGTGGACCGCTACCGCCGCCTGACCCTGCCGGAGCCCGGCCGCATCCCGCATGTGCTGGCCGAGCACGGCGGCATCGTCGACGCCATCGCGGCGCGCGACCCTGCCGAGGCGGAGCGGCTGATGACGATCCATCTCGGCGCCCTGCTGGAGTCCGTTCCGAACACCCAGGGGGCCAACCCCTTCTTCTTCTCCGGCGCGCAGCCGGACAGCCCGTCGAAGACGAAGAAAGAAAGCACCCCGTCATGACCAACCCCTTCGACCTCACCGGCAAGACCGCCCTGGTCACCGGGGGCAACGGCGGCATCGGGCAGGCCATCGCGGTCGCCCTGGCGCGGGCCGGCGCCGACATCGCCGTGGCCGGGCGCACCCCGCCGGACGAGACGCGCGCCCTGGTCGAAGGGCTGGGCCGCCGCTTCGCCGCGATCCCCGCCGACCTGTCCGGCATCGCCCCGATCCCCGCCCTGATGGAGGAGACGGTCGGCACGCTCGGCGGGCTGGACATCCTGGTCAACAACGCCGGGCTGATCCGCCGCGACGACCCGCTGGACTTCACCGAGGCCGACTGGGACGCGGTGATGGACGTGAACCTGAAGTCGGTCTTCTTCCTCTGCCAGGCCTTCGGGCGCTACGCGCTGGGCAACGGGCGGAAGGGCAAGATCATCAACATCGCCTCCATGCTGTCCTTCCAGGGCGGCGTCCGCGTACCATCCTACGCGGCGTCGAAGAGCGGCATCGCCGGGATCACCCGGCTGCTCGCCAACGAATGGGCGGGCAAGGGCATCAACGTGAACGCCATCGCGCCGGGCTACGTCGCGACCAGCGTCACCACCGCGCTGCGCGCCGACGAGCGCCGCAACGCCGAAATTCTGGCCCGCATCCCCGCCGGACGCTGGAGCGAGCCCGCCGATATGGGCGGACCCGCGGTGTTCCTGGCCTCCGATGCGTCCGATTACGTCCACGGCACGATCCTGCCGGTGGACGGCGGCTGGCTCGCCCGCTGAGCAGATCAGCGATCACGGGCCGCCTGCGAAAGTAAGGGGAAGATGAGAATGAGCACGAACGTTTTCGTGATCGACGAGGCGGTGGACTGGCAGGATCTGGGCGCCGGGGTGCGCCGCAAGATCCTCGGCCACAACGACGCCATGATGATGGTGCGCGTGGAGTTCGAGACCGGCGCCATCGGGCCGCAGCACCGCCACCCGCACGTCCAGTGCGCCGTGGTCGAGAAGGGCGCCTTCGACGTCACCATCGAGGGTGTCACCCGGCGGCTGGGCACCGGCGACGGCTACATGGTGCCGTCCAACGCCCTGCACGGCGTCGTGGCGCTGGAGCCGGGCGTCCTGCTCGACATCTTCACGCCCCCGCGCGAGGACTTCCTCGCCTGAATGACATCACCCGTTGCCCGGCGCGCGGGAACACGCGCCGGGCGGCTCCCGGACCCAACCGTCCAAACCAAAGAACCAGCCTAAAAACCGCTGCTTAAGAATCGCCAGGAGGACACGCTATGCATCTTTCGACCCGCGGTATCCGCGCCGCCCTTCTCGCCGCCTGCGCGGCCTGCACCCTGCTCGCCACCCCGGTCGTGGCCCGCGACTTCCGCTCCGCGGACATCCACCCGGCCGACTACCCGACCGTCGAGGCCGTGAAGTACGTCGACAAGCTCCTGAAGGAGCGGACCGGCGGCAAGCTCGGCGTGAAGGTCTACCCGAACGGCGCGCTCGGCACCGAGAAGGACACCATCGAGCAGCTGAAGATCGGCGGGCTCGACATGATGCGCATCAACGTCGCGCCGCTGAACAACGTCGTCCCGGAGACGATGGTCACGGCCCTGCCCTTCATCTTCCGCTCCACCGAGCACATGCGCGCCGTTCTGGACGGCCCGATCGGCGACGAGATCCTCGCCGCCATGGAAAGCCAGGGCATGGTCGGCCTGGCCTTCTACGACAGCGGCTCGCGCAGCATGTATTCGGCCGCCAAGCCCTACAAGACGCTGGCCGACATGAAGGGCGCCAAGATCCGCGTCCAGCAGTCCGACCTGTTCGTCGCCATGATCCAGGCGCTGGGCGCCAACGCCACGCCGATGCCCTTCGGCGAGGTCTACACCGCGCTGAAGACCGGCATCGTCGACGCGGCGGAGAACAACTACCCGTCCTACGAGTCCTCGCGCCACTTCGAGGCGGCCAAGTACTTCACCCTGACCGAGCACGCGATGGCGCCGGAAGTGCTGGTCTTCTCCAAGGTCTCGTGGGACCGCCTGTCCAAGGACGACCAGGCCGCCATCCGCAAGGCCGCCAAGGACTCCGTCCCCTACATGCGCAAGCTGTGGGACGAGCGTGAGCTGAAGTCCAAGGACGTCGTCGTGAAGGCCGGCGCCCAGATCGTCGAGGTCACGAACAAGCAGGAGTTCATCGACGCGATGGCTCCCGTCTACAAGCAGTTCGCGAGCACGCCGAAGCTGGACGGCCTCGTCAAGCGCATCCAGGACACGAAGTAAGCACAGTCGAACGCGGCGCTTCCCTTCGGCAGACCGAAGGGTGGCGCCGCGTCCTTTGAGGGGAGCCGGCGGCATGGATGTCGAGCTGCAAGCAATGGATCACAGCCCCCCGCAGAGCGCGGGCCTGCTGACGCGGGTGAACGCGCGTCTGGCGTGGTCGGGGATGTGCGTGGCGATGGTCGGCCTGATGGCCATCGTCTGTGTGGTGTTCTATCAGGTCTTCGGCCGCTACGTGCTGAACGATTCGCCGACCTGGGCGGAGAGCCTGG
>NZ_JAEPIV010000062.1:10703-11058 GCF_016632405.1 Azospirillum aestuarii
GCTGCCCGACGTCATCCGCCGCAAGGTCGAGATCGTCATCTACGCCCTCGTCGGCGTCTTCGGCGCCTGCATGGCCTACAACGGCTGGGTGCTCGGCAACTCCGTCGCCGCCTACTACATCCCCAACCTGCACGTCTCCGAAGCCGTCCGCTACATCCCGCTCGTCCTTTCCGGCGTCCTGATCGTGCTCTTCTCGATCGAGCACATCGTCGCCATCATCCGCGGCGAGGAGGTCGCGCCGTCATGGAACTGACCATTCTGGCCGTCACCTTCTTCGGCTTCCTCGTCCTGGGCATCCCGGTCGCCTTCGCCATCGGCCTGTCGGCGCTCTGCACCATCCTGTACGAGGGCCTCC
>NZ_JAEPIV010000063.1:0-9627 GCF_016632405.1 Azospirillum aestuarii
TGGTCACCCACCTCGATACGCCGCCCTCCTCAGACCGTCATCACCCAGATTCCAGCATAGCTCCAGAACCTGGTGAAGGAGCGAGACGCCGGCGGGCTGGATCGCAACCGTCAGGTCCATACGATCGTCCGCGCCTCCTACGCCTCCCATTACCGGCGCATGCTACCCAAGCTGCTCGACGCCCTGGAGTTCCTGTCCAACAACGCCGTCCACCGGCCGCTTCTCGAGGCGATCGACGCCATCCAGCGGGAGCGGGAGAGCACCGGACAGTACCATGCCCTTGCCGACATTGCCGTGGAGGGTGTGATCCGCCCGAAGTGGCGCGGCATCGTGATCGAGGATAGGCCGGACGGCGGCCAGCGGGTAAACTGGATCAATTACGAGATCTGTGTTCTACAAAGCCTGCGCGACCGACTGCGCTGCAAGGAGATCTGGGTGGTGGGCGCCGACCGCTTCCGCAATCCCGACCAGGATCTGCCCAGCGACTTTTCGGAGCGCCGGGACACCTGCTATGCCCGCCTCGGTCTGCCGCTTGACGCGGGCGTCTTCATCGACCGTCTGCGGAGTGAGATGGAGACCGCGCTGGACACTCTTGATCGCGAGATGCCCGGCAGCCCAACCGTGCGCCTGGACCCGCGCCGCAAGCACCCAATCATCATCACGCCGCTCGACCCGTTGCCGGAACCGCCGACCCTGGAGGCGCTGAAGGTGGAACTCGGCCGGCGATGTCCGATGACCGGCCTGCTCGACATCCTCAAGGAGGCCGACCTGCGGGTCAGTTTGGCAATCCAGTCGACCAGCGGGTCGATTGGTTCCTCGACCTGGGCAAGCGCACGACCGGACTGGTGGAGCAACGCCAATTGCACGGTGAAACCGAGCCGGTTGGCGTCACCCCGCCGCGTCAGAACCAGGTGTGGTCCGAAGGGGTGAGCGTGAATTGACGCGCCAGAGCATCCCGGTCGGCAGGAATGCCGAACAATTGCCGCAGTTCCGTGTCAGGTAACAAGCGATGTCGCGGCACGCCATCCCCCCTCTCCAGCCGGCGCTAGCCCCCGAGGCTGGCACATGACGGTGGAGGGTTATGAACGAACGCAGGACCGCCTGTCACGGAACCACGTAGCCCGACTATCCGCTTTGCCACCGGTTTCAGCCATCACGAGGCGGGTCACGGCAAGCGCTGAAGGGGACAGTATCAAGTCCAGATAGGCTCGCGCCGTGTCCTCCAGTACAGCCTCGGTTCCCTTTTCCTCCACCTGCACAGCGCCAAGGGCGGCCCAGGTCAAAGTCCCGACTTCCTCGACATAGGCTGCGAACAGCGCTGCTTTGGAAGGGAAATAACGATAGAGCGTGCTTTTGGAGCCGCCCACCTCGGCGGCGATACCATCCATCGAGGCCTCGGCATAGCCCTGTCGAAGAAAGGTCCGGCCGGCAATCGTCAGGATTGCGGTCTGCCGGACGGATGTACCTGCTGGCATGGTCAAACACCCTCCGATCGACCGGTTCCCATTGTGGTCACGTCCATTCACGCGGCTGCAATATTTCGAACTTGTGCAGCGGCCGTATCCAGAAAGGCCTGAGCAAGGTCGGGATCGTTGACGACCCGTGAGAGGGTCAGCGCACCGACCATCAGTGAAAGAACCGCCATCGCCTTGCTTTTGAACTCTTCGCCCCGCGTTTCCGAAATCAGGCGTTCGAGGACTTCGAGATGCGTCCTGATCCCGGCTTCGAACGACGCTTTGACCGCGACGCCGTGTCTGGCGGCATCGGAACCGAGCGCCACGATCGGGCAGCCGTCGGTCTTTTCCTCGCGGTGCCCGGCGCTGAGATAGAAACCGATCACCGGGCCAAGCGGGTCCTCCGGATTTGCGGCGGCCGCCGTCGTCCATCGGCAGTAGGCGCTCTCCAGCGCCCGGCTTGACGCCTGAGCAGCCAAATCCTCCTTCGAGGCGAACTGCTTGTAGAAGGCGCCCTGGGTCAGGCCCGCCGCCTCCATCAAATCCTTGAGACCGATGCCGTCGAAACCGTGCTCCCGAAAAAGACGGCTGGCCACATTGATCACAGTTTGCCGGTTTTCTTCAGCCTGAACCCGACTTACACGCATGGTGCGCCCCTTTTTAGATTTCGACCAAACTCTATAGGAGATAGGGATGACGGACACAATTCTCCACCTACTGCGCCGCGCCCTTGCGGGACAGCGGCCGGTGGGCAGGGTACCGGCCCCAGGCGCCGCCGATCATGGCCGCCGCCGTCAGAAGCCCGTATGAAACCGCCGCCAGGGCCGTGATCTCGAACAGGGTCGAAAGTCCGGCACCGAACCAGGTGACGGCCGACCAGCCGATGAAGGCGGCGACGATCATGCGCACGGTGCCTGCCAGGACGGGAAACAGGACGCGCTTCGCTCCCTGGCTGGCGAAATAGAGCGCCAACCCCAGCCCGACCGCACCGTAGACCGGGGCGACGGTCCGCAGATAGAGGGTGCCCATCGCCAGCACCTGGGGATCGTCGCTGAACAGGCCGATCCAGGCTTGCGGGAAGATCGCGGCAGCAAGGCCGATGACCTCGGTCACCCCGAAGGCGAGAGCGGCCCCGATCCAGGCGACGCGGCGTGCCCGCGCCACCTGCCCCGCCCCGATGTTGTGGCCGACCATGGTGACCATGGCGGTGCCGAGCCCGAAGATCAGCGGGATCTGGATGTAATCGAGGCGCGAGGCGATGCCGTACCCGGCGATGGCATCGGCGCCGAACCGGCCGACCGCGGCGGTGACGAAAGTGACGGTGAGATTGACCTGGACGGTGCCGATCGCCGACAGGAAACCGACCCCGAGAATGTCCTTGAACAGGCCCGCGCGCAGAGGAACGACCCTCAGTTTCACGAGGCTCCGCGAAGACCGCAGATACAGCGTCAGCGCAAGCGCGGCGAACAGGTAGTAGACGATCACCGCAGCCCCGCCGCCGGCAACGCCGAGACGGGGCAAGAAACCCCAACCGAAGATCAGAGCCGGCGACAGGATGAGGAGGAGAACGGTGCCGGACGAGATCACCAGTGCCGGCACCCTCACGTTCCCGGCGCCGCGAAGGGCCGACGACAGCAGGGCGGTGACCCAGATCGGGATGGAACCGGCGAACACGACCCCGGAATAGGTGAGCGCCGCCGTCAGCGCCGGTCCCGTTCCCCCCATCGCCCGATAGAGGATCGGTCCGGCAAGGACGGCCGCCATGGTGAAGAGGATGCCGAATGCGCCGGCCAGGACGACCGCATGCCAGATCAACGCTTCGGCATCGTCATGGCGTTTTGCTCCCAATGCCCGCGCGATGGCCGAGGAGACGCCGCCGCCGATGCCGCCATTCGCCATCATCTGCATGAGCATGAGCACGGGGAAGACCAGGGCGACCCCGGCGAGCGCGTCCGTCCCGAGAAAGCCGACGAACCAGGTCTCGGCCACCCCGACCAGCGTCTGGACGACCAGCACCAGGATCGTCGGCACCGCCAGGCGGAGCATCGTCGGCGCGACCGGCCCGTCAAGAACGCCGGGCGGCACTTTGTAGGCGGGCGCCGGAGGCGCCGGCCCCTCCTGGCGGGACAGGGCAGTCATGGAATCTCCTTCATTCCACCGGATGCGGCGTGCATGGTCCCGACACCGGGACGGTCCCATGTCGCGGTCTGGGTCGGGGCTGGGATCAGACCGGCAGCCGCAGCATCTTGCGCAGGCTCTTGTCGAAGGCGGCGGCCGGGACGAAGCGGCGCAGGACGCTGACCTGCCGTGCCAGCTTTCCTGCCGGGTAGCGCAGCTTCGGATCGGAGTCCGTCGCGGCCTTCACGATGGTTTCGGCCACGGTCTCGGGCGTATCGCCCTTCCTGATCGCTTCCTCCACGGCCACGGTCACGCCTGCGCGCGCGGATGAATAGGCATCGAGCGACCGATCCGGCCTGATGAGATTCCCGTCGAACGAGGTCCGGGTATAAGCGGGCTCGACCAGTGTCACCCGAATGTTGAGCGTGCGCAGTTCATGGTCCAGCGATTGAGAGTAGCCTTCCACGGCATGTTTCGTCGCCGCATAGAGCGCAAAATAGGGTGCCGGAATGAATCCATGCGCCGAACTCAGATTGATGATCCTGCCGCTTTTCTGGCGCCTCATGATCGGCAGCACGGCGTTGGTCATGCGGATGACGCCGAAGATGTTCACATCGAACAGCGCCTGTGCCTGGGCGAGCGAGGACTCCTCGGCACCGCCGAAGAGGCCGACACCGGCATTGTTGACCAGAAGATCGATGCGGCCGGCGTCGTCCAGCACCTCGTCGACCAGGGCCGCCACGGATGCGTCGTCGGTGACGTCGCAGGTCAGCATGGTGACGCCGTCGGGGCCTTCAGCGCCCGCGTGACGGCTGGTCCCGAACACGTCGAATCCTGTCGCTTGCAGAGCCTTGGCCGCCGCATATCCGATACCGGACGATGCTCCCGTCACCAGGGCGATGCCGCGATTGGTCTTATCCATTGAGTTCACTTTCCTCGCTGTGCCGGGTTCGGCCTCGGAAGCGGCGCTGCCGGGCAAGAACGCCCGTCATTTAGATTGCGGACGACCTCTATAGCCGATATAGATGTCGTACGCAATCTAATTTGACGTGAGGCGGCGGGCATGAAAAAGAGACCCATGATCGTGGTGGGCGGCGTTCTGACGGCGGCGCTGGGTGCGGCCGCAGTCGTGACGCTGTCCATGCACACACAGGAGGCGTCGGCGGTGAGCGACCCCCGGCAGGAGGCGCCGATCGTCCGGCTTGCCGCGGCGGTCCAGGTGACCGGATCGGAACGCGGCTTCACCGGCATCGTCGGGGCGAGGGTGCAGAGCAATCTCGGCTTCCGCGTCCCCGGCAAGATCATCGAGCGGCTGGCGACGGTCGGCCAACCGGTCAAAGCCGGCCAGCCGCTGATGCGGATCGACGAGACCGACCTGCGCCTCGCGCTCACGGCAAAGCGCAACGCGGTTGCCGCGGCGCGTGCGGCGGTCGTTCAGACCCAGGCGGACGAGCGGCGATACGCCAGTCTGGTCAACGACGGATGGGCCTCCCGCCAGCGGCACGAACAGGCAAAGGCCGCGCTGGACACCGCCAGGGCACAGCTCGCCAGTGCGGAAGCGGACGCCCGGGTCGCCGAGAACGAGGCGACCTACTCGGTCCTGGTGGCCGACAGCGACGGCACGGTGGTCGAGACGCTGGGCGAGCCGGGACAAGTCGTCGCCGCCGGCCAGACCGTCGTCCGGATCGCCCAGGCTGGCCCCCGCGAGGCGGTGGTGGCGTTGCCGGAGACCATCCGGCCGCCGATCGGTTCGCTGGCCGAGGCCAGCCTCTATGGTACCGACGGGCAACGCTACGGCGCGCATCTGCGCCAGCTGTCGGACGCCGCCGATGCCCAGACCCGCACCTACGAGGCCCGCTACGTGCTCGATGGCGACGCCGCCTCCGCACCTCTCGGCGCGACGGTCACGATCCGGCTGACCGGACGGACGGCGGACCCGACGGGTCAGGCGGACCTGCAGGTGCCGCTTGGAGCCGTGCTGGACGATGGCCGGAGGACCGGTGTCTGGACCCTGGATCGCGCCAGCTCGACGGTGCGCTTCCAGCCGGTCCGGTTGGTCCGGGTGAGCGGCGAAACCGCCGTGATCTCCGGGCTTGGCCTTGGCGACCCGGTGGTGTCGCTCGGCGCCCATCTCCTGCAGGAGGGGGGCCGCGTCAGGACCGCCGCCGAGAGCGGGGGCAAGTGATGAGCCTCAATCTTTCCGCCATCGCCGTCCGTGAACGTGCCGTTACCCTGTTCTTCATCCTCCTGCTGGCGGCGGGGGGCGCCTTCGCCTTCGTCATGCTGGGACGGGCGGAGGACCCCTCCTTCACCATCAAGACCCTGACCGTCACCAGCGTATGGCCGGGCGCCACGGCGCGCGAGATGCAGGATCTCGTCGCCGAACCGTTGGAGAAGCGCCTTCAGGAGCTGACCTGGTACGACCGGGTGGAGACGACCACGCGGCCCGGCTATGCCTATATGACGCTCACGCTGAAGGACAGCACGCCGCCGGCCAGGGTGCAGGAGGAATTCTATCAGGCCCGCAAGAAGATGGGCGACGAGACGCGCAACCTGCCGCCCGGCGTGCTCGGTCCCTTCGTCAACGACGAATATTCCGACGTGAGTTTCGCCCTCTACGCGCTCAAGGCCAAGGGCATGCCTATGCGCGAGCTTGCCCGGCAGGCCGAGGTGATCCGCCAGGATCTGCTGCATGTGCCCGGCGTCAAGAAGGTCAACATCCTGGGCGAGCGTCCGGAACGGATCTTCGTCGAGTTCTCCTATGTCAAGCTGGCGACCCTCGGCGTGTCGGCCCAGGATATCATTGCCGCCTTGCAGCGGCAGAACACCGTCACGCCGTCCGGCTCGATCGACACAAGGGGGCCGCAGGTCTTCATCCGGATCGACGGTGCCTATGACGGGGTGCAGGCGATCGCCGACACACCGATCGTCGCGGCCGGGCGGACACTGAAGCTGTCGGACATCGCGGAGGTCCGCCGCGGCTACGAGGATCCGCCGACCTACATCATCCGTCACCAGGGTGAGCCCACCGTCATGCTGGCGACGGTCATGCAGGAGGGCTGGGACGGCCTGGCCCTCGGCAAGGCGCTGGAGGAGCGGGCGGCGGGCATCGCGCGGTCGCTGCCGCTCGGGATGACGCTCGACAAGGTGACCGATCAAGCCGTCAACATCACCTCGGCGGTCGACGAGTTCATGGTGAAGTTCGCGATGGCGCTGGGCGTGGTGCTGCTGGTCAGCCTGCTCAGTCTCGGCTGGCGTGTCGGCATCGTCGTGGCGGCGGCTGTGCCGCTGACGCTCGCCGTCGTCTTCCTCATCATGCTGGAAACCGGACGCTTCTTCGACCGCATCACGCTCGGCGCGCTGATCCTGTCGCTCGGCCTTCTCGTGGACGACGCCATCATCGCCATCGAAGTGATGGTGGTGAAGATGGAAGAGGGCGCCGACCGCATCAGGGCAGCCGCCTATGCCTGGAGCCACACGGCGGCGCCGATGCTGTCCGGAACGCTGGTGACGATCGCCGGCTTCCTGCCGGTGGGGTTCGCGCGCTCGACCGCCGGTGAGTATGCCGGCAACATCTTCTGGGTCGTGGGGTTCTCCCTCATCGTCTCCTGGATTGTTGCGGTGGTCTTCACGCCCTATCTGGGCGTCAGGATGCTGCCGGCGATCAAACCGGTCCCCGGCGGTCACGAGGCGATCTACGGCACCCCGAACTACCGGCGCCTGCGGGGGATCATCAGCTTCGCCGTGCGCCACAAGATCGTGACCTGCGGGGTCGTCGGCCTCGCCTTTGCCGTCGCCATCGTCGGCATGGGCGGCATCAAGCAGCAGTTCTTCCCGACCTCCGACCGCCCCGAGGTGCTGGTGGAGGTCCGTCTGCCGGAAGGCACCAGCATCGAGACGACGACGGCCTCGGTCGAGAAGATCGAACGCTGGCTGGCCGATCAGCCGGAGGCGAAGATCGTCACGAGCTATATCGGTCAGGGCGCGCCCCGCTTCTTCATCGCCCTGTCGCCCGAACTGCCCGATCCCGCCTTTGCCAAGATCGTCGTGCTCACGCCGGACGCCGAGGCGCGCGAGGCCCTGAAGCACCGGTTGCGGCAGACGGTGGCGCAGGGACTGGTGCCCGAGGCCTATGTGCGCGTCACCCAGCTCGTATTCGGACCCTACACGCCGTTCCCGGTCGAATTCCAGGTGATGGGCCCCGATCCGGCGAAGCTCTACAGCATTTCCGAAAAGGCCCTCGCCATCATGCGGAGCGTGCCGGATGTCCGGCAGGCCAACCGGGATTGGGGCAACCGCACGCCCGTGCTCCGCTTCACGCCCGACCAGGATCGCCTGAACCTCATCGGTCTCTCGCCGGCCGAGGTGGGCCAGCAACTCCAGTTCCTTCTGACCGGGATAGCCGTCACCCAGGTCCGCGAGGACATCCGCAATGTCCCCATCGTGGCGCGCAGCGCCGGCGGCGAACGCCTGGATCCGGCGCGTCTGGCGGATTTCTCGCTGACGAGCCGGAACGGCCAGCAGATCCCGCTCGACCAGATCGGCCATGCGGAAATCCGGCTGGAAGAACCGTTGATGAAACGCCGGGACCGGACGTCAGTCATCACGATCCGCTCGGACTACAACGAGGCGACCCAGCCTCCGGAGGTTTCCAAGCAGATCATGACGGCCCTTGAACCGCTGATCGCCTCGCTTCCGGCCGGCTATCGCATCGACATGGGCGGATCGATCGAGGAGGCCGTCAAGGCTAACACGGCGCTCGGCAAGGTCTTCCCCGTCATGATCGCAGCCATGCTGGTCTTCATCATGCTGCAGGTGCGGTCCTTCTCGATGATGGCCATGGTCCTGCTGACGGCACCGCTCGGCGTCGTCGGCGTCGTGCCCATGCTGCTCGCCTTCAACCAGCCCTTCGGCTTCAACGCCATCCTGGGGCTGATCGGTCTGGCCGGCATCCTGATGCGCAACACGCTGATCCTGACCGAACAGATCAAGGAGAACCAGGCGGCCGGCTTCGACGACTATCACGCCGTCATCGAAGCCACGGTGCAGCGCACGCGACCGGTAATCCTGACCGCCCTTGCCGCGGTGCTGGCCTTCATCCCTCTCACGCATTCCGTCTTTTGGGGGTCGATGGCTTACACGCTGATCGGCGGCACAGCGGTCGGCACGGTGCTGATCCTGCTGTTCCTCCCCGCTCTCTATGCGGCATGGTTCCGCATCAAGCCGGCGGCTGTCAGCGATACATCAAGCTCCCATGCCCGTCTGGGAGTGATCTGACGGGCTTTCGAGGTGGTCGCTCGACAAGAGGGGCCACCTCATAGCTCGTCCGGCAATCGGCCGTTTGACGGCCAGCCGCCAAACTGTCCGGAAACCCGCGTTGACGACGGCTTTACGGACACATAGTTTGTCGGACGGGTTTCCGGACGATCGGAGCGGGCGGTGGCGAACATCGGCTATGCCAGAGTCTCGGCCGCTGATCAGGATCCGGCTCTGCAACTCGACGCCTTGGCCAAGGCGGACTGCGAACGGGTTCCTAAAAAACTCCGACGGATTCGGCGCCAGCCTCCTGCAGGACGTAGCCCAGTGACTTGGCGCGTCGCTGCAGGCTGGTCAGCACGCGATGTCGATAACGCTCCTCGTAGTAGGCGGCTCCGGGATCGACGTAGTCCATGCCGTGGCGCAGGGCGTTGTAGAACAGCACCGCGAGCTATGTTGGAGATTGGGTGACGGGCCGATCAGGCGGCGTTCTGTGACGCGGCTTCAGTGACCTCGATGCCGTCGCGGAATGTGACGCCGCGGATCACCTTGGGCAACAGGTTTTCGCCCTGGAGGCGGCGCCAGGTTTTTGCCGCGGCGGTGATCAGCTTGAAGACCATCAGCTTGGCGGTCTCCTGTGACAGCGCCCCCTTGGTTCGGAAGGTCCGGTGCCGCACGGTGGCGAACACGCTCTCAATGGGATTTGTGGTCCGAACGTGCTCCCAGTGCTCGGCGGGGCTTTGTCACGTGAACCGAACCGACGTGCAGGAAGCCCGGAGCCCCCGACGGGTTCACGCCG
>NZ_JAEPIV010000064.1:0-9141 GCF_016632405.1 Azospirillum aestuarii
GTCACCCACCTCGATACGCCGCCCTCCTCAGACCGTCATCACCCAGATTCCCGCATAGCTCTGCCTCCTCACCTACCAGCGCAAGGGCGAAAGCGGCGACCTGCACCGGACCGTCATTGACGAGAACGGTGAAATCGGAGCGCCGGCCGGGGAGGCACGGAGCCCGCTCCAGATCCTGCGGGCAACCTACCGGATCGATGGGCTGCTCGCCGCGGCCGGTGACCTAATTCTCCGCGCATTTCGCCGCCGCGCACTTCGACCTCGGAAAGGGAACGGACTACAGCCAGATCAGGGGCACCGCCGCTGCGTCCAGTGGCGAGAAGCTCCCCGGCACAGAGGCGGAAGAGGCCAGGCATTGGATCTTCGCCGCGATGGAAGCGCTGGGCGGTGGCGCCTCGCCGGCGGCGATGGCTGTGTGGTCGGTGGTCGGGGCGCAAACCGCGCTCGACAGGTTCGCGACGTCCCGCCACTTCCGCATGCCCGGTGGCCAGCGCTGGCTTTCGGTGGAGGAGGCAGAGGGCGTTCTGCGCCAGGGGCTGGCCGCGCTCGCTGCCTATCTCGCCGCGCCGACGGTCGAGCACCAGCACCGCCGCCGCGGGTTGAGGGTGCGGGTGGCCGGGGCGGTGGAGCTGTCGTTCCTGGTCGGCAGCCGCCGGTTCAAGGTGGTGGCGACCTATGATCCCGCCTTGAAGGCGTGGGTGGGGCACAGGATGGCTCCGCGGAAACTTCGACCTGGGGAAAAGGTTATCGCGGAGTTCCGGCACTGGTGCGTGACGGCGGCGAATGTCGCTCAGTTGGCCGAGGCGGCTATCGGGGCCGCGGCGGCCGGTTCGCCTTCTGGCCGTGCGAGAGCGGCAGGCTTAAATTGTTCGGCGTCTTCGGTCGTTGGTTCAGCTTCGCCCCAAGCGCGGCGACGCGTTCCAGAAGCGCCAGGATCAGTGTGTCCTTCTCCTCCAGGCTCAGGCGGGACAGATCGGGGCGAGTCACGGACAGGTTGACTCATATCCACGCCCACCACGCAATGTCACGTTAGAGTCAACTTCAACCCGGTCCGATCCCGACTGTCCTGATTATCTGGGACGTATCGGCCGATAGTGTTATCTTGCTGCGATGTGATTACGGGAACCTTTTGCCCGCCCTCTAAGCCGGAGCGGATGCCGTGAAATTGTCGGAATTTCTACCGATCGCCCACCTGCAAAGGCTTTGCGAGGAATTTACCACACTGACTGGCGCGGTGACCGCTGTTCTTGATCTCGAAGGAAACATTCTCGTCGCCACCGGCTGGCAGGATATCTGCACGCGGTTCCACCGCGTCCATCCGGGCACCGCATCCCGGTGCCACGAAAGCGACACCGAGTTAGCGGCCAGCCTCGATCAGGGCCAGCCCTATAAAGTCTACAAATGCCGCAACGGCTTGGTCGACGCCGCCATGCCGATCGTCGTCAGGGGCCAGCATGTCGGCAACTTCTTCACCGGGCAGTTCTTCTTCGAGCGGCCCGACGCCGAGGCTTTCCTGGCCCAGGCCCGCCAATTCGGCTTCCCTGACGAGGACTATCTTGCGGCCCTAAACCGGGTTCCGGTTCTTTCGGAAGACCGTGTCCGGCTGATGATGGGCTTCTTCACCCTCGTCACCAACATGATCGCCAGCATGGGCATCGCCAACGAGGAGTTGCGCTTGCGGGGAGAGGAGCTGAGCCGCACCAACACCACCCTGGCGGCCGAGGTGGCCGAGCGTAAGCGCGCCGAGGAAGAACTGCAGCGCGCCCACGACGAGTTGGAGGGGCGGGTGTTCGAGCGCACCCGGTCGCTGCGCGACGCCTTGGCCAAGCTGGAGCGCCATCAAGACGAACTGCGCGTCGCCAAGGAAGCCGCTGAAAGCGCCAATCGTGCCAAGTCCGACTTCCTGTCGTCCATGAGCCACGAACTCCGCACGCCCTTGAACGCCATCCTGGGCTTCGCCCAGATCCTGGACAGCGCCATCTCCGCGCCGCTCGACGACAAACAGCGCTTCCGCGTTCAGCAGATCATGAAGGGCGGCTACCACCTGCTCAGCCTGATCAACGAGGTGCTCGACCTGGCCCGCATCGAGAGCGGCGTGCTGACGCTGTCGGTCGAGCCCATTGAAACCAAGGCACTGACGGCCGAGGTGCTGGAGCTGACCCGCGCCTTCACCACACGCGGCACCACAGTCGTCCATGACTGGAAGGTGGCCGACAATGTGGCCGGGTGGGTGCGCGCGGACCACATGCGCTTAAAGCAGGTGCTGCTCAATCTGACATCGAACGCGGTGAAGTACAATCGTCCCGGCGGCTCCGTTCGCTTGGCTGCGGAGGCGGGTAGCGGGGGCTCGGTGCGCTTCGTGGTCACCGACGACGGCCCAGGCATCCCGCCTGAGAAGCACTCCCAGATCTTCGTGCCGTTCAACCGCCTGGGCGCCGAAACCACCGAAATCGAGGGCACCGGCGTTGGCCTGACCATCACCAAGCGCATGATGGAAGCCATGGACGGCCGCATCGGCTTCGAGACCGAGGTGGGGCGCGGCACCACCTTTTGGGTGGAGGTGCCCGCCAGCCAGGATCCCCTGGCCGCCCCGCCGGAGGCGGTCGAGGACAATGCACGCGATGGGCTGCGCGTAACCGCAGTCGGCGCCCCCCGCAGGCTGCTCTATGTGGAGGACAATCCGGTCAACCTCCAACTCATGCGTGATCTGGTGACCGAGTTGCCCGACTTCACCCTAGCCTCGGCGCCCACCGCAGAGATCGGCATCGAAGTGGCGGCGGCGACCCAGCCCGACGTCATCGTGCTCGACATCAACCTGCCCGGCATGAACGGCATCGAGGCCTTGGGACTGCTCAAGGCCAACCCCAGAACCAGCCACATCCCGGTCATCGCCCTGTCTGCCAATGTCAACCCCAGCGTCATCCGTCGGGGGTTGGAGGCGGGCTTCCTGCACTACCTCGCCAAGCCACTCGACATCAGCCTGTTCCTGCGCATCGTCGTAGAGATGTGCTCCAAACCGCCGGCTTGAACTGGAGTTGCCCCGGCTGGGCGGACACCATCTACCTGCGTAGGCGATGTTGACCGACGTCACCCCCCTATCCGACGGAATTCTGGCAGCATGTGGCGCTTGGCCGACCTCAAAAGCGGTCGGCCAACCTGCCAGCCACTGCGTCGACGGGCGACGACCAGCATTGAGAAGCAGCTGATGGCGCATTTCTATGATGCGCCTCGTGAAGTAGGCTGAGAGCGCGCCTTTTCGCGAGAGCACCAGGGCGGGCGACGCGGCTCCTATTCCCTGAGCGCTTGGGCGTCACGGGCTTTTCTCCCGAAACGGACGCTCGATAATGCTCTGCAGTGTGTCCGTCAATCCTTCGGTTGAAGCGCAGATCTGCGAAGGACAAACTATTGGCTTGTGGTGGGTAGAGATTCAAAACTGCATGTAAAAGCGATTCGCTCTTGGCTTTTCCAAAATCCGTCATTGCGTGGAACAAAGGATGGCTTCATTCAGTAAAGCACGGAATAACTTGCTAAGGTAGTAAATTTAATTTCAGCGCGTTGCTGGGTTGCTTCCAATTTGGAAGTTGTGAGTCACAACCTCTGGTTACCTGTCTTGCGTGTAATTTGCTAAAAGTTGCAAAAGCCGTATGGGTTCTTTGACTTATCTCTTACCCCGTTCAGCTGAAAGTGAGTAGACTTCTAAGGAAATTTCGGCCAAGGCGCGGTGATATGGTGGTGGTGCTCAAAGGGCTGCGGGGGATCGTTGCGATCACCGGCGCCACTCTCATTGTTGGAATGGCATTCCTGATGAGCGCCGTCGTTGGGGAGCGGTCCAGGACACAGCTTGAGCAGGAGATTGGCCGCTCGCTGTCCGAGGCCGCCTACCAGATGGCCGAGAAGCTCGATGCCGACATGTGGGCCCGCTCGAACCAAGTCAGCGTGCTGGCAAAGATTGATGCAGTGCGCGACTGGGCGGTCGCTCAAAAGGTCGTCGATGAGCTCAAGGCCAAGGACCACACCCTGGCTTGGGTCGGCGTTACCGATGCCAAGGGCTCTATCGTCGCCTCCAGCGGCGGCATCCTGCTCGGGGTCGACGCTTCGTCCCGCCCGGTCTACCGGGAGGGTCTGAAGGGACACTTCGTCGGCGATGTGCATGATGCCGTGATGCTCGCCAAGCTGCTGCCGAACCCAAGCGGCGAGCCCATGAAGTTCGTCGACGTCGCCACGCCGCTGAAGAACGACAACGGCACCGTGGTCGGTGTCTTCGCCACCCATTTCTCGTGGAACTGGGCCCGTGAGGTCCAGCAAACCCTGCTCAAGCCGATGCGCGAGCGGCGTGGGCTCGAGACCTTCATCGTCAGCGCCGACGGAACCGTCCTCCTGGGGCCGGAGGGCACGCTGGGGCAGCCTCTCCCGGTGGGAAGCGTCGCGTCGGCCAAGGTGAACGGCATCGGCTGGACGGTCGAAACCTGGCCAGATGCCCACCGGTACCTGACCGGCTATGCCCACAGCCCAGGCCATGCCAGCTACAGGGGACTGGGCTGGACCGTGCTGGCGCGCCAGCCGGTCGACGCTGCCTACGCCACCGCGGATGCTCTTCAGCGCGAAATCCTACTCTGGGGTGGGGCGTTTGCGTGTCTGTTCTCCGCCGCAGCGTGGTTCGCCGCAGGCTGGATCGCCCGTCCTCTCCACCGAATTGCCGACGCCGCCAGACGGCTGCGTGAGGGCCAACCCGGCGTGGAGATCCCGGTGGTCGGCGGTGCCGCGGAGGTCGAGGACCTGTCGCGCTCTTTGCGGGACCTGATCGCCGCGCTGACGGATTCCAAAAGCGCGCTGGCCCGGATGGAGGACATCGCCTACCAGGACCGCCTGACCGCTCTGCCCAACCGGCGCTTCTTCGAGCAGTATTCCGAGGCCCTGGCGAACCGGCCCGGCACCCAGCCATTCACGGTCATGTACCTGGACCTTGACGGCTTCAAGCCGGTGAACGACACCTTGGGCCATCAGGCTGGCGACGCCGTCCTTCGGCAGGTTGGTGCTCGCTTGGCCTCCTGCCTGCGCACCGACGATGTCATCGCTCGGCTGGGTGGCGACGAGTTTGCCGTGATCATCAATCCCGTCCCGGGGAAGGAGCCACCGCATATCGACGACATTGCCGCCCGCCTTATCACAGCGGTCAACGAGCCAATCATCATCTCCGGCCGCGCAGTCCAAGTCGGGTGCAGCATCGGCATTGCGTCCTGGCCGGAGCATGGAGGGGCAGTTCACCAAGTGCTCGAGCATGCTGACCAAGCTCTGTACGCCGCAAAAAGAGCGGGGCGAAACCGGGCCCTCGCATACAAGGACTTGGTCAATAAGGCTGAAGCCTTGCGCCTCGTCTGAGGTGCATTACGCCTGGCTCGCAGGCTTGCCCAACCAGTTGCTCGTTTTCCACTCATGATCAGCACCGCCGACGAGAGCCAGCTTGGCGATTTTCATTACCGGCGGAGCGCTCACCTCCTTCACATCGGCAATGCGGCGTGACCACCGCCCCAAGGTCCACCATCCCTCCCAGGGTCGACCTGAAGCGCTCGAAAACAAACAGATCCTACTGAGTGAAGAACAACCAGGCGACTGTGCCGAGAGAAGCCAGCGCGGCGAGCGCTGCACCGCTTCGCGTCATCCCGTCGCCCGACTTCGCGGAAGCGCTGGTGCTGACCTATGCGCCGGAACCGATCGAGGACTTCGTGATGCCCTCCGTCACGCCCGTGTTCGGCGGCCGTGGCGCCGGCCTGCTGTCGTAACCCAACCACCTGCATCAGATAGAGCCTGCCGATGTCCGATGACCAGATCACCAAGGCCGCGGGCTCGAACGCGGGAAGCGCATCCGGCCAGAGCCTGCTGACCGAGGTTGGCCGCGGCGGTCTCCGCCACTGGGGCGGTTACATCTACGACGACGAGGACCCGCAGCTCCGTGGTCTCCAGGCCATCCGAAAGTACCGGGAGATGACCAAGGACCCGACCATCGCGGCGATGCTATTCGCGTTGACGGCGCTGTTCCGGTCGGTGTCCTGGCGCATCGAGTCGAGCGGCGATACGCTGGCGCACCGCGAGGCGCGCGACTTCGTGGACGGGGTGCTGTTCGAGGACATGGAGCACACCTGGGAGGACTTCGTCGCGGACGCCGTGACGATATTCCCCTACGGATTCGCCCCCTTCGAGATGGTCTATCGGAAGCGCACCGGGACGCCGAAGGGCGCCGACCCGCTGGCCGGCAGCCAGTACGCCGACGGCAAGATCGGACTGCGGAAGATCGCGCTTCGCTCCCAGGACATCGTGCAGCGGTGGTGGTTCGATCAGGAATCCGACGACCTGCTGGGCCTCTACCAGCGCGACCCGGTGCCGGGGCCGGGAGGTGCCGATCCCCATGGAGCGCCTGGTGCTGATCCGCACCACCGCGAACCGCGGCAACCCCGAAGGCAAGTTGATCCTGGAGCCAGCAGTGCGGCCCTACACCGCGCTGCGCATGTTCGAAAACGCTGAGGCCTCCGTCGCGGTGCGGGCCGGCGGCATCGTGACGCTGGAAATCCCGGTCGGCGACTACAACGACAAGGGCACGCGGGCATCCTGGGAGCAGCTTGCCAAGGAGATGGCGGACGACCGCGCCGGCTTCATCCTCCTGCCGACGATCATCGACAAGGAAGGCAAGAAGGTCGACGCCTACAAGGTCGGCTACACCGTCGCGGATGGCCGTCGCAGCGGCGACTTCTCCCCCATCATCGGCCGCAAGAAACAGGAGATGGCGTCGGTTGCGCTGGCGGATTTCATCCTCCTCGGCCACAACAACAAAGGCGCCCTGAACCTCTCCACCGACAAGACGAACCTGTTGCGTGAAGCGGTGATGAGCTACCTCCGCGGCATCGCAGCGCCGGTCAACAGAGTGGTGATCCCCAGGCTATGGGCGGTCAACGGCCTGCCGCGCGACACCATGCCGAAGGCGGTGCCGGGCGATCTCGACAAGGCGAACCTGCAGGTGCTCGGCGCCTTCCTGACGGCCATGACCGGCGCCGGGATGGTAATGGACGATGCGCTGGAGGATGCCCTACGGGCGGCGGCCAACCTGCCGCTGAAGCCGAAGGAGTTGGAAGGGCAGGGGGGACGAAGGCGGCTCGGCGGTCAACCGGCCCGGGAAGGGTGCCGCGCCCGCGCGGAGGCCGAAGAGGCTCGCCGATGCCCCGGCCGATGACGACGGGTTGGTTGATGCGGCGCCGGACGTTCACGGGCAAGGCGTCACGGGCTGCCGGCGTAAGGGCGAGCGTCAGCAAGGCGGCGCCGGAGGACATCGCAGCCCTCGGCGCGCTGGGGCCCGACGATCCGGTCTACCGCGAGGCGCTGGCGGTGCTGGCCGGTGGCGAGATCCCGGAGAGCGTCGAGAAGGCGGAAGGGGGCCTGCCCGGCGCCGGGCAAAGCCCTTTTGATACAGACGGGCAGGTCGCCAAGCATAATCCCTACCACGACGCCCGTGGCCGGTTTACCTTCGGGCCGGAATCCGGAAGTGGTAGCGGCGGTGGCAGCTTGAAGGACTTTCTCGAATCTGAAGCCTCAGGCATCGTCGTCGTTGCCCGGCTGCCAGCAGATATCCAAGCGCACTTCGCGGCGAAGACGACGCGCGTGTTCCTGTCTTCCGACACACGGGACTCGCATAAGAAGCATGGGTGGACAGCGGAAGATTTAGCGCGTCTCCAGACCGTTCTGGACCGAGGTGAGGTGCGCACCGACAAAGAGTTTCATGTTGTTGCCGCGCACCAAGACGGCGAGTGGTGGTATGCGGCTGTGAAGGTGACGAAAGATGGGAAGGAGGTTTACCTGAAATCCTTCCACGTAATGCGGAAGAAGCAAGTTATCGACTTCCCGAAGAAGGGAACCCTGGTGAGGCCAAGAAAGGAGTTTTAGGACGTTGGCCTGGGAGCGAAGCACCCCAGCGGACCCGAAGGCTACCCGGCATCGCAACAATTTTCGCCAACGTCCTGACTGAAATATAGCTCCATACCAGTTCGGTATCAAGCTGGACTGAAGGAACGCGGTGGGCAACAGCTCTACCACATAACCGTCATCTTCGGAGCAGCCGAACGTTCCCGCGCACGACCATTCGGAAATCCAGAAGGTCACGCTGCCTTCCTGACCCGCTCCACGGCAGCGCCGACCACAGTCCGGATCGCGAGCAGCTCGGCAGGTAGGCGATGTCGTAGGAAGGCACCATGACCGCGCCGGTCGACCAGGAGGAGACGGTGGACGGCTGGACGCCCAGCGCTGCGGCCAGCTTCGCTTGGGAAATGCCGGATGCCTTCAGCTTGCGGCGGAACTCCACAGCGGCGCGGCGCCGGGTGGCGGCATCAGCATCACGATCACGCTTCGGTCGGGTGGCGGGCAGCTTCGGCATGGGAGGATGGTATTCGGTTCCTCCGAAGGCCGGCACGGCGAAACCTTCGGGAAATCGGAATTCCTGCCGGTGCGTTTCGGTGCGCCGGGAAATCGAATTCGGCGCGGCGGGCAGGTTGATGAAGCCAAGCTCCAGAGATAGGGTTCCGGTGCTGCGGCGGTCTTCAGACCCTATTCCCGTAAGGGTGTGCCGGTGGTGGCCCACAAGCGCCTTTGAACGACACGAGCCGCGCCGCCGCACAAGCTATTCGCCAGCTCCGGCCCATCAGCCGCAGCCAGCGCGCAATCCGGGACGCCGCTCTCCCGGTCCCTGCCGACGGTCAGGATCAGCACCGTAGACGCCCGGCAACGGGCATACCGGCGAAGCCTCCTGCCGAAGCTGGGGCCGTGGATCGCAGCCGACGTCACCGGCGCCGAGATGGCGAAGCTGCGCCGCTCCGGGAGCGCCTGGGGAGGAATAGAGGAGCTATGTTGGAGATTGGGTGACGGGCCGATCAGGCGGCGTTCTGTGACGCGGCTTCAGTGACCTCGATGCCGTCGCGGAATGTGACGCCGCGGATCACCTTGGGCAACAGGTTTTCGCCCTGGAGGCGGCGCCAGGTTTTTGCCGCGGCGGTGATCAGCTTGAAGACCATCAGCTTGGCGGTCTCCTGTGACAGCGCCGTCCTGCGCCGCGGCCCGGTCCGGCGCCATCCAGATCTCGCGCAGGTCCTGCTTCATCGTCGG
>NZ_JAEPIV010000065.1:0-302 GCF_016632405.1 Azospirillum aestuarii
CAACCACGACCAGCTCAAGGCCGAGCACCGCATCGTCTCGAACGCGTCGTGCACCACGAACTGCCTGGCCCCGGTGGCCTTCGTGCTGCACAACCTGATCGGCATCGAGAAGGGCTTCATGACGACGATCCACTCCTACACGGGGGATCAGCGCATCGTCGACACCAACCACAAGGACCTGCACCGCGCCCGCGCCGCGGCGTTGAACATGATCCCGACCTCGACCGGTGCGGCCAAGGCGGTGGGCAAGGTGCTGCCGGAGCTGAAGGGCAAGCTGGACGGCACCGCCATGCGCGTGCCGA
>NZ_JAEPIV010000065.1:357-9072 GCF_016632405.1 Azospirillum aestuarii
CAAGCGCGCCACCTCGGTGGAGGAGATCACCAAGGCGATCAGCGAGGCCGCCGACGGCCCGCTCAAGGGCATCCTGGGCGCCTACACCGAGGATCTGGTTTCCACCGACTTCAACCACGACCCGCACAGCTCGATCTTCGCGCTGAACGAGACCAAGGTCATCGACGGCAACTTCGTCCGCATCATGACCTGGTACGACAACGAGTGGGGCTTCTCCAACCGCATGAGCGACACCGCCGTCGCCATGGCGAACGCCAAGTAAGGGCGGAGCGGTGTTGCCCCCACCCCGGCCCTCCCCCGCTGCGCAGGGGAGGGAGATTGTTGCGAAGCGGCGGCAGTTCCCTCCCCTGCGAAAGCTCTCGCGCAAACCAACGGTTTGCGCTGACGCGGCAGGCGGACCTTCGGTCCGCCGAGAGCGGGGGAGGATTAGGGTGGGGGCAGCGCGGTTTCCAATGCCAAAAACTAAAATACCAGTTTTCAAACTCCGCTTTTTAAAGACACCCTTTGAAGGAGCCGTGGCATGCCCCGGACCTCCGACCCGCCGACCGCGCGCATCGCCGCCCTGGAGCGCGACGCCGACTCGCTGCGGCGGGCCTTTCTGACCACGCCGGTGTTCGCCTTGGACGATCACGGCCTGCAAGTGCGCTTCGAGGATTTCGGCCGCACCGCTCTCGCCCTTTTCCGGGAAACGGCGCGGCTGGCCGATGGCGAACAGGCCGCCCAACGCATCGAAGCCGCCTACCACCGCGTCCACGAGGCGTTGCAAGCCGTTGCCACGCTTGCGCTTTCCGGCATAGCGGCGGCCGTTCCGACGCACGGGAACGGCACCGCCGAACCACCGCCGCAGGACGTGCGACACAGTGTCATCCGACGGGGTACGCAGTTCTCCTGACTTGCCTCGCAGCACTGATATACTAGTATCCACTTCATCGACGGCGTGATCCGCGGACAGGCCTCAAGGCCACCGGCCCGGTGCCGCTCCCGCTGGGGATGCGCGGCACGCTCCCCCTCCATGCGCCGCAATCGGCAACCACCACCCCGGACTTTTCATCGACGGCCCAGTCGGACCGCCCCAGGAGTACCGACTATGAACATCAAATCCCGCATCGACCGCATTCCCGGCGGCATGATGATCCTTCCCCTGTTCCTCGGCGCCTGCCTGAACACCTTCGCGCCGAACACGGGCAAGTTCTTCGGGTCCTTCACCAACGGCCTGATCACCGGCACCCTGCCGATCCTCTCCGTCTGGTTCTTCTGCATCGGCGCCAGCATCAGCCTGAAGGCCACCCCGCTGGTCCTGCGCAAGAGCGGCGTGCTCGTCACCGTGAAGATCCTCACCGCCGCCACCATGGGCATCGTCGCCTCCTGGTTCATCCCACACGAGGGCGTCTCGTCGGGCTTCTTCACCGGCCTGTCGGTGCTGGCGATCATCGCCGCCATGAACGACACCAACGGCGGCATGTACATGGCGCTGATGCAGCAGTACGGCACCAAGGAGGAATCCGGCGCCTTCTGCCTGATGTGCCTGGAATCCGGCCCCTTCATGACGATGGCGACGCTGGGTCTGGCCGGTCTGGCCGCCTTCCCCTGGCAGACCATGGTCGGCGCCCTGCTGCCCTTCCTGATCGGCTTCGCGCTCGGCAACCTGGACCAGGATTTCCGCAAGTTCTTCGGTCAGGCCGTGCCGGTGATGGTGCCCTTCTTCGCCTTCGCGCTCGGCAACAACCTGAACTTCGCGGTCATCCTGAACACGGGCCTGCTCGGCATCGTCCTCGGCCTGTCGGTCATCGCCATCACCGGCTTCACGCTGGTCGTCGCCGACATCCTGCTGGCCAAGGGCAACGGCACCGCGGGCATCGGCGCCGCCTCCACCGCCGGTGCGGCCGTGACGGTCCCGCCGATCATCGCCTCCATCGAGCCGAGCTTCGCGCCGAGCGCCCCGGCCGCCACCGCCCTGGTCGCCACCAGCGTCGTCGTCACCTCGCTGCTCACCCCGATCCTGACCGCCTGGTGGGCCCGCCGGTTCGGCGTCCTCTCCCCGCGCCATCTGGCCGCCCAAGAAAGCGCCCAAACGGAAGCTCTGCCGGTCCAGCCCGCCCCCGCCGAATGACGGCGCCCCCGTAGGCGTCTTTCCAGCCTGGACACAAGCCGGAGATTGCGGACCCCGTGATTTCCGGCTTGCACCAGGGCACTGATATACTAATATGCTCCCTTAGGACCGGCCGAGCCGGCGCAACAGGTGCAGCCATGGACATGCCGACCACCCCGACGCCCGACGCCAGCAACGATCACCCCGCCGCTTCGCGGAGCGCGGTGAAGCCTTCCCGCGGGCCGGCGCGGGGCGCCTCCACCATGGCGGCGATCCACCGGTCGCTGCGCGCGGACATCGTGGAGATGCGCCGCAATCCGGGCGAGCCCATCGTCGAGAAGCACATCGCCGAAGCCTTCGGCGTCAGCCGCACCCCGGTGCGCGAGGCGCTGCAACGGCTGGCCGACGAGGGGCTGATCGAGATATTCCCGCAGGTGGGCACCTTCGTCGCCCGCATCCCGGTGAACGCCCTGCCGGAGGCCATCGTCATCCGCACCTCGCTGGAGGGCACCGCCGTCCGCTACGCGGCGCAGCGCGCCACCGGCAGCCAGATTGCCAGCCTGCGCGCCAATCTGCTGCTCCAGCAGGAGACGGTGGAGGACGGCGACCTCAACGCCTTCCACGAGGCCGACGAGCGGTTCCACGCCCAGATCGCCGAGATCGCCGGCTTTCCCGGCCTGTGGAGCATGGCGCAGCAGGTGAAGGTGCAAGTCGACCGCTACCGCCGCCTGACCCTGCCGGAGCCGGGTCGCCTCACCCATGTGCTGGCCGAGCACGCGGCGATCGTGGACGCCATCGCCGACGCCGACCCGGCGCTGGCCGCCGACCGCATGGCCGTCCACCTCGACGGCCTGCTGACCTCCATCCCCCAGGCCCAGGGGGCGAACCCGTTCTTCTTCACTGGTCCCTGATTTGGCCGCCGACCGGCCCTGAAAAACACAAACGAGGATATCGCCATGAAGATCACCGTCCGGCACGCGTCACACCAGGATGACGTCCGCAACTACGACACCACCAAGCTGCGCGACCATTTCCTCGTCCCGTCCATCTTCGAGGCGGACGACATCGTCCTCACCTACAGCCACATCGACCGCTTCGTGGTCGGCGGCGCCATGCCGGTGTCCGGCCCGCTGAAGCTGGAGTCGGCCAAGGCCATCGGCTCGGCCAACTTCCTCGACCGGCGCGAGCTGGGTGCCGTCAACGTCGGCGGTCCGGGCCGCATCACGGTGGACGGCGCGGTGTTCGAGCTGGCCCCGCGCGACTGCCTCTACATCACCATGGGCAGCCTGGACGTCCGTTTCGAGAGCCTGGACCCGGCCAACCCGGCGAAGTTCTACCTGAACAGCGCCCCGGCCCACGCCCGCTTCGAGACGATGAAGATCTCCATCGCGCAGGCCAAGGCCGTGCACATGGGCGACCCGGCCCAGTCGAACGAGCGCACCATCTACCAGATGATCCACCCGGACGTCTGCCGCACCGCGCAGCTCGTGCTCGGCATGACGGTGCTGAAGCCGAACAACATGTGGAACACGATGCCGTGCCACACGCACGACCGCCGTTGCGAGGTCTATTTCTACTTCGACCTGCCGGAGCCGGCCCGCGTCTTCCACTTCATGGGCGAGCCGTCCGAGACGCGCCACGTCGTCGTCGCCAACGAGCAGGCGGTGATCTCGCCGAGCTGGTCGATCCACTCCGGCGTCGGCACCCGCAACTACACCTTCATCTGGGCCATGGCCGGCGACAACCAGGATTTCACCGACATGGACTTCATCCCCATGGAAGACCTGCGCTGATCCCGGAACGCCGAGAGAAGGACTAAGACAATGACACAGGCACATCCCTTCGATCTCACCGGCAAGGTTGCCCTGGTGACCGGCGCCCACACCGGCATCGGCCAGGGCATCGCCGTGGCGCTGGCCCAGGCCGGCGCCGACATCGCCGCCGTGGACGTGGTGCCGCTGGACGAGACCAGGTCCCTGGTGGAGGCCGCCGGCCGCAAGTTCCACGGCATGTCCGCCGACCTGACCAGCATCGCCCCGGTGCAGGGTCTTGTGGAGGAGGTCGTCGGCACCTTCGGCGGGCTGGACATCCTGGTGAACAACGCCGGGCTGATCCGCCGCGCCGACGCCGTGGACTTCACCGAGGCCGACTGGGACCTCGTGATGAACATCAACATCAAGACGGTGTTCTTCCTCTGCCAGGCCTTCGGCCGCTACGCCATCGGCCAGGGCCGCAAGGGCAAGATCATCAACATCGCGTCCATGCTGTCCTTCCAGGGCGGCATCCGCGTGCCCTCCTACACCGCCTCCAAGAGCGGCGTCGCCGGCATCACCCGCCTGCTCGCCAACGAATGGGCGGGCAAGGGCATCAACGTGAACGCCATCGCGCCGGGCTACGTCGCCACCAACAACACGGCGGCGATCCGCGCCGACGAGCAGCGCAGCGCGGAGATCCTTGGCCGCATCCCGGCGGGCCGCTGGAGCGTTCCCTCCGACATGGGCGGCCCGGCGGTGTTCCTGGCCTCCGACGCGTCGGACTACATCCACGGCACGGTCCTGCCGGTGGACGGCGGCTGGCTCGCACGCTGAGGCGGAGTGGTTCCGTTTGAGTGACGAAGCCGGGCGCCAGCGATGGCGCCCGGCTTTTTCTTGTGGCGGTTCGGGTTGAGCCTTGCCCCCACCCCAGCCCTCCCCCGCTGTCGCAGGGGAGGGCTGGGGTGGGGGCAAAAGCGGCTTCGACATGTTTCCACGGGCGTTCCTCAACGCTTCACGGCATAACGGAAGTCCCCAGGACCGCAACGCCGCCCGCCATGCCGACGCCAAACGAAGCTCCCGTGACCGAAACGGAATGGATGATCCAAACCGCGGAAGGCCGCCTCTATGCGAAAAGCTGGGCTCCAGACTCCGCCATTGCCGCGCCGATCATCCTCTTCCACGACTCCCTCGGCAGCGTGGATTTGTGGCGCGGCTTCCCGCAGCGGCTGGCAAGCGAGACGAACCGCCGCGTCATCGCCTATGACCGGCTCGGCTTCGGGCGTTCGGATACCCATCCGGGGCAGCTCGCATTGGATTTCGTTGCCGCGGAGGCGCGGGACGCCATCCCGCCGCTGTGCGGTCAACTCGGCGTGACGGAGTTCGTCGCCTGCGGGCACAGCGTCGGGGGCGGCATGGCCGTCGAGACGGCGGCGCGCTTTCCGGAGCGATGCCGCGCCCTCGTCACCATCGCCGCGCAGGCCTTCGTGGAAGAGAGAACCCTCGCCGGCATCCGCGCCGCCAAGCGCGACTTCCAGGACCCCGCCAACGTGGCGCGTCTGGCACGGTATCACGGCGGCAAGGCCCGGTGGGTTCTGGACGCCTGGACGGAAACGTGGCTGTCGCCCGCCTTCGCCGACTGGACCCTGGACCGCGCCCTGGCGGCGGTGCGCTGTCCGGTTCTAGCCCTGCACGGCGACCGCGACGAGTACGGTTCCAGCACCCACCCCGAACGCATCGCGGCCGGGCGGGGAGCCGCAAGGCTTCTCCCCGACACCGGCCATGTGCCGCACCGCGAGCGGGAAACGCTCGTCCTCGACGCGATCCGGAGTTTTCTGAGCGGGCTTTGAGGCGTCCGCTCAGGCCGCCAGGGGCGACAGCACGGCGCTGTGCGCCAGGATGCCCAGCGTGTGGCTGGCGATCATCCGCTCCTCGTCGGTGGGGATGACGAAGACCGGGACGCGGCTGTCGGCGGCCGAGATGCGCGTGGCGCGGGCGCGGTTCGCCGCCCCGTCGATATGGACACCGAGCCAGCCCAGCTTCTCCGCCACCCGCGCCCGCACCGGGGCGGAGTTCTCGCCGACGCCGGCGGTGAAGACCACCGCGTCCAGCCCGCCCATGGATGCGGCCAGCCCCGCCGCCTGCTTGGCGACCTGGAAGCAGAACAGCTCCACGGCCTCCGCCGCCTGCGGATTCTCGCTGTCCAGCAGGGCGCGCATGTCGTTGGAGACTCCAGACACGCCGAGCAGCCCGGACTTGTGGTAGAGCAGCCGCTCCAGCTCGTCCGGTCCCATGCCCTTCTCGCGCATCAGATAGATCAGCACGCCGGGATCAAGGACGCCGGGGCGCGTGCCCATCGGCAGGCCGTCCAGCGCGGTGAAGCCCATGGTGGTGTCGACGCTGCGGCCCGCCCGCATGCCGCACAGGCTGGACCCGCTGCCGAGGTGGCAGACGACGACGCGGGCATCGGCCAGCTCCGGCGCGATCTGCGGCAGGCGCTGGGCGATGTACTCGTAGGACAGGCCGTGGAAGCCGTAGCGGCGCACGCCCTCGTCGGTCAGCTCGCGCGGCAGGGCGAACATCTGGGCCTGCCAGGGCCGCGTGCTGTGAAAGGCGGTGTCGAAGCAGGCGACCTGCGGCAGCTCCGGATAGACCTCGGCCAGCGCGGTCATCGCCGCGATGTTGTGCGGCTGGTGCAGCGGGGCCAGCGGCACCAGGGCCTCCAGCTCCGCCAGCACCGCCGGGGTCAGCCGGACCGGCGCGTCGAAGCGGGTGCCGCCATGCACGACCCGGTGGCCGGCGGCGACCAGCCGCACGTCCCGCAGCTCGTGCCGCATCCAGGTCAGCAGGAAACCGAGCAGACCGGCGCGGTCGCCGGGGCCAACCTCGTCCAGGATGCCGTCAGCCAGGACGTGGCGGGCCGCGTCCTTGGCCTCGAAGCGCGGGGCGGTGCCGATGCCGGAGATCTGGCCGGTCAGGACCGCCTCCAGATCGTGCTTTCCGGCGCCGCAGAAGACGGAGAATTTCAGGCTGGAGGAGCCCGCGTTGATGACGAGACAGGCGTCACGATGCGACATGGTGTGATCCTCACTCCGCAGCCAGGGGAGCGGCAGCGGCGTTGAGCGCGAGGGAAGGACGGCGCGCGGCGGCCACCAGCGCCGCCACGGCGCAGGAGGCGAGGCGGGTGCGGACGTTGTCGGCGCGGCTGGTCAGGATGACCGGAACCCGCGCGCCCAGAACGATGCCCGCCGCGTCGGCGTTGGCGAGGAAGGAGAGCTGCTTGGCCAGCATGTTGCCGGCTTCCAGATCAGGAACGAGCAGGATGTCGGCCTGCCCGGAGACGGGGGACTTGATGCCCTTGATGCGCGCGGCCTCGGCGCTGATGGCGTTGTCGAAGGCCAGCGGGCCGTCGAGGATGCCGCCGGTGATCTGGCCGCGGTCGGCCATCTTGCACAGTGCGGCGGCTTCCAGCGTGGTGGCGATCTTCGGGTTGAGCGTCTCCACCGCCGACAGGATGGCGACGCGCGGCGTCTCGACGCCCAGGACCTTGGCGAGGTCGATGGCGTTCTGGACGATGTGGACCTTGTCCTCCAGCGTCGGGTAGATGTTGATCGCCGCGTCGGTGATCAGCAGCGCCCGCGGGTAGGTGGGCACGTTCATCACGAAGACGTGGCTGATGCGGCGGCTGGTGCGCAGGCCGGTCTCCTTGCGGACGACTTCGGCCATCAGCTCGTCGGTGTGCAGGCTGCCCTTCATCACCGCCTCGGCCTCGCCGGAGCGGGCCAGGGCGACGGCCGCCGCGGCGGCGGCGTGGCTGTGCTCCACGTCAATCAGACGATAACGGGCGATGTCCAGACCGTGGGCTGCGGCCAGCGCGCGGATCTTCGCCGCCGGGCCGATCAGGATGGGGTCGATCAGGCCGGCTTCCGCCGCCTCCACCGCACCCTTCAAAGAGCTTTCGTCGCAGGGATGGGCGACCGCCGTGGCGACCGGCTCCAGCCCGTCGCACTTGCGCAGCAGCGCGTCGTGCTTGTCGTGACGGATCATCTGGATCTGCGGCAGCGCGTGGGCGGCGCGGCGGACCTTGCGGGTCGGCGCCACCACCTCGGCGGTGCCGGTCACCACGACCTCGCCGTCCTGGTTGGTGCACAGGCAGTCGAAGACGACGATGTTCTTGTCGGCCTGCTTCTCGCGGACGGTCACGGTCGCGGTGATGACGTCGCCCAGCCCGACCGGGCGGCGGAAGCGCAGATCCTGGCCGGCGTAGACGGTACCGGCGCCGGGCAGCCGGGTCCCCAGCACGCCGGAAATCAGCGCGCCGGACCACATGCCGTGGCCGATCACCTTTTGAAAGCGGCTGTCGGCGGCGAATTTCGCGTCCAGATGAACCGGATCGATGTTGCCGGAGACGGTGGCGAACAGCTCGACGTCCATCACGGTCAGTTGCCGCGCGATGCTGGCGGACTGCCCGATCACGATCTCGTCAAAGGTGACGTTTTCGATCGGGGCCGCCTCAATCGGGGCCATGGGGAGGTCGCCGCTGGTTTCACCATTGGCAGTCATTGCAGAACACTCCGGATAAGAGAAAAAGGCATGATGCTGCCCGTTTCAGCCGATCCCTCCCGGCGCGCGCCTTGCTGAAAGGAGAAGCGCGTCTTGCCGTCTTCTTCTGCGAGCGTCTTTTTGTGTACTGATATATTAGCGGAAAAGGCGGTGCGGCGCAGCATATCCGGCAACGCCGGACACTTTGCCGCAGCCGCCTTCCGCTGGGCCGTTACGCCTTGAGGATGCCGCGGCCGGCGAAGCGGGAAGCCACGCCGAGCATTTCCTCGATGCGGATCAGCTGGTTGTACTTGGCCAGACGGTCGGAACGCG
>NZ_JAEPIV010000066.1:0-8868 GCF_016632405.1 Azospirillum aestuarii
GAACCCCGGACGAGGCCTACCAGGGCACATCGGACCGGATCAGATTGGCGGCATGACACGAACCCGAACCAAGCTTATTCCAACCGCAAATCTGTCCGGGAAACGGGGACCAGCTCACTTAGCCGACCGCAAACGCATCCGGGAACTCGAGCGCGAGCTTCGGCGCAACGGCAAGGCCCTGGCCGAAACCGCTGCGCTCCTGGTGCTCAGAAAAAAGTCGCGGCGATCCTGGGCACGGGCGAGGATGAATGATCGTCCTCGAGGATCGCCGCGAACTCGCCCACCTCATCCACAAGGCCCACCGGGCCGGCGCCCGCCTGCACGCCGCCTACGAGGTCGCCGGCATCACCGTCCGCACGCTCCAGCGCTGGGAAGCCGAGCGGCCCCGGCCGGCCCACGCGCTCAGCGACGAGGAGCGCGCCCGCATCCTCAAGGTTGCCAACGAGCCGCGCTTCGCCGCCGTGGCGCCCGCGCGCATCGTCCCCATGCTGGCCAGCGAGGCCAGCTTCTGCCGGGTCCTGCGCGAGAACGGCCAGAGCCGGCACCGGGGCCGCGCCAAGGCCCCCAGGCCAGGCGCCCGCCCACCACCCTCGTCGCCCGCGCCCCGGGAGAGGTGTGGTGCTGGGACATGACCTTCCTGCCCGCCGAGACCAAGGGCCGGTGGTTCTTCCTCTATCTCGTCCTCTACCTGTTTAGCCACAAGGTCGTCGGCTGGGAGGTCCGCGACACCGACAAGGTCGACCACGCCGCCCACCTGGTCCGGCGCACCGCGCTCGCCGAGGGCGTAAACGCGATGACCAGCAGGCCAGTGCTGCACGGCGACAACGGCGCTACCCTGAAGGCAACCACCGTTCTGGCCATGCTCCACTGGCTCGGCATCGCGCCCTCGTACTCGCGGTCCCGAGTTTCGGACGACAATCCCTTCGTTGAGGCGCCGTTCAAGACCGCTAAATACCGCCCCGAGCACCCCGCCCGCGGCTTCGCCGGTCTCCACGAGGCCCACGCCTGGGCCAAGCGATTCGTCGGATGGTACAATGACGTGCACCGTCACGACGGCATACGATACGTCACCGCCGCCCAGCGCCACGCTGGCCTGGACGCGAGTTCCTCGCCGCTCGCCACGACCTCTACCAAGCGGCCAAGGAGCTCAACCCAGCCCGGTAGAGCGGCACGACGCGGACTGGACGCCCATCGACGCCGGCACCCTCAACCCGGAGCGGGACGCAGCAATCACTACCGCTCCCCACGCCGAGCAAAAATCCGGCGCGGCGGCATGTGATAGGCGACAACTACCTTGACTCGCTCCGCAAGGGTCAAGGCGTAGGTTCATCCGCAACGAGCATGGCGCGTTCATGCGCGCTAACGCAGCGGTCCGCCGCCGAAACGGCCTCGGCCATAGCTTGCTCCTCCGTGGCCGCGATCCCGCTTTCCCGCGGGACGCGATCCGGATCCAGCGGCACCACGACGGACCAGATCCAGCCGCAACCCTCGTGGTAATCCATCTCAACCACTTCTGCTTCGACGCCATGGATGGTGGCGCGTCGGCAGCGAAGGCCATCAAGCGCATCCAGCCTGTACTGGCGCCACGAAATCTTCTGCATACGTCTTCTCCACAGCGAATCGCTTACGGGTTTAAGGCGTGATGGCAAGGGGCATAGTTGGCGAGGCAAGCCAATAACGAAATCACGGCACCTCAACCGCGGCACGCTCCTGCTACCTCTCGTAAATCATAGCAGACCAGCAGAGAATTTTCAAAGTATCTTCAACCGCTACGGCACATTTATTATATAGCGATCAAAATGATGTTTACCGTTCTGGTGAACGGAAGAAGTTTATATTTTGGCCGTTTTGTCCGTTGCCGTGGCAACCGTCATCCGTGAACAATCGCTGGACCCAAGTGAAAATGAGGTTTGAGCGATACCGTCAAGTTCGGGCTGGCCGGGGCGGAGCTATAAGGGGAAATGGGTGATAGGCCGATCAGGCGGCGTGCTGTGACACGGCATCGGTGACCTTGATGCCGTCACGGAATGTGACGCCGCGGATGCCGGAACTCGCGCAGCGGGCGCCGCAGTGCCTCGTCGACCAACTCCGTCTGTTCGACGAGGAAATCGACCGGCTGGAGGCGGGTATACTGGAGTGGCATCGTGCCAGAGACGTGAGCCGCCGCTTGGCGACGATACCCAGCATTGAGCCGATCACCGCCAGCCTGATCGCCGCGGTAGTGTCGGATGGGACGTTGTTCCGATCCGGCCAGCAGTTCGCCGCTTGGCTCGGGCTGACGCCGAAGGCGCACAGCAGCGGCGGCAAGGACCGTCAGGTCAATATCGGCAAGCAGGGCGAAGGCTACCTCCGTCGCCTGCTGGTCGTCGGCGCCACGGCGGTTATGCGGCTGGCGCGCCAAGACCACGCGGCCTGCTGCTGGGCGGCGAAGCTACTGGAGCGCAAGCCAGCCAAACTTGCCGCCATAGCCTTGACCAACAAGACCGCCAGCATCGGATGGGCAGTGTTCAGGCGCGGCGGGACAATCTTGCAAGCCCCGTCGGATGCGAGGAGCGTCTCCACGCTGCGGCGAGGTTCGGCAAGGCTGGCAGCCTGGAACCTCAAAATGTCTGGCGCGATCAAAGGCTTGCGGATTGAACGTGGATCGGCAGGCACATCGGCAGAATTCTGGACGCTGTCGTGGAAATCAGCAGAAAGGCCAAAAGGTTAGCGGATTGGACGATCGGCAGACGTTGAACGGAGAATCGGGACAGCGCGGCTGCACACTCCGTTCCCGCAGGAATGGCCGCCCCTTCCGTCCGGTTCTGTATGAAGCCGCGTTCGGGACCAGCAACGCGCCCTGCCGAAAAGAAGGCGCCGTGCCCCGTTGGTCGAGGCAGGGAGCCCATATCAGGAGTTGGAGCGCGGTGGGTCCTTGGAGCGTGACCCACCAGGACGCTCCGGCGCCCCCACCTACAGCGCAGCGCCCTTGCTTATGAGATGCACACGGATGACCGGGCGGTCGAAACCGCGGAGGAGAACCAAGCCGGCATCGAGGGCTGCGTCGAGGTCTTCCACGACGTCGAAGATGTCCTGTACCGACAGGGAAAGCCGGTAGTCCATCGCCTCCGCTGCCTGGACGATCATGTCCAGCTTCCGACGGTCGGCGGCGGCGCGCTGACCGCAGGCCCAACGCTGCAGGGTTTCCTGAAGCCAGTCCACGAACTTCATGGTCGCCGCGCTCTGTTCCGCCGGAAGCACACGGATGATCGCGTCGTCTTCGATGCACGCGGCCAGGGCTGCGCCGCTCCGAACTGGGGTGGTCATCATCATCACGGGTCGTCCTGAGTTGCGACCGCCCGTCGTGGCGGCCCGCAGGGCCAGCCGCCACGACGGGAGGACGCAACGTCGACGCGTCCCAACTGTCACCGCGCATACTCGTCGCGGATCCGGGGTTTGGAAGGTCGGACGGGTTGCAGGGCGACGCCACGCTGCCGCGCAACCCTTGCGATGACCGAATAGGCGTGCCGGTGTTCGTTCCGGCGCCCCTCCTCGCCCGCCTCACGCGCTGCCCGTTCGGTTGCCCGCGCGGCCTCCAAGAAGTCGTCCTTGCTCATCGCGTTGAGCCGCGCCTCCAAGGCCTTGACGGCCTCGGTCGCGGCGCTGGTGAACCGGACGGCGCCCACCACCACGCCCGACGGCCGCGGTTTCTCGCCGGTCATGACCTCCAGCGACTCCCGGGTTGCCGCGGGTGGCTTCACGCCACCCATGATAGGCGCCGCTTCCGCGTCGGGGTTCACCTTGTCGGGCTGCACAGTCTGCTGGCCTTCCTCCTGCAGCGGGCTCCTATTGCGCCGGCTCGGGAGCGCAGAGGAAAGATCGCCCGGCTCCTTGCCATGACTGATGGCATCCATCAGCAGACGCCACGCCGCCTTCGCCGGCTCGACCAGCCCGGCCTGCCGGGCAAGGAGCATCACCAATCGCCGGCCGTGGCGAACCAGTGTCTGATAGGCGCGCTTCCACCCCTGCGCTTCCAGTTCCGCCTGCTCCCGACTGGCGCGCTCCCGCGCAAGCTCCGCATCCCGACCTTCGATCGCCGTCGTGAGGATCGCCAGAGCCGCCGGAACCCGCTCGGCAGCGGCGCTGCGGAGGTGCACACCAAGCGCCCGCACCGGCGCGTCCAACAGGGTAGCCACCTCATCCAGTGCTTGGTCGCGGTTCGCCTGCGCAATCGCCCGCAGCCGGGCGCCGGGTTCACTGGGCAGGACCTCCGGCGTCAGACCCGCTGACCGCGCCGCCTCCTCCACGGCGTCAGCCAGTTGGCTGGCTGCCTGCGACCGCTTGCGCAGTTCAAGCGCCAACTGTTCGTCGGCAGCGTCGGTGTCGACCGTCCGGCGCACGAGGCGGAGTGCCTCTTCGGCACGGTGACGCGCTTGCCGATCTTCGTCGGCCTGCCGGGCAGCCGCCGCTCCGGTGATGGTCGCCGCCTCGGCGCGGCGCTTCGACTCGGCCAGTTGCTGCCGCAGTGAAGTGCCTTCCACGCGCAGGGCACCACAGTCCACATCCGTTGCCCGCCGCTTCTCCTGCTCCAGCGCCAGGGCGGCCTTCGTACGTGCCAAGTCCCTGGTGAGTTCCTCGGCGCGTGTCTCCGCCGATACGCGCGACTGCTGCTCGCGCATCAGCACGCCGCGCGATCTCTCGTACGCGGTCGCCATGGCGCCGCGGGCGACGGTGACGATGCCATCGGCCAGAGACGCCGCGGCATCCGGCTGCGCCTGCCCGGTCGCCGCAGCGATGGTCGCGACGCTCCGCGAGGCAGCATCGAGTTCTTCCCGCAGCCGCGCCGCCTCCGCCGTCGGCTCCGGCACCGTCACCGTCCTGTCGCTTGCCTCAGGAACGGCGATCCCGACGGTCCCCGGTTCGGGCGCGCGCGCTTTCCGTTCCGCGTCGCGGGCCTCCAGGTAGTCGAGCACCATCGCGTGTATCCCGCTCCACAAGCCGCGGTCATGCCAGTCAACGACAACACCGGGAGGAGCCTCGACCTTCACCATCCCACCCGTTTCCCGGCTGAAACGAACCCCTTGCGCTTCCAGCTCTTCGATCCGGACAACGGCACGAGCCAGACGCGCCGATTTTTTGTCGGGCGCTGCGCGTCTGGACTTTTCGAGTTCCGCCACGATGGCATTGAATTCATGAGGCATGACGTCCACTCCTCCAAAATCCAGAGCGCGCCCCTCGACGACCGGGTGATAGGCCGGACCGAGCGGCACCTGGGAAAGCGGTTCAGGGGTTGGCCCGGCGGCGCCGAGGTCCTGCTGTTGACGGTGGCGATGCCACTTCGACCGCTGAGATACGCGATGGGTCGCCCCGGTTTCGGCCAAGACCTCGTTGCACAGCTGCTCCCACAGCTTGCGGCTTCCGATCAGAAAGGCCTTCCGCGACAGGTCGCGGTCCTTCGGGCCGAGGGCGCCGTCGACGAGCGGGCGCGTCGTCGCCAGAACGTGCGCGTGCGGCTGGTAGACGACGAGGCGCCCATCGGGCAACTCCAGGGCGTGGGGGCCGTCCACCGGGGGAGCGCTGGGGACACGGGCCACCGGGATCACCGGCCACGCGAGATCGACCGTGTTCGCCAACTTCTCGGCGGCGGCCGGCACCCTGGGGTCCAGGGGGCGCCCGTACAGGTGGACCGCAATGTCGGCGATCAGGTTGCGTGATCCGAGGTGCTCATCAACGAAACGCTCCACCGACCGGATCGACGTCGCGATGGGGACCTCCCGGCTGAGCGACAGCGTGTATTGCAGCGCCAGCGTCGCGTCACGGCGCCGTTCGCTGAGTTCCACCCTGGTCCACAAGGTCTGCCGGTCGGCGCACCAAGCGGGCGCGCCCGCGGGCACGCGGATGTCGGTGTGGTGAACGCCCGACTTGCCCGTGAAGTCCGCAACCGCCGACACAGGATCCTGCCCCTTCGCCGCCCACGCCTCCCGCAGGTCGGCGCCGATGGTCAGACCGACTCCTGCTTGGTAGGCGGCCGCCGCGATAACGGTGCGGAACCGTCCACCGGACTGATAAGCCGCCGACGCTCCGGCCTTCGCGCCGGCGCCACGGGAGAGCATGCCCTGTTCGATGCGAAAGTATCCCAAGTCCGCCACGGCATCGGCACCTCCCCGCCGTCGTCGATCCGGCAACCGGCCCTGGCCGGCCCCGGAGGCGTTGCGGCCCGCCGCAACGCCTAACTGCACACTTCTTCGCTCGAGGCTGCCCGTGGCGAGGGCCGGAGGTCCGACGCCCGGGCAGCTTGGTTCCGAAGGAAGCGTATGGAGGGTTCCGCCCCGCCGCATCGGGCGCCGGGCAATTTTCTGCGCCGTTTGGGTGAAATGGTGGACCCGAGCGGCCCGCAGGCGGAGGGGTGGGATCGACGTGGATGGCGACGGTAACGCCGGTATCAGGTGCCGCTACCCGGTATCGCTACCGCGGTATCACCTCACCATCGGCCGGCTTGGACCGGAACCGTCAAGATTCCGTCGCCGCAGCCCTTTCCTGGCATCGCAACTCATCCAGATACTCAGCCGGCCGACGGCACGGCCGCCCAAACCGTAGTCCCCGCAGAGGTTCTGGATGTCCTGCTCCCAGCCTACCCATCCCCTGATCACGCACGAGTCCGTCTCGGAAGCAGTCAGCAAGATCGTGTCGAAGGACCACGCCTACCCATCATACCGCCGCATCCGCGCCGAAATTGGCGGGGGTTCCCTGCGCGACGTATCCCGCTTCATCCATGACATCAGGAAGACCGCCCCTCACCTCTTCGTCATTCAGAAGGGCGCGGTCAGCACGTCTGGCAATGCGTTCGCAGGAGGGCCGGTTGACGTCAAGTCCTGCGCCGCGGCCGAGCAGATGCGGTGCGCCATCGACGGCGCCTTGACGGCCTTCATCGCGTCGATCGACACCATGCGGCAGGAGGAGAGGCGCCTCGCCGCGGAACAGCACACCACCGCGCTGGCAGCCCTGCAGAGCGAAAGCGCGGCTTGCCGGAGCGAACTGCACGCCCTGACGGCCGAGATCACTGAACAGGAGCAGGGCTATGAGGATCTGGCGCAGGAACACGACCGGATCATGGAAGACCGCAACCAGCTGGCGGTGAAGGTCGCCCAGCAGGGCGCGGCGCTGACCCGGATGTCCGCGGAGATCGAGGATTGGCAGCGGCAGGCGGCGGACGCGCAAGCCGCTGTGGAGACCGTGAACCGCCTTCTGTCGGAAGAAAAGGCTGCCCTCCTGCGCTCCTCGCTGCAGCTCGACCAGCTGCGTTCTGAACTGACCGCCAAGCATCAGGTGGAGCAGGCGCTGGACGAAGCGCGCCGCGAGAACGCCCGCCTGCGGGGGCGGCTGGAGGTTCTGGAACCGTTGGCGGCAACGCTCGCGGCATCTGCCCATCGTGAAGCCGGTGGCAAGGTGAAGCCCGCCAAGCAGGGCTCGTTGGGGCTGCCGGCCATGGCCGCGCCGCCCGACTCCTGACCGCACCGATGACCGGGTTGGCGTCGGCGACGCCGATCTGCCGCTGTGTTTCCGCTTCTGCCACCATCGGACCATATCGTCATGGCCGCTCCCACCATGGACTTTCCACCCGTGCCCCACACCACCGACTCCACCGCCGCGACGACGGCGCCCGCTGTCCAGCCGCCCCAGCAGGAGCAGCGGACCATTCCGCTCGAGAAGCTGCTCGGATTGGCCCGCATTCTGGCGCGCCATGAGATGCGCCGGCGGCCGTCCCAGGCCGGCTTCATGACGTTCGCTGCCGGCCTCGCCCTTGTTCTTCTCGCCGCCCTGATCGCGTTCTCCCTGAAGGCCCTGCGATGACCGTCCTCCACCACCCCCGACTCCGTGCCGTGATCTACGCGCGCTATTCGACCGACAAGCAGCGCCAGGAATCGATCGCCGACCAGATCGAGCTGTGCCGGCGTTACGCCATCCAGCAGGGCTGGGAGGTTGTCGATACCTACACGGACGCCGCGATCAGCGGCGCCTCCCGGCACCGCCCGGGCTTTCTGAAGCTGGTGGATGACGCCGGGCGCCGCCGCTTCGATGTCGTGGTGTCGGAGGGCATCGACCGTCTGGGCCGACGGTTGGCGGACACCTCCGATCTCTATGACCGCCTCAACTTCCACAATATCAAGCTGTACACGCCACACCTCGGTGAAATCACCACGCTCCACATCGCCATCATGGGCATGATGGCACAGGTGCAGCTCAAGGAGACCGGTCAGAAGACCCGACGCAGCCATCTCGGCCTCGCCAAGGAGGGACGTATTCCCGGCGGCAAAGCCTATGGATACGACGTCGTCGACGGAGACAAGGCAGGTGGCGGGTACCGCCGCATCAATGCGGACGAAGCCGCCGTTGTCCGCCGCATCTTCGCGCTGTACGCCGACGGCATGAGCCCCCGCGCCATTGCGCGCCTGTTGAACGATGAGAACGTTCCAGGCCCCAGGGGGAAGAGATGGGTCGATACCACGATCCGCGGACAGGTCGCCCGCGGAACCGGTATCCTCAACAACGCCAACTATGCCGGTGTTCTGGAATGGGGACGTTGCGAGTTCGTCAAGGATCCGGGCACCGGCAAGCGCGTCGCCCGCATCAACCCTCAGGCAAAGCGGGAGATTGTCGAAGTCCCCGAGCTGCGCATCATCGACGACGTTCTGTGGAACCGCGTCAAGGTGCGACAGGAGGCGGTTGCCACCGAGATCGGTCGGGATGAGCAGGGCAACGCTCTGAACCGCGTGCATCGGCGGCGCTTCCTTCTGTCCGGCGTGCTGGTGTGCGGCGTCTGCGGCGGGAGCTATGTTGGAGATTGGGTGACGGGCCGATCAGGCGGCGTTCTGTGACGCGGCTTCAGTG
>NZ_JAEPIV010000067.1:0-8048 GCF_016632405.1 Azospirillum aestuarii
GGACCTCTACACGCTCTTTGGTGCCGAGCGCGGCCGCGTCGGCGAGTGCGTTCCCAACAAGGACTGGAAGACCGGGAAAATCACGTCGTGGGACTGCGGACCATTTCAGATCAACACCGGAAACGTCCCTGCCCTCGCCTAACTCTTCGGCACAACGTGCACCCCTAACGTATATCCATAATGTATATCCACTTACCACCCCGCGCCCAAGCACTCTGGGCTGCGCGCGGGGTGGCGTCGAAGGGCTGCGCGACCGCGCTCGCGGACAGAGCCGGCTCGACCGGGGACGATGGCTGATTGCCCCAGCGCTCAGAAAGCCTTCAGCTTTTTCCAGGCGAACAGAACCATGCGCAGCAGTAGCCAGCCATGAGTAAAACGGCTGATCTGCGTCTCGCCATAGCTGCGGTCGGCGTAGCGGATCGGTACCTCGACGATCTCCAGGTTCAGCTTGGACGCGCCGAAGATCAGGTCGAAGTCGCCGAAGGGATCGAAGTCGCCGAAGTAATGCCGGTTGGCGACGATCTGGTCGTAATCGCGCTTCCACAGCACCTTCGTGCCGCACAGCGTGTCGGTGAAGCGCGTGTTCAGCAGGAAGGAGAAGATGCGGGCGAAGGCGCGGTTGGCGATCCAGTTCAGGAAACGCATGGCCTGGTCGGCCATCGGGTAGACCAGCCGCGTGCCGTTGATGAACTCGCCCTGGCCGGACGCGATGGCGCGGTAGAATTTCGGCAGCGCCTCCGGCGGAACGGTCAGGTCGGCGTCAAGGATCATCAGGATGTCCCCGCGCGCTGCGGTGAAGCCGGCGCGCACCGCGTCGCCCTTGCCCTTGCCGGGCTGCTTCATGACCTTGATGTCCCAGTCCGGATGGGCGGCCTGGACGCGCAGGCATTCCTCGTAGGTGTTGTCCTGGCTGTTGCCCTCGACGTAGATGACCTCCAGATCCGGGCAGAAGCGCGGCAGGCGGCCGATGGCGTTCTCGATGTTGCCGCGCTCGTTCCGGCAGGGGATCAGCACCGTGCAGGACGGCTGCTTCTCCGGCGCCTGCGGGGCGGGGCGCGCCACCACGTAGTTGCGCAGGCACAGCTTCCGGACGCCGGGCAGCGGGGCGATGCTGCGGTTGACGAGCGTGCCGAGGCCGAGCAGGCGGCGCGGAATGAGCTGGCGCCATTCCCGCTTCACCGGTTGCCAGCCGGCGAGCGTCAGAAGACCGGCGATGTCGGCGCTGGACAGCCAGTTGAGCTGGCCCTGCGGCATCTTCAGACCCAGCTTTTCGGCAAGGCCCAGCACCGGCTCCCACAGGCGGGAATGGTAGCTGACGATGATGCGGGTGCGCGGCGTGGCGAAGCGGTGCAGGTGGCGCAGCGTCTCCTCAATGTCGTCCAGGAAGCCGATGGTGTCGGACAGCAGGATCACGTCGAAGGTGCCGACGATCTCCGCCAGGACCGCCGAGTCCTCGGCGTTGCCGGCGTGGAACTCCAGCCCCGGATGCCGCCGCCGCGCTTCAGCGATCATCGCCGGGCTGAGGTCGATGCCGGCCCCGCGGGACGGTTTCAGGAACGCCAGCGTGTCGCCCGTGCCGCAGCCGACCTCCAGCACCGAGGCGTTTTCCGGAACGAGAAAGCGCAGATACGCGCGGTCGGCCTCGTGAAAGGCGCGGTTGCGCTCGACCCAGCGGTCGCGCTCCGCGGCCAGCCGGTCGAACAGCGCCCGCACATTCTCCTGGCGGGGTGTCAGGAGGGGCGCGTCACTGGTCCCGGTGGATGCGCCGGCCATGGTGGTCTGAAGGGCTTCAACGCTCATGAATACGGTCCGCAACAGCGTTTCCGGAAGCGTTCCAGCTTCCGCAGGACAAGGAGAGGCGATCACGGCCGCCGGAAGATCGCCGGGCCGGCCAATGCCCGAACCGCAGCCCCAAGGCCTGCAACCGGAACCGGAAGCCGCGAATGGGGGCGATTAGTAACACAAGAACGTTGGTGCGCTAAGTCCTACCGTCGGGTCCGCGGTTCGGACAGCCGACGCACCCGAATGTCCTTTCACCCAAGCGAGGCTACGGAACGGCGGCCCGGACGCCGCTCGCGCCTTCGCGATGCCACCCCGAGAAAATTGGCTGGCTCCCGTTCTTAAGCTTATAAGTCATATCCTCAACGACTTATAGACTAGATGGATTCAACGTGTTATCTGGGTAATAATTATTACGTGGAGACAATCTCAAACTCTAAGAGGGGTGGATATCTATCCCAGAACGATGCGAACCGAATGACAGTGAAGTGAGCATTTGTTTTCATGATTAAATTTATTAACTTTGTTCGCAATGATGGACATTCATTACGTGCCACGTTCAGGGACATCGGGAATGTGACGACAGCGGCCATGGCGTTGTTCGTGATCGCGGTGTATGCCGGCTTCGGCCGCCCGATCTGGATCGACGAATTTCTGCATTTTGCCCTGGGCGGCTATGACTCGGTTCTGGACGTGCTTGCCGTCATCTGGAAGACGACGGCGGAAGTCAATCACGGACAGACCGGCACATATATGTTGCTGGACTATCTTCTGCTCGAGATTTTCGGCGCGAACGCAGTCGCGCTGCGGTTGCCGAGCCTGCTGAGCGGAATTTTCCTCCTGCTGTCGTCCTTCCTGTTTTTCGAGGCACGGCGCGTCGGCTTCATCGGCCGGATTGGGTTCCTGCTAGCGATCGTGGGGCAGGCCGACCTGATGCATTATGTGGGGGAGGCGCGCCCCTACATGCCGCTTGCGGCGTCCGCCGTCGGGATCCTGGCCTATTATTCGGTACTGCCCGAGGACCGAGGGCGCTGGACCGTGGCCGTCACCGGCTGGGTCTCGGTGCTCCTAGGCGCGTCGATGCACCCGTATTTTCCTGCCTACTGGCTCTCCATCGCCCTGTTCTGCTATTGGTCTGCGTGGTTCGACGGGCGGCGAACCGCCTCCATCCCGGATGCGCTCGCCTTCGCCAACCTGCCCCTGTCCATCGCCGGAACGGCGCTGGTGTTCGTGATCGGAACGCTCACCTGGCTGCGAGGCGGTCCCAGTTTCGCCTTCCATCCCTTCGAGTGGATGGTCTTCGGCCCGTGGGCCACCTTTACCGGACTCAGCCACTTCCAGTTCATTCCCGATCACGCCCTGGCCTTCATCGTTGCGGCGGGGGTCGTTCCGTTGCTCCATTTGGCCGCGCCGCGGTGGGCGAAGCCTGTCCTGCACGGTCTGGTGGCGCCCTGTGTCCTGATCCTGCTGGCCTTGGCTCTGTCGGTCCTAGTCGGCGTCGCCTCCTATGTGCGCCATTACTGGATTCTGCCGCGCCAGTGGGTGGCATCCGCAGCGCTGGTGCCGATCGGTGTCGTCTGGCTGGCCTGTGAGGTCAGTCGGCAATTCGAGCGCCTGAGCCCGTTGGCCGCCGGCGCCTTCGCGGCGACCGCGCTGTACGGCCTGTCGCTCACCACACTGCCGGTCATGCAGGCGAAGGCGGTGGAATTGCGGGACCGGATGGCGGCTCCGTCCGTCCCGCCGGCCGTGATGCCGGTTCCCCCGGAATCGGCGCCCTCAGACAACGACGGGTGGGTGGCGCTCGCCAACCGGAACATCGAAGCCGGCGGTCCCGTATGGACCATATACCGCCTGTATTACATCAGGGGATACTGAGCTGTGAAATCGCAGACGGAGCGAGCCCTGAACGACGATCCGGCGTGCTGGGCTTGGCGCTGCCGGCCAGACACCCTCGGGACGGCGCCATCGATGGGAGCGAACGGATGAGCATGAGCGAAACGCATCGCCTGCGTGCCGAGCGCCGCGTCGCCGTCATCACCCCGGTCCTCGACGACTGGCGCTGCCTCCACTCGCTGGTGGCAGCCGTCGACGCCCTGGCGCCCCGCATCGGACGGGTCAGCGTCTTCGCAATCGATGACGGATCGATCGAGCCCGCCCACCGCGGCGGACTGGCTCCGGTGTCCCGGCACCTGGAGCGGTTGACCATCGTCCATCTGGCCTGCAACCTCGGCCATCAGAGGGCTATTGCCGTCGGGCTGGCCCACGTCGCGGCGCTGGGCGGCTTCGATCTGGTGATCGTCGCCGACTCCGACGGTGAGGACCGGCCCGAGGAATTCCTGAGGCTGATCGCCCAGCACGAGCGGCAGCCCGAGGCCGTCGTCGTGGCCCAGCGTCACAAGCGGTCTGAAGGCTATGTGTTCCGGCGTTGCTATTCTACCTACAAGGGGTTGTTCCGGCTGCTGACCGGCAAGGTCATCGACTTCGGCAATTTCTGTCTCATTCCGGCCGGGCAGTTGGACCGCTTCCTTCATATGGCGGAGCTTTGGAACCATCTGGCGGCCACCATCGTCCGCTCCCGCGTCGCCATTGTGAAGGTCCCGACGGTGCGCGGCGAGCGGTACGAGGGCCGGTCTCGGATGAATCTGGTCTCGCTGGTCACCCATGGGCTGAGCGCGATCTCGGTGTTCAGCGATTTCCTCTTCGTCCGGCTCCTGCTGTTCTGCGGCATGGCCGCCGGCGGAGCCGGCGCCTTGGGGCTGGCAGCGCTCGTCGTCCGCATGACCACCGATCTGGCGGTTCCGGGTTGGACGACAACCGTGACCGGCATCGCCGCGGTGATTCTGTTCCAGGTCATAACGCTGCTCGGCGTCGCGACCTTCATGATGCTGGCCAACCGGTCCGCCGCCCCGGTCGTGCCGGCCCGGCAGGCGTTGCATTATGTCCGTAAAACGATGGTGATCGAATCCCCATGCCAGACAGCGCCTTTGCCTATAGCGGTTCGGAACTAGACGTCTTCGCGGCTGCGGCCAACTGGCGCTCCTATTGGGGCGATCAGGTCCACCCCTTTCTGGGCCGCCGGGTGCTGGAGGTCGGGGCGGGGATCGGCTCGGTCACTCGCACCCTCTGCCACGCCGGTGTCGAGCACTGGGTGGCGCTGGAGCCGGACGCGGGCATGGCCGGCCATCTCGCCCGCATCACCGCCGACGGCTTCCCCGCGCCGGTGTCCTCCCGCCACGGCACGGTGGAGAGCCTGGACGCGGCGGAGCGATTCGACAGTGTTCTGTACATCGACGTGCTGGAGCACATTGAGGACGACGGCGCGGAACTGCGGCGGGTCGCGGCCCATGTGGACCCCGGCGGACACATCGTCGTCCTGTCGCCGGCCCACCAGTACCTCTACACGCCCTTCGACGCGGCCATCGGGCACCACCGCCGCTATGACCGCGCTTCGCTGCGGCGGCTGGAGCCCCCTGGCTGCAGCCTCGTGACGATGCGCTATCTGGACTCGGTCGGGATGCTGGCTTCGCTGGGCAACCGCCTGCTGCTGAGGTCGGCCCACCCGAAGCCCGCGCAGATCACCTTGTGGGACCGCTTCATGGTCCCGCTGTCCCGGCATCTCGACCCGCTTCTTGGCTACCATTGCGGCAAGTCGCTGATCGCCGTCTGGCGGAAGGACGGTCCGGCGGAAGGGGCTGCCGCCGAATGAACGCCGGAACGGTCCGTGAGCGCCTGCTGTCTTGGCGGCAGGCGTTCCGCTTCGCCGTGGTGGGGGGACTGGCCACGGTCACCTATTACCTGCTCACAGTCGGCCTGACGGACGGCTGGCTTGAGATCCGGCTGCCCGCCGCCGCCGCCAACCTGATCGGCTTCGCCGCGTCGCTGGCGCTGTCCTACATCGGCCACCACCGCTTCACCTTCGGCAAGGCGAGTCGGCACGACCGCTACATGCCGCGCTTCATCGCCGTGTCGCTGACGCTGGCCGCCCTGTCGACCGGCGGGGTCTATCTGGCGACGTCGGTGTTCGGCGTGCCCGCGGCCCTGACGGCGGGGGTGGTTGCCCTGGGCTATCCACCGGCCAGCTACGTCCTCAACACGCTGTGGGCCTTCCGCGGCTGAACGGGGCGGCGGGGTCAGCGCAGGGTGGGGATCAGGTCTTCGAGACGGCGGATCACCGACGTCGCGGCGGTCGGTGCTATGGGCGGGACGTCCTGCGGGCACAGCAGCACGCGCCGCTCCACCCCCGAGGCCTGGGCCGCCTCCATGTCGGTCGGCTGATCGCCCAGAAAGACCGAGCGCGTCAAATCCAGCTCCAGCCGGCGAGCCGCCTCCAGGATCATGCCGGGGTTCGGCTTGCGCCAGAAGCTGTCCCGCGCGTAGCGCTCGACCGTTCCCCCGCGGTGATGGGGGCAATGGAACACCCCGGCTAGCTCCACGCCTTGCGCCTGGAACGTGGCCCGCATCCAGCCGGTCAGTTCCAGGAAGGCGGCCTCGCTGAAATAGCCCCGCGCGATCCCCGACTGGTTGGTGATGACGGCGACGCGGAAGCCGCGGTCCACGGCGTGCCGTGCCAAGTCGAAGATGCCATCCATGAAGACGAAGCGGCTGGGGTCGCCGACATAGCCGTGATCGACGTTCACCACTCCGTCGCGGTCGAGCAACAGGGCTTTGTACGGCATGGAATCCCTTGCTGGAGCGTGGCCGCCTGGAATGTTGTCGCAAGGCTCTTCGGGGTGGCGTTTGGAGTCTTGTCGCGTCTCCCGGAGCGCCATCGGTGGCGGGGCTCAGCGCATGAGCTGGGACATCTTCCGTTCGGGAATCGGGGGCGGCGAGGGGTGCAGGAGAAGCCCATGGTCCTCCACGTCCACCCGCGCTTCGGGATAGACGGCGAGCGCCAGTTGCAAGGCTTCGATGAAGCGTTTCCGGAAGTCCCGCAAGCGGGCGTAGCCGGCTCCGAACTGCTCGAACACTGCCGGCCAAGTGATCGTCGTGGACTTGTTCAGGCTGTGCAGCCGGTAGGCCAGCCAGATGTAGATGTCGATGCTCGTGCTGTTGTTCTGGATGTGGCGCAGCGCCGGTTCCCAGATCGGCACGGGGTGGGCCTTCAGTTCCCGGAAGAAGGCCTCGGAGAGCAGGACGCGGTCTTCCCACAGCGTGCCTTGTGGGGAATTGTGCTCCGATGAGAAATGGATGCCGCCTTTGACGATCGAGTCCTTCTCAAAGCCCAGGCTATTGGCGTCCTCCCAGGCGAAGGTCAAGTTGCAGGCGGCGATGCGCGACGCCTGTTCGCGGATATCGCGGTAGGTCTGGCCGCCCACCGACAGGCCCATGCGGTCCAGCCAGTCGTGCATGCTGCGGCCCAGCTCGACCTCCCGGCTGTCGGTCTGCAGGGCGCGGGTCTGCAGATACAGCAGGATCATCCGCGCCCGGCTGCCGTAAGGAACGCCGTAGAGTTTGAAGCCGCCACCCCTGACCGGCAGACGACCGGGCTCAATCAACAGACGAATGCGATGTCCGCGCCGTTCCCAAGGCTGGTCGTCGGGAAGGCGGCGGTGCGGAAGCGCGGTCAGGGCAAAACCTGAATAGGTAATGCCAAGGTCCTGACGTTCTTCCTCCAGAACCGCGGCAGCGATGTCAACCAGCGAGCGCTGATCAGGGTCGGTCTGGAGTGCTTTGGCCTGCTCTCGGCCCACTTGGCTGATCAGGCGATGCAACTGGCCCATAGCGCACTGTTCTCGCCGTTTGTTCCAGGTTCACTTATGAACCGATCCATATCATGGCAGGTTGAGAGCCGCAATTTGGAATCTTGTCGCGCAGACTATTAGTAAGGTTACTAGATTCACCTATTAGTTTGAGCGACAAGACTCCAGTAGAGAATCGCGAGTCGCGCGACAAGAGTCCAGGAATCCCGCGACAACACTCCAGGGGATAACTCGTTCGTCCTGTGGAAGCTTGGATCGACGCGACAAAACTCCAGCTCTACGTTTTCGATTCGCTTGTGAGAGCGATTCGCCACGCGACTCGGGAGAGTGGGTTCGCAAGATGGCTTTGTTTCCTGTTGTGGGCGTGATCGAAAGCCGGAGTCGGGGAGGGGGGCGCGACAAGACTCCAAACCGGTCGCCGCCCTCCGCGCAGAAAAAAGAGGAGGGCGCCTGCCGGCACCCTCCCTCTTTCATGGGCCGTCCTTCGTCCACGGCCGCGGCCTTCGTCAGGCGCAGAAGCGGCTTTTGAAATAGTGGATGGTGCGCTCCAGCCCGTCGCGCAGGGGGATG
>NZ_JAEPIV010000068.1:0-7952 GCF_016632405.1 Azospirillum aestuarii
TAGTCGCGCAGCAGCACCGGCCCGGCGGCCTCCTGCAGGCGCCGCCAGTGGGCGCGGGCGTCCTGGTAGCCGTAGTAGCTTTCCTTGAAGGCGGCCTGCGCCTCGGTGACGTAGGCGAAGTGCTGGAAGACGACGCCGGCCTCCTCCATCTCGTCCTGGGTGAAGGGGTCGATCCGGGCGAGGTCCCGGCCCGCCGCGTCGGCCAGCACCGGCGGCTCGTGGGCGGCCCAGGCCATGCCCGGCTCGAAGCGCCAGGTGCGCAGCCATTCCTGCTGCGGGTTCTGGGCGTAGTTGTGGCGTGTGCCGATGATCCGCTCCGGCCCGACGAAGTAGTCGCACCAGTAGTAGGCGGCGGTGCGCTTGGGGTTGGCCTGGAACAGGGCGTGGACGGTGCGGATCTGCTCCGCCGTCCACAGCTCGTCGGCGTCGATCTGCCAGAGCAGGCCGGGCTGCCGGATGTGGGGCAGGGGCGCGTTGACCATCTCGCGTTTGCCGTCCCAGAACTCGCCCGGCGGCTTGCGGTGGATGGTCACGCGCTCGGGGAAGCGCGCCGCCAACTCGTCCAGATAGGCCGAGGTGCCGTCGTTGCTGCGCCCTTGGTCGTGCACGCTGTCCAGCACCTTGCCGCCCGACGCCACGCTCCAGGCCGTGTCATGCTTGAGCGCCGCCACCCCCTCCACGACGTGCCAGTGCCAGTCGAAGGGAAGCTCCGCCAACACCCGCTCATGGTAGCGGATGAACGGCTCCCCGTTCAGAACGATCGTGAAGAAGTGGATCGGCAAAGCCGCCCCCTCCACCACCGAACGGCGCCGGAAAGCTGTCCATGGTGTGGTGTCGGACGGGTCTTCCCCGATGACTTCCCAGTCCGGCATCTCCAGAAGGCGCCGACGCACCAGCCAGGCGCCCATGCTTTCCATGGAATCGGACAGAAGAATGACGCTGGCCTCGCCGGCTCGGGCAAGCGCGCCAAGGCCGGCGAGGCCGGCATTCTCGATCAGGAGAAGGCCGAAGCCCTGGTGCTTCCGGCTCGCCTCGGGTCCGCTCCTCTCCGGAACCGCCGCGTCGCTTTCCGCGGCCTGCCGCCGGGCATCCTGTTCAAGCTGGGACAGAAGAATGTTCAAAGGGGGCAGGCCGGCATCATGACGGAAGCGCAACCAGGCTTCCGTTACGTCATGCGCGCTCGGCAGGGGCAGGCCGTCATTGAACAGGGCCGGGCGCAACGGGTTCCGCGCCAGCCCGAGCCGCAAGGCATCCAGGCCCGGTCCGGTGCCGACCGCCAGGACGCGGGTAACGGGTTCGCTGCCGGCCAGTCGCTCGACGAAGGTGGAAAAACTGGAAGCGGTGAGCGGCGCGGACATGGGGAGAGCCTGCGGAGAAATGGCGCTGGGATGGTTCGGGCCGACCGTCAGGGAGAGCCGGAGGAGGGCTGATCCTTTGCCTGCCCGAAGCGGCGAATGCAAGCGCCCGTTGCCTGGGCGGCGAAACGGACCGGCCAGCCGGCGTCCGCCCGTGCGCCGTCGATGGACAGCCGGACCGCCCGCCCGGTCTTGCCGCCGATCAGGGCATAGGCGGCGGCCCGTCCGACCTCCAGGGCGTGCCAGGCGAAAGCCTCCCGGCGCAAGGCCGGCGGGCTGGCGGGATCATCCATGACGCGGCGGGAGAGCCGCAGATGTTCGTCAAGCCATGGGACGGTATGCCGCATGCCGCCGACGATGGTCAGCGATCCGGCGTGCTGGCGGTAGACGTAAACCGGCTCGGCAACCGGCACGGTGTTCATGCCTGCCACCCAGGCGCGCAGCAGAAAGTCGCGGTCCCCGGCATACCGATAGGACGGATCGTAGACGCCGACCCGGTCGTACAAGCTGCGCCGGAAGAAACGCGCGTTGATCATCGGAACCCCGCGGCACAGATCGACCGGACGCAAACGCTTCATGGCCGGATCGTCGTAGCGGCAGGCCATCCGGTTCTCCCCGCCGGCGCCGGTGGTGACGACCAGGGCCCCGCCGCAGGCCGCGTCCGCGCCGGGCGTGCCGGCCAGGGCGCGGACGGCGGCGGCAAGCGCCCCGGGAAGCAGCAGGTCGTCGCTGTTGAGGTGCCCGATGACCGGTCCGCGGGCCACCGACAGCCCGCGGTTGATGGCGTCGTAGACGCCGCCGTCGGGACCGCTCAGGACCCGCAGGTGAGGGTAGCGGGCCAGCACCTCCAGTGTGCCGTCCGTAGAGCCACCGTCGGCCACGATGTGCTCGACCTCCGCCCCCTCCTGAGCCATCACGCTTTCGACCGCTTCGGCGATGAAGGCGGCCCGGTTGAGGCAAGGCGTGATGATGGAGATGGCAGGGGTGGTCATCGCGCGCCGGGCTTGACGGGCATGGAGCAACGGGTGGGCATCACGGCATTGCGGACCGAACGGTGGGCAGAGCGTCTGTGTAGAACGTTCGCTGCGAACATGCCACCCGGGAATGCGCCCGGCTCTTCGCCTTCGGCGGACGGAGCCAACCAGCCTTGGGATCTGCCGGGGTCAGTCGGCCTCACCGGGGGAGCGGTCGCCTGGCACTTCGACGGCGGCGAGCCGGGCGGCAAGGGCATCGCGCTCGGCGGTGACGGCTTCCAGGGTGGCGAGTGCCGCCGCGTGGATCTCCGTCAGGATGTCGTGCAGCGGGAAACCGGACGCACCCGCGGCGGCGACCGGTTCCGCCGCTCCGACGAACTCGCCGACGAAGGCGCCGGCATCCGTGGCCGTGACGTAGCGGAATTGCACATGCGCGCCGGCGAGGCGGCCGTCACGGTCCCAGCGCACCATGAACTCATAAGGAATCTGTCTGGTCTGCATGATGGTTTTTCCTTTTCGATGGTAGGTTCCGGTGCTCGGACGGAGAACCGGGTGCCGAGCGTCAGGAGACGCCGGTTCCGTCCGGCCAGCACCAGTGGCTGCCGTCGGCGATGGCGAGCCGCCGTCCATTCGCGCCGTCCGACACGCAGATCAGCCCGCGGGCGGTCGGGACCGGCAGGGTGGCGACGGTGAAGCTGGGCAGGGCGGGAATGGCCGAGAAGTCGATCCGGGCGCCGGCGCCGGCGCCGAGGCGCGGATCGCCGCCGAAGGACCCTTCCATCCGAATCCCCCGGTTGGCCCCTGGCACGGCGGTGACGCACAGGCTTTCGCCGCCCTGGGGGCCGCCGAGGAACCAGGAGCCGGTGTGATCCATGCTAGCCCCGATGGACAGGGTGGCGTCGCCGTTGTTCGGGCGGACCAGGAAATCCATCCGGCCACGGGTCAGGTTGGCGCCGTCGATGACATGGCCCCGGATGGCCGCGAAGCGCCATGATCCAGAGGCCGCGGCAAACACGACAGAGCCGCCGCTGCCCCACACCGCCCCGGTGTCGGACGCCACCAGCCCCGCATGGTTCGCGGTGCTGAAGGCGTTGCCGGCGGCCGGCCCGTTCAGGGTCATAGGACCGGTGATGGTGGGGGATGTGGCGGGAGCCTTGCCGTTCAGCGCGTCCTGCAAATTCGCCACATCGGCGATGGCATGCCCATGGCTCTGGGGTGCCAGCCCGGCGCGGATGCTGCCGACCGTCGTCCGGAGGGTTGCGGAGCCGTCGTCGATCGGCAGGGTTTCGGTTCCGTTCAGCGCCCCCGCGGCGGGCAACTCATGGATGGCGAGGTCGGGCATGGTGTCATCTCCAGACGAGAAAGCGGCGGTCGCGGGTGACGAGCGCGCAGCGGGCGCGGGTCGCCAGCCAGTCCGGTTTCCGCAAGGCGCCGTTGAGGAGCCGGCTGATGCGGGCCGGCATCACTGCATCTCCGACAGGTGGAGCGTGCCGTCGCCGGCGGCGCGGGTCGCTGCGATGGTCTCGCCGGGCAGGACGCTGAAATATTCCGGCGCATAGGCCGGCAGGTAATGGTCCGCCGGGGTCGCCGTGACGCCGGGTGGGCCAAAGGCCAGGAAGCAATGCGTGGTGGCGACCACGCGCACCACCCGGGCCTTGGCGCTGAAGGGAAGCGACGCATGCGACCCGGCATCGATGGGGACGGCTTGCGGGCTGTTCGGATGCAGCGCCTGGATGCGCTCGCCGAAGTCGTCGGTGGGGAGGATGGGCATGGGGCCGGCTCCTGTCGCGGGAGAGGGGAACGGAAAGCAGAAAGCAGAAACGGAAAAACCCCGCGCGGCGCGGGGCCGGGCAGGGTTCTGGACGTTTATGTTTTGTTCTTATCAAGCGCCGTGCCCGCCGTCAAGCGCCGACGCCATGTTTGGAATCTTCGAGCGTGGATGGTCAGGGCGGCCGGGGCAGGAAAACCTTCATCCGCCGACCGTATGAATCGTCATCGCGATCAGGCCCACGGAAAGGGATCGGGTATCGCCGTTGCCGGGAATCAGGTCGGCCGGCCTGCATGCCGGGTGTCCGGACAACGCGATGATGAGGATGCCGTCCTTCGAGATCGATTCCGGGGGCACCGGGAGGCGAAGGGTCCGGCTGGCGGGAGTCTCGAAAACCATCTGGTCGGCCATCCGCCCGTCGAAGAGGATATCAAGCACCACGCGCGGGTTTCCGGAAACCACGAACGCGGTGGCTTCGAGTTCCAACTCGAATCCCATACCGGCCGGGCCGGGGTCCGGCAGAGGCAGCGCCATCAGGATCGGGTCGCTGGTCATCCATGCCCGGTCCGGTTCGGCGGCCAGATAGCCGCACAGGACGTAATCCAGCCCCTTCCCGTTGCGGTTCATCGGTTGGCGTTCACCGGGCACAAGGACAGGCAGGACACCGTGCCGCCCCGTAGGCGTCAGGACCGCTTCCTCCGCCGATTTCGCCAGAGCGGTACCGGCTTCCGGCGATCCGCTCCGGAAGGACGGTGCCAGAGTGCGCGGCAGCGACCGCCGCACCGCGTCCTCCAGCGCGTGAAAGAAGGGATCGTCGGCGAGGTCGAACCAGTTCAGGGCGATGGCCCGGTCCCGCCAGTAGCTTGCCTCGGCGAACCGTTCCCCGAAGGGCGGCAGCAGCGGAGAAGTGACGCAGAAGGCGAAGGATTCCGCATAGAGGTGGAGTTGCGCCCGTTCCACTGCCTCAGCGGACAGGGCGAACTCGTCTGGCGGTGCGACAAGCAGGGCATGATAGGCTTCTTCGCTGTCCGCGACCCGGCAGAACCCATGGTCGGAATAAAGGCTGTGCCCGGCCAGCACGACCGGCACTCCAAGGCTGGCGTATTCGATGCCGGGGGTGCCGCGGACCGTGGTCGCCACATCGCAGACGAGCGGCCACACATCGTCTTCGATCCCGCCGAAGCGGATGTGCGGCACGTCCGCGTACCGTTCCGCAAGTTTCCGGTAACAGCCGGTGGAATCGTACAATTCGTCACGAGGGTGCGGCTTGACCAGCCAGCTCCGTTCCGGATGCTCCGCCGCGAAGGCAAGCGTGTCCGACAGCCATTGGCCGTAATCGGCGTGGCTTTGCCGGTCGGCCCGTGGCGTGTCCGTCATGGCGTGGCACAGGATGGCGACGACCGGGCGCTCGGGCGGCAGGCCCAAACGGGTGCGCAACGCGCGGGCGATCCTGTCGCGGGTGTCCGCGGCCAGGGCATGCTCCCTCTGCCGCAGCACGTTCCAGGTCCGGTGGAACCGGCCGCTGCGGCGCCGGCGGTGGAAGGCCACGACCGCATCGCGGGCGTCGCGGTTGCGCGGCCAGATCGCGCTTTCGAACAGCGCCGCCGTGTCCTGGCGAGCCAACCGGCTCAGTCCGCCATCGTCCGGCGGAGGGCCGGACAGCAGGCGGGCGCCCATCGGGCCGTGCACCGAGAACCAGCAGAGCCGCGCGCCGGACTCCAAAGCCCGCCAGCCGATGATTCCCCATGGGTTGTAATCGGCATGGCCGGTGACGAACCATGCGGGTGGGCGGGTGGCGAACAGCCCGCGAATCCAGTCGTCCACCGCCAGGCAGCCGGACGTCACCGTGAGGAACGGCGCCGACAGAGTGTCCAGCGTCGGCTGCAATTCGCTGCGCAGGAAGGTTTCATAGGCGTAGGCGCCGATCGGAAGGCCGTCACGCCGCACCTGGGGAAGCAGGGAGCGCAGACGGGCGCCGCGCAATCCGCCGACGCCTTCCAGTCCGGCCTCCGCAGCGGCTTCGCAGAGATGCTGAAGAAAGGAAGCCAGATCATCCCCGGATTCCGGGGCCGCTTCAACCAGGGATATATCGAAGGCCGCCGCGGCCCGGCGGGCGCGGTCGGGATCGACCGAGGCGCAGGAGCGGGGAACCGCACCCGGCGCCCCCACCAGCGCGACCAGCCGCCCTCCGGTGATTCGCGCCAGATATCCGGCGGTCGTCAAAGACCGCAGAACATAGTCCGCGTTGTCGTGCATCAGGTCGACGTAGATCCAGCCCCGGTCCGTTCCGGTTTCCGGCTCCCGGTCCATGCGCAGCGAATGCCAGAAGGCGAGGGAGGTCGCCTCCCAGGATTGGAAATCGGCTTCACAGGCCGGGGGCACCCACATGTCTGGTCCTCGTTCAAGCACTCACGGTAAGCATTCACGGCGACACTCAACGAATCATTCCACCGGTGAACGCGAAATGTCTGCCAGCATCGCAAGATGCATGCAATAAAACCGCTTCAAGAGAGGGGATATTTTCCAGTATCTCTGCTGCGAAAGCAAGCTCCAGACCTGAGCCCTTTCTGCCGCGCCGGTGACCGCCATCCCGCATGAGGCCCGCATGAGGTGAAGACAGCCCGGAGGCCAGGACGGATCACGGGCCGGTTGCGATCCGGGAAGACGGGTTTGGGCAAGTCAAACCGCCGGCTTTCCGGTATAAGATCGTGGCAGGCGTTGCCCGGATATGAGGACTGAAGAATGTGGGATCGGCTGGATGCAGGACAATTGGTTTTCCAAGCCGACCCGGTGGCGGCACGCGATCTGTTCAGACGTTGCGTCACCATGATCGAGATCGAGATATTCTCTTACTGCAATCGGCGTTGCTGGTTCTGTCCAAATTCTCAAATAGATCGCATGTCAGGAAATTCTTTTATGTCTGGTCTTATGTACTCATCGATAATTTCACAGCTTTCAGAAATAAATTATGATGGTATGATTACATACAGCCGCTACAATGAGCCGCTATCTGATCGGATTATTCTCGAGAGATTGCTAGAGGCTCGAATAAATCTGCCAAGGGCGCGGCTTCACACGAACACCAATGGAGATTATCTGGATCACGATTATCTATTGGAGCTTTACGGCGCGGGAATACAAAGCATCAATGTCCAGCTCTACTTGAAGAACGACGAGCGGTACGATCACGAGGCCATTCGCCGGCGCGCTAGCCAAACCTTGGAGCGACTCGGTCTCCCGGCAGTCCTGACACGGGACGAGGAGGGCGTCTGGCTCGAATATTCCCTTACCTACAAGGACATGCAGATCCGCGTCTACGGTCGCAATTTCGCGGTCAACGGCACGAATCGCGCTGGGCAGATCGATATCCTGTCGGACTATGTGCGGACCGCTCCGTGCCTGATGCCTTTCTGGTCGGTGTATGTGGATCACAATGGTAAGATGGTGCCTTGCTGCAATTTCCGTTCGGACGTGCCTGCCCACCACGATTACATCACCGGTGACCTCTCGGTTCTGCCCGATATCTTTCTGAATTATGCCAATGACAGGGCCTCGACGTTCCGCCTGTCGCTGTTGAACGACAAGGAGAAGGAAGGGCTTTGCCGGAATTGCTGTTTCGCCGTTCCCGACGTGGATGAGGGGCGCATCGCACACATGCACCGGTTGCGGTTCGCCGCGGGAGAGCGGAAAGCCTGACCTTTCAGGCTTTCCGCCCGGCACCGTCATGCTGTGACGGATGCCGTGGGCCGTCCGATGGAGGAGTAGGTGAAGCCGGCGGCGGCCATCTCCTCGGGATTGTAGACGTTGCGCAGGTCGACCATGACCGGACTCTTCAGCAGGCTCCTGACCCGCTTC
>NZ_JAEPIV010000069.1:0-7590 GCF_016632405.1 Azospirillum aestuarii
TGGTCACCCACCTCGATACGCCGCCCTCCTCAGACCGTCATCACCCAGATTCCAGCATAGCTCGCTGCTCCACCACGGCACCAGCTTGAAGATCGACACCCATTATGTGGACACCGGGGGCGTGTCCGACCATGTCTTCATTCTCTGCTCACTGCTCGGTTTCCGCTTCTGTCCCCGGCTGCGTGACTTCCCCGACCGGAAGCTGGCCAGCATCGAACCTTCCGGATCCTACAAGGCCTTGCTGCCGCTTCTCGGACGGCGGATCAAGGTGGAGGTCATCCGCGAGCATTGGGATGAGGTCGTGCGCCTGGTCGCATCCCTGAAGAGCGGTTCGGTCGCGCCGTCCACCATGCTGAAGAAGCTGGCGGCTTATGAGCGGCAGAACCAACTCGACCTTGCTCTCCAGGAGCTTGGCCGGATCGAACGCACTCTGTTCATGCTCGACTGGTTGGAGAGCCCGGAACTGAGGCGGCGCTGCCACGCCGGTCTCAACAAGGGAGAACAGCGCCACGCCCTGACCCAGGCGATCTGTACCTTTAAGCAAGGCCGGATTGCCGATCGCGGCACAGAGACTCAGGAATACCGGGCCTCGGGACTGAACCTGCTGATCGCGGCCATCGTCTATTGGAACTCTACCTACATGGCCGATGCCATTGCGCACCTTCGTGCGAAGGGAGAGGCGGTGCCTGATGAACTCCTTGCCCACACGTCTCCGGTCGGCTGGGAACACATCGGCCTGTCGGGCGATTTCCTGTGGGAACGGGCGGCGTCCACACCGGCCGGCCGGCGCCCGCTCAACCTTGAGCGCCAACGTCGGGCTGCCTGACCACCATGTTCTCAGCTCGTTCTGCCTTAGCGTTGTTTAGCTGACACTTATCGCGCTGCCCTCTTCAAGCCGGGGATCAAAGACCCGCTCGCATGAGACGTAGAAGTTGTTGCAGTCCACCAGTCCGTAGACCCGCAGCGGCGCCATGGTCATCACCGTCGATGCAGTCGGATGGTGCTCGTGATGACGCCCCAGATTTCAAAGTCGGGCCGGTCGGTGACCTCGGCCGGACGGTATGCGGTATCATCTGAATCCGGCACCAGCCACACGCGGGCGCCACGCTTCAGCAAGCGCTTGCACGTCAGTTCGCCATCCAGCACCGCGACGATCACATCGTCATGACGCGCGGTCAGCGATCGATCGACAATGGCAAGGTCGCCGTCATGGATGCCGGCTCGGACCATGGAATGGCCGGAGACGCGCAAGGTGAAGGAGGCGGAAGGGTGGGGCACCAGCACCTCGGCGAGATCGATTCGGCCTTCCACATAGTCCGCCGCGGGCGACGGGAATCCCGCCGGCACCACGGCCTCAACAGACACGACCGGGCATGACCGCATCACTATCGGCTCTGGCGCCTGCATGCTCACCTCCACCCACCTGACCTTGTTGGGAGGATGGCGCAGGAGAAGAGCTTTTCAAGAACAAAGAGTCGTTGACACGAAGTTGGGATCGCGGTGACCAGCTCCGCTGTCATGCCCATCCCAGCGCCGGGACCAGCGGGCTGGCGCTCACCGACAAGGTCTCGACGAGGCGGAAGTCGGGCGCGAGGGTGCGCGCCGGGAACATAGCGTTCACGGTTGGTATCCTTTGATTGAAGATAGGGGTTGGGTAGTCAGGCCGACGATCTGCAGACATCAGTTCGCAGGATCGATGCGGTTGCGCACCTCGCCATAACAGATACAGGCGCGCAGCCCGCGTCTACATCGGGGTATTTCCGATAGCCTCTTGGAATGAGCGAGATAAACGTCTCAACTTTTGCTTGTCGTCTCTTCCATGGAGGACGAAATGGACGTCGCTAATTTGATACGATTTGTCCTGACGCACATTCCATTGATCACCTTCCTGCTGGCGATCATCATTCCAACTCTCAGTCGATCCGATCGGACCCCGGAAGGCTATCTGTCCTGGCTGCTGCTGCTCGCCGTTGGCGTCGATGCCCTCTGGGCGGGGTTGTTCCATGTGTTCGCTCCGGAGCGCGCCGCAGCGTTCATCGGATGGACGACGAGCCCCTTTCAGTTCGAGATCGGCGTCGCCGACATAGCGCTGGGGATCATGGGAGTGCTCGCCTTCCGCAGATCCCTCGACTTCAAGGCAGCGGTCGTGACCTACGCATCGCTGTTCTACATCGGCGTGGCATACGGCCACTTTCATCAGATTTGGGTTGCAGGGAACTATGCGCCAGGAAACGCTGGCATTCTTCTCGTTCTCACCTGCATCCGGCCGTTCCTGTTGATCCTGCTCCTCATCGCGGCTCAACGGAAGGCAGCCCCGGCGTTGGCGCTTGGGAGGTAGGAAGTGGCTGGCGGAGCGCTGCTTCGTCACGCTTCCGAGGTACGCAATCGCGCAGCGCGCCGTAGACCAGCCCGGCCATGCAGAGCAGGTCGGCGGCCAACCCGAACAGGCTCCCGGTCAGCAGGTCATGGGTGACCCAGCAGGCGCCGGCCAGCAGGAACAGTAGGCGGAGCAGGAGGGCGGACCGGCACCAGCGCGCCGCGGTGGCGAGGATCATCCCGGCCGCCGCACAGGCCGATGGCCAACCCGCCCAGGTCGAGGCGGCCAGCACGGCAAGCGCGGGCACCGTGGCGATGTACACCGCCCGGCACCAGCTCGGCCGGTCGTCAGGCCAGGCGGTGGCGACCTGCAAGACGGACAGTCCGGAGAGTGCCGCACCGGTCGCGGCCCCGATCAGCAGGTAGTGCAGCGCGAACGCGGCGGCGGATGCGCCCTGCCCGGCCAGCAGAGCGCGCCGACCGGACAGCCAGGGCCAGAGGGCCACCAGGACGAACCCGGCGGCCCCGGCGAGGTCGGAGAGGTGGGGAACGATCATGGCACCCCTCACTTCCGCAGCAGCTTGTCCTTCGCCGCGCTGCCGGCGCTGGAGCCGACCCAGTAGGACACCACCGCCGACGCCATGGTGGTCAGGGCGCCGAGCATCAGCGTGGCGTTCTGGTCGATCGCGCCCGCCGGCTGGCTCAGCACCCGGTACAGCACGATGCCGAACGTCACCAGGACGATGGTCGACACGATGGGCGCGCCCCAGGAGATGCGGCTGCCGGCCTGGGCAAGCTGGACGGTCTGCGCGCGAGCGTCGGCCCGGTCCTCGTTGTCCAGCCGCAGCAGCGCCACGACTTGGTCGCCCTGCTGCCGGTACAACTCGGCCAGCTTGGCGGGATCGGTCTGCACCGCAGCGACGGCGCGCTCGGCATCCGCCGGGGTGCTGATCGGCACGCCGGTCACAGCCGAGACGACGGACACCGCGGCCTCGCCGACCTTCTGGGCGGTCTCGCCGCCGCCGAGGGCGGCCTTGGCGACCTCCGGCAGTAGCACCGGGGCCAGGGCGGTGAGGATCGGGATGAGCAGTGGCAGCATGATGGGTGCCCCTCCTTCGGGCATAAAAAAAGCCGCCTCGGCGGGAGCCGGGCGGCGGGGTGATTGTCAGGGTGGCGCGTCAGGCGCATCCTGTTCAGATGCGCAGGTCATCAGAGCTTGGCGTGCCCGAGCCCCAGTACCACAACGGGATCACATCGTGTTTTTGCTGACGGCCGATCTGTGTACTGGGGAGATCGATGGCCTGCGTCGGTCAGAACATCAGATCATCGAGTCGAGTTCGCGACGGCGCGCGTCGGTCAGGCCGAGACGAGAGGCAAGGTAGGCAAGATACTGGCGATCGACGTCGTTGCCGCCGCGCACCGCCAGTTCGGAGGCGAGATAGACCTGCTCGGCAGTCTCAGGGTCGCGGACTTCACGGATGATGTCATCCATGGGCCGCGGCGTGCGCAACTCGGCTTCGACGATCCGGCGGTCTTCCGGTTCGGCTTGGGCTGCGTCGAGGCTGTCGAGTATCCGCCGCTGCTCATCGATCGAGATGCGGCCATCGGCATTTGCCGCCGCGATCATGGCGCGGATCAACAGAAGCGCCTTTGCGTCACCGAGGTCAGGCTCCGGCGTGCCACCACGCAGAACGTTGGCCAGACGGTCGCCGAGGCCGCCGACGGCCCCTCCCGCCGCCGCGCCGCCCAGAACACCGCCCAGCGCCCCTCCAAGGCCGAACCGGTCGAGAATGCCACTCAAGCCCCTGCCGCTCACCGGTCCGCTCGGCTGGGCCGAAGGATGACCGGCGGCGGTGGGGCGCTTCTGGTTGTCCTGATACGCCTTGTAAGCGAGGTAGGCGAGAGAAGCGAGCCCCGCCTTCTGGAACAAGCCCATGCCACCAGCCGGCACCTGCGGAGCGCCGTAGCCATGGCCGTAATGGCCCTTCTTCTTCTTTTTGCCTTTCTTGCCAAGGACCAGAGGCAGCGCAGCGGCAAAGGCTGGTCCCCGGCCGGTGCGACCGGCCAGTCCATTGGCCAGGATGACACCGAGAACTTTGCTCAGGTTGCTCATGGTTCCCTTCTCTGCTGGGGCTGGGGACTCCTTTCCCCGCCGTGACCGGGTGCCGTAGAGATGGGAGCGTTTCCCGCCGGTGAAACCCGGTATGCCGTCAAAAGCGTGCCCTCAGCACCGGGGCCAGGGCAGAGATGATGGGGATGGGCAGTGGCAGCATGGGGATCGCTCCTCCTCTGGGAATAAAAATAAGCCGCCTCGGCAGGGGCCGGGCGGCAGGTTGGAACTCGGGTTGGTGATGTCTGGAACAGAGGAACGCTGAGCCGGTTAGACAAACATGGACGCACGCACTTCCGCAGCCCGGCTTCAGCGACTCCCCCGTCTTCGGGAGGACGCATTCAAGCGGGCGCGGTCGTTACAGGAGCAGAGCCGGGAGGTGGTCGCGCAAGCCGTGCAGAATCGGCTCGAAGCGCAGGACGTGCGTGCCAGAGCGGCGGACCGGCGGCAGGGAATGGGTTGAAACGCGCCTCAGCCGAACACGTCCGGCGGGCTCAGCCAAAATCCACTTTCCCTGTAATGTTTCAAAATTTGCATTTCGCACATCATACTCCCAAAATGCGACGCACGCTAACTTTCCCCTTCCGTGTCGGCACACATACACGTTTATGCATTCGATTTTCTCAGGGGTTTCGCCGATCCCAACGGTGGCATCGATCTTGCTCTAGCATGCCAAGCGTCGGACTACAGATCATCCGTTGAATCCGGCGGCTTGGACACTCTGGGGGAATCAATGCGCGATCACGATGTCGATATGCAGAGGCGCCTTAAGACCTTCGGCATCACCGATGCGGACATTCAAATTCTCCGTTCCAATGCGGCTTTCGCCGACCAGGAGTTGCCCCGCCTCTTGGAGGCTTGGCATGCACGGTTCGCCGAGTGGCCGGAGATCCACGCCACCTTGATGAAGCCCGAGGTCCACGCGCTGCGGGTTGCGCACTGGGTCCGGGTGGCGGCCGGGCGGTTCGATGCGGGCTTTGCAGAGTCCGCTAATCGGCTGGCTGAGGCGTTCTATGACAACGGTGTCCCGAGCTACGCGGTCGCCATCTGTCACCATACCGTTACTCAGGGCATTATCGAGACCCTGAACTTGGAGGTCGTTTCTCCACGGCTGTTTGGGCGCGCCGAAGCCGATCGCAAAGCGGCGGTCCGCAACACCTTGAGCAAGATTGCCTGGATGGACCTCGAACTGTTGCTTGAAACCTACGCGGAAGCGGAGCGGCGTTCCCGCTCGGACGTGCTGAACCGGCTGGCGGCGAACTTCGAGCAGGAGGTCAAAGGCATCGTTCAGGATTCAGGTGCGAAGTCGCTGGAGATGCAGTCGGCGGCCGAGCGCATGGCGGAACTGGCCACCCAGACCAGCCAGCGGTCGCTGGACGTGGCGAGCGCAGCCGAGCAGGCATCGATCAACGTCCAGACGGTGGCAAGCGCATCGGAGCAGCTCAGCGCGTCCGTCGCCGACATCAGCCGTCAAGTCGCCATTTCCTCCCAAATTTCCCAGGAGGCCGTGGCCCAAGCCGATACCACGACCAGCACGGTCAATGGCTTGGTCGACGCCGCACAACGTATTGGCGATGTCGTCAACCTAATCAACCATATCGCCTCGCAGACCAACCTCCTGGCGCTCAACGCGACCATCGAGGCGGCCCGGGCTGGAGAGGCCGGCAAGGGCTTCGCCGTCGTCGCCGGCGAGGTGAAGCATCTGGCCTCCCAAACCGCCAAGGCCACGGACGAAATCGCTGCACAGATCGCCGCCATGCAGAATGCAGCACGCGGGTCCGCGGTGGCCATCAACGACGTCGGAGTCACGATCAACCGGATCAACGGGATCACGACCGCTGTCGCCGCCGCTGTCGAGGAGCAGTCGGCTGCGACCCTGGAAATCACCCGCAACATCCAGGAGGCGTCGAAGGGCACGCAGAGCGTCAGCCTGATCATCAGCGAGGTGACACAGGCATCGGTGGACACAGGCCACCTGTCGGCGGGTGTGCTGAGTGTCTCCGGCATCCTGCATGAACAAGCCGGCACGATGTCCCAGCGGGTCGATACGTTCCTGGAGCGCATCCGTGCAGCGTGATCTCGGCGAACCGAGACAGATCAGCACCGCACATGGTCGATAGGAGCGGTGAACTGGACCGGCGCTGAAGCAGTCGGTCCAGCTCGTCCGCCGGGATGTTCGGCAGGTCCACCGTCTGGCCGGCGAGAGCGTGCGAGCTGTCGGCGCAGAACTCGATTCGGCCTGAACGGATGAAGTGGCGGCAGACCTGGGCGGCCCGCCCGCTGTTCGCCGCGAACTTCAGGGTGATGTTCACCGAGGGGCTGAAGGTTGGCGCCGCAGCGTTGCCGTCCCAGGTCCACCGGGCGCCGTTGCGGAACGGGGTGTCCACAGCGATCTGGTGCATGGCGTTGCAGCCGGGGCACCAGTGTTCGTGAGGAGTTAGGTCGCCGTACTGCCGGCGGACCAGCTTCGGGCTGATGAGCTCGGTCATGTGGACTCCGGAAAAGGAGAAGCCCGCCGCGGAGGTCCGGGCGGGCTGGGGTGGGTTATCCGCGCAGCGCGGAGAACACTGATTTCGTTGATATTTTCGCTCTGCGGCAGGGCATTTTCGCTGCCTTGCTGCTCGCCACCACGCAGGACTCCGGAAAAGGGCAAGCCGCCGGGCGGGGGCCGGGCGGCCGGTTGACATTTCGAGGCCCGGTTGACAAACCCGCGCGCTGTTGACGTTTCGGCGGATTTGCCCACGCCGACGACGCTGGGCTTTACAGAATCGGGCGCGGATTATGCGCGCGGCTATGCGTGGTGGTTCGGGCGGCCGGCTTGCGGATTTGCGCAAGTTGCCTGATTCGGCACTCCGCTTGACCTGGACGGCGGTTTTCGGGAACCCACTTGCGGGAGCGCCCACGCCGCCTGATCCGGCCCTACGGGATGGTTGGGAAAATCGACATGGCCGCCCTACCCTGCATGTTTATTTTCACGGCCTCGAACGAGGCGCCGAAAGTGAACATGGCCGGCGCAGTCAGTTGGGGCGATTACCCGTCCACCGTCACCGCCGCCGGGTTTCCGTAACGCAGTTGGAACTACGACCTTTGGAGTAACGTTACTAACCCGGATAATTCACCGAAGCTGAAGCTGGGGGTGGCGGGCGCGAGGTTAAGCCGCTGAG
>NZ_JAEPIV010000007.1:0-217848 GCF_016632405.1 Azospirillum aestuarii
CAACCACGACCAGCTCAAGGCCGAGCACCGCATCGTCTCGAACGCGTCGTGCACCACGAACTGCTTGGCCCCGGTGGCCTTCGTGCTGCACAACCTGATCGGCATCGAGAAGGGCTTCATGACGACGATCCACTCCTACACGGGGGATCAGCGCATCGTCGACACCAACCACAAGGACCTGCACCGCGCCCGCGCCGCGGCGCTGAACATGATCCCGACCTCGACCGGTGCGGCCAAGGCGGTGGGCAAGGTGCTGCCGGAGCTGAAGGGCAAGCTGGACGGCACCGCCATGCGCGTGCCGACCCCGAACGTCTCGGTGGTCGATTTCAAGTTCACCGCCAAGCGCGCCACCTCGGTGGAGGAGATCACCAAGGCGATCAGCGAGGCCGCCGACGGCCCGCTCAAGGGCATCCTGGGCGCCTACACCGAGGATCTGGTCTCCACCGACTTCAACCACGACCCGCACAGCTCGATCTTCGCGCTGAACGAGACCAAGGTCATCGACGGCAACTTCGTCCGCATCATGACCTGGTACGACAACGAGTGGGGCTTCTCCAACCGCATGAGCGACACCGCCATCGCCATGGCGAACGCCAAGTAAGCCACCCGCGGCTTGCTGCCAAAGAGGAAGGGCGCCCGGAACGGGGCGCCCTTTTTCATGTCCGTCATCCTGTTCGCCGGTGTATTTCCCGCCGGAACGCGGTCACCCCGCCTTGACGGCGTTGATGCCCGTGGCTTGCGCCAGCTGGTCGGCGACCCAGGCGGCGACGCTCTTGCCTTCGCGTTCCGCACAGGTGGCGATGGCGCGGTGGAGCATCGGATTGACGCGGATGGCGAGCTTGCCCGAATAAGGCTGCTCGGTGTTGCCCGCCATGTCGCAAGCCATCGCCAAATAATCGTCCACGGCGTCGCGGAAGGCCCGGCGCAGTTCATCGACCGAGCGGCCGGTGAAGGTGATGCCGTCGCGCGTGTTGATGACGGCGCCGACGAAGATGCCGGCATCGTCGTCGAAATCGATCTGGGCCTTGTAGCCCTTATAGTCCATCATCGGCGGCGACCCCAGGGATGCGTGGGGTGGAAGGATAGCCTCGCCTCCGCCCCGGCGGTTTGACCTGCCTCAATTCCCGGCATGGGGATGGGGAAATGCCCACTCGGATTTTCCCGTCATGACCGCCGTGCCCGCGCACAGCCGCCCCATCCGCATCCACGGCCTGAACGACGCCGACGCCGCCTGCGCCGTTGCGACGGACCTCGGCGTTCCCCTTTTGCTGGTCAGCGCACCCGGTGCGGCTGCCTCGGCCGGGGCCGGCTGGTTTCGCGAGGTTGTCGCCAACGCCACCGCCCGGCACCCGTCGGTTGCGATGACGGCGGTGCTCGACTGTGCCGACCGGCCCGGCGACGCCCTGGGCGCGCTGTCCGCTGGATTGGATACGGTCCTGTTCACCGGCCGGGCGGACGTCGCGGAGCGGCTGGCCGACATCGCCGCGCAGCGCGGCACCCGCCTGTTGACGGCGCTTCCCCAGGCGCTCGACCTGCGCGGCGTCCGCGACCCCCGGCGCGCCTGCCGGGACTGGCTGAGCGGGCAAGTCGATGGCCATGTCACGGAATAGTCACAAGGCGATACCGCTTTTTCCCCAAATCCGCGCGATCAAAAGTGGTGTATTGTGTTTTCCATCATCACGATGCGGTACCACCCCCATGACCACGACCACGCCTTTGCGGCCCCAGGCGGACGCTGCGCCGCTGAAGGGTACGGAGCCGGCCCTGCTCCAGCCGGAGAGGCCGGACGGGCTTCCGCGCGGGTCGCGCTTCCCCGCGCCGCATGTGGAAAAGATCCGCGGCACCCGGTTGCTCGCCGTCTGGGCCGGTTTGGCCGCCGGGGCCTGGGTCGTGGCGGTGGGCGCCGGCTACGGCCTCTACGTCATCGTCCAGTCCGTGCTGTGACATAAATCGGCTGGGCGGTGAGGTCCGCCTCACCCTTCGGCGATTCCCGAATCCGACCTCTCGGATAGGCCCTTTTGCCGCCGAGGATGGTCGCATTACACCCCTGCCGACGTTGCAAAGAGTCCCGCGCTGGGCTATGAGGGCCGCATTTCCGACAGAAACCCCAAGGGGAAGAGCCAGATGAAGCTCACTCGTCGTGTTAAGGAAATTCTTGCGAACTACGAAAGCGACACCCCGGGCGTCAAGGCCAACCTTGCCCGCATTCTTATGGAAGGCAAGCTGGGCGGCACCGGCAAGCTGGTGATCCTCCCCGTCGACCAGGGCTTCGAGCACGGCCCGGCGCGCAGCTTCGCACCGAACGAGCCGGGCTACGACCCGCATTACCATTACCAGCTCGCCATCGACGCCGGCTGCAACGCCTACGCCGCCCCGCTGGGCTCGCTGGAGGCCGGCGCCTCGACCTTCGCCGGCTCGATCCCGCTGATCCTCAAGATGAACAGCGCCAACAGCCTGTCGCGCCAGAAGGAGGACGCCGATCAGGCGGTGACCGCCTCGGTGCAGGACGCGCTGCGCCTCGGCTGCTCGGCGATCGGCTTCACGATCTACCCCGGCTCGGACGCCATGTACGACCAGTACGAGGAGATCCGCGAGCTGTCGAAGGAGGCCAAGTCGGTCGGCCTGCCCACCGTGCTGTGGTCCTACCCGCGCGGCGGCACCGTCTCCAAGGAGGGTGAACTGGCCATCGACGTGATCGGCTACGCCGCCCACATGGCCGCCCTGCTTGGCGCCCACATCATCAAGGTGAAGCTGCCGTCGGCCCATCTGGAGCAGGCGGAGGCCAGGAAGGTCTACGAGTCCAAGAACATCCCGATCGCCACCCAGGCCGACCGCGTGCGCCACATCATGCAGTGCGCCTTCAACGGCCGCCGCATCGTGGTCTTCTCGGGCGGCGCCACCAAGGGCGAGGACGCGGTGTTCGAGGATGCCCGCGCGATCCGCGACGGCGGCGGTAACGGCTCGATCATCGGCCGCAACGCCTTCCAGCGCCCGCGCGACGAAGCTTTGAAGCTGCTCGACCGGATCATGAAGATCTACCAGGGCAAAGAGTAAGGATCGCCTCGGTTGACCGAAACCGCCTGTCGGCTCTACCTCGTGACGCCGCCGGCCCTGGAGCCGGCGGCGTTCGCGCCGAAACTGACCGAAGCGCTGGACGCGGGCGATGTCGCCTGCGTCCAGTTGCGTTTGAAGGACTGCTCCGACGACGCCGTTCGCCGGGCCTGCGACGCTCTGCGCCCGATCGCCCAGGAGCGCGGGGTCGCCTTCATCCTGAACGACCATCCCGAACTGGCCCGCGAGACCGGCTGCGACGGCGTGCATGTCGGGCAGCAGGACACGTCCTACGCCCAGGCGCGGCGGATCGTCGGCAACGACGCCATCGTCGGGGTGACCTGCCACGACAGCCGCCATCTCGCCATGGAAGCGGGCGAGGCCGGGGCCGATTACGTCGCCTTCGGCGCCTTCTTCCCGACCACCACCAAGGACGCCGCGTTCAAGGCGGAGCCGGAGCTGCTCCGGTGGTGGTCGGAACTGATGGAGGTCCCCTGCGTCGCCATCGGCGGGATCACCCAGGAGAATTGCGGTCCGCTGGTGAGCGCCGGGGCTGATTTCCTGGCCGTGGTCGGTGCCGTGTGGAACCATCCCGATGGGCCGGGCGCCGCCGTGAGGGCGTTCAACGCCGCCATCGCCGCGGCTGAAGGGTGACGAAGGCCGCCGCCGAATCATGGACCTCCTTTCCATCGAGACGCTGACCGCGCTGTTCGCGGTCGGCCTTGTCGCGGGCTTCGTCGACGCCATCGCCGGGGGCGGCGGGCTTCTCACCCTCCCCGCCCTGCTCTGGGCCGGTCTGTCGCCCGCGCAGGCGCTGGCGACGAACAAGCTGCAATCCAGCTTCGGGTCTCTCTCCGCCGCGGTGAAGTTCACCCGAGGCGGAGAGGTGAGGCCGCGCGACATGGCGGTGATGATCGCCTGCACCTTCGCCGGTTCCGCGGCGGGCGCCATCATTGTCCAGATGATCGATCCGGGATTCCTGCGCAACGTCATCCCGGTGCTGCTGATCGGCATCGCCATCTGGCTGCTCGTCTCACCGAAGGCCGGCGAGATCGACGCGCAGCAGCGCATCGGCGAACGCGGATTCGCTTTGCTCGCCGGGACGGGAATCGGCTTTTACGACGGCTTCTTCGGGCCGGGCACTGGCACGTTCTTTGCCATTGCCTTCGTCTCGCTGCTCGGCTTCAACCTGCGCAAGGCGACCGCCCACACGAAGGTGCTGAACTTCACCAGCAACATCGCCGCGTTGCTGTTCTTCCTGGCCGGCGGGCAGATCGCCTGGCTGGCCGGGCTGCTGATGGGGGTGGGCCAGATGATCGGCGCGCAGATCGGCGCGCACATGGTCATCCGCAACGGCGCCGCCATCGTGCGGCCGATGCTCGTCGTCGCCTCCATCGCCATCACGGCGAAGCTGATCTGGACGGACGCCCAGAACGTGATCGGCGCGGGCATGGCCATGGTCGCCGGCTGGCTGGGCTGAGCACCTTCTGATACCCACATTTCCAGCCCGCGGCGAATCGACCGTGGCGGGCATTTCCCTGTCCAAAGCGTATCTCCGGACGCATGGTTTGTTGGTCCAACATTTTTTCAGCAGGTCCACTTTACGTTAACGTCAATGTGTGTATCATTGCGTCAAATAACGAAATTGGGGAGAAACGCATGTCCAATTGGTCACTGAAGGGGAACCTGCTCGCCGCCGCCGCGGTCATTGCCGTCGCGGCGCCGCTGCCGGCCGGTGCCGCCGGTTATCTGCTGAAGGAACAGAGCGCCTCCGGTCAGGGCACCTCCTTCGCGGGCGCCACCGCCAACGGCATGGGCGACGCCACCGGCCTGTTCTTCAACCCCGCGGCGCTGGGCGCCATCGAGGGGAACCAGGCGGTCGGCGTGCTGAGCGGCGTGTTCCCGACCTCGAAGACCAGCAACGCCCGCGGCACCCGCGCCACGCGGCTGGGCGGCAGCACCATCCTGGGCACATCCGACCCCGGCGACATCGGCATGGACGCGGTGATTCCGTCGGGCTATCTCGCCTACACGGTGTCGCCGGACGTGAAGCTGGGCCTCGCCATCACCGCGCCCTGGGGCCTGTCCACCGACTATCCGGAAAGCTGGACCGGCCGCTACCACGGCATCCACTCCAGCCTGCTGACGATCAACATCTCCCCGACCGTGTCCTACCGGCTGATGCCGGACCTGACCATCGCCGGCGGCCTGCAGTTCCAGTACGCCAAGGCGCGGCTGAGCCAGGCCGTGGATTTCGGCTCCATCCTGGCGGCCACCGGCGTTCCCATCGCGCCGGGCTCGCGCGACGGCGTGGGCGAGGTCAAGGGCGACGACTGGGGCGTCGGCTTCACCGCCGGCATGCTGTACGAGCCGGCCAAGGGCACCCGCTTCGGCGTCTCCTACCGTTCCTCCGTCTTCCACGAGCTGGACGGCGATTCGAAGTTCGAGGGCGTCCCCGCCACCCCGGCACTCCAGGCCAGCTTCGCCGGCTCGCCGGTGCGGGCGAAGGTCGCCACGCCGGACATCATCTCCTTCGGCGCCTATCACGAGCTGACCAGTTCCATCGCCGTGATGGCCGACGCGCAATGGACCAACTGGTCGCGCTTCAAGGAGTTGCGCATCCGCTACCGCAACCCGCTGCGCACCGACACGGTGACCGACGAGAACTGGGACGACTCCTGGTTCTTCGCGCTGGGTGCGGCCTACAAGTGGAACGAGAAGCTGACCCTGCGCTTCGGCGTGGCCTACGACCAGACCCCGGTCAGCGACCAGTACCGCACACCGCGCATCCCGGACGAGGATCGCTACTGGGTGTCGATCGGCGCCGGCTACCAGGTCACCGACAGCATCCGGACCGACATTGGCTACAGCCACATCTTCGCCAACAAGGCCAAGATGGACCTGCGCGACAATCTGACGGGCAGCGACGCCTTCCGCGGCAACCTGTCCGCCGACTACAAGGCCCATGTGGACGTGATCGCGCTCCAGACCAGGATCACATTCTGATCCGGATGCCGTAACCCTCTCCCCTCCGGGGAGAGGGGACTTGAAGGACACTCCACCGTCCCCGCGCCTTGCCCTTCCCGGCGTCCGTGCTAGGCTTTCCCTCAATCAAGAACACGATCCGGGAGAGGAATCCGCATGGCCGACACCTTCACCGCCTTCGTCATCGAGGACGCCGACGGCAAGCCCAAGGGGGGCTTCAAGCCGCTCAGCCTGACCGACCTGCCCGACCACGACGTTCTGGTCGAGGTCGCCTTCTCCACACTGAACTACAAGGACGGCCTCGCCGTCTCCGGCAAGGGGCGAATCGCCCGCAAGCTGCCGATGGTTGCCGGCATCGACCTCGCCGGCACGGTCGTGGAGTCGCGCTCCGCCGATTGGAAGGCCGGGGACAAGGTCATCGTCAACGGCTGGGGCCTGTCGGAAACCCAGTGGGGTGGCTACAGCCGGTTCCAGCGCGTGAAGCCGGAATGGCTGACCCGCCTGCCCGACGCCTTCTCGCCGGAGGAGGCGATGGGCATCGGCACAGCCGGCTACACCGCCGCCCTCTGCGTGGATGCCCTGGAGAGCTGGGGGACGATCCAGCCCGGCGGGAAGGAGGTTCTGGTCACCGGGGCGGCCGGCGGCGTCGGTTCCGTCGCGGTCGCCCTGCTCGCCAAGGCCGGCTATCCGGTCACCGCCTCCACAGGGCGGCCCGAAACCCACGAGTATCTGTCCGGCCTGGGCGCCACCGGCTTCATCGACCGCGCCGCCTTGCAGGAGAAGGGCCCGCCGCTCCAGAAGGAGCGCTGGGCCGGCGGCGTCGATTCGGTGGGCGGAATCACGCTGGTCAACGCCCTGTCGCAAACCGTCTGGGGCGGCGCCATCGCCGCCTGCGGGCTGGCGGGCAGCGCCGACCTGCCCGGAACGGTGCTGCCGCACATCCTGCGCAGCGTCGCGCTGATCGGCGTCGATTCGGTCGCCGCCCCGGCGGCGCGGCGCGAGCGCGCCTGGGCGCGGCTGGCCCGCGACCTCGACAAGGACCACCTGAAGGCGATGTACAGGGTGGAGCCGATGTCGAAGCTGCCCGAGCTGGCCGGCCAGATCCTCGCCGGGCAGGTGCGCGGCCGCGTGGTGATCGACGTCACCGCCTGATGACGCCGATGTCGGTGGCGTGAGGGTTATCCCCCCGCCACCGGCAGCCACAGCACCTCGTCGATGCTCTCCGCCCCGCTGCACAGCATGACCAGCCGGTCGAAGCCCAGCGCGATGCCGCTGCTCTCCGGCATGCCCTGCTCCAGCGCGGCGAGGAAATCCTCGTCCACCGGGAAGCGGTCGCCGTAGATCCGTTCCTTCAAATCCATGTCGGCCTCGAAGCGTACGCGCTGGGCACGGGCGTCGGTCAGTTCGCCGAAGGCGTTGGCGAGTTCCAGGCCGCAGGCGTACAGCTCGAACCGCTCGGCCAGCCGCGGGTCCTCCGGCTTGGGGCGCGACAGGGCGGCCATGCAGACGGGATAGTCGGTCAGCACGCAGGGCACGCCCGCGCCCAGATGCGGCTCGATCCGCTCGAACATGATGCGGAAGACGATGTCCTCCCAACGGTCGCCGTCATGCGGCGGGATGCCGATGGCCCGCGCCATGGCGGCCAGCGGGGCCGGATCGGGGTCGTGGCTGCCGTCGAAGGTCTCCAGCAGGTCGATCCCGGCAAACTCCCGGAAGGCGTCCTGCACGGTCAGCACCCGCCACTCCTTGAAGGGGTCGCAGGTCATGCCGCGGAAGTCGAATCGCGTCCGCCCGGCGGCGACGGCGGCCTCTCGCACCAGATCCTCGCAATCGCGGATCAGCGTCCGGTAGCCCTCCCCCGCCCGGTACCATTCGAGCATGGAGAATTCCGGCGCGTGGGTGGCCGACCGCTCGCCGTTCCGGAAGACGTGGGCGATCTGGTAGATGCGCGGCAGCCCCGCCACCAGCAGCTTCTTCATGGCGAATTCTGGGCTGGTGTGCAGGTGCAGCCGCAGCCGGTCGTCGGGGTGCGGCCCCACCAGCTCCGTCGCGAAGGCCTGGAGATGCGGCTCCATACCCGGCGAGACCTGGAGCGCCGGGGTGTCCACCTCCAGGAAGGCGTTCTCCTCGAAGAAGCGGCGGACGGCGCCCAGCACGCGGCCGCGCACGGCCAGATGGGGGCGGCGGCGGGCGAAGCTCTCGGGAGCCCAGGCGGGCGTGACGGGGGACATGATGGCCTTCACTGACGGAGCGATGACGCTGCTTAGCAGAGTGGGAACGGCGACGAAAACGGACAAAGAAGGCGCAGAACGCCGATTGAGCCCCACCCGGCGTTGCCACCGGCCCGGCAAGCTGCTAGGTTCCGCGCCGCCTGTCTCCTGGAAATCACGAGTATGTCATGAAGGTCAACGCCAACACGATGCGTCCCGGCCATGTGCTGGAGCATAACGGTAAGCTCTGGGTCATTACGAAGACCGCTATCGTCCAGCCCGGCAAGGGTGGCGCCTTCATCCAGCTTGAAATGAAGGATGTTCGCACCGGCAACAAGTCGATCGAGCGCTTCCGCACCCAGGAGACGGTCGAGCGCGCCCGCCTGGACGAGCACGAGATGACCTTCCTGTTTGCCGAAGGCGACAGCTACACCTTCATGGACAAGGAAAGCTACGAGCAGACCGCCATCCCCGGCGAGATCATCGGCGACCAGAAGGTGTTCCTGCAGGACGGCATGGAAGTCACCGTGCAGTCCTTCGAAGGCGCGCCGCTCGGCGTCGAGATCCCCGGCAAGGTCACCCTGCAGATCACCGAGGCCGACCCGGTGGTGAAGGGCCAGACGGCCTCCTCCTCCTACAAGCCGGCGAAGCTGGAGAACGGCGTGTCGATCCTGGTGCCGCCGCACATCGAGTCGGGCACCCGCGTCGTCGTCGACACCCAGACCGGCGAGTATGTCGAGCGCGCCAAGGACTGACCGTCCTGACTGAATTTCTGCGCACCGGCTCTCGCTTAAGGCAGGGGCCGGTGTATTCTTTTTCCGGTTCCGCACGAGATAAAGCACGCCCATGGCCACCCGCTCCGCCCTTATCAACGTGATGGTCCGCGCCGCCGAAAAGGCGGCCCGCGGCCTTGTCCGCGACTTCGGCGAGGTCGAGCACCTCCAGGTGTCGCGCAAGGGCCCGGCGGACTTCGTGTCCGCCGCCGACATGAAGGCGGAAAAGCTGCTGCGCGAAGAGCTGCAGAAGGCCCGCCCGGATTTCGGCTTCCTCATGGAGGAGACGGGCGCCAGCAAGGGCAGCGACCCGACCGCCCGCTGGATCGTCGATCCGCTGGACGGCACCACCAACTTCCTGCACGGCATCCCGCACTGGGCGATCTCGATCGCCGCGGAGAAGAACGGCGAGATCGTCGCCGGCGTCGTGTACGAGCCGGTGCACGACCAGATGTACTGGGCCGAGAAGGGCCAGGGCGCCTTCCTCAACCACCAGCGCCTGCGCGTGTCGGAGCGCCGCAACCTCGCCGACGCGGTGATCGCCACCGGCATCCCCTTCAAGGGCCGCGGCGACCATGCGGGCTTCCTGGTGGAGGCCGAGGCGCTGATGAAGGAGGTCGCGGGCATCCGCCGCTTCGGCGCCGCTTCGCTCGACCTCGCCTACGTCGCGGCGGGCCGCTACGACGGATATTGGGAGCGTGGGCTCGCCCCCTGGGACGCGGCGGCCGGCCAGCTTCTGGTGACCGAGGCCGGTGGCTTCGTCGGTGAGATCGGCGGCGGGCGCAACCCGGTGTTCGGCGGCACGATTCTGGCGGCCAACGCCCACTTCCACCTGCCGATCGCCAAGATCCTGCGCGGTGCGACGGATCGCAAGGTGCGCTCCGCTCCCGCCGGAGCGGCTGGGGCGGCGGACGCCGGTCAGGGCTGACCTCCGGCCGAGCCATAAGCCCTTCATGACGTTGGGGTAGCAAGGGCCGCGCTTTGGTGGGGAAACACGCCGCGCGGCCCAAAGGGCGTTGTCCCTACGCCGATCGAAGGGCTATGGTACCAACGCATTTCCGTGTCATTGGGAACAACGCGCTGGTCACCATGAGGATTGTCGGACGCATGAGCCGTTCTCCGAACGCGCCCGCCGGGCGGTCGCTACCCCCGCGCGTCCTCCCCGCCGCCGTGGCCGTGGCGCTGTCCCTGGCCGTGACCGCCTGCTCCTCGCCCGGCACCGCGCCGCCCCAGACCAGCGCTTCCGCTCCGGCCCCGCCCGTAGCCGCGGCCACAGGCGGGCTGACGCTGGAGAACGCGCAGCCGCTGCCGATCCCGCCACGACCCGATCTCTTCCCGCCGCCGGCCCCTCCGGCCCCGCCCGTTTTCAAGGCCCCGACCCTGATGACGGCGCCGGATCTGCCGCAGATTGCGATCGGTCCCACGCCGCCCCCGCCGGCCATGCCGGAAGGCGCACCGCCGGTCCCGGCCTCCAACCGGCCGGCGGCACCTCCGCCGCCCGACCGGACGCAGACCGCCGCACTGCCGCCGCCGACTCCGAAAGCGCCCTCGGCGCCCGCCCTGCCCCGGATGGAGCCGTTGACCGTGCTGTTCGACGGCACCGCCACCGCTTTGCCCGAACCGGCCCGGACGCGTCTGGACGCCATCGCGGAGCGCCTGAACGCCAACCCGCAGCTTCGCCTGCAGATCCGCTCCTACGCCAGCGGTACGCCGGAGACGGCGCGCGAGGCGCGGCAATTGTCGCTGGCCCGTGCCCTGGCCGTCCGCGAACGCCTCGGCACCGCCGGCATCGCCAGCACCCGCGTGGACATCCGCGCCATGGGCATGGAGGCGGCCGGCGGCGCGCCGGACCGGCTGGACGTGGAGTTTCTGAACCAGTGAGCTGCCCTCTGTAACCCGTACCGCCTGCCCCTTCCCCTGGACGAGAGTGCCCATGGCCGCCATCGCCCCGTCGTCCCACCCTCTTGAGGAGCCTTCCCCGATGACGCGCCCGGAGCGCTTCCTGACACGGATGATCCTCTTCCTGGTGGTCGTGGGAAGCGTGACGGCGTTGCTGTTCCCGGCCCTGCGCGCCGCCTTCATGAACAACCCGGCGCTGAACGGGCTGATCCTCGGCACGCTGCTCGCCGGCATCCTGTTCATCTTCCGCCAGGTGCTGATGCTGCGGCCCGAGGTGGCGTGGCTGGAGCATTTCCAGTCCGGCAACCCCGCCGTAGCCGCGCCGGAGCCGGTGCTGCTCGCCCCGATGGCGCGCATGCTGCGGGAACGGCGCGGCCGGCTGACCCTGTCGGCGCTGTCGATGCGCTCGCTGCTCGACGGCATCGCCTCGCGGCTGGACGAGTCGCGGGAGCTGTCGCGCTACCTGATCGGTCTGCTGATCTTCCTCGGCCTGCTCGGTACCTTCTGGGGCCTGCTGCACACCGTGCAGTCGGTCGGCTCGGTCATCGGCGGGCTGTCGGTGCAGGGCGGCGACGTGGGGGCGATGTTCAGCAACCTCCAGCACGGGCTCGAAGCGCCACTGACCGGCATGGGCACGGCCTTCAGCTCCTCGCTGTTCGGTCTGGCGGGGTCACTGGTTCTGGGTTTCCTGGAGCTTCAGGCCAGCCAGGCGCACAACCGCTTCTTCCAGGATGTCGAGGACTGGCTGTCCGGCGCCACCCGCCTCTCCAGCGGGGCGGGCGGCAGCCTGGAGACCGGCGACCAGTCGATGCCGGCCTATCTGACGGCGCTCCTGGAGCAGACGGCGGAGAACCTCGACTCGCTCCAGCGCACCGTCGCCACCGCCGAGGAGGGCCGCCGGTCGGCCAACGCCAACCTGATGGCCCTGACCGAGCGGCTGAGCACGCTGACCGACCAGATGCGCGCCGAACAGCAACTTCTCCTGCGGCTGGGCGAGAGCCAGCTGGAGATGAAGGGGCTGCTCGACCGGCTGTCGGACGCTGCCATCGGCGGCTTCGACGACGCCTCGCGCCAGCATCTGCGCAACATGGACATCTACCTCGCCCGCATGGTCGAGGAATCCTCCACGGGCCGGGTCCAGGCGGTGCAGGAGATCCGCAGCGAGATCAAGCTGCTGGCCCGCACCATCGCCGCCCTGGCCGAAGAATCGGAACAGCGCTGATCGGAACAGCGCTGACGCCTTCCCCCTGTCCGTCCGGAGGGACACCCCGCCATGCCCAGCATCAGCCGCCGCAACGGCCATCGCGAGGCCAGCGCATGGCCCGGATGGGTGGACGCGCTGTCGTCCCTCGTCATGGTGGTCATCTTCCTGCTGATGATCTTCGTCGTCGCCCAGTTCTACATGGCGACCGCCCTGACCGGGCGCGACGAGCAGCTCGGCAGCCTGAACCGCAAGGTGGCGGAACTGAACGACCTGCTGGCGCTGGAGCGGGACGCCAACGCCGACCTGCGCATCAACGTCGCCCAGCTGTCGGCGGAGCTTCAGGGCTCCGTGGTGGCGCGGGACACCATGACCAGCCGCATCGCCACGCTCCAGGGCGACCTCGACCACGCCGCCCGCGCGGCGGAGGAATTGCAGCGCACGATCCGCGCCGACAAGGAAACCATCGAGCTGAAGCTGGCCGAGGCCGCCAGCCTACAAGCCGACCTGAAGGCGCTGCGCGAGGCCCGGACCAGGCTGGAAGGCGAACTCGCCGCCGCCGCCGCGCAGCAGCGCCTGACCGAGGAGCAGCGCCTGGCCCTGCTGGCCGAGCTGGGCGGGGAGCGCGACCGGTCCAAGGCGCTGGAAACACGGCTCGCCAGCGCCGACGAGAAGACGATGCTCGCGCAGAAGGACATCGAAAAGCGCGACATCCGAATCACCGAACTGATGGCCTCGCTGTCCGCCGAGCAGGGCGCGACCGGCAAGGCGAACGAGCAGGTCGACCTGCTGAACCGGCAGATGGCCGCCCTGCGCGAGCAGCTCGCCCGCATCGGCGCCGTGCTGGAGATCTCGGAGAAGAAGGCGGAGGAGCAGCAGGTCCAGATCGCCGAACTCGGCTCGCGGCTCAATCAGGCGCTGGCCGCCAAGGTGCAGGACCTCGCCCGCTACCGCTCGGAGTTCTTCGGGCGGGTGCGCGAGGCTTTGGGCAACCGGCAGGACGTGCGCATCGTCGGCGACCGCTTCGTCTTCCAGTCGGAGCTGCTGTTCCCCTCCGGCTCCGCGACTCTGGAGGAGGCCGGCAAGCAGCGGCTGGCGGAGCTGGCGCGCACGCTGATCGAGATCGGCCGGACCATCCCGCCGGACATCAACTGGGTGCTGCGCGTGGACGGCCACACCGACGCGCGCCCGGTGCGCATCCAGTTCGCCTCGAACTGGGAGCTGTCGGCGGCGCGCGCGATTTCGGTAGTGAAGTATCTGATAGACCAGGGAATTCCGGCGGACCGTCTGGCCGCCGCCGGTTTCGGCGAGTATCAGCCGCTCGACCCCGGCACCAGCGACGAGGCGCTGGCCCGCAACCGGCGTATCGAGGTGAAGCTGGATCAGCGGTGAGGGGCTTGCCCCCACCCTAACCCTCCCCCGCTGCGCAGGGGAGGGAACTCCGCCGCCTCCGCAATCAATCCCTCCCCTGCGCAGCGGGGGAGGGAGGGACCCACGAAGTGGGAGGGTGGGGGCAAGTACGCCCTACTCCGCCGCGACCTTCTCCGGCTCCACCGCCGGCGTCCAGCGCAGCACCGGCTTGCGCGCCGCGGCGGTCTCGTCCAGGCGGCGACGCGGGGTCAGGCGCGGGGCGCCCTGGAAATAGGCCACGTCGCCGGACTTGGCCCGTTCCGCCAGCGCGCGCAAAGCGGTGACGAACTGGTCCAGGCTGGCCTTCGACTCGGTCTCGGTCGGCTCGATCAGCAGGGCGCCATGCACGACCAGCGGGAAGTACATGGTCATCGGGTGGAAGCCCTCGTCGATCAGCGCCTTAGCGATGTCGAGCGTGGTCACCCCCGTGCCCTTCAGGAAGCGGTCGTCGAACAGGCATTCGTGCATGCACGGCCCCTCGAAGGAAGGCGTCATCACGTCCTGAAGGCGGGCCAGCAGGTAGTTCGCGTTCAGCACCGCATCGTTCGCCACCTGCCGCAGCCCATCGGCACCGTGGCTCATCATGTAGGCGAGCGCGCGGACGAACATGCCCATCTGGCCGTGGAACGCCTTCATCCGTCCAAAGGCCGGGCCGTCGCCGGCCTGCTCCACCAGACGGAAGGCGCCGTCCTTGTCCTGCACCACGTAGGGCACCGGGACGAAGGGGGCCAGCGACTCCGCGAAGACCACCGGGCCGGAACCCGGACCGCCGCCGCCGTGCGGCGTGGAGAAGGTCTTGTGCAGGTTGATGTGCATCACGTCGATGCCGAGGTCCGCCGGGCGCACCCGCCCGACGATGGCGTTGAAGTTGGCGCCGTCGCAGTAGAAATAGGCGCCCGCCGCGTGCACCGCCTCGGCGATGGTGATGATGTCGCGCTCGAAAAGGCCGCAGGTGTTCGGGTTGGTCAGCATCAGCCCGGCCACGTCGGGGCCGAGCTTGGCCTTCAGCGCCGCCAGATCGACGCGCCCGTCCTCGGTGGCCGGGATCGCCTCGACCGCGTAGCCGCAGGCGGCGGCGGTCGCCGGGTTGGTGCCGTGGGCGCTTTCCGGGACGAGGATCTTGGTGCGACCTTTATCCCCCTTGGCGTCGTGGGCGGAGCGGATCGCCATGATGCCGCACATCTCACCGTGCGCGCCCGCCGCCGGGGCCAGCGTCACCGCCGCCATGCCGGTCAGCGTGGCAAGCCAGCGGCCCAGCTCCGCCATCAGTTCCAGCGCGCCCTGCACCGTGCTTTCGGGCTGGAGCGGGTGCACGTCGGCGAAGCCCGGCAAGCGCGCCATCTTCTCGTTCAGGCGTGGGTTGTGCTTCATCGTGCAGGAGCCGAGCGGGTACAGGCCGCTGTCGATGGCGTAGTTCTTCTGCGACAGGCGGGTGTAGTGGCGGACCACCTGCGGCTCGGCGAGACCCGGCAGGCCGATCCGGCCGCGCGGCTTCACCGCACCCAGGCGCGAGCCCACCGCGGGGACCTCCGGCAGGTCGACGCCGCAACGCCCGGCGCTGTCCTGTTCGAAGATCAGCGGCTCCTCGATCTGCAGGCCGCGGTTGCCGGTGACGGTCTCCGGAACGGCGCTGTCCGAATTCTGGATACCGGTCGGGCGACCCTGGTTGTTCATGCTCATCACAGAACCTCGGCGAGGGCGGTGGCGAAGGCGTCCATGTCGGACTCGGTGTTCGTCTCGGTGGCGGCCACGATCAGCAGATCGTCGAGCCCGCCGCCGAACAGGCGGGAGGCCGGAACGCCGCCCAGAATGCCGCGCTGCGCCAGCGTCTCCACGACCTCCGCCGCCGGCTTCGGCAGCTTCACGGTGAATTCGTTGAAGAAGCTGCCGTTGACGATCTCCACGCCCCTCACCGCGGCCAGCTTGTCGGCCAGCTGCACGGCCTTGGCGTGGTTGAGCTCGGCGAGCCGGGCGAAGCCCTCCTCCCCCAACAGGCTGAGGTGGATGGAGAAGGCCAGCGCGCACAGGCCGGAGTTGGTGCAGATGTTCGAGGTCGCCTTCTCGCGGCGGATGTGCTGCTCGCGGGTGGAGAGCGTCAGCACGAAACCGCGCCGCCCGTCGGCGTCCACCGTCTGGCCGCAGAGGCGGCCCGGCATCTGGCGGACCAGCTTCTCCTTCACCGCGAACAGCCCGACGTAGGGGCCGCCGAAGTTCAGCGCGTTGCCCAGCGACTGGCCTTCCGCCGCCACGATGTCGGCGCCCATCTCGCCCGGCGGGGTCAGCAGGCCGAGCGACACGGCCTCCGTCACCACGACGATCAGCAGGGCGCCCTTGGCCTGGCAGGCCCGGCCCAGCTCGGTGTAGTCGCGGACATGGCCGAAGACGTCCGGGTTCTGCACGACGACGCAGGAGGTGTCGCCGTCGACCTCGGCCAGAAGGTCCTCGCCGCCGGTCGGGGCCGGGGGCATGACGACCGTCTCGAAGCCGATGAAGCGGGCGTCGGTCGTGGTGGTGTCGCGGTAATGCGGGTGCAGGCCGCCGGACAGCACGGCCTTCTTCCGGCGGGTGACGCGGTTCGCCATCATCACGGCTTCCGCGCAGGCGGTCGCGCCGTCGTACATGGAGGCGTTGGCGACGTCCATGCCGGTCAGCAGCGAGACCTGGGTCTGGAACTCGAACAGGACCTGCAGCGTGCCCTGGCTCACCTCCGGCTGGTACGGGGTGTAGGCGGTCAGGAACTCGCCCCGCTGCACCAGATGGTCCACCGTCGCCGGGATGTGGTGACGGTAGGCACCGGCGCCGAGGAAGCTCGGCACGCTGCCGGCGGGCAGGTTCTTCCCCGCCATCGCCGACAGGGCGCGATCGACCTCAAGCTCGCCCATATGGTTGGACAGCCCCTCGATCGGGCCGGAGAGGCGGGCCGCCTCGGGCACGTCGCGGAACAGCTCGTCCACCGACGGCACGCCGATGGCCTCCAGCATGGAGCGCCGGTCGGCCTCGGCCAGGGGCAGGTAACGCATCTCAGGCTTGCCCTTCCACGAAGGCCTTGTAGGCGGCTTCGTCCATCAGCCCGTCCAGCTCCGACGGGTTGCTGAGGCGCAGCTTGAAGAACCAGCCGGTGGTCTCGGCCCCGGCGTTGACCAGCGACGGGTCGTTCTCCAGATCGGCGTTGGCCTCGATCACCTCGCCGGAGACCGGGGCGAACACGTCGCTGGCGGCCTTCACCGACTCCACGACGGCGGCTTCCTTGCCCTGGGCGAGCTGGCGGCCGACGTCCGGCAGTTCGACGAACACGACGTCGCCGAGCTGGTGCTGGGCGTGGTCGCTGACGCCGACGGTGCCGATGTCGCCCTCGACGCGGACCCACTCATGGTCCTTGGTGTACTTGATGGTCATGGTTGTCCCCTGTTCGCTCGGTGTTTGTTTGATCAGCCGCGGTAGTAGCGCTGCGGCACGAAGGGCATGGCGGCGACCTTGGCGGCCAGCGGCTTGCCGCGGACCATGAGCTGGACCGGCGTGCCCACGGCGGCGTGGGCGCGGTCCACATAGCCCATGGCGACCGGGGCGGAGGCGGTGGGGCCGAAGCCGCCGCTGGTCACCTCACCGATCTTGTGTCCATCCGCGTCGCAGACGTCGGTGTGCTCGCGGGCCGGCTGGCGGCCGCCCGGCTGGAGGCCGACGCGGCGGCGCGGGGCGCCGTTGGCGAGCTGGTCCTTGATGATGTCGTAGCCGGGAAATCCGCCCTCCTCCCGGCGGCGCTTGGACAGCGCCCATTCCAAGCCGGCCTCGACCGGAGTCGTCGTCTCGTCGATGTCGTGTCCGTAGAGGCAGAGCCCGGCCTCGAGCCGCAGCGAGTCGCGGGCGCCCAGCCCGATGGCCTCGACCTCGTCCTCGGCCAGCAGGGCGCGCGCGATGGTCTCCGCGTCGGATTTGTCGCAGGAGATTTCGTAGCCGTCCTCGCCGGTGTAGCCGGAGCGGGTGATGACCACCGGGATGCCGTTGAAGGTCGCCGGCAGGTAGCTCATGAACTTCATGGTGGCCGCCTCGGGGATGAAGCGCCCCAGCACCGCCGCGGCCTCCGGCCCCTGCAGGGCCATCAAGGCGAGATCGTCCAGCAGTTCCACCTCAGCCTTGCCCTTCAGACGCTCGCGCATGTGGGCGACGTCGTGGTCCTTGCGGGCGGCGTTGACGACCAGGAACAGGTGGTCGCCGGCGTTGGTGACCATCAGGTCGTCGAGGATGCCGCCCTGCTCGTTCAGGAACAGCGTGTAGCGCATGCGCCCGCGGGCCAGCCCCTTGATGTCGCCGGGGACCAGCGACTCCAGCGCGGCGGCCGGGTCCTCGCCGGTCAGGCGCACCTGCCCCATGTGTGACACGTCGAACAGCCCTGCCTTAGCGCGGGTGTGCTGGTGTTCCTTGAGGATGCCGAGCGGGTACTGCACCGGCATGTCGTAGCCGGCGAAGGGCACCATCTTGCCCTTCAGCTCCAGATGGAGGCTGTGCAGCGGCGTTGTCTTGAGGGACTCAGAAGCCTCGGTCACGCGGGTCCTCCGACATAGGGTCGCACAACCCGCGCCGGGATTGGCGCGAGTCCTGCCCCCTCTGTCCTGGACCTGAGAGATTCACCGGCGGGGGCCAACCCCCAACGACCGGTTTACTCCTTCGGTGAGCCGTGCCTGCGATACGCAGGCCGGGCTGCTTTCCAGAGTTGCCTTATCCCCCTTGCGGTCCTTTTGCCTGAGAGTTTCCGGGGCGGTTGCTCCTTCGGCGCCACTGTCCGGCGAACCAGACAGTGATCTCTCCCGCGAGGGATCGTCGGCTTGTGTGATCTAACCTACCGGGAGCTTCGGGAATGTCAATCGGGGTTCGCTGGGGTCCCGGCAACGCTCACTTCAGGTCCAGATGGCTGCCGTCGCAGAAGGGCGGCTTCCTGGTCGCCTTGCAGCCGCAGAAGCGCGCCTTCATGGAGGTGGCGGGAGCGAACTTCATCGGCTCCAGCCCGGTGCCGGCATGGCTGCCGTCGCACAGCGGCTGCTTGGCGCTGCGCCCGCAGCGGCACCACCAGTAGGTCTTGCCGGCTTCCAGTTCGATGATGATGGGTTCCTTGGTCGCGACGACCGGTGCGCTGGTCATGAGTCTTGTCCTTTGTTCGATCGCTGAATTCCAGTGCGGACCATCGAAGGCTAACCGACCCCAGCCTCAAGGCAAGCGTCCTTTGAACGGCATCGTTTCCGTCGCTTGCCAGCCCACTTTCGCACGAATCGGGCGCGGAAAGTCGCAGCGACAGGCGCAATACGTCAAGGATTTTAATCTTTGAAAACAAGAAATATAGTCTTTATGGCTCAGTTCAAGGATGATAGTCCTAAATCCACCCGCCGCGAGGCCCTTTGCCTGATGGTCCCTCGCTGCATCGCCAATGTTTCAAGGAGCGTTCCATGTCCGTCCAGACCTTCAACCCAACCGATCTGTCGCAGAGCACCGCCAACTGGGCCGTCGCCCAGCGCATCGTCGGCCCCTTCGCCCCGCACGCCCAAGTGTCGCCCGATCTGACCATCGCCCTCGACCCCGGCTATCTGCTAAACGGCACCACCCTGACCGAGGTGAAGGCGCAGGTCGTCGGCCCCTTCGCACCGCCGGCGTCGGGCTTTCGGATCGACCGCGTGGTGGTGGACCGTGCCACCGGCACCGCCAGCGTCGTGGTTGGCACCGCCAACAGCCTGACCCCGCCGGCCATCCCCTTCGGCAAGCTTCCCATTACGCGCGTATTCCTGGACAGCACCACCGAGACCATCAGCAACGAAGCCATCACGGACGAACGCGCCCTGTTCGACCAGATGCACGAGCACCCCAAGGTATATTGCCGCGCGCATCTGGGCGGCACCGACCAGACCGGCATCGCAGCCAACAGCTGGACCAAAGTCAATCTTTCCACTATCGACTTCAATGTTGGCAATGGGTTCGATGTAGCCAACAAATGGTTCAAACCGTCGATTTCCGGTTATTACCGTATCCGCGCACAAACAAATGTGGCGATTACCTCCGGACACAACTATGGCGTCATGATCTATAAAAACGGAGTAGGTGGGGCATATTGGGGTGCATCCGCTTCTATGCAAACTGGTCATACGGCAGCGGTCGAAGACGTTCTCTATCTGAATGGCAGCACCGACTACGTCGAAATGTATGCCGTCAACAGCAACGCCGCGACCACGTTCTATGGAAACAAGAACGCGACGTTTCTGGTCGCGTCCTTGTTGGACTGAAAGTACAACGAAACAGTCACTAGCTCTTAGTCGGCAAAGCCGGATTCGTCAAACGACCAAGGCGAAATACATTTGAAGTGAGTAAGACAGGCAACGCCCGCCCCGGCGCGGGCGTTGCCGCCATCCCTTCGGCGTTACTGCTTCATCTGCGCCCGATTGAAAGCCAGCTGCTCCGGCGTCAACTGGAAGCCCAGGAAAATTTTCCAATCCTTGCCATTGGCGTCCTTGGGCAGCGGGATCTTCGGCGCCAGCTCCTCGCGGCTGCCGGAGCGGAGCTTGCCGGCATCGAAGGTAACGGAGGTGTCGAACTCCGTCTTGGTGGTCGGCGTCTCCTCGCCCGGTTTGGCGACGGCGACGAAATAGCGGTAGTTCGCCGTGTTGCCTTGCATGGCCGGCCCGCGCTCCGCGATCAGAAAGACGTTCACGTTCACCGTGACGCCGTCGCTGGTGTAGTCGCAGTTGCCGGAATAGTCGGCCAGCGCCGCGCGGGAGGTCACGTCCGTCAGGTCGCGCCCGCCGCCGGTGCGGAACTGGGTGACCTCCGCCAGATCGCGGACGATGGACACCTTCGGGCAAGCCAGCGCTGCGTCCGCCGCCGTGTTCGATCCGCCCCCGAGTCCGGAGCAGCCGGTGAGCGCCAGAACACCCAGACTCGCGAATGCAAGCGCCCGCGGGCTTTTCCGGGCGGGGGTTCCTATATTACGGTCGCGGCGGCGGTCCATCGGTCTGACCTAACGGTTGGAAGGGTGTGTTCTGCCACGACTTTAGAGAAGCGGTGGGGCCGGCACAAGGCCACGCCGCCGCTGCGACGAACGAACCCCTACACCCCCTTTTTCGAGACACCGGAACGACGCGCATGACCCAGACGCCCCTGACCATCCTGCTCGCGGCCCCCCGTGGCTTCTGCGCCGGCGTGGACCGCGCGATCCAGATCGTGGAGGTGGCGCTGGAGCGGTTCGGCGCCCCCGTCTATGTCCGGCACGAGATCGTCCACAACCGATTCGTGGTGCAGAGCCTGGAGGCCAAGGGCGCCATCTTCGTGGACGAGCTGGATCAGGTGCCCGACGGCGTGCCGGTGGTCTTCTCCGCCCACGGCGTGCCGAAATCGGTTCCGGCGGCGGCGGAGCAGCGCGGCCTGTTCTACCTCGACGCCACCTGCCCCCTGGTCAGCAAGGTGCACCGCGAGGCCGAGCGCCACTTCAACGAGGGGCGCCAGATCGTGCTGATCGGCCACGCCGGCCACCCAGAAGTGATCGGCACGATGGGCCAGCTGCCCCAGGGCGCCGTCGTGCTGGTGGAAACGGTGGAGGACGTGGCGACCGTCCAGGTGGACGATCCGAACAACCTCGCCTACGCCACCCAGACCACCCTGTCGGTGGACGAGACGGCCAGCATCGTCGCGGCCCTCCAGGCCCGCTTCCCGTCCATCGGCGGGCCGAAGAAGGAAGATATCTGCTACGCCACCACCAACCGCCAGCAGGCGGTGAAGGCCATCGCACCGAAGGTGGACGCCCTGCTGGTGCTGGGCGCGCCGAACTCCTCCAACTCCAAGCGGCTGGTCGAGGTGGCGAAGATCCACGGCTGCCAGCGCGCGCAGCTCGTCCAGCGCGCGGCGGACATCGACTGGTCGGCGTTGGACGGAGTCGCCACGCTCGGCATCACCGCTGGCGCGTCGGCCCCCGAGGTGCTGGTGGAGGAGGTCATGGAGGCCGCCCGCGCCCGCTACGCCGTGACGGTGGAGGAACTGCGTACCGCCTTCGAGGACATCACCTTCAAACTGCCGAAGCCGCTGCTGGACGGCGGCGCCCCTTCCCGACCGGTCCCGGCGGACGCATAATCCAGGGACCGGCCTTCGCGAAGGAGACGTTCATGGGCGCCCCGGCCATCCAGAAGATGGACATCGACGAATTCCTCGCCTGGGCGGACCGGCAGGAGCCGGACACACGCTACGAGCTGGTCGGCGGGCAGCCGCGGGCGATGAGTCCTTGCAGCCAGGCGCACAGCCGTCTTTCGGGCAACATCGCCTTCGAGATTCGGCGGCGCCTGCGCCCACCGTGCTTCGTGCTGACGGAAACAGCGATCGAGCGTGAGGACCGCGCCGACCGCTTCTACGAGGCCGACATCGCCGTCACTTGCTCGCCCCACCAGCCCGGCCAGCGCTCGACGCCGAATCCGGTGCTGGTGGTCGAGATCCTATCGGAGAGCACGGCCAGCCACGACCGCGGCACCAAAGTGCCCGACTATATGCAGATCCCCTCGGTGCAGGAGGTGCTGCTGGTGGACAGCCGCGCCGTCCGGGCGCAGTTGTGGCGCCGCGACGGGCGGCGCTGGATCGTCGAGGATTTCACCGACGACGCCACCTTGCCGCTGGCCTCCATCGGAGCGGAGCTTCCCCTGGCGGCGCTTTACGACGGCATCGCGCTGTGAACGGTCGCGGCGGCATTGACCGGCGCCCCGAATCCCGGTAAGGCGCTGGCATGGCCGTTTACACCGAAGTCACCGACGAAGAGCTGAACGCTTTCATCGCCCAGTATGATCTGGGCGCCGTCCTGTCCTGCAAGGGCATCGCGGAGGGGGTGGAGAATTCCAACTTCCTCCTGGTAACGGAGAGCGGCCCCTACATCCTGACGCTCTATGAGAAGCGCACCCGGCGGGAGGACCTGCCCTTCTTCCTGGGCCTGATGGAACATCTTGCCGACAAGGGCATCGCCTGTCCGCTGCCGGTCCAGGGAACGGACGGGCAGGCCCTGCGCGAACTGTCCGGGCGCCCGGCGGTGATCGTCACCTTCCTGGCCGGCATGTGGCCGCGCCGCATCACGCCGCATCACTGCGCGGAACTGGGGACGGCGCTCGCCCGTTTGCATCTGGCCGTCGCCGACTTCCGGATGGAACGTCCCAACGCCCTGTCGCTGGACGGTTGGAAGGACCTCGCCGGGAAATGCGCGCCGCGCGCCGACGAGGTCGCCCGTGATTTGCGCGCCACGCTGGAGGCGGAGCTTGCGGCGCTGGAGGCCAACTGGCCCACCGGCCTGCCGTCCGGGGTCATCCACGCCGACCTGTTTCCCGACAACGTGTTCTTCCGCGGCGACGGTCTGTCCGGCCTGATCGACTTCTACTTCGCCTGCAACGACTTCCTGGCCTACGACATCGCGATCTGCATGAACGCTTGGTGCTTCGAGGCCGACGGGTCGTTCAACGCCACCAAGGCGCGGATGCTGCTGACCAGCTACCAGAAGGTCCGCCCCCTGTCGCCGGCGGAGCTGGCCGCCCTGCCCTGGCTGTGCCGCGGCAGCGCCCTGCGCTTCCTGCTGACGCGCCTCTACGACTGGCTGCACCACCCGCCGGGAGCCTTCGTGCGCCCGAAGGACCCGCTGGAATATCTGCGCAAGCTGCGCTTCCACCAGACCGTGCGCGGGCTCGGCGACTACGCGCTCGACGACGGCGGCAGCTATCAGGTCTGATGACATGACGGACGCAGCGAACAGCGGCGACGGCGGCGACAAGGGCGCGCCGAAGATCGTCGACATCTTCACCGACGGCGCGTGCAGCGGCAACCCCGGCCCCGGCGGCTGGGGCGCCATCCTGCGCTACAACGGGGTGGAGAAGGAGTTGTACGGCGGCGAGCCGGCCACCACCAACAACCGCATGGAGCTGATGGCCGCCATCCAGGCGCTGGAGGCGCTGAAGCGGCCCATGGAGGTGCGGCTCTACACCGACAGCGAGTATGTGAAGAACGGCATCACCCAGTGGATTCACGGCTGGAAGGCCCGTGGCTGGAAGACCGCCGACAAGAAGCCGGTGAAGAACGAGGATTTGTGGCGCCGCCTGGACGAGGCGAAGCGGCAGCATCGCATCGAATTCCACTGGGTCCGCGGCCACGCCGGCCATCCGGAGAACGAACGGGCCGACGCGCTGGCCCGCCAGGGCGTCGCCGATGTCCGGCAGGCCGCGCGCGGCTGATCCCGCGCGCCAAACAACCACCATCCTCAAGGGCTTCTGGACGGCGGACCCGCCGTCCCGCTAGGCTCCCTCCGATAACGGACGACGAAAGATCGTTGGGAGGAGACCGAGATGTATCCGCATTTGCGGAACGAAGCCCGCTGGGTGCTGCCCGAGGTGCTGGCCCATCAGGCCGCCGAACGCGGCGGCAAGACCTTCGTCACAATGATCGGCGGCGAATCCTTGAGCTACGCCGAGGCGCAGGAGCAGGCCGCCCGCGTGGCCGGCTTCTTCGCCGGGCTGGGCGTGAAGCCGGGCGACAAAGTGGCGGTGATGCTGCCGAACGGGCTGGACTTCGTGCGCGTGTGGCTGGGGCTGGGGCGGCTGGGCGCTGTCATGGTCGCGCTGAACACGGAGCTGAAGGGCGGCTTCCTGGAGCACCAGTTGGAGAACGCCGGGGCGGCCCTGGCGGTGGTCGATGCCGGACTGGCCGACCGCATCACCGACATAGCACCACGCCTGACCGCCCTGCGCCGTCTGGTGGTCCCGGGACCGACGGAGGGGTCGCCGCACACGGCCCTGGAGGGCTGGCGCGACGCCACCCCCTACGACGGCCCCCTGCCCCGCGCGGGCGACGACGCCTGCATCATGTACACGTCGGGCACCACCGGCCTGTCGAAGGGCGTGCTGATGCCGCACGGCCACGGCTTCCTGTTCGGGCTGGGCTCCATCGACAATTTCGCGCTGACGGAGGAGGACCGCTTCTACATCTGCCTGCCGCTGTTCCACGCCAACGGGCTCTACATGCAGCTCTACGCCGCGATGATCTCCGGCGGGTCGGCGGTGCTGCGCGAGCGGTTCAGCGCGTCGGCCTGGCTCGACGACATCCGGCGCCACGGCTGCACGGTGACCAACTCGCTGGGCGCCGTCACCGCCTTCGTGGTGGCCCAGCCGCCGCGCCCCGACGACCGGGACCATCCCCTGCGCCTCGTCGGGGCCGCCCCCAACCCGGCGGACACCGAACGGGTGCTGCGCGAGCGCTTCGGCGTCCGCGACGTCATCAGCCTCTACGGCATGACCGAAGTGAACATCCCGCTCTACGCCGAGATGGGCAAGCCGCGCCCCGGCACCTGCGGCAAGGTCTACGACCGCTACTTCGAGGTGGAGATCCGCGACCCGCAGACCGACATCCCGGTGCCGCGCGGTCAGGTCGGCGAGGTCATGGTGCGTCCGAAAGCCGCCTTCGGCTTCCTGTCCGGCTATCACCGGATGCCCGACAAGACGGTGGAGGCGTGGCGGAACCTGTGGTTCCACACCGGCGACGCCGCGGTGATGGACGCGGAGGGCTACGTCACCTTCGTGGACCGCATCAAGGACTGCATCCGCCGCCGCGGCGAGAACGTCTCGTCCTACGAAGTGGAGACGGTGCTGTCGCGGCTGGAGGGCGTCGCGGAGGTTGCCGCCTACGCCGTACCGGCGGGCATTCCGGGGGCGGAGGACGAGATCATGGTCGCTCTGGTCGCCGCACCCGGCACCGCTCTGACGCCGGAGGCCGTGGCCGCCTTCGCCGAGCGCGAACTGCCGCGCTACGCCCAGCCCCGCTACATCGACATCGTGGACGCCTTCCCCAAGACGCCGACCGCCAAGGTGCAGAAGGCCAAGCTGCGCGAACGCGGCGTCGCCGACACCACCTGGGACCGCACGAAGGTGACTTGAACGAAAACCTATGCACAATTCCCTCTCCCCTCTTGGGAGAGGGTCAGGGTGAGGGGGTTGCGCGTGGCGGTATGTCCGGCACAAGCGCACCCCCCTCACCCGCCCGCTTCCGGGCACCCTCTCCCCGCTTTCGGCGGACCGAAGGTCCGCCTGTCGCGTCAGCGCAAACTTCGTTTGCGCGTGAGCGGAGGAGAGAGGGCTAAACCGCCTTTACAGCGCCCCCAGCACCGCTTCGGCCGAGGACACCTCGAACTGGCCCGGCTTCTCGACGGCGAGGTGGGTGACCTTGCCGTCCTTGGCGACCAGGGCGAAGCGCTGGCCGCGCAGGCCGAGGCCGTAGCCCGTGCCGTCCATCGTCAGGCCCAGCGCCTGGGTCAGCGCGGCGTTGCCGTCCGGCAGCATGGTGACCTTGCCGCCGACCCCGTTCTTGTCGCCCCAGGCGCGCATCACGAAGGGGTCGTTGACGGCGAGGCAGACGATGTCGTCCACGCCCTTGGCCTTCAGGTCCTCGGCCTTCTGGACGAAGCCCGGCAGATGCTTGGCGGAGCAGGTCGGGGTGAAGGCGCCCGGCACGGAGAACAGCACCACCGTCTTGCCATTGAACAGCGCGTCGGTGGTGATGTCCTGCATCCCGTTGTCGGTCAGATGCTTCAGCGTGACGGACGGGATGGCGTCGCCCACTTGAATGGTCATGTCTCCTGAACTCCCAACTTTTTGTGTTTCAGCTTTTGATCTTGCCGGATGCCCGGTCGAGCGCGTCGAGAACGGCGCCCTCGGTCAGCAATTCCGGAAGCGCGATGCCTTCCGGAGCCCCCGGACCATAGACGATGTTGAAGGGAATGCCATAGCGACCGTGGCGGGCGAGATAGCGGGCGATGCTCTCGTCCGGGCGGGTCCAGTCGGCGCGCATAGCGGTCACCGCCCCGGCATCCTCCAGCCGCTGCGCGACGGTGCCGCGGTTCAGCACCAGCTTCTTGTTTGCCTGGCAGGTGATGCACCAGTCGGCGGTCACATCCACGAAGACGGTGCGCCCGGCGGCCACCTGCTCGCGGATCGCCGCCTCGTCGAAGACGGTCCAGCGCGCCGCCGCGCTCTCCGCCACCGGTGCCGCCCCGGCGGAGGGGCCGAAAACGGCGGGAACGGCGAAGGCCACCACGGCCAGCAGCCCAGCCAGAGCCGCCCCGGCCCAGCGCGCCGACTCCGCCAGCCGGCGGCCCAGCCACAGGGCGGCGACCAGCCCGCCCATCAGCACGGCGACGGCCAGCGCCGGCACCTCGCCCACCTGGACCACCAGCACCGACAGCAGCCAGAGCGCGGTCAGGGCCAGCGCCCCGCCCAGCACCCGGCGCAGCGCCACCATCCAGCGCCCCGGACGCGGCAGCAGGCGCGCGGCGCGCGGAAAGGCGGCGATCAGCAGATAGGGAAGCGCCAGCCCGACGCCGAGCGCGGCGAAGATGGCGAACACCTCCAGCGCCCCGCGGGCCAGCGCGAAGCCCACCGCCGTCCCCAGGAAGGGCGCGGAGCAGGGCGTGGCGAGCAGCGTGGCGAAGGCGCCGGTGGCGAACTGGCCGCCCAGCCCCTGCCCCTCCGGCCCACCCAGCCGGTCGGCGACGGCACGCGGCAGAGGAAGCTCGAACAGGCCCCAGAGATTGGCGGCGAACAGCGTCACCAGCACGACCATGAAGACGAGGAACAACGGCTGCTGGAACTGGATGCCCCAGCCCACGGCACCGCCCGCCGCCTTCACCGCGACCAGCGCCCCGGCGAGGATCAGGAAGGAGGTCACGATGCCCGCCGCCGAGGCCAGGAAGCCGGCGCGCACCGTCGCGGGCGCACGACCGCCATGCTGGACGATGGACAGCAGCTTCAGCGACAGCACCGGCAGCACGCAGGGCATCAGGTTCAGGATCAGTCCGCCCAGCAGGGCGACACCCAGCATGGTCAGCAGCCCCGCCGGAGCCGCCCCGGCACTACGACCGCCCAGCCCAGCCACGACGGTCGCCGGAGCCTCCACGGAGCGGTTGCCGTCCACCACCGTCAGCATCATCGTCCGCCCGGCGAGGTCGAGGCCGGGCTGCGGGTCCGTCGCGTCCATCCGCAGGATCGCGCGCCGGTCGCCGTCGAGGAACCGGCTCTTGGGCGCGGCGAAGGTCAGCGGCGGGTCGGTTTCCACGAACACGTCGGGGGCGACCATCGGCTCGCGGGCCGTCACCTCGACCTCCAGCACGGTGCCCTGGCCGAGCACCGCCGTGACGGTCAGGCCGGACGCCCGCCCGTCGCCGGGCACCAGGGATTGGGCGCGGGCGATGTCGTTGGCGGACGGTCCCGGCGTTGCCGGCCCCTCGGGGATGGACAGGGACAGCGCCACCATCTCCGGCACGCAGATGGTCGAGCAGACCAGCAGCTCCGCCTTCAGCGCGAGGTCGAGCGGCTTGCCCGGCTCCGCCGGGGTGGCGGCGATGGGGAACAGCACCTCCGCGTCGTAGCCCGCCGTCTCGAAGCCCAGAACGGTGAAGCGGTGCGGCGCCGGGTAGGCCAGCTCCGTCGCCTTGAGGTTCCGCGACTCCGACCAGTCCAGCCGCGGCGCGAATCCGGCATCGCCGGGCGTGCGCCAATAGGTCTTCCAGCCGGGCTCCAGCCGGACCTCCAGACCCAGAGGAATCCTGGCGAGATCGCCCACCCCCTGAACCGACGCGACGAGCCGCGCCTCGACCGGGCCGGATTTGACCCAGGCGCCGGTCTCCGCCCTCCCCATTCCGGGGACGGCCAAGGCCAGGATGGCGATCAGGAACGGAACAAACCTTTTCATCGCACCGACTGTTCTCATATCAAGACGCAGCGGGCCGCCCATCGGCCGTGGCTGTATATGGATGACAAAGCTTGGCCCGTGCTGTCACACTCGGGCGAAGACGGCTGCGGGCGGCCGACCAACGGTCCGCCCGTCCCCCGACACTAAGGATAGCGCCCATGCCGCACCTGACCAAGTCCTCGGACTATCTGACCGGCCAGTTGCTGATCGCCATGCCGGGCATGACGGACCCGCGTTTTCAGCGGACCGTGATCTACATGTGCGCCCACAACGACGACGGTGCCATGGGCCTCGTCGTCAATCGCCTGTTCGGGTCGGTCACCTTTGAGGATTTGCTGGAACAGCTCGAGATCGAGATCCAGGAGCCGGTCGCCAACATGCCCGTCCATTATGGCGGCCCTGTGGAATCCGGGCGTGGATTCGTCCTGCATTCGACCGACTATGTGCGGGATGGTACGCTGGTGGTGGACGACGAGGTGGCGCTGACCGCGACCATCGACATCCTGCGCGCGATTTCCGAGGACCGCGGCCCGCGCCGCAACCTCCTTCTGCTCGGCTACGCCGGCTGGGGACCGGGGCAACTGGACGCGGAATTCCAGGCGAACGGCTGGCTGAACGTGCCCTGCGACGAGTCGCTCCTGTTCGATCCCGAACTGGACACCAAGTGGGAACGCTCCATCGCCAAGCTCGGCGTCAGCCTGTCCATGCTGTCGGCGGAAGCCGGGCACGCCTGACGGCGTCCAAGGTCGCTTCCTGACCAGACCACACACCCGCCGCGCCGCAAGCGGCGGGACTTCATGTCAGAACTTTTGATTCACTGACCCTTGCTGGCGATCGCCAAGGCAAGGCCGCGGGCCTGCATCAATTCGCTGCACCGTTCGACCAACTCGTCCCCGGTGTAGACCGCCCAGCCGCTCTGGAAGCCCGACGCCTCATAGCGCAGATCGACGCGGCGCCCGTCCAGCTCAACGGCGTAGGTCAGGGAATCTTCTTTCGTCCAAGTAGGGTTCAACGACATATCCGCCTCACGCGATGGGAAGGACATGCCGTCAGCCTGCGCCCGGTCCCTTAACCGCGGGTTAAGCCGACCGGAACAAAGCCCAGGGAATAGGGAGACGCGCCCCCCGACCGGACGGGCTATCCCCGCCATTCCTCGCGCAGGATGGCGTAGAGGACATGGTCGCGCCACACCCCGTCGATGCGCAGATAGCCGCGCGCGTAGCCTTCGTGGGTGAAGCCGACCTTTTCCAGCAGGCCGCGGCTGGGTGCGTTGGTCGGCAGGCAGGCCGCCTCGACCCGGTGAAGCCCCAATTGCCCGAAGGCGAATTCCAGAACCAGCCGCGTCGCGCCGGACATGTAGCCGTTGCGCGCGTAGGGCTGCCCCACCCAATAACCGAGCGTGGCCATCTGCGCCACGCCGCGCCGCAGGTTGGTCAGGCCCAACCCGCCGACCAGCCGGTCGGTCACCCGGTCATAGACGAGAAAACTGTAGCCCTGGTCGTCGCGCCACTCCTGCGCCTGCCGCCGCAGCCGCCGCCCAAAGGCGGCGCGGGTCAGGGCATCCGCTGGCCAGGTCGGCTCCCAGGGCGTCAGGAAGGCGCGGGAGTCCGCCCGTAGGTCGGCCCACTCCCGCCAGTCCCGCGGCAGCGGCGGGCGGATGTAGCAGATCGGCCCGTCGAGCCGGACCGCCGGCGGGCTGATGAGACCACTGCCGAGCAGGCGGATCATGCTGCCCCTCCCACCCTGGCGCGCCCCTTAGCGGAGCCGCGCGGCGATGCGGTCATACTCCTCGAGCCGGCCGATGGGGCCGAGCGCGGCCACGGTCGGGCGGCTCTCGCGCAGGCGACGGGCGACGCGGACGATGGACTCGCGGTCGACGGCGCCGATCTTTTCCACGATCTCCTCGACCGGCACCGGACGCCCGTAGACCAGAAGCTGCTGCCCCAGTTGCTCGCAGCGCGACATCGAGCTTTCCAGCGCCATCAGCGTCCCGGCCCGCAGCTGGGCCGCGGCGCGGGCCACCTCCTCCTCGGTCACGTCCTCGGTCACCCGCATCAGCTCGTCGCAGACGACCGGGACCAGCTCCGCCACCTCGTCCTCGCCCGTGCCGGCATAGACGCCGAACAGCCCGCCGTCGCGGTAGGCGCCGGAGAAGGTGTAGATGGAATAGACCAGCCCGCGCTTCTCCCGCACCTCCTGGAAGAGGCGGGAGGACATGCCGCCGCCGAGCAGCGTGGACATCACCGAATGGGCGTAATAGTCCGGGTCGTGCACCCCCACCCCGTCGAAACCGAGGACGAGGTGCATCTGCTCCAGGTCCCGCGCCTCGCGGAAGTCGCCCCCGGCGTAGTGCGCGTTCTCGGATTCCGGCGCCGGACGGGAGGACAGCCCATCGAAGGCCGACAGGGCCATGTCGACCAGCCGGTCGTGCTCCAGTCGCCCGGCGGCGGCCAGGACGATGCCCGGAGCGCCGTAATGGCCGTCGATGTAATCGACCAGCGCCGGGCGCGACAGAGCGCCGACGATCTCCGCCGATCCCAGAACGGGCCGGCCAAGCGCCTGCCCCGGATAGGCGGTGGACTGGAAATGGTCGAAGATGATGTCGTCGGGGGTGTCGGCGGACTGGCCGATTTCCTGGAGCACCACCGTGCGCTCCCGCACCAGTTCCTCGCTGTCGAGGACGGAGTTCTGGAGCATGTCGGCGATAAGGTCGAGCGCCAGCGCCGCGTCCTCGTGCAGGACCTTGGCGTAATAGGCGGTCTGCTCGCGCGTCGTGTAGGCGTTGAGCTGGCCGCCGACATTCTCGATCTCCTCGGAGATGCGGAAGGCGGAGCGCCGCTCGGTGCCCTTGAACAGCATGTGCTCGACGAGATGCGCCACGCCGTTGACGCTCGCGGACTCGTTGCGCGTGCCGACCCCGACCCAGCAGCCGAGCGAGACCGACTGCACGCCGGGCATCGTGTCGGTGGCGACGCGCAGCCCGTTCGGCAGCGTGGTCACGCGGATGCTCATGCGGCCTCCTTGGCGGCGCGGGCGCGGGCGACGACGAACTCCTGGACCGCCGCCATGTCGTTGGGCAGTTCGGACAGCCGCTCCTCCCGCTCGTAGAGGTCGGACAGGCGCGGCGGCAGGACCGGGCGCCGGCCCGTCGCCGTCTCCACCGCGTCGGGGAACTTGGCCGGATGGGCGGTCGCCATCACGACCACCGGCACCGACGGATCGACCGGGGCGGTCGCCGCCGAATGAATGCCGACGGCGGTGTGCGGATCGACCTGATAGCCGCCGGTCTTCTCCCAGACCTCCTTGATGACGTCCATGGTCCGGGCGTCGTCGGCGCGGCCCGCGGCGAAGATCGCGTGCGCCTCGGCCAGTTGCGCGTCGGTGACGGCGAATTTGCCGTCCGCGCGGAAGCCGTCCATGGCGGCCTGCACGGCGGCGCCGTCGCGGCCCAGCAGGTCGAACAGCAGCCGCTCGAAGTTGGAGGAGATCTGGATGTCCATGCTGGGACTCAATGTGGGCACGACCGGAGCCGCCGACATGGTGCCGCTGGCAAAAAAGCGGGCCAGGATGTCGTTGGCGTTGGAGCCCACGATCAGCCGCTCCACCGGCAGGCCCATCGCCCGCGCGCCGTAGGCGGCGTAGACGTTGCCGAAATTGCCGGTGGGCACGGTGAAGGCCACCTTGCGGTCCGGCGCGCCCAGCGCCACCGCGGCGGCGAAGTAATAGACGATCTGGGCCATGATGCGCGCCCAGTTGATCGAGTTCACCGCCGACAGACCCATCTTGTCGCGGAAGGCCATGTCGTTGAACAGCGCCTTCACCAGATCCTGGCAGTCGTCGAAGGTGCCGTGCAGCGCGATGTTGTGCACGTTGTCCGACAGGACGCTGGTCATCTGGCGGCGCTGCACCTCCGACGTGCGGCCCTTCGGATGCAGGATGAAGATGTCCACGTTCCGGCGGTCACGGCACGCCTCGATGGCGGCGGAGCCGGTGTCGCCCGAGGTGGCGCCGACGATGGTCACCCGCGCGCCGCGCTTGGCCAGCACATGGTCGAACAGGCGGCCGAGCAGTTGCAGCGCCACGTCCTTGAAGGCCAGCGTCGGGCCGTGGAACAGCTCCATCACCCAGGTGCGCTGGTCGAGCTGCACCAGCGGCACCACCGCGGCGTGGTCGAAGCTGGCGTAGGCGTCCTTGACGATGGCGCGGAAGTCGTCCTCGGCGATGGCGCCGCCCAGGAAGGGCAGCATGACGCGCACGGCGATCTCGCTGTAGGGAAGGCCGCGCATCGCCCGGATCTCGTCGGCCGAGAACTGCGGCCAGCTTTCCGGAACATAGAGGCCGCCGTCACGCGCGAGACCGGCCAGAAGGACTTCCTCGAAACCCAGGACCGGGGCCTGGCCCCGCGTGCTGACGTACTTCAACGCACACTCTCCGACGCCTGAAGGTGGCCGACGCTGTGGCGGGCCGGCGACTCTTGTGGAACGGGCATAGTTAGCGCCCTCCCACACGCCGTGCAAGCGGCGGGTTCCGGGTGCGTTGCAAACGGAACCCCCTCCCCCGGCACGGGAGAGGGGATTGCTGCCCGCCGGTCAGGCGCCGGTGTGGACGTCCAGCGGGTCGTGGTGCAGCGCCGACGGATCGTGCGCGGCATCGACCGGCGGAAGCTCCACCGTCTGGGCGGCGAGCGCGGCGTCCACCGACGCGGCGGTGCTGTGGTCCACCGGCTGCGGCTGGGTCACCGTGTGGGACAGGACGTTGATGTCGCCCTCTCCCCCATCCAGGGCCAAAGCTTGCGCCTTCGCCGGAGCCCAGGCGGCCTTGGCCGGGCTGCCGCCGCCGTCGAACAGGCCTTCCTTGATGGCGTTGTACTTGGTCTGGTCGACCGTCTGCCAATCGTCCTTCAGGATGCCGCCGGTGTCGCCCGAGTTCGGGTTCCACGACCAGTAGGTCCAGCTCGCCCCTTCCTTGCCGGCGCCCAAGTCATTGGTGCCGTTGCCGTCCAGGTCGCCGTTCATGTAGTCGATCAGCTTGGCCATGTAGGCCTTGTCCTGGTCGGTCTCCAGCTTGCCGCCGAACTCGCCGACCAGCACGGGGGCTTTGTCGTCCTTCAACAGCCAGCCCCAGTTGTCGGTGTACTGGCCCGGCAGGTTGTTCGGGTAGTCGCTGGCCTTGAACCACTCCATCTCATGGATGGACGGGCCGTAGGAGTGGACCGAGTAGACCAGCTTGCCCGGATTGTCGAACTCGATCGGGCGGTCCTTGGCACCGCGCAGATTGCCGCCCCACCACTCCCACTGGTTCTGGTGGATTTCGACGCCCTCGACCAGCAGCAGCCAATCCTTGTTCACGGACTGGATCTCGTTGCCGATGCGCTCCGCGGCCCAGGCCCAGTCGGTGGCCTTGTCGCCGCCGCCCCAGGTCGCCTGCCCGTGCGGCTCGTTGTGCAGGTCGGCGCCGACGACCGTGTCGTTGCCCTTGTAGCGCTCGGCCAGCATCTTCCAGTTTTCGATCATCTTCGACTCCGGGTACTTGTCGTCGTACCACAGGCCGTTCTCGTTGGCCGACGCACCGTCGCTGGAGCGGTGGTGGTCGAGGATGACCTTCATGCCGATGCGCCCGGCGTAGTCGATCACCTTGTCCATGACCTCAAGCGGCGACTTGTTCGCGAGGTCGGGATTCTTGGAGGTGTCGATGCCCGTCGCCCGGTCGGCGTCCAGCGCCGCGTCGCTCCACGGCAGGCGGATGGTGTTGAAGCCCATCTCCTTCATCTGCTCCATCATCCCCCAGTACCCGCGCATGTCCATGCCGTTGGGGTTGAAGACGAAGCCCTCACCGCCGAACCAGTTGACGCCGGTCAGCTTGACGTTCTGACCCGACGAGTCGACGATCTGGTTGCCGTCCGTGTGCAGGAAGCCCTTGGCGATGCCCATTGTTCTCAGCCCTCGTTGCCATTCGCGTTGGGCCGGAAGCTGGAGGTTTATGGTTAACGAAATATTGCCAGGAATATCGCTTAATTCCGGCAATCCAAGGCATGTGTGACCATGTCCGGAAGAGCGGATTTTGAAGACATTTAAGACAATGAAGACGCGTCGAGTGCTTGCGCCGCCTTGAGGCTGTTTTTCCGATCGATTGCCGAGTGGCGTGCAGCCGTGTTCGGAAACGAAGGAGGGTTATCGGCCAGCCTTTTGCGTGCGGTGGATTTTGCAGATTCTTCCGCACCAGCGAACGCGTCGCGGCAAAACACTTGCCCCCACCCCGGCCCTCCCCCGCTGACGCGGGGGAGGGAGAACGGTTCCCTCCCCTGCGAAGCGGAGGAGGATTAGAGAGGGGGCAAAGACTCCGCCCAAGCGCCGAGATACCGGCGTTCCAGATGCCGTCGGAACACCGCCGCGTCGAGCGGGCGCCCGGTGGCCGCCGTCAGCAACTCGTCGCCGGAGGCATAGAGGCAGCCCTTGCCGTGCACGTTCACGCCCAGCCACGCCACCAGCGGCCCGAGGTCGCCGCGCGCCAGCGCCGGGCGGATGCCCGGATCGGCCTTCGCCGCAGCCTCGAACAGCTGGGCGGCGGTCATGGCGCCCAGCGTGTAGCTGGGGAAGTAGCCCCAGGCGCCGGACGGCCAGTGAATGTCCTGAAGGCAGCCCAGCCGGTCGTTCGGCGGCACCACCCCGACCAGTTCCTTCATGCCGTCGTTCCAGGCGCCCGGCAGGTCGGCCAACGCCAAATCCCCGGCGATCAACGCCTTCTCCAGCCGGTAGCGCAGGATGATGTGCGCCGGGTAGGTCACCTCGTCGGCGTCCACGCGGATGAAGCCGCGCTCCACCCGGCTGTAGAGGCGGCGCAGGTTGTCCGGCTCCCAGGCCGGGCCGGAGCCGCCGAACGCCTCCTGCGCAACCGGGGCCAGCCAGCACAGGAACTCCGGCGAGCGGCAAGCCTGCATCTCCACGATCAGCGATTGGCTCTCATGCACCGCCATGCCGCGGGCCAGCCCGACCGGCTGGCGCAGCCAGTCGCGCGGGCGGCCCTGCTCATAAAGGGCGTGCCCCGTCTCGTGCATCACCCCCATCAGAGCCTTGGTGAAGTCGTCCTCGTCGTAGCGGGTGGTGATGCGCACGTCGCCGGTGGCCCCGCCGCAGAACGGGTGCAGCGATACGTCCAGCCGACCGCGGGTGAAGTCGAAGCCCGCCGCGCGCATCAGCCGCTCGCCCAGCGCCTTCTGGTTGGCGACGGCGAAGGGCCCCACGGGCCGCAGCGGCGCCGGTTCCACGGCCTGACGGTCGAGGACGCGCCCGATCAACTCCGGCAGGAAGCCGGCCAGCCCGGCGAACAGGGTGTCGATCCGCTCCGACCGGGCGCCGGGGTCGTGCTCGTCCAGCATGGCGTCGTAGGGCGACAGCCCCATGGCCGCCGCCTTGGCCTCCCCGCACTCCCGCACGCGGCGCAGCACCTCCGACAGGCTGGGCAGCAACTTGGCGAAGTCGCTTTCCGCACGCGCGGTGCGCCACGTCATCTCGCAGGCCGAGATCGCCTTGCTGGTCGCCTCGATCAGGTCGCCGGGCACGGCGGTGGCGTGGCGGTGGGTGCGCCGCATCTCCCGCAGGTTGGCCGCCTGCCACGCATCCAGCCCGCCCGTCCCCTCCGCCTCCGCCAGCCAGTCGGCCACGCGGGGGTCGGTTTGCAGCTCGTGGGCCAGCACGGTCAGGGTGGCGGTCTGCTCCGCCCGCCCGTCGCTGGAGCCGTCGGGCATCATGGTCTGGCTGTCCCAGCTCAGGATGCCCAGAGCGTCGCCGATGGCGGCGATGCGGGCGAAACGGCGTTCCAACTCCCGATAGGCGGCTGTCATGAGGCGCAACTCCTAGGATGCCGGACCGGTCCTCCGGCGTTGGGACAGCACATAGACGACGACCAGCGTCGCGGCGAGGCTATACCAGGTGAAGGCGTATTGCCTATGGTTGTTGGGCAGCTCGACCAGGGGCTGAATCCCATTCAGCGGCGCGTTGCCGCGCGCCGGATCGGGAGTCATCTCGACCGCCAGCGGGGCGAGGTTTTCCAACCTGGCGACCGCGGCCATGGCCGGCGGGTCCAGCCGCATCCAGGACTCCGCCCCCGGCCGGTTGCCCGGCTGGAGCCAGCCGGCGGGCTGCGGCAGACGGACCAGACCGGTGACGGTCACCGGCCCCTCCACCCGGCTCTCCGGGCGGCTGGCCGCGTCACGCTTGTCCATGGGCAAGAAGCCACGGTTGACCAGCACCACCCCGCCGCCGTCCGCCGCCGGGCGCTGCAACGGAGTCAGCAGCTCGTAGCCCGCCTGCCCCTGCCGGGGCCGGGCCACCAGCAGCAGTTCCTTGTCGGTCAGGAAGCGCCCGGTGACGGTCACCGGACGGAACTCCAGCGCCTCCGGATCGGCGATGACGGAAGGCAGCGGGATCGGAGCGGCGTGCAACCGCTCCTCCACCCGGCGGACCAGATCCTCCTTCCACTCCAGCCGCTGCATCTGCCACGTGCCCAGCCCCAGCATGACCAGAACGGCGGGCACGGTGATCAGCGTCGCCCACAGCGAGGGGCGGAAGCGGCGGGGTTCGGCGGCGGCGGTCATGGTCACTCGTCCGGGTCCTCCAGCTCGTTGCGGCGGTGACGATACTGGAGCGCCACGACATAGGCCTTGGCCGGGCGCAGCATGCCGAGCGCCAGCCCGAGCACGACGATGCTCCAGACGATGGCGTGCAGCCACAGTGGCCAGTCCACCGTCATCGACACCCACAGCGCCACCGGCACGACCAGGAAGCCCAGGATGAAGATCAGGAACACCGCCGGCCCGTCGCCGCTGTCCTGGCGGGCGAGGTTGAGGTTGCACACCGAACAGCGCTCGTTGACCGTCAGGTAGCCGTCGAACAGCTTGCCCCGTCCGCAGCGCGGGCAGGCGCAGCGCAGGCCGGCGGTCAGCGGCGACGGGCTGGTATAATAGGTGCTCAAATGACCCGCCTCCTTCCAGGAAATGGTAAGCCCCTCTCCCCCGGTGGAGGAGAAGGGCTTCGCAAGGCGACAGGGGGGATCGATCAGTGGCCGCTGGCGGCGCCCAGCGACCCCCACCAGTAGATCGACACGAACAGGAACAGCCAGACCACGTCCACGAAGTGCCAGTACCAGGCCGCCGCCTCGAAGCCGAAATGGCTCTGCGGGGTGAAGTGACCTTTCATGGTGCGGAACCAGCAGACCGCCAGGAAGATGGTGCCGACGATGACATGGAAGCCGTGGAAGCCGGTGGCCATGTAGAAGGTCGACGGGTAGATGCCCTGGGTGAAACCGAAGGCGGCGTGGGCGTATTCCCAGCCCTGGAAGAAGGTGAACATCACCCCCAGCAGGACGGTCAGCCCCAGCGCGCGAGAGGCCTCCTTGTTGCGGCCCTCGAGGATGGCGTGGTGCGCCCAGGTGACGGTGACGCCCGACAGCAGCAGGATCAGCGTCATCATCAGCGGCAGGTGGAAGGTTTCCAGCACCGTGATGTTCGGCGGCGGCCAGACGCCCTGCGGGTTCTCGGCGAACACCTTCGGGTAGAGCGCCGCGTCGTAGAAGGCCCAGAAGAAGGCGGCGAAGAACATCACCTCCGAGGCGATGAACAGCGCCATGCCGTAGCGCAGGCCGATCTTCACCACCGGGGTGTGTGCCTTCTCGCGCACCGCCTCCTTGATGATGTCGCGCCACCAGCCGAACATCACGCCCAGGATGGACGCGAAGCCGAGGGCCGCCAGCAGCCAGCCGCCGCCGTGCATGTAGATGACCATGCCCGTCGCGAACAGCCCGGCCGCGAAGGCGCCAAGCAGGGGCCAGGGGCTCGGCTTCACCAGATGGTAGGGATGCGGGATGCCGGAGCCCTCGCCCGCGCCGTGCGCGGAGGCTGGGGGATGCGGCATGTGCGCGTGCGTGATGTCGGCCATCGTCTCTTTCCAACCCCGGTTTGTTTCGCCCGATTTCTTTGTTCAGACTGTCTCTTTTTTACAGCGTTCTCAGTTCGCCGCGGTCCCGGTGCCTTTCGCACCCGCGGCCTGCGTCGCGTGCTGCGCCAGCACCTGCGTTTCGTCCTTGGCGCGGAAGAAGGTGTAGGACAGGGTGATGGTGGTCACGTCCTCCATCGCCGGATCGTCGGCCAGCGACGGATCGACGAAGAAGGCCACCGGCATGTCCACCGACTGACCGGGCTCCAGCACCTGCTCGGTGAAGCAGAAGCACTCGATCTTGTTGAAATACTTGCCGGCCTTGTCCGGCGTGACGTTGTAGAGCGCGGTCCCCACGGTGGCCCGGTCGGTCCGGTTGGCGGCCTGATAGGCGGCCAGCCCCATCTCGCCCAGCTTCACCGTCAGTTCCTTCTGCTCCGGCTTGAAGCGCCAGGGCAGCGACTGGTTCACGTCGGCGTTGAAGCGGACCTTGATGACGCGGTCGACCTGCCGCGCCGGTGCTGCGTCGGCCCGCTGGGTGGTGCCGCCGAAGCCGGTCACCTGACAGAACAGCGCGTAGAGCGGCACCGAGGCGTAGGCGAGCCCGACCATCCCGAAGACGAGGCCGAACAGCCCCGCCATGAACAGGCGGTTCTTCCGCCGCAGCCCCCTGTCGCCTTCAGGCCGGTCGTTCATGGTGCCGCTCCCCCCCCTTGCGTTGATCCGGTCGTGGTGGTCAGTGTCCGCCCATCCGCACCAGCGTGATGACGTAGAACATCACCACCAGCCCGATCAGCGCGGCCAGGACCGCGTAGTTGCGCCCGCGCAGCCGCTTGCGGCGTTCCTCGTGGGATTCGTCCATGATCGTCATGCCCCGCCTCCGGTCGTCAGGATTCCGCTCACCAGATGCTCGCCCATCAGCAGGGCGAACAGCAGGAACAGGTAGAGGATCGAGAAGCCGAACATCCGCTTGGCCGGCTTGTCGTCGGTGGCGCGCAGCACGCGGACCGCGCACAGCACGAAGTAGGTGCCCAGCAGGCTCGACCCGATCAGATAGGTGAGGCCGCCGATGCCCAGGAAGTAGGGCGCGACCGCCACCGGCAGCAGGACCAGCGTGTAGGCCAGCATCTGCCGCTTGGTGGAGTCCGGCCCGGCGACCACCGGCATCATCGGCACTCCGGCGCGCGTGTAGTCGCCGTTGCGGAACAGCGCCAGCGCCCAGAAATGCGGTGGCGTCCACAGGAAGATCAGCAGGAACAGCAGGATGGAGGGCAACTCCACCCCGCCCGTCACCGCCGCCCAGCCGATCATCGGCGGGAAGGCGCCGGCGGCCCCGCCGATCACGATGTTCTGCGGCGTCCGCCGCTTCAGCCACATCGTGTAGACGAAGACGTAGAAGCCGATGGTCATCGCCAGCAGCGCCGAGGCCGCCCAACTGACCGCCAGCCCCATCACCACGACCGACGCCGCGGCCAGGATCACCCCGAAGGCCAGCGCGTTGTCCGGTTCCACCCGGCCCGACGGGATCGGGCGGCGGACGGTGCGCGTCATCACCGCGTCGATGTCGCGGTCGTACCACATGTTGATGGCGCCCGAGGCCCCGGCCCCGACCGCGATGCACAGCACCGCCACCGCCGCCAGCACGGGATGGATGTGGCCGGGCGCCAGCACGATGCCGGCCAGCCCGGTGAAGACCACGAGCGACATCACCCGCGGCTTCAGCAGCTCGATGTAGTCACCCGGCGTCGATCCGGAGACCGGACCTGTCGAGACCCGTTCAATGCTCAGGTCCGTCATTCTGCACTATCCTCTGGCTTTTCGGCTCTCTGGCCGGAGGGAGCTTCCCGGCTCCCCCGGCGTCATGGTCACGAACGATCGTTCACTTCACCTGCGGCAGCGTCTCGAAGGCGTGGAACGGCGGGGGCGAACTCACGGTCCACTCCAGCGTGCCCGCCTGCGGTCCCCAGTAGGCCGCCTCGACCTTCTCGCCGCTGCGCAGGGTCTTGTACGCGATCCACACAAAGAGAAGCGTGGACGCAAAGGAGAGGTAGGCGCCGAACGAGGAGACCATGTTCCAGCCCCAGTAGGCGTCCGGATAGTCCGGGATGCGGCGCGGCATGCCGGCCAGACCCAGGAAATGCTGCGGGAAGAAGACCAGGTTCACGCCGATGAAGGTCGTCCAGAAGTGAACCTTGCCCCAGAACTCCGGATACTGGCGCCCCGACATTTTGCCGATCCAGTAGTACCAGCCGGCGAAGATCGAGAAGACCGCGCCCAGCGACAGCACGTAGTGGAAGTGCGCGACGACGTAGTAGGTGTCGTGCAGCACGATGTCCATGCCGCCGTTGGCCAGCACCACGCCGGTCACGCCGCCGACCGTGAACAGGAAGATGAAGCCGAGCGCCCACAGCATCGGCACCCGGAACTCGATCGACCCGCCCCACATCGTGGCGATCCAGGAGAAGATCTTCACCCCCGTCGGCACCGCGATGATCATCGTGGCGGCGGTGAAGTAGGCCTTGGTGTCGACATCCAGGCCCACCGTGTACATGTGGTGCGCCCACACCACGAAGCCGACCACGCCGATGGCGACCATCGCGTAGGCCATGCCCAGGTAGCCGAACACCGGCTTGTGCGAGAAGGTCGAGACGATGTGGCTGATGATGCCGAAGGCCGGCAGGATCATGATGTAGACTTCGGGGTGGCCGAAGAACCAGAACAGGTGCTGGAACAGGATCGGGTCGCCGCCGCCCTCCGGGTTGAAGAAGCTGGTGCCGAAGTTGCGGTCGGTCAGCAGCATGGTGATGGCGCCGCCCAGAACCGGCACGGCCAGCAGCAGCAGGAAGGCGGTCACCAACATCGCCCAGACGAACAGCGGCATCTTATGCAGCGTCATGCCCGGCGCGCGCATGTTGAAGATGGTGGTGATGAAGTTCACCGCACCCAGGATCGACGAGGCGCCCGCGAGGTGAAGGGCGAAGATCGCCATGTCCACCGACGGCCCGTTCTGGCCCAGCGTCGAGGACAGCGGCGGATAGATCGTCCAGCCCGTGCCCGCGCCCTGCCCCACGAAGGCGGAGCCCAGCAGCAGCAGGAAGGCCGGGACGATCAGCCAGAAGCTGATGTTGTTCAGCCGCGGAAAGGCCATGTCGGGCGCGCCGATCATCAACGGCACGAACCAGTTGCCGAAGCCGCCGATCAGCGCCGGCATCACCACGAAGAACACCATGATCAGGCCGTGCGCGGTGATCAGCACGTTCCAGACCTGCCCGTCGCTGACGAACTGCAGACCCGGCGACTGAAGCTCCAGCCGCATGATGACCGAGAACAAACCGCCGATCAGCCCGGCGATCACCGAGAAGATCAGGTAGAGCGTTCCGATGTCCTTGTGGTTCGTGGAGAAGAACCAACGCTCGACGAAGCCCGGCATGTGGTGGTCGTGGTCATGCCCGTGGCCGTGTCCCTGCGCTTCCCCCGGATTGGCGTTTGCCATGTCTCTAACCCTCGCGTCGGCGGAATGATTTTTCTTTGAGGTGCCGCTGCATCCAAAGCGTGATTCTTACTGGACGGCCCCGGAGGACGCCACCTCTGAGGACTGCGCCTCGGCAACGTCGCGCTTGGTGTCGGGGGTCCCGTAAGCGGTCTTGGCCTTCTCGACCCACTGGTTGAAGGCCTCCTTCGACACGGCCTCGACCGCGATCGGCATGAAGGCGTGGTTGACGCCGCAGATCTCGGAACACTGGCCGTAATAGACGCCTTCCTTCTCGATCCGCAGCCAGGTCTCGTTGGCCCGGCCCGGCACGGCGTCCTTCTTCACGCCGAAGCTCGGCACCGCCCAGGAATGGATGACGTCGCCCGCGGTGACCAGCACGCGCACGGTCGTGCCGACCGGCAGGATGACGCGGTTGTCGACCTCCAGCAGGCGCTTCTGGCCGGGCTTCAGCTCCGATTCCTGGATCATGTAGCTGGAGAAGGCGATGTTGCCGTGGTCCGGATACTCGTAGTCCCAGTACCACTGCCGCCCGGTGACCTTGATGGTCATCTCCGCCTCCGGCACCCGCTCCGCCTGATAGAGCAGCTTGAAGGAGGGCACCGCGATGACGATCAGGATGATGACCGGGATGACCGTCCAGGCGATCTCCAGCACCGTGTGATGCGAGGTCGTGGACGGCACGGCGTTCTTCTTGGCGTTGAAGCGCAGCGCCACCCAGGCCAGCAACCCCGCCACGAAAATGACGATGGCGACGATGATCACCGTCAGCAGGTCGTGGAAGGAGTCCATGGCGTGCTTGACCGGGGTGGCCGCCTCCTGAAGCCCCAATTGCCAGGGGTGGGGTTCGGCGGCGGAACCGGTCGCGGCAAATCCACACAAAGATGTCAGCGCCGCCAGAATGGCAGCGTTCAGGGTCTGCGTCTTCATCCCCACCCTCTTCGTTGCCCGCCGCCCACGGTCGCGGACGGCGGTCGTCCCTTCCCGCCGGACCCGCCTTCGCCCCTGTTTCCCTGGTGCGTTCCACCCCTGTCGGGCGGTTGCGCGTCCGGGCGTTGCGACGGTGCCGGTCTATGCAGGGATCGTGCCGTTCGTGGGTGGCACGGTCCCCGCAGCGCGAGCTTAACCCTGCACTGCGCTTGGGTACAAGTCAGGCGTCCCTACACGAAGGACATAGGCGCAATGCCGGTTTCAAGCCCACAGCAGAACAGAAGTTGAGCTTCCGTATCGGCTTCGCACTGCGACAAGCTGTCGCAGTTTGATCGTACAGCGAATTGTCTCGGAAAATCAAGTTTTTAGGCTTGCACGCCTGGGACGCGGGACGCAAGGGACCTTCCGCAGGCGGCGCCGTCCGGTCGCCGTCCGCGCTGCGGTATCCCTCCACCGTGTTAGATCCGAAAAGCTCCGCGGCCGTCAGTGCCCGCTGGTGATGACCTTGCGGATTCGGCGCACGCCGGACCAGACGAAGGCGATGACGATGGGAATCATCAGCCCGACGAGCAGGTCGGGATCGACCTTCATGCCGAGTCCCTTCACGCCCTTGGCCGCGTAGCCGACGATGCCGACGAGGTAATAGCTGATCGCCACCACCGACAGCCCCTCCACCGTCTCCTGCAGGCGGAGCTGCAACTGCGCCCGCTTGTCCATGGAGAGGAGAAGCTCGGCATTCTGCCCCTCCACGGCGATCTCCACGCGGGTGCGCAGCAGGTCGCTGGCGCGGGCCACGCGCTGGGACAGCGCCTGCAGGCGCGATTCCACCGCCTCGCAGGTGCGGATCGCCGGGGCGAGGCGCCGGTCCATGAACTCGCCCACCGTGGGCAGGCCTTCGATGCGGATCTCGCGCAGCTCGACGATGCGCTTTTCCACGAGGTTGTAGTAAGCGCGCGCCGCGCCGAAGCGGTAGGCGGTTTCCGCCGCGATCTGCTCGGTCTGGGCGGCCAGCAGGGTCAGCCGGTCCAGCAGTTCCCGCTCGTCGTCCAGGCCGCGCAGGGTGGCGATGCGGGTGGTCAGGTCGGCCAGATCGGCCTCGATCGGGCCGATGCGCGGCAGCACGCCGCGCGCCACCGGCAAGGCCAGCAGCGCCATCACCCGGTAGGTCTCGATCTCCAGCAGGCGCTGCACGACGCGGCCGGCCTGGTTGGCGGTCATCGCGTGGTCGGCGATCAGGATGCGCGAGAAGCCGTCGCCATGGATGCGGAAGTCGGTCCAGGCCGTCGCCGCCCGCCCGGAGATTCGCGTCCCGATGTAGCTCGGCGCGCCGAACATCGCCGCCAGCATGTTGGCCGAGGGCTCCGGCGATTCGGCGTCGAGCACGGCGACATGCACGCCGACCATCAATTCGCCCGGCAACCCGGCCAGCCACTCCTTGGGCACCGCGTTCAGCGCCGGTTCCAGGAAGGGATCGACCAGCACGCCCGCCGGGGACGCGGCGCCGGGACGGAAGACGGTCCAGGTGGAGAATTCGGTGTGCCGCTCCCACTTCAGGCGGAAGCTGCCGAAGGAGCCGCTGTAATGGGTGGCCCCGGCGGGCGGGCGCGGCACGCCGGCCCAGTCGCACAGCTTCTCCAGGTGCAGCCGGTCGGCCTCCGACGCGCCCTCCCCCGACAGCATCGCCAGCATGGTGGCGCGCACCGGGGTGGACAGCACCTCCGGCGGACGGGTGTGCACCTCGTTGGTCAGCGTCACGCGCAGGGCGTGGTTCTTCAGGGGATAGGCGAGGGAGCGCGCGTCTCCGTTGCCGGTGCGGCCCATCGCCAGCGCGTCGTCGGTCATCGCGGCCATTCCCCTTCCAAGCCCCTTCCGCCCAAAGACGACGAGCCTTGCCGGATGGGCCGCCCGTCGCCACACTATATGTCTGATCTTAGACCACATCGCGGTTGCGGGTGCGAGAGCGCCGGTGCCGCATCGTTGTCCTACGATAGACCGATAGCCCGGAGTCCCCATGAGCGCGCTTGCCGTCACCGACGATCTGTTCTTCAACCGCGCCGGCCTGGACCGTTCCCGTGTCGAGGGGGTGGTGGCCGACGCGCTGCGGGGGGCGGACGACGGCGAACTGTATCTGGAATATGCGCAGAGCGAATCGCTGGGCTGGGACGACGGCAAGCTGAAGGCGGCCAGCTTCGACACCACCCAGGGATTCGGCCTGCGCGCCATCGCCGACGAGGCGACCGGCTTCGCCCACGCCTCCAGCCTGTCGGAGGACGCCATCCGCCGCGCCGCCGCGACGGTGCGCGCCGTCCAGGCCGGGCACGCCGGCACCTTCGCCGAGCCGCCCGCCGGCACCAACCGCGCGCTCTACATCCCGGACAACCCCCTGCCCCTGGTCCCCTTCGAGGCGAAGGTGAAACTGCTGGCGGAGATCGATGCCTACGCCCGCGCCAAGGACCCGCGGGTGCGGCAGGTTTCCTGCTCGATCAGCGGCGAGTGGCAGGCGGTGCAGATCATCCGCGCCGACGGCGTGCGCGTGGCCGACCTGCGGCCGCTGGTCCGGCTGAACGTCTCCGTCGTGGTGGCCGAGGGCGACCGCATGGAAACGGGCGGCTACGGCGGCGGCGGGCGCGTCACCTACGACCACTACATGCAGCCGGAGACGTGGCGGGCCTTCGTGGACGAGGCGCTGCGCTCGGCGCTCGTCAACCTGTCCTCCGTCCCGGCCCCGGCTGGCGAGATGACCGTCGTGCTCGGCAACGGCTGGCCGGGCATCCTGCTGCACGAGGCCATCGGCCACGGGCTGGAGGGCGACTTCAACCGCAAGAAGACCTCGGCCTTCGCCGGGCTGATGGGCCAGCGCATCGCCGCTCCCGGCGTGACCATCGTGGATGACGGCACCATCGAGAACAGCCGCGGCTCGATCACCGTGGACGACGAGGGCACCCCCGGCCAGTGCACCACGCTGATCGAGGACGGCATCCTGGTCGGTTACATGCAGGACCGCATGAACGCCCGGCTGATGGGGATGCGCCCGACCGGCAACGGACGCCGTCAGAGCTTCGCCTGCCATCCCATGCCGCGCATGACCAACACCGTGATGCGCCCCGGCGCCTACGAGCCGGAGGAGATCATCAAGTCGGTCAAGAAAGGCCTCTACGCCAAGAACTTCGGCGGCGGTCAGGTGGACATCACCAGCGGCAAGTTCGTCTTCTCCGCCAACGAGGCCTATCTGATCGAAGACGGCAAGCTCGGTCCGGCGGTGAAGGGCGCCACCCTGATCGGCAACGGCCCAGACAGCCTGACCCGCGTGTCGATGATCGGCAACGACACGAAGCTGGACCCCGGCGTCGGCACCTGCGGCAAGGACGGCCAGGGCGTCCCCGTGGGCGTCGGCCAGCCAACCCTGCGCCTGGACGGCCTGACCGTGGGCGGCACGGCGGCCTGACCGCCGCCGCCACCTTTCCTTGCTGCATTTGGAGGTTTCCCCGTGTCGTCCCTCGCGCTGGTTTCGACCTTCTGCCCCGACCGCGTCGGCCTCGTCTCGGCGGTCACCGGCCATCTGTTCGGGCTGGGGGCCAACCTGCGCGACGCGACCTTCGCGGTGATGGGGTCCGGGGCGGAATTCTCGGCGGTCTGCGAACTGCCGGACGGCGTCCCCGTCGGGGAGGTGCAGGAAGGGCTGGCCAGCCTTCCGGAGTTGGCGGGCGCGCAGATCAAGGTTACGCCCTTCGACTTCGACCCCAACCCCGGCCCGCTGGCCCGCATCACCCACCGCGTTGAGGTGTCGGGCGGCGATCAGCCCGGCCTGATCGCGCGCCTGTCGGAGATCTTCACGCAGTTCGAGGCGAACATCGTCCGTCTGGACGCCCAGACCCTGCCGGAGCGGGAGGGAGGTCATTACACCATCCGCTTCGCCGTTTCGATCCCGCCGGAGCGCGCCGGCACCTGCCTGTCCGCCATTGCCAACACGGCGGAAACAATGGGCCTGACCTGCACCGCCGAACCGCTGTAACGGTCCATTCGCTCACCCCGCGTCTCCCCTCTCCCCGAGGGGGCGAGGGATAGGGGTTGCATTCATACGCATGAAGATGCCATGGATCGGGAACTTTCCCCGACCATCTCCACCATGGCGTGAACCGCGTTCTCCTCGTCCTGGCGCTGTCCTTTGCCACCCTGCCCGCTCGGGCGGTGGGGCTTGAGGCGACCCTATCCGACTGGGGGACCGCCGGGCTGATTCAGACGCCGACGGCACGCGGCCTGCCCGACGGCACCGTCACCGCCGGACTGACCGCTCTCGGTGGCCTGCACCGTCACGTCTTCGCCGGGGCTCAGCTTCTGCCGAGCCTGGAAGTCACGCTGCGCGACAGCAGCTACCCGAGCTGGCACGGCCTCAGCGAGCCGGGGGTGGACGCCAAGCTGCGCCTGCTGCGCGAGGGGCCGTGGTGGCCGGCGCTGGCGGTCGGCGGGCGGGACGTCACCGGCGGCGGGCTGGACCTGCCGGGCAAGGGCCGCTTCGCGGGGGAGTATCTGGTCGCCTCGCGCCGCTGGTGGGACGTCGATGTCAGCCTGGGGATCGGCTGGGGCAGGCTCGGCGACTACGGGCATATCCGCAACCCGCTGCGCTTCCTCGGCGGGCGCTTCAAGCGCGACCGCGACCCGGCGAAGGCGTCGTCCCGCGGGCCGGAGGCGTGGTTCACGGGAGAGCGCGCCGCCCTGTTCGGCGGCGTCGAGTGGCACACGCCGCTGGACGGGCTCAGCGTCAAGCTGGAGTACAGTGCCGACAGTTTCCGCGCCCAGCAGCAGGACGACCCGAGCTTCCGGCCCGGCCTGCCGCTGAACGCCGGCCTAGCCTACCGACCCTGGAACTGGCTGGAGCTGGGTGCCGGCGTCGAACAGGGATCGCGCGCCATGCTGCGCCTCGCCGCCCGCTTCGACCCGCGGGACGTGGCCGACATCAGACCACGCACGCCGCCACCCGCGGTCGGCGCCCGTCCCGCCTCGCCGGACGCCGCCCTACCCGCACCGGACATCGCGGCCCTGGCCCGGCTTCACCGGCTGCCCGCCTGCGCCGCGCTGATCGACGGTGACCACGCCACCCTTTGGCTGGACCCGGCGGGCGCCGGGACCGCTCCGCTGGCGCGGGAGGTTGGGCGCGCCGCGCGCCTGCTGGCCGACGGGGCGCCGCCGGAGGTCGAATGGCTGACCGTCGTCACCGGCAGCGCCGGGCTGGACGGCACCGCCGTCACCCTGTCGCGCCGCGCCGTGGAGCGGGCGGCCGGCAAGCGCGGCAGTCCCGAGGAGATCTGGCGAACAGCCCGCGTGGACCGCTCTGCCGGCCCTCCGCCGGACTGGTCGGCGCCCTTGACCCTGTCCGTCGTTCCAACCGTCGAAGCCAGTCTGTTCGAACAGAGCGCGCCGCTGGTGCAGCGGACCTATGGCGACGCGGTGCTGACGGGGGAACCGCTGCGCGGGCTGGTTCTCAGCGGCGGGCTGCGGTTGAACGTCAGCCACAACCTCCACCTCCTCGACACCAACGCCATCCCGGCGGCGGAGCCGGTGCGCAGCGACCTGCCGCGCTACGCCGACCGCATTGCCGCGGTCGAGCGGCTGTACGCCGCGTGGCTGGCCGCGCCCTCCGCGAGTTGGAGCACGCGCCTGTCCGTCGGCCATTTCGAGGAGATGTTCGGTGGTATGGGAGCGGAGGCGCTGTACCGCCCCCTGACGGCGCGCTGGGCGCTCGGGCTCGACCTCAACCGCGTCTGGAAGCGTCCGCCCGACGACGTGCTGCGCCTTGCCCCGGAAAGCGGGCGGAACACCGGCCACGCCAGCCTCTATTGGGAAGCACCGGGGGCCGCCACCACAGGTGTGCTGCGGCTGGGCCGCTATCTCGGCGGCGATTGGGGCGGCACGGTCGAGCTGATGCGCGCCTTCGACGGCGGCATCCGCCTGTCCGCCCAGATCACCTGGACCGAGGGGCCGGAGGGCGCGCAAAGCCGCTACGGGGGGCGGCTGGATCAAGGCATCGCGCTGACGATGCCCTTGAATCCCGGCGGCTCCTGGCCGCCGGACGGACGGCTGGGGACCGCGGTGCGCACCCTCGGCCGCGACGCGGGGCAACGGCTGCGCCAGCCATTGCCCCTGTACGACGCGTCGGTCACGGCGGGTTACGGCCGCCTGACCGGATCATGGCCGAGGCTGATGGAGTGAGCCGCGGCGGACCGATGATCAGCGGATTTCGGAGATCGTGCCGGTCTTGGCATCGAGCAGCACGGTGCTCCAGGTGCCGTTGGCCGACTGAGCCTCCGCCACGTAGTTCTCACCCTGCTTGCGGAAGTCGCGGACCGAGGTGAAGCCGGCGGCGCTGAAGTAATTCAGCAGCGAGGTCTGCATCAGCTCCTTGCGGTTCTGGCCGCGCTCGGCGCGCTGGGTGGTGTTGGGATCGACGTTCATGATGACCTGCCGGTTGCCCTGCATGGTGTTGGGCATGGTGCCGGTGGCCGAGCCGGTGGTCCCCATGGCGCCGCTGTTCGGCATGCTGTTGTTCATGTTCCCGGTCGAACCATAGGTGCCGGGCGCCCCATAGGTGCCGGTGCTGCCGTAGGTGCCTGCGGCGCCGGACCCAACGGTGGACTCGGCGGTGCCGCTGGTCACACGGTCGGGCATGCGGCCGTCCGGCATCCGGTTCTGGGTCCGGTCGCTCCACGGGTCGGCCCGCTCGCCGGGCAGGCTTTCCACCTGCGGGCTGGTGGTCGGCAGGCCCGAGGGGCTGGAGCGCTCGTAGGGAACCTGCGGCGCGTTGTTCTGATAGGTCTGGGCCATCGCGGCGGGAGCGGCCGCAAGGGTCGCGGCGAGAACGGCGAGGGACAGTTTGGCGTTCATGGCATCCTCTTCTCTCGATACGGCGTCTCGCACCGCGGCTGCGGCGCTGCGCCTTTTCGCCCGCCCGGCCGGAACCGAGCAGGCTGGCGACCCGACAACAGCGCTCGTCGACCGTTGTTGCGGTCAAGCCAGCGTTATCGGGATGCCCCTCCTCCTTTTGGGACCGACCCTACCCAAAAAAAGCTCTTTACTGGAGCGGGGTCCGGGAACCTTTCAGAGCGAAGGCGTGTTCTGCACAATACTGACACGCTCTTCACAGAGTAGGACGTTCAACAGACTGCGCGCCGGACGAGCCGTAATGCGCTTCGGACCGAGCGAGGGAGGTTAGGATGCTCTATTGGGCACTTGTTTTCTTCGTGATCGCGCTGATCGCCGGCGCACTCGGTTTCGGAGGAATTGCGTCAGCCTCTTCGGGCATTGCGCAAATCCTGTTCTTCCTCTTCCTGATCCTGTTCGCGGCGAGTTTGATTCTGGGCCTGGTCAGGCGCCGCTAGACCCAGCACCCGCCCGGAACCGTCCGGGCAGGCGTTTCCCACAGCGCGCCCTTGCCCGGCCTTTCACGTCTCGGAAGGTCAGGCTCGCGATTACCCCCAAAGCCTCTCGATGTTAGCCTCGCACCTGACCGGCAACGCCCCATTCGGAGCGTTGCCGGTTTCTCTGTGCGGTCAGCCGTGAGCGGATGCGGAACGCGGCCAGAAATGCGGACAGGTCAATCGTCGTCGGTCGGGCTGTGCCCTTCCATGAGCTGGCGCAGGGCACGGCGGCCGCGCGACAGGCGCGACTTCACGGTGCCGATCGAGATGCCCAGGATATCGGCGGCCTCGCCATAGGAAATGCCCTCGAGCCCGATCAGCAGGACCACCTCCCGCTGTTCGGTCGGCAGCAGGCCGAGCGCGCGCTTCAGGTCGCGCAGTTCCAGCCGGACGAACTGCCCGCCATGGGCGGCGCCGATCGCCGCCTGCCCTTCCCCGTCGATGTCCACGACCGCCTGCCGACGACGGATGCCGTTGATGTGCAGGTTGCGCAGGATGGTGAAGAGCCAGGCGCGCAGATTGCTGCCGGGCCGCCAGAGATGCAGGCGCGACAGGGCGCGCTCCAGGCATTCCTGAACGAGGTCGTCGGCCAGCGTGGCGTCCCGCACCATGGCGCGGGCGAAGCGGCGCAGGCGGGGAATCTCCGCCTCGATCTGCGCGATGATCGCCGGATCGGGGGGCGCCAGCGGTGCCGAGGGTGTTTGAGCCGCGTCCTCGGCGGCCGGATCGTCGATTTCGACGCCCTCCTCGGCTTCGACCGCAACGTTCAACTCGTCCTCGTCCGCACGGCGGCTTGCCATCACCGGCTTGAGGGCGACGGGGTCAAGCGGCGCGGGGCTGCTTGCCGGACGGCGCAAGGAACTCGCGACGTGGTTCGCCATCGGTGGAACGCTGCCTCCCTGTGTACCGAAAGATGTCCCGATCATGTCGGGCGCGTCTGAAAACGCCCGAACCATCGCTCCGGCCCCCGCCTTGCGCCGAATGCGCGCGGGGCGTAACCGGATTCTCCAACGACAATCGTCGGTCCATCAGTACGTAATGGCGCACCACGGGGGCTGCCAGTTGGGAAAAAGGCTAAGCCCCTTAACAATTTGGCGAGATTACCCCTAAATGCCATGGATCGTCCGATTGCTCCCGTAGCATTCGGTCAGGGATGAGGTATCGTCTCCGGACATACGGGAGGCTTCATGACTTTGCTCAAAAGGAAAAGGCCGGATGGCTTTCACCAACCGGCCTCAAATCTCCTTTGCGGGATAGCCATGTCCATGGCCAACGATGAATTCGCTCATTCATCCTTCCGCAGGTCCGCTTCCAGCGGTTCTTCTTCTCTGTATAGGCGGCGTTTCCGTCCCTTAGCGGAAGTCTTATTTCATTGTGCTCCGCTTCCTCTGTTGGCCGGAACCATATCGCATTACGTCTTTCGTGGACAGCCGGACGTTGGCGCTAGTGCGCTGATCTTCCCGCATACGCCGAAAGACCGGCCGACTTCACCAATCGTCGAAAGCCGCTTCAAGGCGGTGAAAACAGCGGCAACGCTGGCGGCCGGCGGACTGGTTGCATCCTTTCTGACGGTGCTTCCGGCCATGGCACAGGAGACGTCAGCCCAGACGGCCGCAGCGCAACCACCCGCTTTCCAGAGCACGGGCGAGCGCACGATCCGCGCCTTGGAGGCGCTCGCCGGCAAGGGCAGCGCCCGCGCCCAGTACGAACTGGCCATGCGCTACGAGGTCGGCAAGGGCGTGAACCGGGACGAGCGGATGGCCCTCTCCCTTTATTGCCGGGCGGCCCGCCAGGACTACGCCGAGGCGGCCTACCGCGCCGGGCGCATGCACATGGCCGGGCGCGGCGCGGTGTCGAAGGACGAGGATCTCGGCCGCTCCTGGCTGCGCCGCGCCGCCCAGCTGGGCAATGAGGACGCGGCGCAGATGGTCAAGCCGGCCAATGCCACCAGCAAGGGCGCCTCTGGCAAGAGCGCGGCAGGCAAGGCGCCCGACCGCTGCGAACCGCCGAGCGTGCGCTGGGGCGTGATCCGCATGCCGCCCAAGGAAATCCGCGCCATGGTCACCAAGATGGCCCCCAGCTACGGGCTCGACCCGGATCTGGTGCTGGCGGTGATCGCCGTGGAATCCGGTTACCGCGTGGATGTGGTGTCGGAAAAGAACGCCATGGGGCTGATGCAGCTGATCCCCGAGACGGCGGAGCGCTTCGGCGTCACCAAGCCCTTCGATCCCGAGCAGAACCTGCGCGGCGGCATGAAGTATCTGCGCTGGCTGCTGGCCTATTTCGACGGCAACGTGACGCTGGCGCTGGCCGGCTACAACGCGGGCGAAGGGGCCGTGCTCCAGTACAAGGGCGTCCCGCCCTACCGCGAGACGCAGGACTATGTGGTGAAGGTCCACAGCGTCTACCCGCGCCGCGTCCATCCCCACGATCCCGGCGTGGTCCGTTCCGCCGGCCTGCCCGCCGCCAAGCAGGAGGAGGTCGCCGAATTGAGCGTCTCCCGTCCGGGCGCTTCCACAAAACGGTGAAGCGCTCCCGCCGGCTTTTCCCGTATCATGCGGGAAAAGCCGGCGATGGGGATTGCGGATGGGCAACGTGGACGGGACGGGTTCCGACAAGCATTACTGGCACCAGTACATCGACACCTACCGTCAGGCTTTCCAGACGCTGGGCCCGGTGCGGATCATCCTGGAATACGGGGTGTTCCGGGGCGATTCGATCCGTTGGCTGCGCTCCCAGTTTCCGGACGCCTTCATCATCGGCGCCGATATCCTGGAGCCGCAGCCGGAATGGCCGCAGGACGACCGCATCCAGTATGTGCGGTTCGACCAGAACGATCCCGAGCACATCGGGCGCAGCCTGCGGGCCAACGGCATCCTCTTCGACCTCATCATCGAAGACGGCAGCCACATCCCCCAGCATCAGGCGTGGTGCCTGACCCAGTCCCTGCCCCACCTGCGCAGCGGCGGCCTGTATATTCTGGAGGATGTTCACACCTCCCACCCGGACCACAGCCTCTACCAGGCCTATTGCGCCGATTACGCCCAGCCCCCGGCCACCAGCCTCCAGCTGCTCCTCGCCCTTCAGCACATCCGAGCGGCGGGGATTCCCTTCACCGACGCGATGGCCGCTGGCTTGGCGTCGAAGGATTTCTTCACGGCGGAGGAGGTGAAGGCGCTGCACGCGGACATCGCCGGGATCGAGCTGTACCGGCGCACCCGCCTGCCCCTGCACTGCTACAAATGCGGTTCCAGTGATTACGATTACGCGGCGATGCGCTGCCGCTGCGGCGTTGCGCTCTACGAGACCGCGGACTCCATGTCCTTCCTGATCCGCAAGACCTGAGGGGGACACGGCTGGATGGCGCCGGTGCATGGTGTGGAAACGACGACGGCCCGCCGATTGGCGGGCCGTGGATCGTTGGTGCCGGAAAGGATGGCGTCCCCTAGGGGATTCGAACCCCTGTTACCGCCGTGAGAGGGCGGTGTCCTAGGCCTCTAGACGAAGGGGACCTTCATCGGGCGATGCTCGGTTGCCAGCCGAACGAAAGTGGCGTCCCCTAGGGGATTCGAACCCCTGTTACCGCCGTGAGAGGGCGGTGTCCTAGGCCTCTAGACGAAGGGGACAGTCTTTCGTCGTCTGACGACGTGGCGTCGTCGGCGTGGCGGGTTTTTAGCGAACCCACCCGGCCCGATCAAGCCTTTTCTGACAGACCTTTGGCGATTTTCAGAAAAGAGTTCACGACGGCCTGCGGCGTGTCGAAGGCGGTGACCAGACGCAGCAGATCGCCCTCCCAGCGGTAGAAGCGGTAGCCCGCGGCCTCCAGCCCGTCGGCCACCGCCGCGGGCAGGCGCACGAAGATCTCGTTGGCCTCCACCGGATGGGCCAGCTCCGCACCCGGCAGCGCGGCGAGGCCCTGCGACAGCCGGTCGGCCATGGCGTTGGCGTGGCGGGCCAGCCGCAGCCACAGATCATCGGCCAGCCAGGCGTCGAGCTGCGCCGACAGGAAGCGGCCCTTGGACACCAGATGCCCCGCCCGCTTGCGGCGGAAGCCGAAATCCTCGGCCAGCGCCGGGTTGAAGAACACCACGGCCTCCGCGGCGAGGCAGCCGCCCTTGGTGCCGCCCAGCGACAGCACGTCCACCCCGGCCTTCCAGGTCACATCCGCCGGGGCGCAGCCCAGCCGGGCCACCGCGTTGGCGAAGCGGGCGCCGTCCATGTGCACGGCCATGCCGTGGGCGTGCGCGACGTCGGTCAGGGCCGCCACCTCCTGCGGGCGGTAGACCGTGCCGGCCTCCGTCGCCTGGGTCAGGCTGAGGGCGGCGGGCTGCACCCGGTGGACCACGCCGATCCCCGCACCGCCGAGCGCCGCGGTCAGCGCGGCGGCGGTCAGCTTGCCGCCCTCCCCGGCCAGCGGCACCAGCTTGGCCCCGCCGGTGGCCATCTCCGGCGCGCCGCACTCGTCGACGTGGATGTGGCTTTCCTGGTGGCAGTAGACCGCGCCGTAGGGTGGGACCAGGGCCGACAGGGCCAGCGCGTTGGCCGCCGTCCCGGTGGCGACCGGGAACACCGTCACCTCCGCCTCGAAAAGGGCGGACAGGCGGCGGGTGACGCTGGCGGTCAGCGGGTCCTGCCCATAGGGATCGGCGGACCCGACCGCGGCCGCGGCCAGGGCGTTGACCACCTCCGGCGCCGCGCCGGCCACATTGTCGCTGCGGAAGTCATAAACCGACGGATTGGTCATGGCGCGGCGGCTCCGGCGGCGACGGTCACGACGATGGCGCCGGTGCGCGGGTCCATCACATACAGGCGGTCCGCGGCGTCCGGTATGGTGACGCGGAAGACGACGCGGTTGCCCACCGCCACCGGGTCGCCCAGGCGCGCGCCCGCCGGCAGGCCCAGCGTGACCTCCTCCGTCCGGCCCGCGGGAGCGGCGGCGCGCTCGGTGTCGACGGCGGCCCGGCGCTCCGGATCGCTGATGCGCTTGTAGAGTTCGACGCCGAGGAACGCGAAGCCGGCGATGATCATCACGCCCATGATGACGATGAGTGCCTTGAGGAACTGCACGGTTTGGGGTCCACTCTCGCGCGAATGTGAGGAGTTTTGCCGAACGATGCCCGAACGCACCGAAATCGACGACGATGAGGACGAATACACCGGAACGCAGGACGGCGAAACCGGCGATGGCGCGCGGCACCGCTGGAGCGTTCCGGACGAGGCTTCCGGACAGCGGCTCGACAAGGCCCTGGCGGCGGGGCTCCCCGGCCTGTCGCGGTCGCGCGTGCAGGCGCTGCTGGAGAAGGGCTGCGTGCAGGACGGCAACGGACGGACGGTCACGGACCTTTCGATGAAGGTCAAGCCCGGACAAACTTTCGACGTTTTCATCCCCGAAGCTGAACCTGCACAGCCCGAAGCCCAGGACATCCCCCTGGACGTGGTCTATGAGGATGAGGACGTGTTGGTGATCGACAAGCCCGCGGGCATGGTGGTCCACCCCGCCGCCGGCAATCCGGACGGCACGCTGGTCAACGCCCTGCTCGCCCATTGCGGCGACAGCCTGTCGGGCATCGGCGGCGTGCGGCGTCCGGGCATCGTCCACCGGCTCGACAAGGACACCAGCGGCCTGATGGTCGTCGCCAAGAACGACCGCGCGCACCACGCGCTGACGGAGCAGTTCTCCGGCCGCACGCTCAGCCGCACCTACCAAGCGCTCGTCTGGGGCGTCCCCTCCCCCCGCGAGGGGCGGATCGAGGGCAACATCGGGCGCAGCAGCAGCGACCGCAAGAAGATGGCCGTGGTCACCGGCGGCGGCAAGCACGCGGCCACCCGCTACCGCGTCGTCCGCTCCTTCGGCACCGCGCTGGCGCTGGTCGAATGCACGCTGGAGACCGGGCGGACCCACCAGATCCGCGTGCACATGGCGCACATCAGCCATCCCATCGTGGGCGACCCGCTCTATGGCAAGGGGCGTGCCGGACGCGCCGGCGGCAAGCACGCCTCAGCCCTGCCGGAACCCCATCGCGACCGGTTTGTTGGCTTTCCACGGCAGGCACTGCACGCCGTCGGGCTGACCTTCCGGCACCCCGCAACGGGGGAGACGGTCCACTTCCAGGCGCCGCTTCCCACGGATATTAAAGATTTGTCAGATTTCTTAGAATCCCTGTAATCCACTATACCCGCGCGCAGAAGTCGGTTATTCTTCGCGTCAACAGCCACCAACGCTCACGCTTGCATCCGGGACCATCCCCGGCGGATCGAACGGGCAAGCGGACGGCGAGGCGGCGCAGAACAGTGAACGGCCGTGTGCCCGTGAGAAGGCACGAAGAACAGCCGTCGGAGAGGGTCCAACATGGCGACGACATCCAGCGTTCCGGTCATCAGTTCCGAAAGCAACCTCTCGCGCTACCTCCAGGAAATCCGCAAGTTCCCCATGCTCGCGGCGGAGGAGGAGTACATGCTGGCCAAGCGCTGGCAGGAGATCGAGGATTCGGACGCCGCGCACAAACTGGTGACCAGCCATCTGCGGCTCGTGGCGAAGATCGCCATGGGCTACCGCGGCTACGGCCTGCCGCTGTCGGAGCTGATCTCCGAAGGCAACGTGGGCATGATGCAGGCGGTGAAGCGCTTCGACCCCGACCGCGGCTTCCGGCTGGCGACCTACGCCATGTGGTGGATTCGCGCCGCCATCCAGGAATACATCCTGCACAGCTGGTCGCTGGTGAAGATGGGCACCACGGCGGCCCAAAAGAAGCTGTTCTTCAACCTGCGCCGCCTCAAGGGCCAGATGCAGGCCATCGAGGAGGGCGACATGTCGCCCGAGCAGGTGCGCCACGTCGCCACGACCCTCGACGTGCCGGAGCAGGACGTCGTCAACATGAACCGCCGCCTCAGCGCCCCCGACCATTCGCTGAACGCGCCGCTGCGCGCCGACAGTGAGGGCGAGTGGCAGGATTGGCTGGTGGACGAGACGGCGAACCAGGAAATCTCCCTGGCCGAGAACGAGGAGCTGGGCAAGCGGCGCAAGCTGCTGACCGCCGCCATGGAGAACCTGAACGAGCGCGAGCGCGACATCCTGGAGGAGCGCCGCCTGCGCGACAACCCCACCACGCTGGAGGATCTGTCGCAGAAGTACGGCATCAGCCGCGAGCGCGTCCGCCAGATCGAGGTGCGCGCTTTCGAGAAGCTCCAGAAGGCCATCCGCAACGCCGCGGTGGAGCAGAAGCTGGCCGGCTGATCTTAGCCCTCTCCCTGTTTTCGGCGGACCGAAGGTCCGCCTGTCGCGTCAGCGCAAACTTCGTTTGCGCGTGAGCGGAGGGGAGAGGGAACTCCCTCACGCCCCCGCGGGTTCGGCCATCTGGTCCTGCTCGTCCGGCGAGAGGCCACCGGCCTCGTCGAACAGGTCGCCGGCTACCTCCGGTCCCCATTCCTGGACCAGACCGACCTTCACGTCCTTCAGCGCGCTGACCCGCTTTTCGGCGCGCATCACCTCGAAATTCGCCACCATCGGCGGAATCCCGAAATAGAGCGCCCAGCCGATCGCCGCCGACCCGTACATCACCAGCCAAGCCAGCGGGTCCATGAAGATCTTGCCGGCGGCGCCGATCGTGTGGTTGTGCTTCCACAGCTCGATGGCGTAGGGCATGCAGCCGCAGAAATTCAGCCCGCCGACGGTGATCGGCGCCGATTTCTCGGGGTCGCGGTCGGTGACGTAGGCGACGATGGTCGGAATCATGCCGATGCCGAACAGGATCGACGTGGGCAGCACCACCAGACCCGCCGGGATGATCAGCAGGATCAGCGTCAGCATGCTGCCCTTGCGCTTCTTCTTCTTTCCGCCGCTCTTGCCGCCGCGCGCCATGGGTGCCACCCGATCCTTGGTTTGAAGGCCGCCGTCAGAAGGCGAAGAAGAGGATGATGCCGCCGACCAGAAGGGTCGACAGCAGGCTCGACACGATGGCCGCCACCTGCCGGCCGGACGATTCGATGATGCTGTTCCGGTCGCCGATGCTCTGCCGCAGCTTGTTGATCTCGGCGTCGGCCTCGCGGTAGGCGATCTGGCCGGCCTCGAACTCCAGCTTGTCGCGGCGCAGCGCCTCCGGATCGTCGACGATCTTCAGCAAGTCGCCAAGGCGCCCGTTGTGGGCGGCGGAGTCGGCCAGCTTGCGCACGTTGTCCTGGTGCGGCCGGCTGTGGAAACGGCGGAAGGCCGGATCGAGCAGCGATACCACCCAGGCGGCGAGATGCGACAGGGAGTCGGTGCCGGTGCGCGCCTGCACGTCGGACAGGATGGTCAGCATCGCGATCACCCGGCGCATCGGCTCGATGCTGGAACCGAGCTGGGTGTAGAGCATCTCGTCGGTCCGCCGGTGCCGCACCGCCAGGAAGGCGGCGACGTGGCGGTCGATGGGGTCCTTGTGCCGCTCGCTCCCCGCCCCCATCCAGTCGAGCGCGCGCAGCAGCTCCGCCGGGGTGGTCGGCATCTGCTTGGCCACCAGCGGGCTGATGCAGGGCATGGTGGGGTTCATCTCGTACAGGACGCGCTCCACCCCCAGCCCGTGGCCCGTGCGGTCCAGCAGACCGCGGACCTGGTCGAAGTTCTGCACCATCGGCACGAACTCGGGCTTGAAGTCGCTCTGCACGCTCACCCAGAACATGGGAAGCTGATTGGCCAGGACCTCGGCCGACGGCTGCGGCGACTCGCCGCGCAGGAAGGCCTCGGCCAGCATGGTGCCGATGCCGTCGGGCATCATCGCCTTGCCGCGGTAGCGGATGGGCGCGCCGGGGTCCAGCGCCATGCAGACGCGCGCGACCAGCCGTTCGGCCATGCTGCCGCCCTTGCCGGTGGTCGAGGCGGTCTGCACCGCGTTCGCCACCGCCTCCGCCCGCGCGTCGTCGCCCATGGAGCGGCGCAGCCATTTGTCCAGCTCGCCGCCCTCGATGACCGTGGCGGCGGGCGCCACATGGCGGGCGAAGGCGCGGGCCAGCGTCCGGCAATGCCAGTAGTCCTGCCCCTGGAACTCCAGCGGACGGGCGGCGCGGCGCGGCACCTGCGGCTGCTTCGGGCTGAGGCGGCGCCCGGCGACCCAGAGGTCGAGGTCCTGAAGCGTCCAGCGCTGCTTGGGATCGTCCACCAGCAGCCCGCGGATCACCTCGCTGATCGCCAGCGGCAGGCGCATCTGGCCGACCAGCGCCGGGTAGGACCCGCGCTCGATCTTGGCCTGGAGGATCGCCTCGTCCTCCGCCGCACCCACCGGGTTGCGCCCCAGCAGCAGCAGGAGCAGCGTGACGCCCAGCGAATAGAGGTCGTCGGCCATGGTGCCGGTGCCGCGCCCGGCCGGCGAGGCCATGCCGCGCTCCACCGTCTCCAGCAGGACCGTCTGGCCGTAGCCGGGCGGGGTGGAGAGGCATTCGCCCAGCATCAGGCTGCTGGAGGCCAGGTCGCGGTAATAGAGGTTGGTCGGGCGGATCGCGCCATGGACCACGCCGCGGCTCGACAGCTCCTTCAGCGCCGCTACCAGCGGATGGATGATCTGGCGGGTCAGATGGTCTTCGGGGATCGGGTCCGTGGTCTCGGTCAGGCTGTTCATCAGCCGTTTGCCCGCCGGGCGCTCGAAGATCATGCAGAGGCGGCGCCCCTGGCTCGCCGGCCAGTCCACCATGCCCCAGTCGAGCAGGCGCATGTGGGCCTGGTTGTCGAGGCTGGCGACGGTGGCGGCGATGTCGGTGCGCGCCAGCGTGGCGCCGTGGCCGATGATGGCGAAGGCTTCGGACCGCTTGTCACGCAGCGGCTTGGCCGTGTAGGCGTTGCCGCCGATGGCGTTGAGAGCGGCGAGCGGCGCGTTGGGGTGGATTTCGTACCGCTCGGCCAGCTTGACCGGCTCGGCGTTCGCCATCATCCGATCCGCGGCGGCTGCGGTCATGGCATCGGATGGCATGGCGTTCGAATCCCCGGAGCCTGCGAGCGTGTGCCAGCCTTAGTCGCTCGAAAAGGGCAAACAAACTGTTAACGCGGGGGCAAGTGGTTGCCTCGGGCCCCCACCCGAACCTCCCCCTGCAAAGCGGGGGGAGGTTCGGGTGGGGGGCCCGTATCAACCACTCGTCAACCGTGTTTCAGGTTCAATCCTGGAACGGGTCGTTCATCAGGATGGTGTCGTCGCGCTCCGGGCTGGTGGACAGCAGGGCCACCGGGGCCTGGATCAGCTCTTCCACATGACGGACGTACTTCACCGCCTGGGCCGGCAGCTCGGCCCAGGAGCGGGCGCCCTGGGTGCTGTCCTTCCAACCCTCGAAGGTCTCGTAGATCGGCTCGACGCGGGCCTGGGCGGCGGCGTTGGCCGGCAGGTAATCCAGCTCCTGCCCGTCCAGACGGTAGCCGACGCACACCTTGATCTCGTCGAAGCCGTCCAGCACGTCCAGCTTGGTCATGGCGATGCCGTCGATGCCGCCGGTCTTCACCGCCTGGCGCACCATCACGGCGTCGAACCAGCCGCAACGGCGCTTGCGGCCGGTGACCACGCCGAACTCCTTGCCGCGCTGGCCGATCAGCTCGCCGACGTCGTCGAACAGCTCGGTCGGGAACGGGCCGGAGCCGACACGGGTCGTGTAGGCCTTGCAGATGCCCAGCACGTAGCCGACGGCGCGCGGACCCATGCCGCTGCCGGCGGCGGCGTTGCCGGCCACCGTGTTGGACGAGGTGACGAAGGGATAGGTGCCATGGTCGATGTCGAGCATCGAGCCCTGGGCGCCTTCGAACAGGATGCGCTTGCCGGCGCGGCGCAGCTCGTCCAGCGTCTTCCAGACGACCGATGCGTAGGGCAGCACCTGCGGGGTGATCTCGCGCAGCGGGTCCAGGATGTCGGCCGGGGTCATCTCCGGCGCGCCCAGGCCGCGGAGCAGCAGGTTGTGGTGGGCCAGCAGGGCGTCCACCTTCTCCTTCAGCACCGCCTCGTCGCCGAGGTCGCACAGGCGGATGGCCCGACGGGCCACCTTGTCCTCATAGGCCGGGCCGATGCCGCGGCCCGTCGTGCCGATCTTGCCGGCGCCGCGGGCCTCCTCGCGCGCCTTGTCGAGCGCGCTGTGGACCGGAAGGATCAGCGGAACGTTCTCGGCGACCTGGAGCGTGGCGGGGGACACGTCCACGCCCTGGCTCTTGATCGCCGTCACTTCGCGGATGAAGGCCCAGGGGTCGAAGACGACGCCGTTGCCGATGATCGACAGCTTGTTGGAGCGAACCACGCCCGAAGGCAGCAGGCTCAGCTTGTACGTCACGCCGTTGATCACCAGCGTGTGGCCGGCGTTGTGACCGCCCTGGAAGCGCACCACCACGTCGGCCCGGCTGGACAGCCAGTCGACGATCTTGCCCTTGCCCTCGTCGCCCCACTGGGCGCCGACCACCGCCACGTTGGCCATGTGTGTCTCCGCAAAAAAAGAAGGCAGAAAGAAAACGTTGCCCATGCAGAGGCGTCCCCCGACCTTGCGGGGGAAGCCCCATCGTGAAGTCTCAAGTCAGCGGCGTGACCGTGCCGCCGTCCAGACGGTGGCCGCAGTCCAGCCGCCGGGCCTCCGCCGCCGCGTCCGCCACGGGGGCCAGCCCCGCCACGGTGACCCAGCCCTCGGCGCGCAGCTTGCCCGCCGCGGCCCAGGAGGTGCCATGCGGCACAAAAACGCGCTTGGCCGGCTCCGGCGCCGGAACGGCGCGCAGGAGCGTGTCCATGTAGAGGGTGAAGCCGGTCCCCGGCTCGCCCTCCTCCTCCACGCCCGGACGCACGCCGGCGCGGTAGCGGCCCCCCGCCCCCAGCTCGCCGCGCACGTCGCGCGCGAACAGGGTGAAGCTGAGGCCGGTCTGGTATTCGAAGCCGCGATGCTCCACAAGATCGACGGTGATCGTCAGATCGGGGCGCGCGGCGCGCAGCAGGCCCAGGGCGTCGGTCAGGCGGCGCCGGTCCTTCTCCGCCGTTTCCGGCAGTGGCAGCGCCGACAGCACCTCCATGGCGCGCTCCGCCGGACCGGAGGCGGTCATCAGCGTGTGCAGCAGCGTGGCCGCCGGACCGCCGACCGCCGTCACCGCCGCCGCATCCTTCTTGTCCAGCGCCTCGCGCAGCCGGGCCGTCTCCTCCTCGCCCAGACCCAGGCCGCGGCAGACCCGCGCCACCATGGTCGGAACGCAGAGATCCACCGACAGGTGCCGCACCCCCACCCCTTCCAGGGCGTGGACGGCGAGCAGGATCACCTCGGCGTCCGCCTCGGCCTCCAGCGGGCCGATAAGCTCGACGCCGACCTGGGTGATCTGCCGCTCGGGACGCAGTTGCGACCCCTTCACGCGCAGCACCGGCCCGGCGTAGCACAGCCGCACCGGGCGGGCGCCGTTCTTCAGGCGGGTGGTGGCGATGCGCACGATCTGCGGGGTGATGTCGGCGCGCACGGCCATCATGCGCTGCGACAGCGGGTCCATCAGCCGGAAGGTCTGCTTCGCCATGGCGGCGCCGGAGCCGGACAGCAGATTGTCCTCGAACTCGACCAGCGGCGGCTCGACGCGCTCATAGCCGTGGGCGGTGAAGTCCGCCAGCAGGCGCGCCACCGCCGCCGCTTCGTGCGCCGCTTCGGGCGGCAGCACGTCGTGCAGGCCGGCGGGCAACAGGGCGGAGCTCAGGGAATCAGCGGGCATGGCCTGCGTCGTCTCGTCGAATAAGTGGCAAACCGTCGGCATGGCGAGAGCCCGCACGTCCGGTGGGCATGCGGTGCTCGGGCATACGGAGCGGGTCAATACCCCACCCCCCTTCCTCATGCAAACGGAAAAGCCCCGCGACCCGTGCCCGTCTCCCCTGCGCCGACAACAGGCGGCCGTCCGGAAAGGTCCGAAACATGGATGCATTCCAATCGAATCTTTGTTGAGTTTGATGCGAAATCTCCGGCATCCTGTGTACGAACCGTGCCGGCAGCAGCGGGGCAATGGCACCATGGCACGCGCGTCCGCCAGCTACGAAGTGCAGATCTACGTCCAGGACCACTGGGTTTTGGAAGGCCGCTTCGACACCGAGGCGGAGGCGCTGGTCTTCGGCCGCAAGGCGCTGTCCGGCGGCAGGATCGAGGGCATACGGGTGGTGCGCGACTGGCGGCGCCCGGACGGCCGCCATGTCGAGACAGAAGTCCATGTGGAGTTCCGCCAGGTTTCCCGCGCGGTGGCCGCCTCCCCCATCGACGAGGCGCCGGCGCTCTGCCTCACGCTCGACCATTGCTACGGCGTGCAGAGCCGCATGACGATGAATCGGGTGCTGCGCAACTACGTGGAGCGCGCGGTGGTCACCCCGACCGAGGTTCTGCACAACCACGCGGAGCTGGCCCGGCTTCTCAACACCGACAGCCTCGTGCCCACCGCGGTCGGGCGGGTCGCCGCGCTCCAGGCGGACAGGGCCGGGACGGACGGGCGCGGGCGACGCGACGCGCTGAACCTGCTGATGCACGAATTGACCGACCGGGCGCGCGTCGCCGCCGCGCGCAAGGACCTGCCGGCCATCGCCGCCACCGGCTTCCGCCCCATGTTCGACCGGCTGGATTCGAGCCTGCCGGCGGAGGAGCGCGATTTCCTCGCCCGCGTGGTGCTGTCGCGCGAACTGGTGCAGATGCGCAACTGGCTGGCCAAGCTGGATTTCCTGGGGGAGCTGGCGCGGGAGGACGGGGGTACGGCCGACCGCCCGCTGGTGCTGCTCGATGGCGTGATCGCCGACGTCCTGGGCGCCCCCTCCGTCGCGCAGGAGCTTCTGGGCGCCCAGGGCAGTCTGGCGGAGGCGCTGTGCAACCTGATCGACCTGTCGCGGGGCCGCCTCTCCCCGGCCAAGCGGGCGGAGGGCGACCGCGCCGTCCAGTTGAACGAGCTTCTGGCCTTCCACGACCTCGACCAGACGCGGCTGGTCATCCTGGATCTGGTGAGGCGGCAGTTGAAGGGCACGCAGCCGCTCTACCGTTCCGACCCGTCGCTGGAGATGGACGCCTTTCAGGAGATCCTGAAGCGCACGCTCGGCCCCGACGGACCCGCCGGGGGCGGCCCGATGGCGGAGGCGCTGGTCCTGCGCTACCTGCGCTTTTTGGAGGGCGGCGGGGCGCCGGGACGCAAGCAGGCCATCGCCGAGGTGGCCGGCCGCATCCCCGACGCGCGGGACCGGGTGCGCTTCCTGCTGGCGCTGGCCGATTCCGACCTCGGCCATGGGCACGCCGGGGACATCGCCCGGCTGTTGCACGCGCTGACCGGCAACCCGGCGGGCTATGGCCGCTTCGTCCATCCCCGCCTGCCGCCCCGCGACAATCTGGAAGCGCTGACCCTGCTCTACTGCCAATCCGCCGACTCGGCGCTGCCAGAGGAGGCGCGGACCCGGCTGACCGGCGACCTCGACGCGCTTCTGGTGGCCTACATCACCGGGGAGCGGGTGGTGGAGCGGCTGGACGATCCCGGCGACGCGCTGCGGCTGCGCGCGAACCGTCTGCTGCAGGTCTGCGCGCCGGGCATCCTGCGCAGCCGGCGGGCGCTGGAGATGGTTCGGCGCCGCGTCGTCGAGCATCTCCGCCAACCGCAGTTCGACCGGAAATACGTGGAGGATTTGCCTGACGCGGTGGCGCAGCAGCGCGCCTTGCGGGAGTTCTACCGCATGTTGGGAGAAGCCGGATTCGTCTGACCCGCGGACGCGACACAACCCCGATGCGGATGGACAGCACCGGCCACTTTGGATAATCAGCGCAGTACAACGGAGCATAACAACGGGGAAGAACGGGGCGTCGCCACCGGCCCCCGCGGCGGCGAAGGGCATAGCCTTGGGCAATGGAATCGCGCTGGGACCGGTCTTCCACATCATCGGCATTCTTCTGACCATCCTGGGGCTGGGCATGCTGGTGCCGGCGCTGGCCGACGCTGCCGTGGGCAACCAGGACTGGACGGCCTTCGTCGGTTCCAGCGCGGCGACGCTGGCGGTCAGCGGGGGCATGGTCCTCGCGACGTCGAGCAGGGAGCACGCGCGCTTCACCGTGAAGCAGCATTTCCTGCTGACCACGCTGTCCTGGTGCGTCCTGGCCGCCTTCGGCGCCCTGCCCTTCATGATCTCCGCCGCCCGCCTGTCCTTCACCGACGCCTATTACGAGGCGATGTCCGGCCTCTCCACCACCGGCGGCACGGTCATCGTCGGGCTGGACGGCGCCCCGCCGGGGGTCCTGCTGTGGCGGTCGCTGCTGAACTGGTTCGGCGGGGTCGGCATCATCGTCATGGCGATCGCCGTGCTGCCCATCCTGCGGGTCGGCGGCATGCAGCTCTTTCGCACCGAGTCGTCCGACAAGGGCGACAAGCCCTTCGCCACGGTGCAGGACACGGCGGGCGCCATCGCCATGACCTATCTGGCGCTGACCATCCTGTCGGCGGCGGCCTACCATCTGGCCGGCATGACGTGGTTCGACGCGATCAACCACGCCATGGCCTCCATCGCCACGGGCGGCTTCTCGACCAAGGACGCCTCGCTCGGCTGGTTCGATTCCCACGCGGTGCTGTGGGTGGCGACCGTCTCGATGATCTGCGGGGCCTTGCCGCTGACCTGGTACATCCGCCTGCTGCGCGGCCAGCGCAACGCGCCGGTCTTCGGCGACAGCCAGGTAAACGCGCTGCTGGCGATCCTGCTGGTGGCCGGCGTCGCCATGACCCTGTGGGCCTTCGCCGTGGTCGGCCTACCCTTCCGGGACGCGCTCAGCCATTCGGTGGTGAACGTCACCTCGATCATCACCGGGACCGGCTTCGTCTCCACCGACTTTTCGACCTGGGGCAGCTTCGCCGTGGTCGCCTTTTTCTTCTTCTACTTCATCGGCGGCTGCACCGGATCGACGACGGGATCGATCAAGGTCTTTCGCTGGCAGGTGCTGGCCCTGTCGATGCTGAACCAGATGCAGCGGATGCTGAAGCCGAACCGCGTGCTGGTCCCGCTCTACCAGGGCAAGGTGCTGGACGAGGATGTGGTCGGTTCGGTCATCAACCTCGCCTTCGCCTTCATGGCGGCCTTCGGCATCCTGTCGCTGCTGGTCGCCGCGATGGGCGTGGACTACCTGAGCGCGGCCAGCGCCGTCGCCTCCGCGCTCGCCAACGCCGGACCGGGGCTGGGGCCGGTGGTCGGCCCGTCGGGCACCATGGCCCCCTTGCCCGACGCCGCGAAATGGGTGCTGAGCTTCGCCATGCTGCTGGGCCGGCTGGAGGTCTTCACCGTGCTGGTGCTGATCCTGCCGAGCTTCTGGCGGGATTGAGCGGGCCACGAAAAAGGCCGCACCGGAGTGGCGCGGCCTATTTCACTCAACATCAGCGGCTCAGCGCCCGAAGGTCTCCGCCTTGACCGTGGCGAAGGCCCAGTCGAGCCAGGGCAGGACCGCCTCCATGTCCTCGTTCTCCACCGTGGCGCCGCCCCAAAGGCGCAGGCCGGGAGGGGCGTCGCGGTAGGAGCCGGCGTCGAAGGCGGCCTCCTCCTTCTCCAGCAGCGTGGCGAGCTTCTTGGCGAAGTCGGCCTGGGCCTCCGGCGTCAGCGCGGTCACCTCGGGGTCGGTGAAGCGCAGGCAGATCGAGGTGCAGGAGCGCGTCGCCGGATCGTCTCCCAGGAAGCCGGCCCAGGTCGAGGCCGCCACCCACTCCGAGACGATGCGCAGGTTCTGCTCCGACCGGCGGATGAGTTGCGTCAGGCCGCCGACCGACAGCGACCAGCGCAGCCCGTCGATGGCGTCCTCCACGCAGAGCATGGACGGCGTGTTGATGGTGTCGCCGACGAAGATGCCCTCGATCAGCTTGCCACCACTGGTCAAACGGAAGATCTTGGGCAGCGGGCGGTCAGGCTGGAAACTCTCCAGCCGCGCCACGGCGCGCGGGCTGAGCACCAGCATGCCGTGCGCGGCCTCGCCGCCCAGCACCTTCTGCCAGGACCAAGTGGCGACGTCGATCTTGCTCCACGGAATGTCCATGGCGAAGGCGGCGGAGGTCGCGTCGCAGATCGACAGCCCCTCGCGGTCCGCCGGAATCCAGTCGCCGTCCGGCACCCGCACGCCCGACGTCGTGCCGTTCCAGGTGAACACCACGTCGCGGCTGAAATCGGCCTGCGACAGGTCCGGCAGTTCGCCGTAGGGGGCCTGGATGGTCCGCACGTCGGACAGGCGGAGCTGCTTGGTGACGTCGGTCACCCACTCCTTGCCGAAGCTCTCCCAGGCCATCATGTCGACGCCGCGCTCACCCAGCAGGTTCCACAGCGCCATCTCCACCGCCCCGGTGTCGGAGGCCGGGACGATGCCGATGCGGTAGTCGCCGGGGATCGCCAGGACGGCGCGGGTCAGGTCGATGACTTCCTTCAGCTTCGCCTTGCCCGGCTTCGAGCGGTGGGAGCGGCCGAGCAGCGCGCCGTCCAGGGCGTCCAGCGACCAGCCGGGCCGCTTGGCGCAGGGGCCGGAGGAAAACAGCGGGTTCGACGGCCGGCGGGCGGGCTTCATGGGCGGTCTACTCCCCAAAACTCGGGATTGCGGTATGGCCGGGGACGATAGGAGTTGCGTCGGAGCCCGTCAATCGGCCGCTCACGCGCAGCAGCGTCGCCTGGATGTGGCGGATGCCCGCCGCGTCGCAGATGTAGTAGCAGACCGCCACCCGCCCGTCCGCCAGCACGGTCGCCCAGGGATAGCCGACGTCGGGCGACGGCGCGTCGTCGCGGATGACAACCTCCGGCGCGCTCTCCAGAGTTTCCCGCCGGCTGTCCCAGACGCGGGCACGCACGCCGTAGGGCTGGTGGCGGTAGCCATAGACGATGAGCAGCCGCCCGTCCGGCAGCGGGCAGGCGTCGTAGGGATGGCCGATGACCGCGTTCTCGATCCAGGGCGCCCAGCTTTCCCCCAGATCATGGGAGACCGAGGTGGCGAGGCGGTCGCCCAGCCCGGTGGTGCGGTGGAAGGCGACCAGTTGGCCGTCGGCGGTCAGGTGCAGGGCGGTCTCGCAGAAGCCGGCCCGCCCCGCAGGGTCGCGCGCGATGGTGCTGCGCAGAGCCCAGCTTTCCCCGCGGTCGCGGGAGGCGAACAGGTAGCTGCTGTAGGGGCCGCCCGTGTAGGTCGCCATCAGCAGCGTGCCGTCCGGCGCCTCCACCGCCCGCCCGCGCACCGCACCGCCCAGCATGGGGCGCAGGCCGGGCAGGATCGGCCCCTGGTCCGGCAGCTCCGGCAGGTAGCGGTGCGCCGACCAGTGCAGCCCGCCGTCGTCGCTGACGCGGGTGCTGCCGCCCCAGAACAGGAAGAAGGTGCCCGACGTCCCGGCGTTGCCCAGCAGGTGGACGCCCCTCTCCCGCAGCCGCAGGCCGTGGCGCGCCGACATCGGGTACCAGCCGAAGCTGCCCATGACGATCCGCCCCGAGCGCAGGACCAGCAGGCTGGGGTCCTGGTCGCCCGCCTCCGGGTCGGTGGGCAGGGGCTGCGGCGCGCCTTCCGGCTCGAAATCCGGGGTGAAGCGCTGGATCACGAGGTGGGAGCGCGAATCCACATGGTCGACGCTGGTGAAATCGCCATTGCCGTCCGCCGGCTCCCCGTGCAGCCAGCGGTGGTCGCGGGCGCGCCGGAAGGCCACCAGCACCCGCCCGTCGGCCAGCGTGGCCGCGGACGGGAAGGACGCGTAGAAGCGCCGGTCGCTGTAGACGACGCGATGCGAAAGACTGTCGAGCATGACCCTGAAACCCGCCTTGACCCCGCCCCGCAGGGGGGCATCCCATCAATGTCCGGTGGCCGGAATGAAGGATTTCTTTACGGTGCGCGTGATCCCTTGCTAGTCACACCGCTTTCCGCAGCCCTGCCCGGCGAAGGTCATGACCGAAGTGAGAACCGAAGCGGCCACCACCGCGAACATTCCCTACGGCCGCCACCGCGACCGCAACGACCTGTCGCAGGTGCTGCCGCTGACCACGCCCTTCTCGCTGCTGATCGACCCGTCGAACGGCTGCAACTTCCGCTGCGTCTTCTGCGCCACCGGCAACCCTGAGCTGCTGGAGGAGATCGGCCGCCCGCGCGGCGCCATGAAGTTCGACCTGTTCCGCAAGATCGCCGACGACATCGCAGAATTCGACGCGCCGATCAAATCCGTCCACCTCTACAAGGACGGCGAGCCGCTGGTGAACACCCGGATCGAGCATATGGTCCATCTTCTGAAGGCGCGCGGCCTGGCCCGCCATGTCGAGATGACCAGCAATGGTTCCCTGCTGACGCCGGAGCGTGCGGACGCGCTGCTGGCCGCCGGGCTGGACGCCATGCGCGTCTCCGTCTACGGCGCCAGCGACGCCATGTACAAGCGCGTCACCCGGCGCTTCGACCGCTTCCAGACCGTCGTGGACAATGTGGCCTATCTTTACCGGCGCAAGACGGAGCTGGGCCGTGATTTCCACCTCCACTGCAAGATCATCAACGTGGAGTTGACCGAGGAGGAGCGGCAGAGCTTCATCGACACCTTCACGCCGATCGCCGACAGCCTGTTCGTCCATCCGCTGCACGGCGAGGCGCTGGCCGAGGAGAGCGCCTTCGCCGCCGCCCCCGACACGGCCCGCAAGGTCTGCTCCGAGCCCTTCCTGAAGCTGGCCATCAACTTCAACGGCGAGGTATCGGTCTGCTGCGCCGACTGGCGCATGGGCACCATCGTCGGCAACGTCGCCGAGGAATCGCTGCGCGACATCTGGAACGGCGAGCGGCTGCGCGATTTCCGGCTGAAGCACCTGGAGGGCCGGCGCGACGAGATCGAAGCCTGCCGCGGCTGCTCCTACGTCCAGACCCTGCCCGCCGACAACAACCTGGATGGCTTCGCCGCGGACCTCGTCGCCAAGTACCGGGCTTAAGCGCCGCCAAAATCCAAGGCCGCCTGCAAGGCCCGCGTTCAGGGCCAGCGCTTCGCCCGCAGCGGGACGGCGCCGGAACCCTCCCCCGCCGGCGTCCCGGCTTCCTGTGAGTCCGGTTCCCGAGGTCCCGTTTCGAGCGCTCCCGCCTCCAGGGGCCGGTCGGACAGCAGGGTCTTGATCGGCACGCCGAGGATTTCCTCCTGGCTCCGCTCCGCCTGCTCCAGCAGATGGGCCGTGCGGTCCTGCCAGGGCAGCTCCAGCCCGCCCAGCCCCCGGACGGAGCCGCGCAGGCCGATGCCCAGCGCCTTCATCAGGTCGAACAGCGTGGCCTCGCTCAGGTCGCGGGTGACGACCCAGGCGTTGTGCGTGGTGTGGGCCACCCAATGGGCGTCGCGAAGCTGCTCCAGGATGCCGTCGATCAGCACCGTCCCGACCGGCACGCGCCCGACCAGCGTCCGCCGCCGCAAGCCCACGCCGAGCCGCGTGCCCTCCAGAAGCTCGTGCAGGACGGCCAGGGCCAGCCCCAGCCGCTGGGCCGGCAGCAGCCCCTCCGGCCCGCCGCGGGTGATCTTGCCGGCCCGCCATTCCGGCAGCGAGGCGGTGATGACCGCGCCGAACAGCACGGTGGACCAGGCGATGTAGAGCCAGAACAGGAAGATCGGCACGGTCGCCAGCGCGCCGTAGATGGTCTGGTAGGCGGGGAACTCCTTCATGTACATGGCGAAGCCCGCCTTGGACGTCTCCAGCAACAGCGAGGCGACCGCCCCGCCGCAGGCGGCGTCCATCCACCCGACGTCCCGGTTCGGGATGATGACGTAGAGCAGCGTGCAGCCGACCAGCTGCAGCATGAAGGGCAGGATCGCCCCGATCCCCACCAGCGGGTCGGCGAAGCCCTCCAGATGGGCGAACTGGAGCACCGCCCACAGGGTGCTGGACAGCGACAGGCTGGCGCCGGCGAACAGCGGGCTCAGCGACACCACCGCCCAGAAGGACAGGATGCGGGTGACGTAGGAGCGCGGTTCCCGCACCCGCCAGACGGTGGCGAAGGACCCCTCGATGGTCCAGATCAGCAGGACCGCGGACATCGCCAGCCCGACGATGCCGAACACCGGCATCTGCCCGGCGTTGGCCATGAAGGCCGCCAGATATTGCAGGATGGCGTCGCTGTTCTCCGGCACGAGATTCTTGAACAGCAACGTCTGGATGCGCGATTGCAAGGCATTGAAGGCGGGAAAGGCGGAAAAGATCGCGAAGCCGATGGTCATCAGCGGCACCAGCGCCAGCAGCGAGGTGTAGGTCAGCGACGCCGCGGTCTGGAAGCAGTTGTCGTTGTAGAAGCGCATGGAGGAATAGGCGATGAAGCCGCCGATTTCCCGAACGCGCACAAAGGGGTTCCACGCCCCTTTCGAAGTGCCTTCGGTTTCAGCCACAGGACGCCTCCCGCCTTGGTTTGACCGGGCCGGTCTTTCGTGTAGGATGCGGCCCACTTTTCAAAGCATACTCTGGATGCACGAGGTACGGATGTCCAACCCGAAGCCGCTCATGGACGGCAAGCGTGGCCTGATCATGGGCGTGGCGAACGATCGTTCGATCGCCTGGGGAATTGCCTCCACGCTGGCGCAGCACGGCGCCGAGCTGGCCTTCACCTATCAGGGTGACGCGCTGCTGAAGCGCGTGAAGCCGCTGGCCGATCAGGTCAAGGCCCCGCTGCTGCTGCCCTGCGACGTCACCGACGAGGCCAGCGTCGACGCGACCTTCGCCGCCATCGAAAAGGAATGGGGCAAGCTGGACTTCCTGGTTCATGCGATCGCTTTTTCCGACAAGAACGAGCTGGACGGCCTCTATCTCGACACGACGCGGGCCAACTTCCTGCGCACGATGGACATCTCCTGCTACTCCTTCACCGCGGTGGCGCAACGCGCCGTTCCGCTGATGAAGGACGGCGGCAGCCTGCTCACCCTCTCCTATTACGGCGCCGAGCGCGTGATGCCCCACTACAATGTGATGGGCGTCGCCAAGGCCGCGCTGGAGGCGAGCGTGCGTTACCTGGCCGTCGATTTGGGCGGTCGGGACATCCGCGTCAATGCCATCTCCGCCGGCCCGATCAAGACGCTGGCCGCCAGCGGCATCGGCGACTTCCGCTACATTCTGAAGTGGAACGAGCTGAACGCCCCGCTGAAACGCAACGTCACCATCGGCGAGGTCGGCGGCGCCGGCCTGTTCCTGCTGAGCGACCTCGGCACCGGCGTGACCGGTGAGGTGATGCACGTCGACTCCGGCTACCACACCGTCGGCATGGTCGCGGTGGACGCGGCGGCCGAGGTGTCGCAGCTCCTGGGATCGCTGGGCGGCGCGGCCAAGCCCGCCTGATCCCGAGCCTCGGGCGACGGCGGGCGCGTCCGGTTCGTTCCGGAACGCCCGCCGGAAACGCCCTTACCCGGTTTGAGGTATTTTTCACCGATCGTCGTATTACCTACTTTTGCGCACCGCAGCAGACCGCTATTCTTCACGCTTACGGAAGGTTGCGGAAGGTGACAGTCGGATGCGTGCACGGCGGCAATCGGATTCGGTGTCCCCGATTCTGGAGCAAATTCTCTACGGCGGCTCCAGCGTCTCGATGAACTTGATCACCATCACCCGCGAAATCCCTGAAGAAAATCGCCTGTTCCGCGCTCGCGGATTGAACAAGGCCATTCTCTTCAAGTATCCGAATTTCGACGAAGACGCCGACGACTATGCCAATCCCATCGTCGACGAGGATGAGGATGGCGACGTCGGATCGCGGCCGGTCGAGACCGGCATTTACATTCCGCACAGCGTCGAACACACCGAAGCGGGCGGGCTCGCCATCTACCTACGCGCCCGCAACAGCAGCATTCTGCTGGCAGAGCAATTCGGCATCGGCGAGGCCAACAGCGAGGCCGCGGCCGCCGACCTGCGCACCCTCACCCTGATCGACAGCGTGCCGTCGCTGGACGCCTTCCTGTTGAAGGCGTGTTTCGAAGGCGAGAAGGTCCCGGTGGACAAGCGTCACTGGGCGATCAGCGACGCCGAGGACCAGCAGCTCCGCCGCCTGATCCGGGCGCGCATCGAACCCATCGTGCGCAAGGCCATCGACGGCGGCGGCAACGGCGCCCAGAGCATCGAGCGCTTCCTGGAAGCGATCTGGAATCCCGAGCTCGAAGAAGCCGGCCTGTTCGTCTCGGCCTTCGGCATCGACCGCAGCGAAGCGGACCAGATCTTCAGCGCCTGGAAGGGCACGACCTTCTACGAGTACCAGCTCCGCCGCATCGCGCCGCGGGCGCGGATCATCCTGAACTGGCTGAAGTCGCGGGAATGCATCCCGGTCGATATCCGCATGCACAAGCCCTATGAAACCCAGCTTCTGATGCACATCGAAAAGGTGGGCAAGCTGCTGGAAACCACGCTGATGGACATCCGGCAGATCCTCGCCGACTACGAGGCGAGCTTCTCCGCCTTCATGGCCGGCCAGCCGGAACCCTTCCGCGACTATCTGCGCAAGATCCGCTCCCATTACTGGCTGCTCGGCTACTGCGTCTCCGCCTTGACCAGCGTGTCCCACCTGGACGCCCGCTGCATGAAGAACAACCCGCAGCGCAAGCTCTACTTCGAAGCCACGCACAAGCTGCTGCGCCAGTTCGAGGTCGCGCTCGACCGCCGGCGTGAGCAGAAGGGAGCGTTTTAAGCCCCTCGCGCTTGACGCGCCGGCCGAAACGCCGCAAGAAACGCGCTCCACCGCACGTCGTGCGGACAGATCGTGTCGCATCGGGAGTCCTCGCCATGGCCGGCAACAGCTTCGGTACGCTTTTCCGTTTCACCACCTGGGGCGAGAGCCATGGGCCGGCGATCGGCGTGGTGGTGGACGGCTGCCCGTCGCTGCTCTCCCTGACCGAGGCGGACATCCAGCCCTGGCTCGACAAGCGCCGGCCCGGCCAGTCGCGCTACACCACGCAGCGGCAGGAGCCCGATCAGGTCAAGATCCTGTCCGGCGTGTTCGAAGGGCAGACCACCGGCACGCCGGTCTCGCTGATGATCGAGAACACCGACCAGCGCTCCAAGGACTACAGCGAGATCGCCGCCAAATTCCGGCCCGGCCACGCCGACTACACCTATTGGAAGAAGTACGGCATCCGCGACTACCGCGGCGGCGGCCGCTCCTCGGCGCGCGAGACGGCCTGCCGCGTGGCGGCGGGCGCGGTGGCGCGCAAGGTGCTGGGCAACGGCGTGACCGTCCGCGGCGCGCTGGTGCAGATCGGCCCGCACAAGGTGGACCGCAGCCGCTGGGATTGGGCGGAGGTGGACAACAACCCCTTCTTCTGCCCCGACCCGCAGGCCGCCGCCGAATGGGCGGACTATCTGGACGGCATCCGCAAGAGCGGTTCGTCCATCGGCGCGGTGGTGGAGGTGGTGGCCTCCGGCCTGCCCGCCGGGTTGGGCGACCCGCTCTACGACAAGCTGGACGGCGATCTCGCCCGCGCCATGATGACGATCAACGCCGTCAAGGGCGTGGAGATCGGCAACGGCTTCGAGGCCGCCACCCTGACCGGCGAGCAGAACGCCGACGAGATGCGCGCCGGACCCGACAGCGAACCGGAATTCCGCTCCAACCTCGCCGGCGGCATCCTCGGCGGCATTTCCACCGGGCAGGACATCGTGGTGCGCTTCGCGGTGAAGCCGACCAGTTCCATCCTCACCCCGCGCCAGACGGTCGATCTGCAGGGCAAGGACACCGACATCCTGACCAAGGGCCGCCACGACCCCTGCGTCGGCATCCGCGCCGTTCCGGTCGGCGAGGCGATGATGGCCTGCGTTCTGGCCGACCATCTGCTGCGCCACCGCGCCTACGCGCGGGGCTGAGGCCGATGCGGGAAACGGGACGCAGGACGGGTGCGTGGCGCGGCGGCGTGATCGCGGGGTTTCTGCTGGTCGCCGCCTTTCCCGCCGCCCCAATCCAGGCCCAATCCCAGTCTCCGGCCTACCGCGAGCATTCGGAGAGCTTCAAGGACTGGCGCCTCTACTGCCAAGTCTGGAGCGAGCCGAGCCGCGTCGAATGCGAACTGCTGTCCCGCCCCGGCAGCGACCGGCGGTCGCGCCTCGTCTGGCTGCGCTCCAGCGAGCGCTGGCTGGAAGGGCTGCGCTTCCGGCTGGACGAGCAAACGATGGACCTGTCGAAGATCGTCCGCGTCTGGGTGGACCGGGCGCTGTTCCGCCCCGAATACCCGTGCGAACGCTTCGAATGGGAGACCAACACCTGCGCGGTACTCGATCCGGAGACCAACGCCAAGCTGGTTGAACGGCTGACTCCCGGCAAGGAGGTCGCCGCCGTCGGCTCCGCCCCGGCGAGCGGCAAGGCGGAGGTGCGCTTCTCCCTGACAGGCTTCAAGCCGGCGCTGGAGCGCATGGAGGAGATCCGCCGCGAGGAGGGAATCCGCTGGAAATAGCGGCGGCGCTCAGGCCGGATCGCCCTCGCCGTCCGGCTTGGAGTATTTCTTCTTGGCGAGGTCGAGCGAGGCCAGAAGCTGCTGGCCGGTCGCTCCGCCGTCGCCGCTGATCCGCCCGTTCATCACCGCCTTGATCGCGTCCACATGGGCTTTCAGCAGCAGGCGCTCGTTGCCGGTGACGGCGGGAAAGCCGCCGTGCGTCGCCTCGTAGAGCGACTTGGCGATGCGGGTGATCAGCGGATAGCCGAAGATGCCGCCCTGCCCGCGCATCTCGTGGGCGGAGCGGTTGATCTGCCCCATCAGCGCCGGGACCGCGGCGGTGTCCGCGCCCAGCCGCTCGACGCGGCGGGCCAGCTCGTCCACCTCCCCGGCGATCCAGGTGGCGTAATCGCCGGCCCGGTTCTGGATCTCCGCCTCCGCCGCCGCCAAAACCTCATCGGGCAGCGTCGGCACGGGGTCCTTCGGCGCGATGCCCATCTTCGCGCCCAGCCGGTTGGGCAGATCGAAATGCACGACCGGAAAGCGGTCGATGCCCACCGCCTTGGACGCGCTGTGCACCACCAGGATTTCCCTGGGGCCGGTCATCCGGCAATCCATCGCCACCGGCCGCTGCGTCCGCCGCCGGTCCGGCCCGAAATACCCCTTGGCGAGCACGAAGCGCCGCGGCCGGGCCATCGCGGCCAGCAGGCGGCTGGCGATGGTCGCGGCGGAAAAGGGCTTGGCGATGAAGTCGGTGGCGCCCAGGTCGCGCGCCTGCTCCACGTAATGGCGGTCGGCGGCGCCGGACAGCATCAGCACGGGCAGAAAGCGGTCCGGCGATTTCGGGCTGCAGCGCAGCCAGCGCAGCAGCATCAGCCCGTCCACCTCCGGCATCACCAGATCGGTGATGATCACGTCCACCGGCGCCGTGCCGGGCGGCAGGGCGGCCCGCCGCTCCTCCAGGAAGCGGATGGCTTCCGCGCCGCCGGCTTCGGCATGCACCGCGCCGACCCCGATGGTGCGCAGGGTCGCGGTCAGCACGTTGCGGATGAAGGCGCTGTCCTCGACCACCAGAACCGAGAGGAGGCCGAGCTTGGGCGCGCCCTTGCCGCCCGGATCGTTCATCGGTCGAGCCACTGCGTTGCGACGGAGCGCAGTCTTCGCACGGACGGCGACGGCTTGGCGAGAGACAACGTACGAAAGGCAGGGTTGCAACCCCTGGTGAATGGGCCTGACCGGAGGTGGGGCTTTGCGAAGCGCCGCCGCCCGGCTACCCTGTCGGCCAAAACAGCGTACACCGCAACGAAACCAACACACTGGAGGAGACCGCCGCGATGCCCCAGCCCGATCACGTCATGGCCCTGCCCGTTCCCGAGATGCCCGACCTCGACCCGGACATGGCCGCCCTCTTCGCCAAGTGCGAGGAAAAGCTGGGCTTCGTCCCCAACGTGCTGCGCGCCTACAGCCTGCGCCCGAAGAAGCTGCGCACCTTCGCCCAGCTCTACAACGAGCTGATGGTCGGCGAGAGCGGCCTGTCCAAGTTGGAGCGCGAGATGATCGCCGTGGTCGTGTCCTCCGCCAACCATTGCTACTACTGCCTCGTCGCCCATGGGCAGGCGGTGCGCAAGCTGTCCGGCGATCCGGAACTCGGCGAGATGCTCGCCTTCAACTACCGCGCCGCCAAGCTGGAGCCGCGCCAGCGCGCCATGCTCGATTTCGCGTGGAAGCTGACCAAGGAGCCCTGGACCATGGGCGAGCCGGACCGGCAGGCGCTGCGCGACGCCGGCTTCGGCGACGAGGAGATCTTCGACGTCGCCGACACCGCCGCCTTCTACAACATGTCGAACCGCGTCGCCTCGGCGGTGGACATGATGCCGAACCGCGACTACCACAAGCAGGACCGCTGACGCCGCGCAACCACCGGAGCCCCCCCGGATGCTGAGGTTCTTTGTCCGCCTGTTCGCCCTCATCGGTTTCCTCGTGGTGGCCGCCGTGGTCACCGGGGTCGTCCTGGCGATCCGGCATGAGCCCTCCCTGCCCGACACCGTCGTGCTGGAGCTGGATCTCCGCGACCCGCTGGCGGAGGGGAGCGTGGACCGGCTGGGCAGCGTACTCGGCCACGAGACGACCTTCCAGGAGGTGCTCGACGCGCTGGAGCGGGGACGCACCGACCCGCGGGTGAAGGGCGTTCTCGCCCGCTTCGGCGGCGACGGCGCCAGCTTCGCCCAGGTGCAGGAGCTGCGGGCGGCGGTGGAGCGGTTCCGCGCGTCGGGGCGCTTCGCCATCGCCTTCGCCGAATCCTACGGCGACACCGGGGCCGGCAACCGCTCCTACCTGCTGGCCAGCGCCTTCGACGAGGTGTGGATGCAGCCGCTGGGGCTGCTCGGCCTGACCGGCCTGTCCGCCCAGATCCCCTTCGCCCGCGGCGCGCTGGACAAGCTGGACATCCAGCCGCAGGTATTCCAGCGGGAGGAGTACAAGAGCCTCGCCGACAGCGTCATGCGGACGGACTTCACGCCCGCTCACCGCGAGATGATGGAGTCGCTGCTCGGCGACTTGACCAACCAGATCGTCGACGGGGTGGCGGTGAGCCGCCGCCTGCCCCCCGCCGCCGTGAAGGCGGCGATGGACCGCGCGCCTCTGATCGACCGCGAGGCGGTGGACGCCAAGCTGGTCGACCGGCTGGGCTACGCCGACGAAGCGCGGGAGGAGGCGCTGCGCCGCGCCGGGGCCGCGCCCGACGCCGACACCATGGAGGCGGCGGACTATCTGGGCATCGCCGGCCCGCCCAACCGCAACGGCCCGACCATCGCGCTGATCCACGCCACCGGCACCATCACCGGCGGCGACAGCGGCAAGCCCGGCCTGGGCGAGATCACCGCCGGGTCCGAGACGATCGTGGAGGCCATCGAGGACGCGGTGGACGATCCCGACGTCAAGGCCATCCTGTTCCGCATCGACAGCGGCGGCGGCAGCGTGACCGCCTCCGAAACGATCCGCCGCGCGCTGGTCAAGGCCCGCCAGTCGGGCAAACCGGTGATCGCCAGCATGGGCGGGACGGCGGCGTCCGGCGGCTATTGGATCGCGCTGGCCGCCGACCGCATCGTCGCCTCCCCGGCCACCGTGACCGGCTCCATCGGCGTGGTTGCCGGAAAGATGTCGGTCGCCGGCCTGTCGGAGCGGCTGGGCGTGCATTGGGGCGTCCTCGACACCGCCCCCAACGCCGGACTGTGGTCGCCCTTCCGCCCCTTCGGCCCCGCCGGGGAGGAGCGGCTGAACGCGATCATCGACAGCAGCTATTCCACCTTCCTGTCCCGCGTGGCGGAGGCCCGGCACCTCACCCCCGAACAGGCGCGGGACGCCGCCAAGGGCCGCGTGTGGACCGGCGCCCAGGCCAAGACTCTCGGGCTGATCGACGAGCTGGGCGGAGTCGCCACCGCGCTGATGCTCGCCAAGCAGGCGGCAAAGCTGGCGCCCGACGATCCGGTCACCGTGACCGGCTATCCCCGTCCGAAGCCGCTGTTCCGGGAAATCCTCGACCTCGCCTCGGGCAAGGGGGATCTGGTGGAAGCCGTGGCGGTGCTGGCCGGGTTGCGCCCGGCGCTGGCCGAACTGGCGGCGCTGGTCAAGGCGGCCCGCAGCGGTGCGGTGGAGGCGCGGATGCCGCCGTTGGGCCTCGAACGGTAAGCCCCACGGACAAGGAGCAGGTGACAAAGATCAGGCCGGCGGGACGGCCGCCGGCCTGCAGAAGAGTGGCTGCGTTGCGTCGTGACGATGGCACCTCGTCAACAAGGCGTCGTCAAAGGCCGGACGCCGTCAATGGCCCGCCGTCAATGGCGCGTCGCAAACTCCGCCGAACAGAGCATCATCAGCGGACCGGCGTTGGTTCTGTTTTCACTTTCCAAGTAACTCTGAAATCCCGGCGAGCAGACCAACCGTGCGATTTCGTCCTTTGAAAAGACCGGCAGGAAGGGATTGTTCGACAGCTCCTCGTAAGCAGCCCTGGCCACTACTCTCAGGTTAAGCGGAATCGCCGCGATATATCGGTCGAGAGCACATTCGTCCTCGCGCTCCATCTGGCGCACTCCTTTCCTACGTTTCTCATGATTAGTGGCTACGGATTAAAGATTGCGCAAAGCGCCAATCGCGTAAAGCGACATAAGCGAACGAGGCAACAGATCCTGCACAGTGTTGTGCCCGTATCACATCATACGTTCTGGGTAAGCTGTGCGCTGGTGGCAAATCCCATCGATTTTTATCTTTCAACTCCGCCATGAAGCGCGGCGCTCGGAAAAAGAACAGGGCATCGTGATGCAACGAATTCACGCACTCAATCTTAGGGCATTGAAATGAAAAGAATATGGAAAGCCGCAACACATTCGAAAGTCACAGATCGACGCGCCTTAAAAACCAAAATCGAACATTGTTGATTGTGCCGTTGAAAATCCATTTGTCATATGCGTAACGTCAAGGGCAATGCCTGCCAAGCCTCCCGCCTGATCTTTGGAATTTTGACTCGATTCGCCTCTTCAATGGCCGGATTGTCCGGATTGACCGGCATGGACGCTTCCTATATAGCCGCTGGACCCTTCGCCGTTTCAAAACCGCCGGCGCACACGGAAAAGGAAAGGCGCCGCGCGAGGGAGGGTTTGAATGTCACGGTCGGACGGCAAATAATTCAGTAGGCCGTCCTTTACTCCCGCAGACCCGAAGTGCTCCGTGGAATCAGAAGACAACGATCACCCCATCACCGAAGCCCCCACGCCGCCCGACGAGGGTGAGGACACGGTTTCCGTCTATGGTCCCTATCCAGAAGGCCGGGATCGGGTCTGCTGCATCGTCGGCATCGGCGCCTCCGCCGGCGGGTTGGAAGCGCTCCAGCGCTTCTTCGACAACGTGCCGGGGGAGAGCGACCTTGCCTATGTGGTGGTCCAGCATCTGTCGCCGGTCCACAAGAGTCTGATGGTCGATCTTCTGGCCAAGCACACCGCCATGTCGGTGGTGCAGGCAGCGGACGGCATGCCGGTGGAGCGCAACACGGTCTATCTGCTGCCCCCCGCCAAACACTTGGCCATCGAGGACGGGCGTCTGATCCTCACCCCCAAGGAGACCGCCGGCGGCATGAGCCTGCCCATCGACATCTTCTTCACCGCTTTGGCCAAGGACCAGGGGCCGCGGGCGATGGGCGTGGTGCTGTCCGGCACCGGGTCCGACGGGACGCGCGGGCTGCTGGCGATCAAGTCGGCGGGCGGGTTCGCCGCGGCGCAGGACCCCGAATCGGCGCAGTTCGACGGCATGCCGCGCAGCGTGATCGCCACCGGACAGGTGGACGCCGTGAAAACGCCGGACAAGCTGCCGGGCTGCCTGATCGAGCATGCCGGCCGTGTGCAGTCCCGCAACCTTCCCGCACCGGCCCGACAGCAGGACCGCGACAACGATCCGCTGGCGCAGATCGTCGCGGCCATCCGTTCCGTCACCGGCGTGGACTTCTCGCATTACAAGCTGGCGACCCTGTTGCGCCGGATCGAGCGGCGGATGCACACCGCCGGCCTCGACTCGATGAACGACTACGCCGCCCTGCTCCGCCGCAACAGCGCCGAGACGGTCAGCCTCTACAAGGAAATGCTGATCGGCGTCACCCGCTTCTTCCGCGACGAGGGCGCCTTCGCCTCCCTGGCCGACAAGGTGATCCCCACCCTGCTGGCCAAGCGCAGCCCCACCGACATGGTGCGCGTGTGGGTCTGCGGCTGCGCCACCGGCGAAGAAGCCTACTCCATCGCCATCCTGTTCGCCGAGGCGCAGGAACGGATGGGGCGGTCCTTCGACGTCAAGATCTTCGCCACCGACATCGACCAGGACAGCATCGAAACCGCCAGCTTGGGCGAATACCCGCGCTCCATCGCGGAAGACGTCTCGCACGACCGACTGACCCGCTACTTCTCCGCCCGCGGCGATCGTTATCTGGTGTCGCGCGACATCCGCCGCATGGTGGTCTTCGCCGCCCACAACATCATGCGCGATCCGCCCTTCACCAAGATCGATCTGGTGAGCTGCCGGAACCTGCTGATCTACATGGACTCGCCACTTCAGCGGAAGGTGCTCAGCCTGTTCCAGTACGCGCTGCGGCAGAGCGGCTTCCTGTTCCTCGGCACCAGCGAGACGCTGGGCGACCTGTCGGCGGAGTTCCACGTCCTGGACAGCCGGAACAAGCTGTTCCAAAGCCTGCGCACCGGGACCCACCGGCTGCCGCGGCTGCTCGTCCCCACCGTCGCCGCCCCGGTGCACCGTCACGGCGACGAGATCCTGTCGCAGGCGCAGGAGGAAGGCGCCGCCATCGACGAGGCGATCTCGACCCTGATGCGGGCCTATGTGCCGCCCAGCCTGCTGGTCAACGAACAGATGAACATCATGCATGTGTTCGGCGAGGCGTCGGCCATCCTGAAGGTGCCACCGGGCGAGGCCACGCTGAACGCGCTGAAGCTCCTGCCCTCCTCGGTCTCCATGGTGGTGGGGACCGCGCTGACGCGGGCCTTCCGCTCCGGCGAGGAATTCGCCCTCTCCAACATCCCGGTCAAGGACCGCGAGGGGCTGCCCGCCGTCAGCCTGCGCGTGAAGCCCTTCGTCGCGCGCAAGACCGGCCGGCGCTTCGCGCTGATCGTGCTCGACCCCAGCGCCCCGGCGCTGGCCCTGCCGGACAGCGACTTCGACTTCGACACCGACACCGCGGAGCGCATCCGCGGGCTGGAGCAGGAACTGGTCTCCCGCGGCGAGAATCTCCAGGCCACGATCGAGGAGCTGGAGACTGCCAACGAGGAGTTGCAGGCGACCAACGAGGAGCTTCTCGCCTCCAACGAAGAATTGCAGAGCACCAACGAGGAGCTGCAGTCCGTCAACGAGGAGCTGTATTCCGTCAACGCCGAGTATCAGGCGAAGGTGGAGGAGCTGACGGAGGTCACCAACGATCTGGACAACCTGCTGCGCTCGACCGAGATCGGCACGGTCTTCCTGGACAGCGGCATGGTGATCCGGCGCTTCACCCCGGCGGCGGCCCGCTTCATCAACATCATCCCGCGCGACGTCGGGCGGTCGATCTCGCACCTGTCGACCAACATCGACTACCCGGATTTCCTCAAGGACATCGAACGGGTCTTCCACGACCACAACCCTGTGGAACGCCACGTACCGGTGCGCGGCGACCGCTGGATTCAGACGCGAATCCTTCCCTACCTGACCGAGAAGAACCATGTCGCCGGGGTGGTCGTCACCTTCGTGGACGTCACCGAGACCAAGGCGGCGGAACACCGGCTCCAGACCGTGCTGGACAGCCTGCCGGAGCATGTCGCGGTCATCGACTCCGATGGCGCCATCACCATGGTCAACCACGCCTGGCGCGTGTTCGGCGAGAAGAACGGCGCGCCGGCGCTGGAACGCTGCGGTCCGGGCACCAATTATCTTGATGTCTGCAGCGCCGAGGAAGGAACCGAAGGCGAAGACATCGCCCGTGCCGTGAACGACGGGTTGCGCCGGATTCTGTCCGGCGACATCGAGCAGTTCACCATCGAATACCCTTGTCATTCCGACAGGGAGGAGCGCTGGTTCATGATGCACGCCTGCCGGCTGGCCGGTTTGTCGGGGGGAGCGGTGGTCAGCCACATCGACATCACCAACCGGAAACGGATGGAACTGAGCGCGAGCGGACGTCGGCAGGGTCAACGCCAGCAAGGCGGCCCAACCGCCAAGGACACGGCGGCCGGGGGCGGGGCGTGAACGGATTTCGCAACGAACGCCTTCGCAAGCGCGCGGAACAGGCCCTCAACTCGGGCGGCTTCGAAGGGGCGGAAGTCTCCGCGACCACGCTCAAGGAGGTCTTGCACGAGCTGTACGTGCATCAGGCCGAACTGGAGATCCAGAACGAGGAACTGCGCACCGCCCAGCAGGCGCTGGAAGCCTCGCGCATCCAGTATCTCCAGCTGTTCCAGTCGGTGCCGCTGGCCTGTTTCACCGTCAACGCCGCGGGCATCATCTGCGAGGCCAACGTCGCCGCGGAGCGGCAGTTCGGCCTGCCGCTCCGCCGGCTGAAGGGCCGCCCGCTGACCCTGATGGTGGAGTCGCTGGACCACGGCCGCCTGTTCACGGCGCTGGCTCGGCTGCGCGACTCCGGGCAATGGACGCGCCAGGAATACACGTTCGTCGGCGCCCACAGCGCCATCGACGGGCTGACCGACGCCCGGCTCGTCGAACTGGAGCTCGGGCCGGACGGCGTCGACAAGGGCGACGTCCTGCTGACCATCACCGACGTGACGGAGCGCAACGCCTGGGTCGGCGAGCTTCAGGGCGCCCGCGACGAGGCGGAACGCACCCGCGCCGCCTACCATCACATCCTGCAGGCGGTGGCTGACGGCATCTGCGGGCTTGACGCGCGCGGCGCCGTCACCTTCGTGAACGCCGCGGCCCAGTCGATGACCGACTTCGGCGCCAGCGAGCTGGTCGGCCGCGCCTTCGCGACCCTGATCGGCGGCGGCGCGGAGGAGGAAAGCCGGCGCGCCCTGACGCTGTCGCTGGCCGACGGACTGGTCCGGCAGGTGGCGAACGGGCGCCTGCGGCGCCAGGGTGGTGAGGCTTTCGTGGCGGAGCTGACCATCTCCCCGATTCTCCAGAACGGGACGATCACCGGGGCGGTGGTGGCCTTCCGCGACGTGACCGCCCGCCGCGCCGCGGAACAGGCGCTGGCGGAGAGCGAGCGGCGCCACCGCACGCTCGTCCAATCTCTGTCCGAAGGGCTGGTCATGCGGTCTGGGGACGGCACGGTGATGGTCGCCAACGCCATGGCCGAGCGGCTGATGGCCGGGCCGGCGGACGTGCTGCTCGACCCCCTTGCCCGCCCCCTCGAAAGCCGCAAGCCGGGTGACCGGACGGGCCGCGCGGCCCGGCGGCGCTTCATCGGCGCCGACGGCTCCCGGCTGACCGGACTGCCGCCCGCCGCCAAGGCGGTGGACAGCGGGAAGCCGGTGGTCGAGCAGATCGTCGGCATCGCCGAGGGTGACGGGGCGGCGGCCCCGACGCGCTGGCTGCGCGTGTCGAGCCACCCGGTGCCGGGCGCCGATGGACGACCCGAGGCGGTGGTGTCCAGCGTCACCGACATCTCCGCCATCAAGTCGATGGAGCGCGACCTGAACGTGGCGCTCGACGCGAAGGAACGTTTCATGGCGGCGGCCAGCCACGACCTGCGCCAGCCGGCCCAGGCCCTGACCCTGCTGTCCGGCCTGCTGCTGAAGGAGCCGATCCCGGAAGACGCGCGGCGCATCGCCACCCAGCTCCGCGACACCGTCGCTTCGCTCGGCGGGCTGCTGGACTGCCTGCTGGACATTTCCAAGCTGGAGGCCGGTCTCGTCACCCCCCACAGCGCGCCGGTGGAGGTGGGGTCGATCATGGATCGGCTGCACGGGGAGTTCCGGGCGGTCGCCGCCTCCTCCGGGCTGACGCTGCGCACCGTGCCGGTGCGGCTGAGCGCCTGCACCGACGGCGGGCTGCTGGAGCGGGTGCTGCGCAACCTGCTGACCAACGCCATCCGCTACACGCGGCAGGGCCGCGTGCTGTTCGGGGCGCGGCGGCGCGACGGCATCCTGCGGTTCGAAGTGTGGGACACCGGCATCGGCATTCCGGACAACCAGCTCGACCGGATCTTCCAGGACTTCTACCAGATCGGCAACGCCGCCCGCGACCGGCGGGAGGGGCTGGGCATGGGGCTCAGCATCGCGCGGCGCCTCGTCCACATGCTGGGCGGCACCATCGAGGTGACCTCGACGTCGGGCAAGGGCTCCTGCTTCGCCGTCACGCTGCCGCGGGGCGCCATTCTCGACCAGCGGCACTGCGGCGACTCGCCGGACGACTCCACCTCGGCAAGCGGCGAGGCGGACGGCGACGCCTCCATCCTGCTGGTCGAGGACGACGCGGTGATCCGCATGGCGCTGGCGCTGATGCTGGACGGCTGGGGCTACCGGGTGACCGAGGCCGGCTCGGTCGCGGAGGCGCTGGAACTGGTGGACGGCGCGCTGGCGCCCGACCTCGTGTTGACCGACTACCGCCTGCCGGACGGCGACACCGGGCTGATGCTGATGGACACGCTGCGCCGCCGCTTCGGTCCCGACCTGCCGGGGGTTCTGCTGACGGGCGACACCTCGTCCGACCGGCTGCGCGAGGCCGCCGGCGCGCAATGCGCCCTGCTGCACAAGCCGATCCAGCCCGACGACCTGCGCCGCACCGTGCGCGCCAGCCTGGAGCACCGCGATGCCGAGACGGAGCCGACCTAACAGCGGCCTTTGCCCCCTCCCCGGCGCTCTCCCTCGGAAAGGGGGATCGTTGGGGAGAAGGCAACGCCCGCACTACGGACGCTCAAGATCGGCCTGGGTGGCACGCTTCAGGTGGCTCAGCCGCTCCTCGGCCTCGTTGCGGGCGTAGGGACCTTCCACATCCATGCCGAAGCTCACATAAAATCCGTCGGCCTGGGCGAGGTGGGTTCCGACGGGCAGATACTCGTCCGTGGGCTCGTCGTTGCCTACGATCGCACCGCTCCGGATTTCCACGATGTGCGCCATGACCCGCTCCCCCGCCGCCGTTGGTGGATGCCAAACGGGTTCAACGGCGGGGAGCCCGTCAGGGTTCCTTACGCTTGCCTCCGTCGCGAGAGGCGGCAGCGTCGCTCCCACCCTTCCGTCACCGGACCGTTCGCGGTGAAAGGGGAGATTGGCAGCCATTCATGGCGGAGTCCTTGCGCGGACCGTTCCGGGGGCTATGGTACGCCCCACCGTTCATTCCGGCCTGAACCGAGACCATGACCGACGCCTCCAACGACCACGCCGTCTTCACCCACCGCGAAATCATGCGGGTGTTCAGCGGGGTGGCGCTCGCCATGCTGATGGCGGCGATGGACCAGACCATCGTCGCGACGGCCCTGCCGACCATGGCCCACGACCTGGGAAGCCTGGAAAACCTGCCCTGGGTGGTCACCGCCTATCTGCTGGCATCGACCTCGACCACGCCGATCTACGGCAAGCTGAGCGACCTCTACGGGCGCAAGCGGGTGCTCCAGGTGGCGATCTTCCTGTTCCTGATCGGGTCGGTGCTATGCGCGCTGGCGCAGAGCATGGGACAGCTCATCCTGTTCCGCGGCATCCAGGGGCTGGGCGGCGGCGGCTTGATGGCGCTGGCCTTCACCATCATCGGCGACGTGGTTGCCCCGCGGGAACGCGGGCGCTACCAGGGCTACATCGGCGGCATCTTCGCCCTGTCCAGCGTGGCCGGGCCGCTGCTGGGCGGCGTCTTCACGGAACAGTTGAGCTGGCACTGGATCTTCCTCATCAACCTGCCGCTGGGCGCGGCGGCGCTGCTGATGACCAGCCGGGCGCTGGACCGTTTGCCGGCGGGGCGGGCGAAGCCGACCATCGACTATCTGGGGGCGGCGCTGCTGATGGGCACGGTGACCTCGCTGCTGTTCGTGGTGTCGCGCGCCGGGGTCGCCCTTCCCTGGACCTCCCCGACGATCCTCGGCCTGTGCGCGCTGGGCCTCGCGATGCTCGCGGTCTTCCTGTGGCACGAGCGACGGGTGGAGGAACCGATCCTGCCGCTCCACCTGTTCCGGGTACCGGTGGTGGCGGTCGCCAACCCGGTGGTGGCGGTCTCGGCCATGGTGCTGTTCGCCGGCATCGTCTATCTGCCCCTGCGCTCGCAGCTCGTCGCCGGAACCAGCGCCACGACGTCGGGCTTCCTTCTGCTGCCGATGGTGCTGGGCATGGTGCTGGGGGCCGGGGGCGGCGGTCGGCTGATCTCCAAGTCCGGCCGCTACAAGGTCTTCCCGCTGGCCGGGCTGGCGCTGGCGGCGGCGATGTATCTGGCGCTCGGCCTGTCGCCGACGGTGTCGGAAAGCGGGCTGTGGTCCACGCTGATCCTGGTTCCGCTGGGCATCGGGCTGGGGTTGGTCATGCCGGTGATGACGGTCGCCGTGCAGAATGCGGTGGACCGGCGCGACCTGGGTGCGGCCACGGCGTCGGTCGGCTTCTTCCGCTCGCTCGGCGGGTCGGTCGGGGTGGCGGTGTTCGGCGCGGTCTTCGCCGCCGACGTCGAGGCCCGGCTGAACGCCGCCGGCCTGCCCGGCATCAGCGGGCGCGAGGTGATGGAGCGCGGCCCGTCCGCCCTGTCCAGCCTGCCCCCCGCCGCCCGCGACGCCGCCCAGTCGGTGTTCGAACACGGCTTCTCGACGCTATTCCTGCTGGCCGCCGGGCTGGCGGTGGTGTCCTTCGTGCTGACCCTGTTCCTGAAGGAGCTTCCCCTGCGCTCCGCCGCCGACGCCACCAAGGCCGGGGCGGAGGTTGCCTGAGGACCGGGACCGCCCTACGCCTTGTCTTCGCTGGGGAAGTGCCGGCCTTCCCCCAGCTTGTCCTCGATGTAGAGCATGTTGACCAGAACCAGCATCACGACCGCGAAGGGCGTGGCCAGGAACATGCCCATCAGCCCGAACAGCACGCCCCCCGCCGCGATGGCCGCAATGGTGATGACGGGGGGCAGGTCCACCACCTTCTTCTGCATCAGCGGCATGACGACGTTGCCCTCGACCTGCTGGATCGCCAGGTAGAGCAGCGCCACCCACAGCGCGTCCTGCGGCGATTGGGCGAAGGCGATGAGGATCGCCGGGACCGCCGCCAGGAACGGGCCGATCAGCGGAACGAACTCCAGGAGCGCCGCCAGCAGGCCCAGCGCCGGGGCGCTCGGGATGCCCAGCAGCAGCAGGCCCGCGGTGGTCAGAACGCCGACGATGGCCATGGCCGAAAGCTGCCCGATCAGCCACTTCCACAGCGAGTCGCCCATCACGTCCATCACCTCCCGCGCCCGCTCGTGGCCGCGCGGCGGCACCAGCAGGATGACGCCGCGCCGGTAGACGCCGGGCGAGGCCGCGAGGTAGATGGCCGTGAACATCACCACCACCAGATCGCCCAGGAAGAACATCACGCTGGAGGCGACCGTCTGCAGCCGGTTCAGCCAGGAGGAGGCGTCCTGTCCCTGCTTCATGATCTGGTCGCGCAGCGAACCGGGAAGCTGCTGCACCGCACCGGAGATCTGCTGGGAGAACTGGTCGAACTGGCTCACCACCGATTGGCCCATCAGGACGCCGCCGCCGATCAGAAGCACCGCCAGCAGCAACAGCACGACGCCGAGCGCCCAGCCCTGCGGCAACCCGGTGAAGCGCCGCACCAGCCCGGCGATGCGCTGGAACAGGATCGCCAGAAGCACGCCGGCGAAGACCAGCAGCAGCGCGTCCGCCACCTGCCAGGCCAGGAACAGCGTCCCCAACACGCCGGCGGCGATCAGCATCTTCCAAGTGAACAGCTTCAGTTCGGTCGCGGTGTTCCGCCCGGCGGTCGCCGGCTGCCCGGCCTGAATGGGGGCCTGTCTGGTCGCGTCCATCGATTCTTCCCGCCGTGTTGCCACCGGCATGCCGGTCCGATGGACAAACGCCGCCCGCAGGAAAGTGTTGCACCGCCACCCCGCTAGCACCTTCGTGCTAATACGCTTATCCGAATGCGCGCGGACGGTTGGCACCCCATATCATGTCTGACGCCAAGGAGTCATTCTCGCTGATGTCACCTCAAAAGCCCGCCGGCAACGGCGGGCTCTTTTCTTGTGGTGGGCTTCAACCGGCATCCGGCGGGAAGACGATGCCGACCCTCAGCCCCGGTCCGTTGTCCTCCAGCCGCAGCGACGCGTCGTGCAGCCGGGCCACCGCCTCCACCAGGCTGAGCCCCAGCCCGTTCCCCGGCGAGGCCCGCGCGGTATCGAGCCGGACGAAGCGCTCCAGCACCTTCTCCCGCATGTCGGCGGGGATGCCGGGACCGTTGTCCGCCACGGTGATGCGGGCGGACTGCCCCGGCGCGGTGCCCTCCAGCAGCAGCGTGATGCGTCCGCCTTCCGGCGTGTATTTGATGGCGTTGTCCAGCAGGTTCGACACCGCCTGGGCGAGCAGTTGCTCGTTCCCGCGCACGGTCGGCTCAGCCCGGATGTCGGTGACCAGGATCAGACCCTTCTCCTCCGCCACCGGTTCATAGAGGTCGGCGGCCAGCCGGACCACGTCGGCCAGCCGCACCGGTTCCAGCGCCTTGCGGTTGGCGCCGGATTCGGCCTCGGCGATGGACAGAAGCGCGGTGAAGGTGGCGAGCAGCCGGTCGGCCTCCAGGATCGTGTCCTGCAGCACGGCGCGGTAGACCTCCGGGTCGTCGGTCTCGCGGATCAGCGCCAGCTCGACGCGGGAGCGCAGGCGCGACAACGGCGTGCGCAGGTCGTGCGCCACGCTCTCGGTCACCTGCCGCATGCCGGTCATCAGCCGTTCGATCTGGTCCAGCATGGCGTTGAGGTTGCCGGCCAACCGGTCGATCTCGTCGCCGCCGCCGCCGCGCGGCACCCGGCCCGACAGGTCGCCGGCCATGATGCGGTGGGTGGTGCGGTTGATCGCCTCGATCCGGTGCATGGCGCCGCGCGCCAGCAGCAGGCCGCCGCCCAGCCCCAGCACCACCGTCACCAGGAAGACCCAGCGCAGCGACACGACCATGCGCCCGCGGAGCTGGTCCAGTTCGCTCATGTCGCGGCCCACCAGGAGGCGGAACTGGCCGGGCAGGACGAAGCTGACCGCCATCGCGGTGGAGGGCCGGTTGTTCACCCCGCCATAGTCGGAAATCTTGAAATGGGTCCAGCCGCCCGGCTCCGGCGTCGCGTCGGGCCAGCCCGACAGGTTGCCGGCCAGGATGACGCCACCCGGCGTGGTCAGCAGATAGATGGAGTTGGTGTGCGAATAGCCGCTGCGCTCGCGCACGGAGTCGACCAGCCCGCGCAGGCCGGCGCTGCGGTACTGGTCCTGAAGCCCGGCGACCTCCAGCGCGATGGTAGCGCCGATCTCCTCCTCCAGGAATCCCGCGGTGGAGCGGTAGACGACCCCCAGGATCACCCCGACCGAGATGATGAACAGGCCCAGATACAGCAGGGCCAGCCGGAACGGCGTCGTGCGCAGAAGCCGCAGGGTGGGAATCGCCGCCTTCACGCTCCCCCGCTGGCCACCATGGCCGCCACCATCATTGCGGCGCCCGCAGGCTGTAGCCGGCGCCGCGCACCGTGTGGATCAGCGGCGTCGGGAAATCCTTGTCGATCTTCTGGCGCAGGCGGGCGATGTGCACGTCGATGACGTTGGTCTGCGGGTCGAAGTGATAATCCCACACATTCTCCAGCATCATGGTGCGGGTCACCACGCTGCCGGCGTTGCGCATCAGATATTCCAGCAGGGCGAACTCCCGCGGCAGCAGGTCGATCGACTTGCCGGCCCGCCGGACGTTGCGCGACAGCAGATCCAGTTCCAGGTCGGCGACCGAAAGGCGGGTCTGCGGCTGGGCGGCGCTGCGGCGGCGCACCAGCACCTCGATCCGGGCAAGCAGCTCGGAAAAGGCGAAAGGCTTGGTCAGGTAATCGTCGCCGCCGGCCTTCAGCCCCTTCACCCGGTCATCGACGCTGCCGAGCGCGGAGAGGAACAGCACCGGCGTGTCGTTGCCGGTGGCGCGCAGGATCTCGACCAGCGACAGCCCGTCGCGGCCCGGCAGCATGCGGTCCACGATCATGACGTCGTAATGCTCGGAGCCGGCCAGGAACAGCCCCTCCTTGCCGTCGTTGGCGGCGTCCACGACATGCCCGGCCTCCTTCAGCCCCTTGGCGAGGTAGGAGGCGGCCTGCTGGTCGTCTTCGATGACGAGGACTTTCATGAGCATGAGACTACCGCATCCTTCCGACGGTCAAAAGATGAATGCCCTCGCACCTCCGGCGAGGGGAAAGGGCCAAACGAAACGAAGGGGGAGGATGTCCGCGCGGCGGGGGCTCGCACCGCGGACACCCTCCACCCCGTCACACCAACGACGGGAGGATCGCCGGTGTTTTCCAGCGTCACGCCTTGCCGAGCTTCAGCGGGACGAAACTCTCGTTGCCGCCGCGGTTGACCAGCAGCAGGACCGCCTTGCGGCCATCCTTCTCGGCCTCGTGCAGGCTCTTGGTCACCTCCGCGGGAGACGTCACCGTGTGGTCGCCGACCTTGACGATCACATCGCCTGGACGGACGGCCAGATCACCGGCCTGCGGCGACACCGAGGTGACGACCACGCCCTTCACGCCCTCGCCCAGACCGAGGCGGCTGCGGGCCACACCGTCCAGCGGGGCCAGCTTCAGCCCCTTGACGGTCTCCACCGCGCTGTCGGCGGCGGGACCGGTCCCCTCGGCGGCGGCCATGCGCTGCTCGGCCGGCAGCGGCGCGATGTGGGCGGTCAGCGTGGTTTCCTTGCCCTTGCGGACCACGGTCATGTCCACCGTGTCGCCGGCCTTGGTGTCGGCCACCCGGCGGGTCAGGTCGCGCAGCGTGTTCACCGGCTTGCCGCCATAGGCCAGGATGACGTCGCCCTGGCGGACGCCGGCCTTGGCGGCCGGGCTGTCCGGGGTCACCTCGGCGACCAGGGCGCCCTTGGGCTGGGAGAGGCCGACCGACTCGGCGATCTCCGGCGACATCTCCTGGATCTTCACGCCCAGCCAGCCGCGCTCGACATGGCCGTTCTCCTTCAACTGGGCGACGACCTGCTTGGCGATGTTGGAGGGAATGGCGAAGCCGATACCGACCGAGCCGCCGTTGGGCGAATAGATGGCGGTGTTGATGCCGATCACCCGCCCGTCCAGGGTGAAGGTCGGACCGCCCGAGTTGCCGCGGTTGATGGCGGCGTCGAGCTGGAGATAGTCGTCGTAGGGGCCGCTGTGGATGTCGCGTCCGCGGGCCGAGATGATGCCCTTGGTCACCGTGCCGCCCAGACCGAAGGGGTTGCCGACGGCCATTACCCAGTCGCCGACGCGGGCGGCGTCGCTGTCGCCCCAGTCCAGCGCGGGCAGCGCCTTGTCGGACTTCACCTTCAGAAGCGCGATGTCGGTCTTGGCGTCGCGACCGACCAGCGTCGCGGGCAGCTCCGTCCCGTCCTGGAGCGTGACCTTGATCTCGTCGGCGCCGTCGATGACGTGGTTGTTGGTCACCACATAGCCGGCCGCGTCGATGATGAAGCCGGAGCCGAGCGAGCCGACTTTGCCGCGCGGCTGGCCTTCGGATTCATCGTCCGAACCGCCGCCGGGGTCGCCATTTTGGCCGAACTGGTCCTGGAACTGGCGGAAGAACTCCTCGAAGGGCGACCCCGGCGGGAAGCCGGGCATGCGCGGGTTGCCGCGCTCGGCCTTGGCCTGCTGGGTGGTGGAGACGTTCACCACGGCGGGCGACACCTTGGCCGCCAGATCGGCGAAGCTGCCCGGTGCGTTTTGGGACAGCATGTTTTGCGTCAGAACGCTTTCGGCGGCCGTGGCGGTGGACTGGTTGGCGATCAGGAACGGACCGGTCAGTATCGTGGTGCCGAGGAGGACGGCGGCGATGGTACGCCGCACCCGGCTTGACCGCGGGGCGCGTCCGGCGTTGGCGGGGGTGGACATCGGTTGCTCTCCGTGACTGGCATGCGTTGTTCGTTGCCCTCAAAGTAGCGGGCACCGAGTCACGGGGGGCTTGCAGGCGGATTAAAAGTTTTTCAGGGAGGGACTATAAATCCGCGCCGCTTACAGCGCCGATCGGGCCGTGCGTAGGCGGATGGTCGCGGCCTGCTGGCGGACGCGGTCGAGATGCGGGTTGATGGCCAGGGCGGCGTCGAAGGCGCGCAGCGCGCCCGCCGGCTGATCGATGGCGAGGTAGACGAGGCCCAGACCGGCCAGCGCTCCGAAATGCCGCGGTTCCAGCGCCAGCACGCGGCGGATGTCGCGCACCGCGGCGTCGTAATCCCCCAGCATGTATTCGGCGTTGGCCCGCTTGTTCCAACCCTCGGCGTAGGTCGGGTCGGCGGCGACCACCTGATCGAAGGCGGCCAGCGCGTCGCCATAGCGGTCGGCGTTCAGGCTCTGCACGCCGTGGTGCATCAGCACGATCAGGTCGTCGTTGGGATGCTCCAGCCAGACGTCCCAGATGCGGTCCTCGACCGCCTCCGCCGCGACCGCATCGCCGGCGGTCCGCAGATCCTGGAATAGCCCACCGAGTCGCGCATCCTCCTGCCCTGCCCAAGCCCGCGAACCGGGGCCGGAAGCGCCGAGGAGCAGAAGGGCCAGGAAGGCCACGGGCAAGAAGATTCTCTGGGTCATTCCCAAAAACTGGGATGCGTCACTTACAAGCAACACTGATCCGAAAGGCGAATCACCGCAAGAAGAATCCCTCATCCCCACGGGGTGGCCGCCACAAGGTTCCCGCCGGACAAAGAAAAAGGCCGGCGGATCGCTCCGCCGGCCCATTTTCCGAATGCAGCAGCCCGCTATCAGGCGGCCTTGTTGCTGCGGCCCGCCACGATTTCCTCGGTGACGTTGCGCGGCACCGGCTCGTAGTGGCTGAACTCCATCGAGTAGGACGCGCGGCCCGAGGTCATGCCACGCAGCTGGCCGATGTAGCCGAACATCTCGTTCAGCGGCACGTGGGCCTCCACGGCGATGTTGGTGCCACGCTCGAGCTGGCCCAGCACCGTGCCGCGGCGGCGGTTCACGTCGCCGATGACGTCGCCCAGGTAATCGTCCGGGGTGACGACCTCGACCTTCATGACCGGCTCCAGCAGGATCGGGCCGGCCTGCTTGAGGGCTTCACGGAAGCAGGCCTTGGCGGCGATTTCGAACGTCAGGGCGTTCGAGTCGACGTCGTGGTACTTGCCGTCCACCAGACGGGCGCGGAAGTCCACAGTCGGATAGGAGGCGAGCACGCCCTCTTCCTTCTGCATTTCCAGGCCCTTCGCGACCGACGGGACGTATTCGCGCGGCACCGTGCCGCCGACCGTCTCGTCCTTGAACACGAAGCCCTCGCCACGCTCCAGCGGCTCGAACACGATCTTGACTTCGGCGAACTGGCCCGAACCGCCGGTCTGCTTCTTGTGGGTGTAGGTGTACTCGACCGGCTTGGTGATCGTCTCGCGGTAGGCGACCTGGGGCTTGCCCATGTTGCCTTCCACGCCGAACTCCGTGCGCAGACGGTCCAGCGTCACTTCCAGGTGCAGCTCGCCCATGCCGCGCAGGATGGTCTGGCCGGTTTCGCGGTCGGTCTCCAGACGCAGCGACGGGTCCGCGCGAACCATCTTGCCCAGCGCGATGGAGAACTTCTCCTGCTCGCCCTTGGTCTTCGGCTCCACCGAGACGCTGATGACGGGGTCGGGGAAGCGCATGCGCTCCAGGATCACCGGGTGGGCGGCGTCGCACAGCGTGTCACCGGTGTCCGTCTCCTGCAGGGAGACGAGCGCGATGATGTCGCCGGCGCGGGCTTCCTCGATCGGGTTGGCCTGGGCGGCGAACATCTCGACCATGCGGCCGATCTTCTCGCGCTTGCCGCGGGTCGTGTTCAGGACCGACATGCCCTTGGTCAGCACGCCCGAATAGACGCGCACGAAGGTCAGCGAGCCGTAGGTGTCGTTCAGCACCTTGAAGGCCAGCGCCGCGAAGGGCGCGTCGTCGGAGCTGAGACGCTCGCCGTTCGGGTTGCCGTCCTCGTCCACCGTCTTGATGGCCTCGACGTCGGTCGGGGCCGGCAGCAGGTCGACGACCGCGTCCAGAACCTGGCAGACGCCCTTGTTCTTGTAGGACGAGCCGCAGAGGACCGGGGTGAAGGTGCTGGTGATGGTGCCCTTGCGCAGGCAGGCGCGCAGCACGTCCGGCGACGGCTCCTCACCCGACTCCAGGTAGGCTTCCATCGCCACCTCGTCCATCTCCAGCGCGGTGTCCACCAGTTCGGTGCGCAGCGCCGGGATGAGTTCGATGTTGTCGAGGTCTTCCTTGACGGTCAGGTTCAGCTTGCTCGCCAGATCGTCGGTGACGTCCCAGATCTCCCACTTGGCGTCCTTGTCGTCCGAGAACCAGACGTACGCCTTCATCTCGATCAGGTCGACCATGCCGCGGAAGTTGTCTTCCGAGCCCAGCGGAACCTGGATGCAGACCGGGCGGGCGTTCAGGCGGCTCTTGATCATGCTGACGCAACGCTGGAAGTTCGCACCCGAACGATCCATCTTGTTGACGTAGCAGATGCGCGGAACGTTGTAGTTGTCCGCGAGGCGCCAGTTGGTCTCGGACTGCGGCTCCACGCCGGCCACGCCGTCGAACACCACGACCGCGCCGTCGAGCACGCGGAGCGAGCGGTTCACCTCGATGGTGAAGTCCACGTGGCCCGGGGTGTCGATGACGTTGATCTTCTTGCCGCGCCAGAAGGTCGAGACGGCAGCCGACTGAATCGTGATGCCGCGCTTCTGCTCCTGCTCCATGTAGTCGGTCGTGGTCGAGGACTTCAGGTCCTTCGTCTCGTGCACGTCGATGATCGTGTGCTTACGACCGGTGTAGTACAGGATGCGCTCGGTGGTCGTCGTCTTGCCGGCATCGACGTGGGCGATGATGCCGATGTTCCGGATGTCAGAAAGAGGCGTTTGGCGCGGCATGTTGCGAATCCATTACTGTAACGCAGCTATCGAAGCGCAACGACGGTCGTCCGCTCCGGCGGCAGAGGTTGGTCGGGGTTTTACGGATGATCTGTTAAGGCGTGATTAACGTTCTGTAAATCCGGAAGGTCAAGCCTTCCGGATTTTTTCGAAGCACGCGGCCCTCACAGTCTGGTGGGCCACGCCGGCAAACCCCAACCGAGGGAGCCGGGTCGCCCCGTTACGCAGCTTATTTGGCCGCCGTCACCTGAATTTCAACGAGGTACTCCGGCGCGGCGAGCTTCGCTTCCACGGTGGCGCGGGCGGGCGGGTTGGCCGTATCGACCCAGGATTCCCACGCCTTGTTCATCGCGCCGAAGGTGGACATGTCCGTCAGATAGATGGTGGCGGACAGCAGCTTGCTCTTGTCCGAGCCGCCCTCGGCCAGCAGGGCGTCGATCTGGCCCAGGATCTGGCGGGTCTGCGTCTCCACGTCCGGAGTCGGATCGTTGGCCACCTGGCCGGCCAGATAGACCGTGTCCTTGTGGATGACCATCTGGCTCATGCGCGGTCCAGAATGGAAGCGCTGGATCGACATCGGTACGGCTCCGGTTACGGGGTCTTGAACGCGCGTACGTCTATGCGATTCACGTCCAACGGCCTAGCAAAAAATGAGGCGCCACCGCTCAAAGCTGCCCCGCGCCCGCGCATCACCGCAAAGAAGTCGTATTTCCCTCCACCGCGGCCACGAAAGCGGCGCTCGGCACGGCGATGTTGCGGGGATTGGCACCGCTGACCGCGGCCACCGCGATGCCGGCCACCGCCCAGCCCTCCCCCGCCCCGTCCGCGCCGGGCACGCGCACCAGCAGCGCCGCCCCGCTCACCCCGCGCGTCCCGTCGCAGTCGTGGACCAGCAGCGGCCCGCGGTCGGTGTCGTTGATGCCGCGCGCCGCGCAGCCGGTGTCGGCGGTGACGAGGTGCGCCCGGTCCTGGCTGTAGCCGCCCAGCATCAGCGGTGTGCCGGCTTCCGGCGGGACTCGGGCGAGCGGCAGCGGCAGCATCCCCTCCGGCGCGTCGCCGTCCAGCGTCAGCACCGCCCAGTCGCCGACAAGTCCATCGAGCCGCCGCTCCGTGTCGTAAGGGCCGCCGGTTTCCAGCGTGGCAACGGCGCGGTGCTGCCGGTACTCCCCGCGCTCGTAGCCGAACAGCACGTGCAGCGACGAGGCCGGGAGAAAGCGCTGCGCCCGGTTGAGCAGGCAGTGGGCGGCGGTGACCACCCGGCGCGGCGCCACCAGAACGCCGGTGCAGCGCGCGCCCAGATTGCTCTGCACCTTGACGAGGCTGCTCCACGGCGCGTGCGTGGCGTCCACCACCACGCGCCGGTCCTTCGCCCCGATCCCCGGCAGCAGCGGGTTCTGCGCCGCCGCCGGAAGCGCGGCCAGGAGAAGCGTCGCTGCGACAAGAAATCCACGCAGGACGGCCATCGAGTGTTCTTGATACGTTTTCATATTCGTCTTACCATGGCGGCCATGGCCACGCTCATCATCACGGAAAAGTCCAGTCAGGCAAAGGACCTGCGCGCCGCGCTGGGCGACCGCTACGGACGCATCCTGCCGGCCGAGGGGCACCTGCTTCGGCTGGCCGAACCGGACGAGGTGAACCCGGATTGGAAGCGCTGGTCGCCCACCCTGCTGAAGCCGGACGGACTCTACCCGACGCGGCCCGACGGCGGCGGTAACAAAACGGCGAAGCTGGCGGCGATCAAGGCGGCGCTGAAGGGGTGCGATCAGGTCATCCTCGCCACCGATTGCGACCGCGAGGGGCAGCTGATCGGGCAGGAGATCCTGGAGCATCTGGGCTTCCGCGGGCGGGTGCAGCGCGCCCTGTTCACCGCCCAGGACCCCAAGACGATCCGCGATGCCTTCGCCAAGCTGAAGCCGAACAACGAGCTTCGCCCGCTCTACGAGGCGGCGGTGGCGCGCCAGCAAGCCGACCAGATCTTCAACCTGTCGCTGACCCGCACGGCGACCAAGACGCTGCTGGCGCCGGGAACCCGCGGGGTGATCGGCATCGGGAGGGTGAAGACACCGACGCTGTCCATCGTCTGCCTGCGCGAGTTGGAGATCCGCAACTTCAAGCCGGAGGATTATTTCGAGGTCGTGGCGACGGCCACCGCCGCGGGCGGCTCCTTCCTGATGCGCCACGCCCCGCCGCCGAAGGACCGCATCAAGGACCGCGCCCGCGCCGAGGCCATCGCCCGCGCCGCCGACGGCCATGGCGGTCCGCTGTCGGTGACGGTGGAGGACCGGCGGCAGGCCCCGCCGAAGCTCTACGACCTGCCCGCGCTGCAGAAGACCTGCGGCCAGCGCTGGGGCTGGACCGCCGATCGCACGCTGGAAGTCGCGCAGGAGCTTTACGACGGCGAGGGCAAGAAGCTCATCACCTACCCGCGCGCCGAGGCGCGCCACCTATCGGAGAACCAGATCGCCGACGTTCCGGCGATCACCGGGGCGCTGACCCGGCTGCGCGGCTTCGCCCATCTGGATATTTCCCGCCCGGTGATCCGCCGCGGCAAGTCCGGCCATTTCTGCGACAAGGCGCTGGAGGGCGTGTCGCACCACGCCATCGTGCCCAACGTCAACGTGCTGGACGATCTGGAAAGCCGGCTGAACCGTCTGACCGACGACGAGAAGCGGCTTTATGCGCTGATCTGCCGCTCCTACCTCGCCGCCGTCATGCCTGACTACGAGTATCGGCAGACCACGGTGCTGATGAATGTGCCCGTCGAGGGAAAACCGGTGGTCTTCCGGGCGGTCGGGCGCATCCCCCTGAAGCTCGGCTGGAAGGCGGCATTCGGCTCCGCCGAGACGGACGGCAAGCCCGACGAGAAGGAGGAGGAGCAGACCCTGCCCCTGCTGACCGACGGCGAACCGGCCCGCCTGTCCGAGCCCAGGGTGGAGGCCAAGCGGACCCAGGCGCCGCCGCGCTACAACGAAGGCACGCTGGTCGACGCCATGCAGAACGCCTGGCGCTTCGTCGAGGACCCGGCGCTGCGCGACCGCCTGAAGGAGGCCAAGGGCATTGGCACCCCGGCCACCCGCGCCGAGATCATCAAGGGCCTGCGGCGGCAGAACCTGCTGGGCGCCGACGGAAAATGGCTGGTTCCCACCCCCGCCGGGTTGCAGCTGTTCGAGACCCTGCGCGGCGCCGCTCCCACGCTGGTCGATCCCGGCACCACCGCCCTGTGGGAGATGCGGCTGGACGAGGTGGTCGTCGGACGCGCCGACTTCCGCACCGTCATCGACGGCATCGCCGACGAGGCCGGGCGGCTGATCGGCGTGCTGGTCGGCAACCGGGGGCCGGCGGTGGATCTCGGCGTGCGCGGCGGTCCGATCCGCGCCGGACGGGGCGCCGGGCGCCGCCGCTCCGCCAGCCCGCGCGCCGCTGGAACGGCGCCGCGCACGCGCAAGACCGCGGCCGGTGTGGACGGCGAAGCGCCGAAGAAGCCCCGCCGCAGCAGCAAGGCGAAGGCCGCGCCGGAGGTTCTCGACTCGATCGCTCCGGCCGCCGCCGCCGCCCCGCCGCCGCCCGCCGCACCGTCGAGTGGGGCACGGCGCAAGGCACCGACGGACAAGATGGTCGCCTTCGCCCGCAGCCTCGCCGACCGCAAGGGCGTCGAGCTGTCGGACACGGTGCTCCAGGACTTCGATTCCTGCCGTCAGTTCCTGGACCAGCACGCGCGCTGAGCGCCGACTCGCCCCCCACCCCGGCCCTCCCGCGCTCTCGCAGGGGAGGGAGTTTTCTGCGAAGCGGCGGCAGTCCCCTCCCCTGCGCCAGCGGGGGAGAGTTAGGGATGGGACCACCGTTTCCGAGCATCTCCGAATCACGCCCCGACTGTGGCCCAGGCCACAGCGGCGGGGTCGGCGTCCGCCTACCCTCTCCTCCACGGACATCGAGCCACACACGGCCCCACACCCCGGAGGAGACCCAGCCCATGCGCCGCCTGACCCTGATCACCGCCGCCGCCGCCACGCTGCTCGCTGCCCCCCACGCCTTCGCCAACGACCTCAAGACCGGCGGCATGCCGGTCAACCCGATGATGATGCAGCCGGGATTCGGCAGCCCCTTTGCCGCGGCGCCCTCCCTCTCCAATACCAACGTCGGCGTCGCGACGAACCTCGCAGCGGGGATCGGCAACAAGGCCAAGCAGAACGTCTTCACCATGCAGCAGGGCACCGGCGGGTCGCTGGTGAACACCAACGTCGGCGTCGCCACCAACGTCGCCGCCGGCATCGGCAACAAGGCCAAGCAGAACGTCACCGGCGTCACCTTCGGCTTCGGCAAGGGCGGCCTGCTCGACACCAACGTCGGGGTGACGACCAACGTCGGCGCCGGCATCGGCAACACCGCCGGGCAGAATCTGTTCGGTTTTAAGGCCCAGTGATCCGCCCCATCCGGCGCCGCCGATCCATCCGGCGGCGCCCCTTTCGGATTCCTCATTGGAGGACTGCCGTCATGCTCCGCTTCGCCCTGCCGGTCTTCGGTACGCTCGCCGCCATCCTGGTCCTGGCCGGAACCCCGCAGACCGCCGCCGCCGAGAATCTCGCCTGTCAGACGGTCAATGGAAAAACGGTGTGCAGCCGCGGCTCGGGCTCGCTGTCGTGCCAGACGGTCAACGACCGGACGACCTGCGTGACCGGGCCGGGCGCGCTGACCTGCGAAACCATCAATGGCCACACCGCCTGCCGGCGCGGCCCGTCGCAGCCCGACTTGAAGCCGATGCCCATGCCGCCGATGCCCCCGCAGGCCGCGCCGATGCCGGACCATCCCTTCGGCAAAAACTTCCCTTTTGAGGAAGAGGCGTAAAGCCCGGCGGCATAAAACACGGCACCTGTGGCCCGCCTCACAGCGGCTCCCCGGTCGGCCGCCTTAGGATCAGCGCACACCGCCGAACAGAGGAGCCCCCGCCATGATCCGCATCCGCCGCTTCGCGCCGCTGCTGTCCGGCCTCGCCACCCTGGCGCTGCTGGGCGGAACCGCCGCCGCCCAGGACGCGGGCGGCTTCTCTGTGAACCCGCAGTTGGGTGCGGCGGTCGGCATGTCGATGGGCATGGGCATGGGGATGCCGCCGCTGCTGCCGCGTCAGCCCGTCTTCGTCAACGCCGCCCAGCGCGGCGCGCCTCCGGGGGCGACGGTGACCAACCCCAACGTCAGCCGGCAGGCCAAACACCAGCAGGCCATCGCCAAGATCCGCGGCGACGCCGGCTTCCTGGGCGGCTTCAACAAGGGTCAGGCGCTGGCCGCCAGCCGCCAGCCGCCGCCGGAGCCCATCGTGCCGAACTTCACCTTCATCGATGCGCCCTTCATCGTGAACAACTTCGACAGTTCGCTGGCCCTGTCCTTCGGCGACAGCAACGTGACGGAACAGTTCATCTTCCAGGGCGCGGATGGCTCCGGCGGTGGCGTCGCTGGCGGCAATGACGGCGGCGGAGCCGCGGAACAGGCCGCCACGCCGGCCCCCGCTGGCCAGACGCCCGCCCCGGTGCAGGCCAAAGCCCCCCCACCCAAACCGCAGCCGGGCGTGACCACCGGCAACGGCGGCCCGCCGCCCGAGGGCTTCTTCGACCCGGTGATGAGCAACTTCGGCCCGCTGCCGCATCTGCCCGCGGCTTTGGCCAGCGGCGGCATCCAGTTCAACAACGTCGGCAGCGCCTTCAACGCCGCCATCGGTCAGGGCAACCTCGCCACCCAACAGATCACCAGCATCCAGGGCAAGAAGGGCAAGCGCTGAGACGCTGGAAAAGAAAAACCCCCTTGCGGGCGGCAAGGGGGCTTTTTTCCCGTTCAAAGTCGAGAGGTTACGCGGCGACCGGCTCGTTGGCGGCCTTGGCCGGGGTGGCGGCGGGCTGGACCACACCCTGTGGGGCGGGCAGCGGCGCCGGGCGCGGGGTGCCGGCGGGCAGCATGTCGCCGATCGCGAGGCCCACGGCCATCAGGTTTGGCACGGCCATCGCGGTCAGCAGGATCGCCCACAGCTCCAGCGACAGGGTGCCCAGCGGGTTGGCGAACCACGCGGTGACGGCGGAGACCAGCAGCGCACCCGACAGCCAGGCTTCCGGCTTGGCGCAGAAGGCGCCCTGGGTCCGCTTGCCGCCCTTGGCGGTGACGCGGAAGGCATCGCGCTTGCGGACCACGCCGCGCAGGGCGGCGAGCGCCACCGTGGTGGACAGCGCCATGCCGACGGCGCAGGCCCCGACGCTCTCCTTCCAGGAGTTGCCGGAGGCGTAGCGCGAGGCCAGCAGGCTCGACCCGGCGCGCAGGACCAGGGCGCCCAGCACCGCGGCGGTGGCCTGGACCGGCGGCAGGTGCAGCGGCAGGACCAGCGAGGCGAAGGTCCAGGTGACCGCCGCACCGGCGGCCAGCACGCCCACCGCGTCGGACCACCAGCGCGCCCAGTTGGTCAGGTAGCCGATCTTCTGGCCGAGCGTCAGCTCCGTGGCGCCGGGCAGGAACTTCCGCCAGTGGGCGCGCAGGATCTGGGTGGAGCCGAAGACCCAGCGGTCGCGCTGCTTGCGGAACTGCATGAAGTTGTCGGGGGCGAGGCCCTGGCCCAGACGCTCGTCCGTGTAGGCGGCGCGGTAGCCGGCCGACAGGATGCGGATGCCCAGCTCCGTATCCTCGCAGATGCCCTCTTCCGACCAGCCGCCGACCTGTTCCATGGCGGAGCGGCGCAGCATGATCATCGTGCCGTGGCAGACGAAGGCCTGGGAGGTCAGACCCTCCTGCATGCCGACGTCGAAGAAGGGGCGGTACTCGGCGGTCATGGCGGCCTTAAGCGGCGTCTCATGGCCGTCGCGGTGCTCCTGCGGCGCCTGGACGATGCCGACGCGCGGCTCGGCGAAGGTCGGGGCCAGCTTGTTCAGCCAGTCCGGCTCCACCGTGTAGTCGGCGTCGAGCACGGCGACGATCTCGGCGCGCGGGTCGGTGTGGCGCAGCGCGGCGTTCAGCGCGCCAGCCTTGAAGCCGGAAATCTGCTTGTACCAGTGGAACTTGAACTTCGGACCCAGCTCGGCGCACAGCTCCTCGACGGGGCGGACCAACGCCTCGTCCTCGGTGTTGTTGATGAGGACGACGACCTCGTAGTCCGGGTAGTCGACTCGGGCCAGCGAGGTCAGCGTGGCGGCCAGCACGTCCGGCTGCTCGCGGCAGGCGGCGATGTGCACGGACACCATCGGCTTGTGCTCCGGCACCGCGGGAACCCGCGGCAGCAGGGCCGGGGCGCGGCCGGTGAACAGGCGGCGGGCCACCTCGGTCAGGTCGGCGAAGGCCACCGACATCATCAGGGCGCCGAGCAGGAAGGCGGAGCCCCAGGTGGTTGCGGCGCCAAAGGTGAAGTATTCGGCGTAGGCGCCGGCGACGGCCGAGCCGACGCCGAAGCCGACGATGTTGGCACCCACCGACGCGGCCAGCGCGTAGGTCATGTTGGTGCGGCGGCGGAAGGCGGCGAAGGCCGACAGGGCGAGGCCGAGGGCCAGCGCCACGGCGGCGCCCGCACGGTCGCCCCAGGGCGCCGGGACATCGCCGGCCAGCGGCCATTTCGGCGCACGGTCGGCGTCGAGCACGCCCCAGGTCGGGCCGGGCGAGCCTTCGATGCTGGACTTCCACACGCCGTCGAACGCCTCGACCACGTTGTAGTCGATGCCCAGCATTCCCGCCTCGGCGGCGAAGTTGCGGACGACGAAGGCCTGGGCCTGCGGCGTCGGGTAGGCGTCGTGGAAGTTCTCGCCGCCCGACGGCCAGCCGACCTCGCCCACGAACAGCGGCTTGCCCGGATGCGCCTTGCGCACGGTGTCCAGCCGGTCGCGGATCCAGGTCAGCGCGTTCTCCACGGGCACGCCTTCCCAGTAGGGCAGGACGTGGACGCCCATGTAGTCGGACGCCGCGATGGTTTCCTTGGCCTTGACGATCTCCGACCACACGTCGGCGGTGCCGACCTTGATGTGCTTCGGCACGCCGGCGCGGACGCGGCGGATGTAGGAGGCCAGCTCCGCGTCGGTCAGCTCGGCGCGCAGCAGCGTCTCGTTGCCGACCACGACGCGCTCGATGCCGCGCACGGTGCGGGACAGCACGATGGCGCGGGCGACCTCGCGCTCGTTGCGGGCCTTGTCGTCGCTCAGCCAGACGCCCAGCGTGACGTCCAGGCCGTGCTTGGCCGCGATGGCCGGGACGTCGCCCTGGGAGCCGAGCGTGGAATAGGTGCGCACACCGTCGGCGAAGCCGGCGATGGCGGTCATGTCCCGGTCCAGTTCCACCGCATCGACCACCGGCTGGTGGTTCGGGTCGTAGCTGCGGCCCGAGGGGGAGTAGGAGACGGATTCGATGCGACCCGGCACGGCGTCCACAGGAGTGGGCGCGTTGCGCCAGGACCAGAAGGACGCGTGGCCGGCAGTCACGGCGAGCATCGCCGCGGCCAAGGCCGCAGACCGGATCGAACGCTTCGGGTTGCTCATGTGGGGATTTCGCAAGCCTGGGTGAGATGGGTGGCGGGCGCCACCGGACACACTGACGAACGTGCGCTGCAAAAAACTATTCCCGCGCCCGCGTCGATTTTTTTCTCCGTCCACCGCCAGGGTTACCAAATCGGGAACGGCGACCGCTCCGCTCCTGTTGGCTTCACCAACCGCAACGACGGGAGACGACGACATGACCGGCAAAAAGGTCGATGTGACCGCGCTGGAGGAAACGATGGACGAGGTGGTCGAAACCCTCGACCTCGCCGAGCAGGCCGCTAGCTATGTCCGGAAGGAAAGCACCGATCCCATGGACCAGGCCCGCGCCGCCGCCGTGCAGAAGCAGGCCGAAGCCATGCTCGACGCCGCCGAACAGGCCGCCACGGGTGAACGCCCACAGCAACGAAGCACCCCCTCGCCCCTGCCGGGCATGCGCCGCCCGCCGCTGGTGAATTGAACACCCTGGAAACGTGCCCCCACCCCGGCCCTCCCCCGCTCCCGGCGGACCAAAGGTCCGCCTGCCGCGTCAGCGCAAACCTTTGGTTTGCGCGAGAGCTGCCGCAGGGGAGGGTGCCTTCCGCGAAGTGACGGCAGTTCCCTCCCCTGCGTGAGCGGGGGAGGGTTAGGGTGGGGGCAATAATCGGCTACGCCCCCTCAGCCGACGACCCACCCGCCAACCGCCCCTGCCCCTCCGGACACACATCCAGCAGGACACACCGCTCACAGGCCGGGTTGCGGTAGAAGCAGACCCGCTGCCCGTGCAGCATCATCACCTCGTGATGGTCGTAGATCTGCTGGGCCGTCCACTCCGGGGGAAGCCGCGCCTCCAGGATGGTGTGCGACGGGCCGACCGCCACGCTGGGCGGGATCAGCCCGGTGCGCACCGCGACGCGGTGATGGTGGCTGTCCACCGGCAAAGCAGGACGGCGCAGGCTGCTGAAGCTCATCACCGCGGCGCTGGTCTTCGGACCGACGCCGGGAAGCGCCTGCAGCCAGACCCGCGCCTCCGGCACCGTCATCTCCGCCAGGAAATCCAGGGAGAGTTCGCCGCGCAGCTCCGTGATCCGCCGAAGGATCGCCTGGATGCGCGGCGCCTTCTGTTCCGGCCACGTGACGCCAGCAATGACCGCCTCGACTTCCGCCGGGTCGGCGTCGCGGACGGCGGCCCAATCCTCCCCCCAGCGCGCCCGCAAGGCGCGGAAGGCCGCTCCGGACGCCGCGTTGCGCGTGCGGTGCGACAGCAGCGAGGACACCAGCTCGCTGAGCGGGTCGAGCGCGCGGAAATAGGCGATCGGGCAGCCGAAAATCAGGCAGAGCCGGCGGTGGATCTCCAGCAATTTCTCATCGGGCAAGGCCGTGGGCGACAGCGTGAAGGACGCCTGGTCGTCGCTGGTCTTGAGGCGCCGCCTCACGGCGCCGTCACACCACGGGACCGGCCGCCATCCGGAAGCATCAGCCCCTCGTCGGCCGCCATGGCGCGGGCGCGGGGGTCGGCCTGAACAGCGCGGGCGGTGCTGCGGGCGCGGTCCTGGACCCGGCGGAAGGCGCGGATCAGGGCCTGGGCCTCCGCCCGCTCCTGCGCATCGCGCCGCGACTCCGCCGCTTCCGACGCGGCGATCTTGCCGGCGGTGGAACGCTGCGTCTCGCTGTAGCCGAACAAGCCCGGCTCCCAGCGCTTCAGGTTGGCGTAGGCCAGGGCGCGGGCGGTGCCGTCCAGCCCCTGCCCTTCTTCCCAGGCGGCGCGGGCGGCGTGCAACTCGTCGGCCAGCACCCGCTGGGGCGGGCGCGGCGGCGGTGGCGGCGGCTGGTGCAGGCGGGTGCGCGCCGCCCTCAGGGCGGCCACGCGGTCCGGATCGTCACGCCAACGGCGGGCGTCCGCGGCGGCGTCGCGCCACGCGCCGATGAGCCGTTCCGGATCGGGTGCGGTGTCCCGCTTCGTCGATGCCATGGCCCTCCCCGCTGCAAGGGAAACGAACGCAGTGCTTTCGTCGTCAAGGATCTATGCCATGGACCGGCGAAGGCCAGACCGGGAAGGGCGGTAACCCCGAGGGTACGGTCAGTCCGCCGCCCTACCCAGCAGATAGTCGATGTCCCCGCCTTCAAGTGCGCTGATGAGACCGGTGCCCTCGATGGTTGCGTCCGACAGGTTGCCTTTGCGCCGTTGCAAGTCGAGGATGCGTTCCTCCACCGTGTCGGCGGCGATCAGCTTGTAGACGAAGACCGGCTTGTCCTGCCCGATTCGGTAAGCGCGGTCGGTCGCCTGATCCTCCGCCGCCGGGTTCCACCAGGGATCGTAGTGGATCACCGTGTCCGCCGCCGTCAGGTTCAGGCCGCGGCCGCCCGCCTTCAGGCTGATGAGGAAGACCGGCACCTCGCGGTTCTGGAAGCGGTTGACCGGCTCCGCGCGGTCCAGCGTGCGCCCGGTCAGCTCGACATAGCCGATCTTCGCCTCCTCCAGCCGCAACTTGATGAGGTCGAGCATGGAGGTGAACTGCGAGAAGATCAGGATGCGGCGGCCCTCCGGCACCATCTCCAGCACCATGTCGGTCAGCGCGTCGAGCTTGGCCGTCTCCTTCACCTTGCCGGCGGCGGGGATCTTCACCAGACGCGGATCGCAGCAGACCTGACGCAGCTTCAGGAGCGCGTCGATGATAGTGATGGCGTTGCGCGACACGCCGCTGACCGCCAGCGCCGCCCGCACCGTCTCGTTCACCGACAGGCGGATGGTCTCGTAGAGGTCGCGCTGCGCCGGCTCCAGGTCGATGCGCACCACCACCTCCGTCTTCGGCGGCAACTCCTTCGCCACGGCCTCCTTGGTGCGGCGCAGCAGGAAGGGGCGGATGCGGCGCATCAGCTGCTTGGCGCGGGTGCCGTCGGCGCGCTTCTCGATGGGCGTGCGGTAGCGGCGCCCGAACTCCTTGCGGTCGCCGAGCAGGCCGGGCATCAGGAAGGCGAACTGACTCCACAACTCGCCGAGATTGTTCTCCACCGGCGTGCCGGACAGGCAGAGCCGGTTGCGGGCGTTCAGCGCGCAGACGGCGCGGGTCGCCTTGCTGTCGGGGTTCTTGATGGCCTGCGCCTCGTCCAGGATCAGCAGGTGCCACGTCCGGCGCTTCAGCATCTCGACGTCGCGGCCCACCACACCGTAGGTGGTCACCACGATGTGGGCGCGGTCGAGGTCGCCCAGCTTCTCGTGCCGGTCCAGCCCGTGCAGGACGACCACCCGCAGGCGCGGCGTGAAGCGCTGCGCCTCGGCCACCCAGTTGGGGACGAGGCTGGTCGGCACGACGACGAGACAAGGGTCGGTCAGCCGGCCCTCCTCCTCCTCCATGGCGATGTGGGCCAGCGTCTGGGCGGTCTTGCCCAGCCCCATGTCGTCGGCCAGGATGCCGGCCACCCGGTTGGCCCGCAGCCCCTGCATCCAGGCGAGGCCGACGCGCTGGTAGTCGCGCAGCGTCCCCTGGAAGCCCGGCGGCGGGTCCATCTCCGCCGGCATCTCCTGCTCCTGGATGGTGCGCAGGTAGCGGTCGATCTGGCCGGTGTCCTCGGTGCGCCGGGCGATCAGGTCGTCGATGTCCAGAAGCCCGTCAGCCTCGGTCAGCGGCACCTTCAGCGTGTCGTCCAGCCGCCGCCCGCTCTCCAGCATGGACTCCAGGACGCTCATCAGCCGCTCGACCCGCTCTGCCGGCAGGGCCAGGACGTTGCCGTCGTCCAGCACCAGATGGGCGCGCCCGTCGATGACGCGGGTCGCGTCCATGCCGCCGCGCTCGATCAAGGTCGCCAGGATGGGCAGCAGGGCGCGGCGCTCCCCGTCGATCTCCACGCCGACGTCGAGATCGAACCAGCCGTCGCCGGAATCGCGCACGGCGACCGCCACCTCCTCGTTCGCCTCGACGACGCGGGTTCCGAAGTCGGCGCCGATCTCGACGGTCCAGCCATCCTTGCGCAGGGCCGGCACCTCGGTGGTCAGGAAGGCCGACCAGCGCTCGTCGGCGTCCTTGCCGGTCAGCCAGTGGACGCGGGTGCCGCGGGCGTTCAACTGGCCCTTGGGCGGCTCGATCCGCGCCTGGGCGAAGCCGAAGGCGGCGAGACGGTCCAGCGCCCCCTGCTCCAGCGATTTGTCGCGGCGGACGAAGACCGCCCCGGCGGGCTCCTCGACGCGGGCGAACTGGCGCTGGTCGTCGGGCTCGATCTCCGAGGGCGAATCGTCCTCGCCATAATCGAAGGCCAGCCGCAGCACGTCCACCAGTCCGCCGTCGGGCGACACCACCCGACCCAGCCGGGCGACGACGCGCGGGTCGCGCTCCACGATGGTCGCGGCGGGGTCGGAGCCCATGCGCACGCCGCCGGGCATGCCCGCGGCGAAGGCGGAGGCCGCCGGGAAGTCCGGACGCTCGGGCGCCGATCGCGCCGGCGCGGGCCGGGCGGAGGCCTTCAGGGGCACCGCCTTCGTGGGCGCCATCTTCGCGGTGGACGGAGCGACCGCGGCCTTGGGCTTCGGCACCTCGACGACCTGCAACTCGACGGGAAAGACGGTGCCGGCCTTCGGATCGACGCACCAGTAGCCCAGCCCCTTGATCAGCGCGGCGCCGGGCGGCAGGCCGGTCGGGCGCAGCTTGCGGGTGGCCGGGTCGCGGAAGGCGCGGATGGTCAGCGCCGCCCCCTCCACCAGCACAGTGCCGCCGCGCCAGCGCAGCCGCCCGCAGCCGAGCAGCCGGCGCAGGATGCGGTCCACCACGTCGCCGCGGCTCTTGGCGACCGGCGTGCGCACCACCCCGCCGCCGCCCAGCATTCGGGCGATGGCGCGGTCCACGTCGCCGTCCAGGCTGCGCGGCGCGCGGGCCAGCACGTCGCGCGGGCTGGCCGGGGTGGACACGTCGTCGCCTTCCCCTGCCCCCTCCACCGCGATCACGGCGGAGACGAACATGGCCGCGTCGTCCTTGCCCGGCTCCAGGGTCCAGCGGACGCTGAGCACCGGATCGGGGGGAGGTGGCGGTGAGGGAGGCAAAGGCGCCGGTTCAGCAATCGGCGACGGCGCGGGGGCCGGGTCGGACACCGCCTGGAGCACGGGTTGCGACGCGGCCGGCGGCGCGTCGAACAGGGACATCTGCCGCCCTTCCGGCCGGGCGTCCAGCGTCATCAGCGCCGCCGCGGCCATGTGGGCGCAGGCATTCCGCCCGCAAGTGCAGCTCTTGTCGAAGACCACCCGGCTGCGCCCGCGCACCGGGACAACCGTCACCGACAGAGTCCGGCCGAGATCGGTCACCGTGGCGGCGATCCGCCCCTCCGCCTCCAGCAGCGTCACCGCCCCGGTCAGGATGAGCGTGCGCCCGCGCTGCAGCGTCTTCGCATCGAAGACGCGCGCCAGATCCTCCTGCGAAAAGGAAACCGTCGCGCTGGCGGTGGCGGCGGCGCGTGGAAGGGGGCCGAACAGCGACATGGGGCGGAAGGGATACCGAAAAAGCAGAACGGGTCAGGAACGGGGGCGTCGGTATAAGCCCACACCATGCCCCGTCGCAAGCCCGCTCTCAACCCTGAACCGGCACCGCAAGGCAAACATTCCGGTTGCCAAGTCCAGGGAAGACCAGCCGTGGACAACGGCGCCATCCGGCAAGGAAAACACCCGCTAGAGCCGTTCGAGGAAACTGTTCAGCGGCGGCATCGGGCCGCAGACCGGAGATTCCTCACGCAGCAGATAGGCGAAATGCTTCAGCATCGGCTCCGCGTTGGTGCGGTCGCCGAGCGCGTAGGTGGCGACGCCGAACAGCACGACCAGCGCCAGGACCAACGGGCTGAGGTTCAGACGGGACGGGGTCAGCCGGTTGAAGCTCTGCGCGAAGGCCGCCACCGCCAGCCCGCCGAGGACGAGGCCGACCACCACCTCCGTCACCGAATGGTAGCGCAGCAGGATGCGCGAGGCCGCCACGCCCACGACCAGGCCAAGGGCGCCCAGGACCACCACGCCACGCCGCCAGCCGTCCAACGAGCGCGCCGCCATCACCCCGACCGCCCCGTAGACGGCGGCGGCGAGGGCGGCGTGACCGCTGGGGCTGGTCAGCCGGTCGTCGAACAGGCGGATGCCGCAGGCGTGGCCCAGGATCTTCAGAAGCGCCACCGAGCCCATCAGCATGGCCAATACGGCCAGCCAGCGCGCCGCCGAGACCGCCGAATGGCGCCGCCACAGCATCACGATCAGGATGCCCGCCACCGGCAGCACGAAGGACGTGCTGCCGAGAAGCGAGATCGCCTTGTTGACGTGCCAGAGGTTCAGATGTCCCACGGTCCTCGCCGCTCCCTTTCCGTTCAGCGCATGCGAACGAGCATCCCGTCGCGGTAGTTCCAGGCGGCCGTGCTCTTTCCATCGGAAGCGGGCAGCGAGACGGTCAGCGTGCGGTCGGCCTGCTCCACCTTCGGTGCGTCGCTGCAGGTCCCGAACGGCAGCGAGACGGAGGGCTTGGTTCCGCCGAGGTCGAGCACGCGGAAGCGCGCGGCGCATTTGCCGTCCACGCTCTCCTGCAGCAGCACCAGCCAGCGCCCTTCCATGTTGTAGGCGTTCACGAAGGACAGGGTGCGCCCCTCGCGGTCCTCATAGACGACGCGGTCGTTGACGGTCACCTGGATGACCTTCGGACCGAGCTCGACCATCTGGACGACCTCGTTGCCGATGGCCGCGGACACCAGCACCGCGGCGCCGGCCCGGTCGTCCGCCGCCTGCGCCGCCCCGATCGTTGCCGTCACGGAAAGTGCCATCAGCAACCCCACCGGCCCGATAACGGCGCGGCTTAGAAACGTCATGCCCATAGCTGTTCTCAAATGCCCTTCTGGCTAATCGTTCTCCACGCCAAGGTAAGCCCAACCGCCGCCATTCTGTAGTCCGTCAAAGGGCTGACATCCCCTTGCCGGAAAAATTTCACGAGCCGGACGATTTTGGTTGCCTTCCGGTCACGCCGCGATTAAAAACCGCGCCACCGCAGACGACGGCCCCGCCGGCGCCGCGGCAGAGAGAAGCGCCCGTAGCTCAGCTGGATAGAGCACCAGACTACGAATCTGGGGGTCAGGAGTTCGAATCTCTTCGGGCGCGCCACTCTCCTTTCTTTGCAAAGCTTGCAAAATCCTCTCCATAATATTCTGATGCACGCGGTTGGATCAATCGATCCGACGGCGTTTTCGCTGTTTCCAGCGTGTGCGCTGAACCGGAGGGAGCCGTCATGACGGGACCACTTGCGGCCACGCCGCTGACGATGGATGGGTTGCCGGCGCTCGCCGCCCTTCTCGCCTCCGCAGGGTTGCCGAACGAGGACATCGCCACCGCAGGGCGGTGTTTCTGGCGCCTGGACGGTCCCGACGGGCTTGTGGGCTATGGCGGCCTGGAGGTCTACGAACGCGACGGACTTCTCCGCTCGGTCGTCGTCCTGCCGGAGCGGCGCCGCAAGGGCAATGGGCGTATGGTGGCGGAGGCGATTTGCCACGAGGCCGTGATGCTCGGCCTGAACCGGTTGTGGCTGCTGACCACAGACGCCGCCGGCCTCTTCGAGCGCATCGGCTTCGAATGGGCGGAGCGGAGCGAGGCGCCGCCGGGTATCCGCGCCAGTGCGCAGTTCGCCGGCCTCTGCCCTGCCAGCGCCGTCTGTCTGCGCCGCGATCTCGTTCAGCCAACCCGTTGAAGATTGGTGGGCCCGGCCGGATTCGAACCGACGACAACACCGTTATGAGCGGCGCGTTCTAACCGCTGAACTACAGGCCCCCACCAAGGGATGCCGAATGTGCCCAGAACCGGGAGTTTATGCAACCCCGTTCGAGAGGGGCCGCAACCAAAATGAAGGCGCCCAAAAATGAAAAGGGGGACCCGAAGGCCCCCCGCTTTCCATACGACAGCATTCCGTGCGGAGCTTCCGCCCCAAGGAACCCTCAGGTGTCGAGGAAGCTGCGCAGCTTGCGCGACCGCGACGGGTGCTTCAGCTTGCGCAGGGCCTTCGCCTCGATCTGACGGATGCGCTCGCGCGTCACGTTGAACTGCTGGCCGACCTCTTCCAGCGTGTGGTCGGTGTTCATGCCGATGCCGAAGCGCATGCGCAGGACACGCTCCTCGCGCGGGGTCAGCGAGGCCAGGACGCGGGTCGTCGTCTCGCGCAGGTTCGCCTGGATGGCGGCGTCGAGCGGCAGGACCGCGTTCTTGTCCTCGATGAAATCGCCGAGATGCGAATCCTCCTCGTCGCCGATCGGCGTTTCGAGGGAGATCGGCTCCTTGGCGATCTTCAGGACCTTGCGGACCTTCTCCAGCGGCATCATCAGACGCTCCGCCAGCTCCTCCGGGGTCGGCTCGCGGCCGATCTCGTGCAGCATCTGGCGGCTGGTGCGGACCAGCTTGTTGATCGTCTCGATCATGTGGACCGGGATGCGGATGGTCCGCGCCTGGTCGGCGATCGAGCGGGTGATCGCCTGACGAATCCACCACGTCGCGTAGGTCGAGAACTTGTAGCCGCGCCGGTACTCGAACTTATCCACCGCCTTCATCAGGCCGATGTTGCCCTCCTGGATCAGATCCAGGAACTGCAGGCCGCGGTTCGTGTACTTCTTCGCGATGGAGATCACGAGGCGCAGGTTGGCCTCGACCATCTCCTTCTTCGCGCGGCTCGCCTCCTTCTCGCCCTTCTGGACGGTGGAGACGATGCGGCGGAACTCGCTGATCGGCAGCTTGGCCTCATCCGAGATGCTCGACACGCCGTCGCGCGTCTTGCGGATGTCGGCCTCGTATTTGTCGTAGAACTTGCCCCAGGTCTTGGGGTTCAGGCCGCGGATGCGCTCCAGCCAGTTCGGGTCGAGCTCGTGCCCGAAATAGTGGTTGAGGAAGTCCTCGCGCTTCACGCGGCAGTCGGTCGCCATGCGCAGAAGCTTGCCTTCGAAGCCGGTCAGCTTGCGGTTCAGGGCGTAGAGCTGCTCGACAAGCTGCTCGATGCGCTGGTTGTTCAGACGCACCGTGTTCATCAGCTCGACCATCTCGGTCTTGAGCTTGTCGTACTTCTTGTCCGACTGCTTGGCCACATCCTCGCCGCGCTGGATGGCCGCGATGCGGCCCTCGTGCAGCTTGTGCAGCTTGTCGTAGGTGGCCTTGATCTTCTCGAAGGTCTCGATGACCTGCGGCTTCAGCGCGGCTTCCATGGCCGACAGGGACAGGCTGTTGTCGCCGTCCTCGTCGCCTTCCTCCTCGCTTTCGCCCTCGGGGCGCGGCGGACGCTCCTCCTCGGTCGCCTCCGGAGCGGCTTCCACCGGCTCGGCCAGACCTTCGGGGATCTCCTCACCGTCCGGGCCGCCACCGTAGGTGGCGTCCAGATCGATGATGTCGCGCAGCAGCATCTTCCCTTCCATGAGGGCGTCATGCCACTCGAGGATGGCGCGGATGGTCAGCGGCGATTCGCAGATCGCCCCGATCATCATCTCGCGCCCGGCCTCGATGCGCTTGGCGATGGCGATCTCGCCCTCGCGGGACAGCAGCTCGACCGAACCCATCTCGCGCAGATACATGCGCACGGGGTCGTCGGTGCGGCCGATGTCGTCGTCGTCCAGATTGCCGGCGGACCGGCCTTCGCCCTCGCCGTCGGCGTTGGCGTTGCCTTCCGAGTCCTGCTCTTCCGATTCGACGATGTTGATGCCCATCTCGGAGAGCATGGCCATCGTGTCTTCGATCTGCTCGGAAGACGATGTATCCTGCGGCAGGGCAGCGTTCAGCTCGTCATAGGTGACGTAGCCACGCTCCTTGCCGCGGGCGATCATCTTCTTGACGGCAAGACCCATGCCGTCCATGAGCGGGCCGTCGCCGGCCTCGTCCCGGGCTTCGGAAACTTCAACGCTGTTCGCAGCTTTCGTGGCCATGCGATCGATGCCCCCGCATTACCCCATTATAAAAACCCATAGCACGCATCGCAGCGGCCCCCCGCTGTCGATCCGCACCTGCTTAAACCGGTTGTGAACCGTTCCGGACCTTGTCCGGACAGACCCCTCCGGGTCTCATTCCCTCCGGCCCTTCCCTTCCGCACCACGCCCGGCGGCGGCGGCCGCTAGGCATCGTCGAGATCCTCGTCATCCGTCATACCCATTCCGGACCTGATGACCTCCTGTTGAAGGGCCACGACCCGCGCGAAGTTCGCCTCGCTGTTGTCACGGGCCAAAGCCGCCTCCGCTTCTCTCAAATCGGCCATCACCTGCCTATGATGAAGGTGATGCCATGTCGGCCACCACCCCCGCTTCGCGTCCAGGGAGGACGCATCCGGGCGTGCAAAGCCGGCATGGACATAGGTCGACTCGCTGAGCAGAGAGCGGACAATGGTATCATAGCCGGCGGAAGACAAGTGGCGACAAAGCGATGCGGCGTCAAGTCCCGAGTCGTTTTCCCGCCGTTCGGCAAGCAATCCAATGACCGCTTGGCGCAATTCCTCCAATTCCCGGTCGGGAAAAGGCAGCATGCCCAACGATTCGCCCAACTCATCAAACAACTCGGGGTGATTGATGATCACGGCGAGCAGAACGCGCTCCCGCGCGGCGGCGAGATTGCCGGGGTTGCGGCGGCGGTGGCCGGGCGGCGGCGCGGTGCGCAGGCCCGGCAGGCCCGGCGTGTGACGGCGCGTCTGCTGGCCGAAACGCCCCCCCTGCCCCCCGCCCTGCCAGGAACCGCCCGGGACCCAGGGGCCGCGGTCGTTGCGCTGGCGCGGCGGCGGGGCGAAGGCCTCGTCGACGCGGCGGCGCATCTCCGTGCGGTAGAAGGACTGCACGTCGCGGTCGGCGATCTGCCCCACCCGCGAGTCCAGCGCCGCCTTCACCGCCGCCTTTGATTCCGGGGTGCCGGTGGGCTTGCCCTCGGTCTCCATCCGCCACACCGCCTCGGACAGCGGGATGGCCTCGCCGAGCACCTCCTGCATGGCGCGGGGGCCGTGCAGACGGATCAGGCTGTCGGGGTCCTCCCCCTCCGGCAGGAAGGCGACACGGGCGGAATGGCCGGGGGCGAGGTGCGGCAGGATGCGTTCCACCGCCCGCCACGCCGCCCGCCGCCCGGCGTTGTCGCCGTCGAAGCAGAGGAACGGCACCTTCTCCGCGTCGGGAATCAGCTTCCACAGTTCCTGGATCTGCGTCTCGGTCAGGGCGGTGCCGAGCGGCGCCACGGCACCCTCGAACCCGGCGCGGACCAGTGCGATGACGTCCATGTAGCCTTCGGCGACGATCACCGGCTTGCCGTCCGCCGCCGCCTGCCGCGCCCGCGACAGGCCGTACAACAGCGTGCCCTTGTGGAACAGCGGCGTATCGGCGGTGTTGACGTATTTCGGGCCGTCGCCCTCCAGGATGCGCCCGCCGAAGGCGACCACCCGGCCGCGCCGGTCGGTCACCGGGAAGATCACCCGGTTGCGGAAGAAGCTGTAGGGCGTGCGCCCGTCCTCCGGCCGCTTCAGCAGTCCAGCGGTCACCATGTCCTCTTCGGAGAAGCCCTGCTTCAGCAGCTGGCCGCGCAGCGCGCCGGAGTCACCGGGGGCGAAGCCCAGGCGGAAGCGCGCCATGCCGTCGGTGTCCAGCCCGCGGCGCTGGAAATACTCCAGCCCGGCGCGGCCCGCGGGAGCGTAGAGCTGCTGCTCGAACCAGCGGGCGGCCTGCTCGACCAGATCGTGCAGCGTCTTGCGCCGCTCGTAGCGCTGCTTGTCCTCCTCGGTGGCGCGAGGGACGGGCATTCCCGCCTCGCCGGCCAGCGCTTCCACCGCCTCCGGGAAGGCGAGGTTGTCGTGGCGCATCACGAAACCGATGATGTCGCCGTGCGCCCCGCAACCGAAGCAATGGAAAAAGCCCTTCTGGTCGTTGACGTAAAAGGAAGGCGACTTCTCGTTGTGGAAGGGGCACGGCGCCTTGTACTCGCGGCCGGCGCGGATCAGGCGCAGGCGCTTGCCCACCACGTCCGACAGGGCGAGACGGGTGCGGAGCTCTTCCAGGAATTGGGGCGGGAAGGCCATGGGCGGGCGGCACCCGTGCTAGATCGGCAACCGCACGCTCAGCAGGCCGACAGTTGCTGCTTCACGGTGCCGCTGACCTTGGAGAAGTCCATCTGGCCGGCGTAGCGGGTCTTCAGCTCCGCCATCACCTTGCCCATGTCCTTGATGCAGGTGGCGCCGATCTCGTCCACCACCGTCTTGACGGCGGCGGCCACCTCCTCCTCCGACATCTGCTTGGGCAGGAAGCCCTCGATGATGGTGATCTCCTCGCGCTCCTGCTCGGCCAGCTCCAGGCGGCCGCCCTGCTCGTACAGCTTGATCGACTCGCCGCGCTGCTTGATCATCGTCTGCAGCATGGAGAGGATCTCGGCCTCGTCGATGCCGTCGGTGACGCCGCGCGAGCGCGCCGCGATGTCCCGGTCCTTCAGCGCGGCCAGGATCAGGCGCACGGTCGAGACGGCGCGCTGGTTCTTGGCGAGCATCGCCTGCTTCAAAGCCTCGTTCAGGCGCGTGCGCAGCATTGCGTGTGTCCTTGTATCGTCAGGGTGTCGTCAGGTCGAAACGATCAACGGCGGATCGGAAGCACCCGTGCCGCCGCCCGGCCGTCCGTGGGAATGCGCGGGAGATGCGGCGCGAACCGGTAATATTCCTAAATTTGCGCCGGATTGCCACGTCAATTCCGAAGAGGCGGCTCCCCCCCCTTCAACAGCCGAGCCCCACCGGTGAAGCACGGCGAATATGCAAACGCGCCGCTGGAAATCGGGGTACCAATCGTCATATACGGTTGACCGGCTCACCCGTCCCGACTAATCGATCCAGGCTCAGACACCCGGCCGCAAGGAACCGGGATGGCGGGGCACGGACCGACGACGACGCGTGCGCCCAGCGGGGCGGGACGCGGCGCCGACGTTCCGCGAAGCAGGAATATGTGGCCCGCGGCGGCTCTTGATAAGGTCTGAAGGATGGCTCAATCGACTCTCCCGGCGGGCGATGCCGGCGCTTACACCGGTGTCCTGGTTCTGGCCGACGGCACCGTCTTCAAGGGCCGAGGCATCGGTGCGGTGGGGGATTCGGTGGGCGAGGTGTGCTTCAACACCTCGATGACCGGCTATCAGGAAATCCTGACCGACCCCAGCTACGCCGGGCAGATCATCACCTTCACCTTCCCCCACATCGGCAACACCGGCGCCAACCCGGAGGACATCGAGACGGTGACCCCCGCCGCGCGCGGCCTGATCCTGCGCGCCGACATCACCGACCCGTCGAACTGGCGCGCCACCCGCCATCTCGACGACTGGCTGAAGAGCTACGGTCTGGTCGGTCTGGCCGGGGTGGACACCCGCCGCCTGACCCGCCGCATCCGCGACCTGGGCGCGCCGAACGGCGTCGTCGCCCACGCGCCGGACGGCCGATTCGACCTCGACGCGCTGGTCGCCAAGGCCAAGGGCTGGCCGGGGCTGGAGGGCATGGACCTCGCCAAGGACGTCTCCTGCCGCCAGACCTACGGCTGGGATGAGGGCGCCTGGACGCTCGGCGCCGGCTACGCCACACAGGAGAGCCCGCGCTTCCACGTCGTGGCGATCGATTTCGGCGCCAAGCGCAACATCCTGCGCTGCCTCGCGGCGGCCGGCTGCAAGGTGACCGTGGTTCCGGGCACCGCCACCGTCGAGGAGGTGATGCGCCACAAGCCGGACGGCGTCTTCCTGTCCAATGGCCCCGGCGACCCCGCGGCCACCGGCGAGTACGCCGTGCCGACGATCAAGGGCCTGCTGGACACCGGCCTGCCGATGTTCGGCATCTGCCTGGGCCACCAGATGCTCTCGCTGGCGCTCGGCGCCAAGACGAAGAAGATGTCGCTGGGCCATCGCGGCGCCAACCATCCGGTGAAGGACCTGGCCTCCGGCCGGGTCGAGATCACCAGCCAGAACCACGGCTTCGTGGTGATGGAGGAGACCCTGCCCGCCGACGCCGAGGTGACCCATGTCAGCCTGTTCGACGGCTCCAACGAGGGCATCCGGCTGAAGAACAAGCCGGTCTTCTCGGTGCAGTACCACCCGGAAGCCTCGCCCGGCCCGCAGGACAGCCACTATCTGTTCGACCGCTTCGTGGCGCTGATGGACGGCAAGCCGTCGGCCTGACCCCCGGCCAACACCCCGGCCGATGACGGGAAAGGAGCCGCTTGCGGCTCCTTTTTCTTTTCACGCACGCCGTGTCTTCGCGCTCTTCGCCTTCTCCGCCGGCTCCATTCGATCGAATGAGTTAGCGGTATTCCCACCCCTTTCGATAAAAACCCTGCCCCGTCAAAGGTGTGTCCTTTGCTGCCGGACTCTGCGATGGTTACGGACACCACCCTTGCCATGCATACCGGAGCATGACATCTCGTGCCTGTGCACGCTCAGGATGACGATACCCCTGCCGCCAACGAAGGCGTGGCGGGCGACGATCAGTCCCGGACCGGCGGGCTGTCGCTCCGCACCGGGCTGGTGCTGCTGGTCATGGCGGCGCTGTTGCCGATGCTGGGATTCGCCGGCTGGACGGTCTTCCGCATGGCCGAGACGCAGAGCGCCGCGATCGAGCGATCCGGCCAGGATCTGGCCCGGACGCTGGCCGTCGCCATCGACCGCGAACTCATGGCGATGGAGACGACGCTCCAGGTTCTGACGACCTCTCCCCACTTGGCGAAGGGCGATCTCGCCGCCTTCCACCGGCAGGCGACCGAGGTGCTTCGGCACAAGGGCTCCCGGCGCGAGGGCGTCCACATCGTGCTGAGCAACGCCCAAGGCCAGCAGCTGATCAACACGCGCCGGCCGTTCGGGGAGCCGCTCCCCCGCACCGCGGTGACGGGCCTCGTCCGGAGGACGGCGGACAGCGGTCAGACCCAGATCTCCGAGATCTTCACGGGCGTCGTCGCCCAACGTCCCCTGGTCGCCGTCGCCTTGCCGATCACGCGGAATGGACCCTCGGAGCATGTGCTTGCCATGAGCATCCCGACCGAGATGTTCATCGAGGTGCTGCGCCAGCAGAGCCTTCCTGAGGGATGGATCGCCGCCCTATGGGACCGGCAAGGGGTCGTCATCACCCGGACCGCGGCCTCCGACACCTTCACCGGCACGCCGATTTCAGCGGAGGTGTTCCGCCGGACCGCCTCGGCGAGTTCGGGGACCTTCACCGCCATGGCGCGGGACGGCACGCCGCTGTTCAACGCCTTCGCCCGGTCGGAGCTGTCGGGCTGGACCGTCGCCGTCGGCGTCCCGCAGACGCTGATCGCCGAGCCCATGCGCCGCTCGGTCACGCTGGTGTTGTGCGGCGGCGGCATCCTGCTGCTGATCAGTCTGGCGATGGCGCTGGCGGTCGGGCGGCGCATCGCCGATCCGGTCGCGGCGCTGGCCGGCTCCGCCCTGGCGCTGGGACGCGACGGCCCGCACGCCTCGCTGGTGATGACCGCCCCCGCACCGATCCGCGAGGTCAACGCGGTGGCCGGAGCGTTGAACCGGGCGGCCCGCCGCCTGCGCGACAGCGAGGCGCAGCAGCGGCTGGTCATGGAGGTCGTCGGGCTGGGCGTCTGGCGCTTCGACATGCGCAGCCGCCGCTTCTACGGGTCGGACCGCACCGCCGCGCTCCTGGGCGTCCCGGTGCTCGACGGCGCCTCGGTCGAGTCCTGGATTCGCAACGTCGCGGCGGACCACCGCAACGCCATCCGCGCCGCCCTCTTCCGCGACGATCCGCCGAAGGGCGAACTGGAGGCGGAGTTCCCCGTGGGCTCGCCCGACGGGCAGGTGCGCTGGCTGGCCATGCGCGGCTCCTGCCTGACCGACCCGGACGGCACCACCCGCGCCGTCGGCATCCTGGAGGATGTGACGGAGCGGCGGCGCGCCCACGAGATGCAGCTGGGCGAACTGGTGGACCGCCACGCCTCCGACCGCCGGCTGTTCGCCGCGATCATCGAAAGCTCCACCGACCTGATCGTCGCGGTGGACCAGGAATGTCGTTACATTCTCTTCAACGGCGCCTACCAGCGGGAGGTCGAGGCGCTGTACGGCCATCGCCCGGCCATCGGCCAGCGCCTGCTGGAGATGATGGAGCATCTGCCCACCGCGCAGGTCACTGCGGAATCCCTGTGGAGCCGCGCGCTCGGCGGGGAACGCTTCACCATCGTGGAGGAGCTGGGCGACCCCACCCTGCAGCGCAAGCGCTACGAGCTGGCCTTCGGCACCATCCTGGATTCCAGCGGGCGGCGCATCGGCGCCTATCACGTCGCCCGCGACGTCGAGGAACGGGAGCGCACGGGCCAGGCCCTGCGCGAGATCGAGGAGACGCTGCACCAGGCCCGCAAGATGGAGGCCATCGGTCAGCTCACCGGCGGCATCGCCCACGACTTCAACAACCTGCTGCAGGCCATCGGCACCTCGCTCTACCTGCTGCGCGCCGCCGGCGAAGGGGGTGGGGCCGCCCACCCCCAGGCTCTCGACATGGCGGAAAAGGCGGTGGAGCGCGGCGCCACCCTGACCCAGCATCTCCTGGCCTTCTCCCGCCGGCAGCGCCTGGAGCCGAAGACGGTCGACGTCGGCGCCCTGGTCACGGGCATGGGCGGGCTGCTGGAACGCACGCTGGGCGGCACCACCCGCATCGTGACCGAGACGGCCCCCAGCCTGTGGCCGGCGCGGGTCGACCCGAACCAGCTCGAAATGGCCATTCTCAACCTCGCCATCAACGCGCGGGACGCGATGGCGGCGGGCGGCACCCTGACCATCCGCACCGGCAATTGCCCGGACGACGCGGAAGGTCGTCCGCTCGACCTCGCCGCCGGGGACTGCGTGTCCATCGCCGTCGCCGACACCGGCAGCGGGATGAGCGAGGAGACGGCGGCCCGCGCCTTCGAGCCCTTCTTCACGACGAAGGGCGTCGGGCACGGCACCGGCCTGGGTCTGTCGATGGTGCACGGGCTGGCCGCGCAGTCCGGCGGAACGGTGGTGCTCACGACCCGGCTGGGCACCGGCACGACGGTGACGCTCTATCTGCCGCGGGCCGACGCCGAGGAGGATGCGGGCCAGGACGCCGAACCGCCCGCCGCCGTGCCATCCCCGCCCCGCCCCGCCACCATCCTGCTGGTGGAGGACGAGGCGCTGGTCCGCATGGCAACCGCAACGGTTCTGGAGCATGCCGGTTTCCGCATCATGGAGGCGTCCAGCGGCCCCGATGCGCTGGACGTCTTCGCCCGCGAACCGGAGGTGGACCTCGTGCTGACCGATTACGCGATGCCCGGCATGACGGGGTTGGAGTTGGTGCAGGAGTTGCGCGCCCGCCGCCCCGGCCTGCCGGTCCTGATGGTCACCGGCTATGCGGAGATCCAGCGCGCCTCGGCGCTGGACGGGCTGCCCATCCTCCAGAAGCCCTATCAGGCCGACGAGTTGGTCGCCCGCATCCGCGCCGCCCTGCCCGCGGCTCCGCCCGGCTGACGGCCGCCGCCCGCCCGGAGGCTTCATGCCGCCGCCCGCCCCGTTCCATCCGCCCTCGTTCCATCCGCCTTGCCCGCTCTGCGGTCGCCCGATGGTGCCCGGCCCCAGCCTGAACGAGCACCACCTGATTCCGCGCACCTACGGCGGACAGGACACGGTGACCATGCACCGCGTCTGCCACGCCAAGATCCACGCGGTGCTGAGCGAGGCGGACCTGCGCGACCACTACCACACCATCGGCAGCCTGCGCGCCCACCCGGACATCGCCGCCTTCCTGCGCTGGGTGTCCCGCAAGCCGCCGGAGTTCATCGACCGCCACGCCTCCGGACGCGGGCGCCGGCGGTGACGCGCCGCTCGATGGGTCAGACGCGCCCGAGGTAGCGGTTGATCTCGCCGTTGCAGGAGCGGCTGATGCGCTCGTATTCGGCGGGGGTGTCGATGCGGGCCTGACGCGCGTTGCGTTCGCGTCCGAACTCCTCCATCAGCTGGCGCATCGCCGCCTTGATCGGCTGCTCGATCGCCGCCATGACCTGCCGCTCGGAGCGCCCCTGGGCCGGGCGGGCGCGGCCGACCACATCCTCCAGCCGGCGCTTCAGAACCGGCACATACTCGCGCAGAAGCTGCTCATCCACCGTGACGTGGCTCATCTCGTGGGCCAGGACCTCGCCATGGATGCAACTGCCCTGCGGCAGCTCACGGGCGACATAGACGGTGCGCTCGTCGTAGCCGAAGGTGACGGTCAGGGTCTGCGCCGCGCCACAGTAGCGGCCCTGCCCCAGCGACGCCGTCATGACGCCGGCCTGCCATTGCTGATTGTATTGGATGGCCGCCAGTCCCAGCGTGTGGGAATTGGCGGTCCGCCCCGCGATGGGCCGCCGCCCCGGCTTCTGGGCCAGTTGCCGGATGGACTGGCTGTAATCGGTGCGCAGCGGGGCGATTTGCAGATCGAGGACCACGCGGGCCGGCGCGAAGTTTGGACAGGCGGCGACTCCGCCCTGGGCCGTCGCGGTTTGCGCGGCCGCGGGCGCTGAAAAGCCAAGCCCTCCCCCACCCAGGCACAGGAGCGTCAGAAGGCCGGCGCGCAGGCGCGGTCGGAACGGGCGGAGGATCATTCCGCCTATGTCGGTGCGGCCCCCGCCGACGGCAAGGGCCGCAACGCCGGACCTCAGCGCTTGCCCGGATAGAGGAAGCGGGCCTTCAGCGTGCCCTCGATGGCGCGCAGGTCGCTCGCCACCTCGTTCTCCTCCACGTCGCCGTCGACATCCACCACGACGTAGCCCAGCTCCGGATCGGTCTGGAGATACTGCGCGGCGATGTTGAGGTTGCGGCCCGAGAAGACCTCGTTGATCTTGCGCAGCACGCCCGGACGGTTCTCGTGGACGTGCAGGAAGCGGGTGCAGCCGGCGTGGACGACCGGCAGGCCGACCTGCGGGAAGTTCACCGCCCCCATGGTCGAGCCGTTGTCCGAATACTCGATCAGCTTCTGCGACACCTCGGTGCCGATGTTGGCCTGCGCCTCCATCGTCGAACCGCCGATGTGCGGGGTCAGGATCACGTTGTCGAGCCCGCGCAGCGCGCTCTCGAACACCTCCTTGTCGCCGCCCGGTTCCTTCGGGAACACGTCGATGGCGGCACCCAGCACGTGCTTGTCCTTCAGTGCGGCGGCCAGCGCCTCGATCACCACGACCTTGCCGCGGGCGGCGTTGATCAGGTGGGCGCCCTTCTTCATGGCGCGGATCTGCGCCTCGCCGATCATGTCGCGGGTCTGCGGCGTGTCGGGGACGTGCAGCGTCACCACGTCGGACACCGCCAGCAGCTCCTCCAGCGAGTGGCAGGGCTGCGCGTTGCCGAGCGCCAGCTTGTTCACGACGTCGTAGTAGCGGACCTTCATGCCCATCGATTCGGCCATGATCGACACCTGCGTGCCGATGTGGCCGTAGCCGACGATGCCCAGCGTCTTGCCGCGGATCTCGTACGAGTCCTTGGCCGACTTCATCCAGCCGCCGCCATGCACGAGGTTCGACTTCGAGAAGATGCCGCGCATCAGCATGATGACCTCGCCGATCACCAGCTCCGCCACCGACCGGGTGTTCGAATAGGGCGCGTTGAAGACCGGGATGCCGAGTCGGCGGGCGGCCTTCAGATCGACCTGATTCGTGCCGATGCAGAAGCAGCCGACGCTGAACAGCCGCTGCGCCGCCTCCAGCACCCTGGCGGTCAGTTGGGTGCGCGAGCGGATGCCCAGCATGTGGACGGACCCGATGCGCTCCAGCAGTTCCGCCTCGTCCAGCGCGTGCGGCAGACGCTCCACGGTGGCGTAGCCGCCATGCGCCAGCTCGTTGATGGCGTTGTCGTGAACGCCTTCGAGCAGCAGGATGTTGATCTTGTCCTTGGAGAGCGAGAGCTTCGTCACGGCCGGCATCCGTCGAAATGAATGGCCCCGCACGCGGCGGGCCGCCAATAATGCGAGCGCGCAAGGTAATGCCAAGCGCCGGCCTTGTCACGCGAGGGATGTTGCGCTGCCGCCGCCATTCCGCATGGCGGGTTGGCGCGGCGCGCGGGGCGGGTGTATTCCTGCCACCGACAAAGCCATGGCTGGGAAGAGCGAGGGAAACACCGGGATGAGCGACGTCACCATCTACCACAACCCGCGCTGCACCAAGTCGCGCCAGACGCTGGAGCTTCTGAGGTCCAGGGGCATCGAGCCCACCGTCGTGGAGTATCTGAAGGCTCCGCCCGGCCCGGCGGAGCTGAAGGCCATCCTGGGCAAGCTGGGCAAGGGTCCGCGCGACATCCTGCGCGCCAAGGAGGCGGCGGAGGCCGGGATCGCCAAGGATCTCGACGGCGACGCCCTGATCGACGCATTGTCCGCCAACCCCGCCGCCATCGAGCGGCCCATCGTCGTCTCGGGCGACAAGGCCCGCGTGGGCCGTCCGCCGGAAAGCGTTCTGGAGATCCTGTAAGTGACCACCCCCTCCCTGGACCTCACCCCCGCCGACGCGGCGATCGAGCTGCGCACCGTCCGCGACCTGATCCGCTACGGCGTCAGCCGCTTTAACGAGGCCGATCTGGACTACGGCCACGGCACCACCAACGCCCATGACGAGGCGGTGTTCATGGTGCTGGAAGGGCTGAGCCTGCCCATCGACCAGCTCGATCCCTATGTGGACGCCCGGCTGACCCTGGCGGAGCGCCGCAAGGTCGCCGACCTGCTGCACGCCCGCGTGGAGACGCGCAAGCCGGCTTCCTACCTGCTGAACAAGGCCTACATCCAGGGCATTCCCTTCTATGTGGACGAGCGGGTGATCGTCCCGCGCTCCTACATCGGGGAGATCCTGTTCTCCGACCTGATCGGCGGCGACGACTTCACGCTGGTGGAGGACCCGACGGAGGTTGAGCGGGTTCTCGACCTCTGCACCGGCTCCGGCTGCCTCGCCATCCTGGCCGCGCAGATCTTCCCGGAGGCCCAGGTGGACGCGGTGGACCTGTCCGCCGACGCGCTGGAGGTGGCCAAGCGCAACGTCGCCGACAGCGGGTTCGGGGACCGCATCGCGCTGCACCACGGCGACCTGTTCGCGCCGCTGAAGAACCGCAAGTACGACGTCATCATCACCAACCCGCCCTATGTGGACGCCGAGGCGATGGCCGCCCTGCCGCCGGAATTCCGCCACGAGCCGGAAATGGCCCTGGCGTCGGGCGAGGACGGGCTGGACATCGTGCGCCGCATCCTGAAGGAGGCGCCCAAGCACCTGACGCCGGAAGGCGGCCTGCTCTGCGAGTTCGGCACCGGCCGCGAGATCCTGGAGGCCGAGTATCCGGACCTGGACTTCTTCTGGGTGGAGACCGCCAACAGCTTCGGCGAGGTCTTCTGGCTGACCCGCGACCAGCTGAAGGCGGCGAAGTAACTGGACCGCTGACTAGACCGGGCGCCGGAGCAGCACGCTTCCCCCCTGGTGCGGCAGCCGCTCGTGCCAGGGGATGTCGGCGCGCCCGATCTCGGCAAAGCCCTCCCGGGCGTAGAGGCGGCGCGCGTCGGCGTTGTCGGCCCAGACATGCAGCGTCACCCGGTCGAAGCGGCCGCTGCGCGCCCGTTCGTAGACCCAGGCGAGAAGCTGGGCGGCGATGCCGCGGCGGCGCCACGCCGGATCAACGGCCAGCGCCGACAGGAAGTAGCTGCCCCAGTCGTGCACCCGGCTGAAATCCTCCATATGGGCCAGCCGGTCAAGGGGCAGTCCGGTGTAGTCCTGGGTCTTGATCCAGTCCACGGGATAGGCGTGGGCAACCCCGACGATCCGCCCCGCCACCTCCGCCACGCCCGAGTGGCGGTGGGAGAAGGACCCCGAGGAGCCCGCCAGCCCCGGCACCAGCATCTCCGCCGCCGTCTGGCCGGGCACCAGCCCGTCGAGCAGGAATTCGTAGACGCCGCCCCCGGCCATGTCGATCAGCCGCGCCAGCTCCGGCGCGTCGTCCGGCTCGGCTGGGCGGATGTGGATGCCGTTGTCGTTCATGACCCGCGTTTCCTGTCGGATGGAATATAATGGTTGCCGCCGCCTATATCCCCTCTCCCCTCTGGGGAGAGGGCTAGGGTGAGGGGGTTGCGCGTGTCGTTACGTTCGGCCCAAGCACATCCCCCTCACCGGCCCTTCGGGCCACCCTCTCCCCAGAGGGGAGAGGGTTAATAAGCTTCACTCCCCGACTCCATTGACCGTGGCCGCCCATCGCCCTATCCTGGCTGCCATGTTGGACCGTTACCTTACCCTGGGTCTGCGAATTAGCAGCCCGGTTCTCGCGTGAGAGCCGGGGTTTTCGCACGTCTGCAGGTCTGACCTGCACTCATCGACTCAAGACCAAGGTAAGAGCGATCCATGTCCACCGTTACGCTGGCGGCGCCCGCCGCCGAATCCCGTCCGACCGATCCGAACCGTCTCGTCCGCTTCGCCGTGCAGGCCGACGCCGATCCCGGCACCCTGCCCCGCGTGCTGGAGCTGTTCGCCAAGCGCGGTCTCGTCCCCCTGTCGCTGAACAGCCGCCTGCTGGGCGAGACGCTGACCGTGGAGGTCGAAATGACCGGCATGGTGGCTGCGGAATCGAGCCATGTCGGCAATTGCCTGCGCCAGATCCCGATGGTGCTCACGGTCGCCGTGACCGAACGGACCGTGCCGCTGGACCTGCCCGCCGCCGCCGAGTGACGGTGACGGCGACGGCGGGCACGCCGTTCAGTCGTTGGCCGTCTTCGTGGTTTCCTGCGAAGACGGCGTTTCCAGCGCGGAAGCCACAGCCTCCTCCGTCGGCGTCTCCACCGTTTCCTGCATCAGTTGGGCGGCCTGCTGCAGCTTGCGGAACTGCGCCACCGAGAAGGGCAGGCTCGCCAGATAGGCCAGCCCGAGGAAGGCCAGCGTCCACCAGGGCTGGCTGACCAGCGAGGCGGCGAGCAGGCCGACCCCGACCAGACCCGGCACCACATACTGGGTCGGCACCCGCATGCCCTTGAAGGAGAAGGTCGGCAGCGTGCTGACCATCAACCCGCCCATCGCCAGCGTCCAGGGCACCACGACGGCCGGATGGCCGGCGATGTCCGGCCCGGCCTCGAAGCCGATGACCATGGGAAGGACGGCCAGACCGGCGCCCGCCGGGGCGGGAACCCCGGTGAAGTAGTTGAAGGCCCAGGGCGGCAGGTCGACGTCCAGGCGGGAGTTGAAACGGGCCAGCCGCAGCGCCGCGCAGACCGCGTAGGCCATGGCGGCGATCCAGCCCAGGCTGCCGGCGCCGTTCAGCGCCCACAGATACATCAGGAAGGCGGGGGCCACGCCGAAGCTGATGACGTCGGACAGGCTGTCCAGCTCCGCGCCGAACTTGCTCTGCCCGTTCAGCAGGCGGGCGATCCGCCCGTCCAGCGCGTCGAGGATCGCCGCGATGACGATGCAGACGACCGCCTGCTCCCACCGCTCGTGCATGGCGAAGCGGATGGCCGTCAGGCCGGAGCACAGCGCCAGCACCGTCAGCACGTTGGGCAGAAGATGGTTGATCGACAACCCCTTCAGCCGCGGATGCGGACGGCGCGCCCGGCGCTTGCGGAACACTGCCGGCTTGAAGACCGGTCGCTTCATCGGCGGACATCCCCCTGCCGTTGCGGTTCGGTGGCGTTCAGGTCGGCCAGCACGGTTTCGCCGCCGATCGCCGTCTGCCCGACGCAGACCAGCGGGGCCACGCCGTCCGGCAGATAGACGTCGGTGCGGCTGCCGAATCGGATCAGGCCGAACCGCTCGCCCGCCTTGACCTCCTGGCCGGCCTTCACCCAGTAGAGGATGCGGCGGGCGACGAGGCCGGCGATCTGCACATAGGCAATCTCACGCCCGTCGGGAAGACGGTGGCGGAAGGCGGCGCGCTCGTTCTCCTCGCTGGCCTTGTCCAGCGCGGCGTTCACGAAGGTGCCCTTGTGATACTCCGCCGCCACCACCGTGCCGTCCGCCGGCACGCGGTTGACGTGCACGTTGAAGACGTTGAGGAAGATGCTGACGCGGGTCAGCGGCTTGTCGCCCATGCCCAGCTCCGGCGGCGGAACCGCGGGAACGATCATGGTCACGCGCCCGTCGGCGGGGCTGACCAGCAGGCCGGGGCGCGTCGGCGTCACGCGATCGGGATCGCGGAAGAAATACACGCACCACAGGGTGAGCACGAGACCCAGCCAGCCCAGCGGCTTCGCCACGGCAAGCCCGAGAATCAGGGAGACCACGGCGAAGGCGGCGATGAAGGGCCAGCCGGCGCGGTGGATCGGAACGACTACGGTATTGAGGGCGGACATCGCCGGTTACTTCAGCCTCGGATCGTTGGAGCGGCGCATTCTAGACAGCATCCCCCGCCCTTTACAGAATTTTAGCAGGGAAGGTGGAGAGTGACGCCACCGACACCACAGGAATGAGCGAGCCACCGTGTCAGTTCCCGCCGCCCGCCTTCAGGCCATGCCGTCGCTCGCGCAGGTCTCGCAGACCGCCCTGCCCTTCAGCCCCGACACCTTCGTGATGACCCCCGAAGGCGTCCTGGGCATCGCCCAGCCGCCGCGCCCGGCGCGGCTGCACTTCATGGCCGACGGGCTCCCCTTCAGCATCGCCGTCGGCTTCGACGGGGAGAAATCGCGCTCCCAGGTGTGGGCGGAGATCGGCCACATCCCCTACACCGCCCAGTCACCGGAGCGGCGGCGGCAGCTTCTGGCGATCCTGCGCGGCATCCAGGACCGGCGGGGAACGCGCTTCCTCGTCCAGGAAGCCCAGAAGATCCTGCTGTTTTCCGAAGCGGAGTTCGAGGGACAGGCGACTCCGGAGGATCTGATCCACCAGACCGTGGTCGCGCTCCAGCAGGCGCGTCCCTTCCTGCGCCTGCTCGCCCCCTATCTGTAAGCTCAGTTCGAAAAAACTTCAGTTCGAGACCGGCAGCGCGAAGATCTGGCCGGGATAGATCAGGTCCGGGTCGCGGATCTGCCCGCGGTTGGCCTCGTAGATCAGCGTGTACTGCACGCCGTGCCCGTAGGTGGAGCGGGCGATCCGCCACAGGCTGTTGCCGGGCTGGACGACCATCGATCGACCATCCGGCAGGTTGGCCGGAACCTCCGACACCTGAACCGGCAGTTCGACGCGGGCGGTGACCTTTCCCGAGTCGGTCACCTGATCGGCGCGCAGCGTGTAGACGCCCGGCGGCACGGCGCGCTCCGGACGCAGCCGCCACTGGCCGTTCGGGTCGGTGTGGGCGCTCCCGACCAGCAGATTGTCGAGATAGAGCTGCACGGCGCTTCCCGGCTGCGCCCGGCCGCCCATGGCAACCTGCCCAGAAGCGTCGTAGTCCATGCTTTCCAGAGACACGCCACCCGGCGGCGGCGGGGCCGCTACGCCGCGGGTCGCGGGGGCGGCGGGACCCTTCGGCGCCTGCAGGACCGTGCTGCCGCCCTGCCCGTCTCCCAGCCCGCCGCGCGGCATGGCGACGGCCAGCGGACCTGTGGGCGCTTCCGACGAGGCACCGCCGGTGGCGGGCGGCGGGTCGGGCACCACGACCACCACGACGCGCTCCGACGGCGTCGGCTCGGCGGCGGGAGTCGCCTTCTCCGACAGGCTCAGCTCACGGGCGCCGGGGGCCAGCGGCTGATCGGGAAGGAGGACCCACTCGCCGCGCGCGTCGGCGTTGACGGAGCCGAGCGAGCGCTCCCCGTCGTGGACGGTCACCGACGAGCCCGGCGTGGCCCGGCCCGCCATCACGGTGGCGCCATCCGGGGCGACGCGCACGATGTCGAAACGCGGCCCGGCAGGGTCTTCCGCGGCCTTTGCCGGGGCGGGCGCGGGCGGCTTGGCCGGGGACACGCTGCCCAGCGCAACGGTTGTTCCGGAACCGGCCGTTCCGGTGCGGGAGCCCGGCGCGGACGCCGGATCGAAGGCCAGATACGCGACAACGGCGGCAGCGGCGACTGTCGCCGCACCGCCGAACAGGAGAGCTTGCTTCACCGGAGCACCGCCGCATCATTGCCGGCGGACACGCCGGCTTGCGGCAGGATAGCAGATTGCGGCGGTGGAACTGAACACCGCCGATGGAGCAGACGCATAGCCGCATCGGGACCGGCACACCGCCTTCGCGCCGCCGGGCGGCAGGTTTCCACGCTCACGTCTCCAGGCTCACTTCTCCAACTTGGCGACCGTCTCGGAATGGCGGCTGGAGGACAGGTCGGCCGAGGAAAGGCTGGTTTCCGACGCCTGAATCGTCGTGGCGCCGCCCGCGTTCGCCTTGCCCCCTACGGTCAGAAAGCCGATCCCGCCGCCGAAGCCGAGAAACAGGAACGTGGCCACCGAGATGGCGGCCAGGGCGTTGACGACGCGCGGGTCCATAATGATTCCTCCCGATGGGCTGAAGTCCGATGTCCGGGTAGACGCCGCCCCGGCTTTGCTATTCCCTTGCTTTAGGTGACCCCGCCGGGCGCACCGGAACAGTCACCGGAACGTGTACCCATTCGACGAGAAAGGGTGAGCGATGAAAGCCCCGAATTCCGTCTGCGTCTATTGCGGCTCATCCAGCCGCGTCGCCGCTGTCCACAAGGAGGCCGCCCATATGTTGGGCGACGGGCTGGCGCGGCGGGGCATCCAGCTGATCTACGGCGGCGGGCGCGTCGGGCTGATGGGCATCGCCGCCGACGCGGCACTCGCCGCCGGGGGCCAGGTCGTCGGCATCATCCCGGAGCACATCCAGTCCGCCGAGATCGAGCACACCGGCCTGACCGAGCTGCTCGTCGTCGACAGCATGCACACCCGCAAACGCATGATGGTGGACCGGGCCGACGCCTTCATAGTGCTGCCGGGCGGTCTCGGCACGCTGGACGAGGCGTTCGAGATCCTGACCTGGAAGCAGCTGGGCCTGCACGACAAGCCGATGGTGATCGTGGACGTGGACGGCTATTGGCGTCCGCTGTTCGGCCTGATCGACCATACGGTGGCGCAGGGTTTCACCCAGCCGGCGCACCGCGCGCTGTTCACCATTGTCGATGACGTGGACGACGTGTTCGCCGCACTGGCCCATGAACCGGAGCCCGCGTTGAAGATTCCCACACAAAAGCTCTAAAAAATCCAAGTGGTAGGACCAGATCGCGTAAATCGCGCCGTTTTCAGCGCGATATCGTCTGTTTTGATGCCCCGCGGTCCTTTCTTTCGGCGGTGCCCCGGTGCTATATAACCGCCATCCGTTTCCGTCCGGGGAACCGGGGCCCGTCTTCGGATGGACGTCCCGGCCCGTGCCCTCGCACAGCGCGCCCGGCGTCCAAGCATAAGACAACCCCTACCCGTTCGGGGAGAACTCGCACCCATGACGAAGATCAAGGTAGCCAATCCGGTCGTCGAACTCGACGGCGACGAGATGACGCGCATCATCTGGCAGTTCATCAAGGACAAGTTGATCCTGCCGTACCTCGACATCGACCTGAAATACTACGATCTCGGCATCGAGAACCGCGACAAGACCGACGACCGGGTGACGGTCGAGTCGGCCAACGCGATCAAGCAGTACGGCGTCGGCGTCAAGTGCGCGACCATCACCCCGGACGAAGCGCGGGTGACGGAGTTCAGCCTCAAGAAGATGTGGAAGTCGCCGAACGGCACGATCCGCAACATCCTGGGCGGCACCGTCTTCCGCGAGCCGATCGTCTGCTCCAACGTTCCGCGCTACGTTCCGGGCTGGACCAAGCCGATCATCATTGGCCGCCACGCCTTCGGCGATCAGTACAAGGCCACCGACTTCGTCGTCCCCGGCAAGGGCAAGCTGACGATCAAGTGGGTGCCGGAAGGCGGCGGCGAGCCGATCGAGCACGAGGTGTATGATTTCCCCGCCTCCGGCGTCGCCATGGGCATGTACAACCTGGACGAGTCGATCGAGGGCTTCGCCCACTCCAGCTTCATGTATGGCCTGGAGCGCGGCTATCCGGTCTATCTGTCCACCAAGAACACGATCCTCAAGGCCTATGACGGGCGCTTCAAGGACATCTTCCAGAAGGTGTTCGACGAGCATTACGCCGCCCAGTTCAAGGCCAAGGGCCTCGTCTACGAGCACCGCCTGATCGACGACATGGTGGCGTCGGCCCTGAAGTGGGAAGGCGGCTTCGTGTGGGCCTGCAAGAACTACGACGGCGACGTGCAGTCGGACATCGTGGCGCAGGGCTTCGGCTCGCTGGGCCTGATGACCTCGGTGCTGATCACGCCGGACGGCAAGACCGTCGAGGCGGAGGCCGCTCACGGCACGGTGACCCGCCATTACCGCGAGCACCAGAAGGGCAAGGAAACCTCCACCAACCCGATCGCCTCGATCTATGCCTGGACGCAGGGCCTGGCCTACCGCGGCAAGTTCGACAACACGCCGGACGTCGTGAAGTTCGCCGAGACGCTGGAGCGCGTCTGCGTCGAGACCGTCGAGTCGGGCTTCATGACCAAGGATCTGGCGATCCTCATCGGTCCGGATCAGCCCTGGCTGACCACCAAGCAGTTCCTCGACAAGCTGGACGAGAACCTGCAGAAGAAGATGGCTGCCTGGGCGTAACGCGCATTCCGCGTCAGGTGCGACGACGCGTCCCGGTCAAACGGGACGCCCGGTCGATGTAAGGTTGCGGCGGGGAGTTTCGACTCCCCGCTTTTTTCTTGCCCGCGCGGCGTGACGCCGGCGCGGAGCTGACAAACCGGAATTCGAGACTTTCCCATGGCCAAGGACATCTTCCGCATCGCCGTGATCGGCGCCGGCGAAACCGGAACGCCCCTGCTGACGCAGCTTCTGGACGCTTCCTTCGTCGAGATTCTCGGCGTCGCCGACCTGGACGCCGAGGCGCCCGGCATGCGGCTCGCCCGCGAGCGGGGCGTTGCCACCACGACCGACTTCATGGACCTCGCCCGCCTCGGCGAGGCGGTGGACGTGCTGATCGACGTGACCGGCGTGCCGAAGGTGCGCGAGGCGCTGCGCCAGCACATGCAGGACAGCGGCAACACCCACACGCTGATCGTCCACGAGATGGTGGTGCAGCTGATGCTCTCGCTGTTGAGCGGCCGTCTGGTGCAGTTGAAGCACGAGGTCGAGGAGTACTGATCCCCGCCTTGCCCCGCCCCCCTTTCCTGCGAGCGCACGCGCCACCACATCCACGCGACGATGATGGAACAGGGGGTTGGAACAGGTCATGGACACGAAGGACCCGGCTCGGGCGTCCGCGCTGCTCAAACGGCTGCACGGACGCATGACCGGCGACAAGCCGTCGCTGGGGGAGGTCCTGGGCCATCTCGGCGACCGCGCGCCGGGCTTCCTGCTGCTGGCGCTGGCGATCCCCGCCGTGGTTCCGACGCCGGGGCTGCCGGCGGGAATGATCTTCGGCACGGTGCTGGCGCTGGTGGCGATTCAGATGATCGTGGGCCGCGACCGGCTGGAGGTGCCGGGCTGGATCGGGCGCCGCCGCGTGGCGCGCACCACGCTTGAAAAGATCGTGGAGAAGGGAACGCCACTGGTCGAGCGGCTGGAGGCCCGGCTGCGCACGCGCTGGCCGTCGCTGACCCATCAAGGGGTGATGCGGCCGCTGGGCATCTTCGTGCTGGCGATGGGTGTTCTGATCGCCCTGCCCATCCCGTTCGGCAACACCCTGCCCGGTCTGGCGGTGCTGATGATCGCGCTGGGGTTGATCGTGAAGGACGGTCTTGCGGTCGCCGCCGGTCTGGGTCTGGGCGTGGCGGCGGCGGGTGTCTCGGCGATGCTGGTCGCCGGAAGCTGGTGGGCGATCACCTCGGCACCCATTTGATCGGCGCCGATGGAGAGGTGGTCGCGTCGGGCGGGCGCCCGCCCGAAGAGCGCCCGAAATCCGGAAATCCGGCGGATTTTATGCGGCGCCGACGTTGCGCGCGCCGGTGTTGCGCTCCTCGTCGCGCTTCTTGCCGGAGGAGGCCGGCTGGTAGGCCACCGCCGCGTGCTCGGCGCAGTAAGGCAGGCCGGGCAGCGAGGGCTTGCCGCAGAAATGGAAGTCCTGGTGCTTCGGATCGCCGACCGGCCACTTGCACATGCGCTCGGTCAAAGCCAGGATCGTCGCGCCGCGGGTCGGCTTCTTCTTGATCGGCGACGGCCGTCCCGACAAGCCGAGCCGGTGCGCCTTCCCGATCACCGCGTTGCGGGTGATGTCGCCCAGGATGTCCGCGATTTCACTCGCGCTCAGCCCCTGGGCCCAGAGGTCCTTAAGCTGCTGAACCCGTTCGTCCGTCCAACTCATCCCCTGTCTCCCGTGGTCCGGTAACCGGTGACTTGGTTAACCAAATATACCTTCCGACCAGACGGCCGTTTTCCATAAGGCGCAATATTTTGTGCCCAACGCCGGCCAACCTACCAGATGGCCGGATAGAGGGATAGGGGGCTTGCGCAACATTCCTGTGCATAAGTCTGTGGGTGTTATGAGTTCAACGCGCCGTACACCTCCTCGGCTATGGCCGAAAGGGTCACTCGATCGAGGTCACCCGTTACCGCCCACGCCAAACCGTTGTCCCGCCAGTAGAAAGCCTGGACGTTGCCGTCCTGGGCAAACCGGAAGGACGTGTCCGGCGCGTCGGAGGCCGGGCGGATGTAGAGGGTGATGCGGCGACCGGCCGCATCCTGGTACATGAGCTGGGCCGCCGGTCCCCGCGCGTCGGACAGCAGCCGGCCACCCACCAGATCATAGCCCTTGCCGGCCAGCCGCGGCGCCTGCAGGGGCTTGCCCAGGCGCTTGGACAGCCAGCCCACCAGATGCGCCTCCTGGTCAGCGCCGACCTCCACGGGATGGCGGACCTCCACCGCGAAGACGCGGTGCGCGGCCACCGCGTCGGCGACGAAGGCCGCGCCGCCGCCGGCCGCGCCGCCGGTCCAGCCGCGCAGCCACCAGCCGCCCGCCCCACCGGCGACGAACACCAGCAGAACCGCCGCGGCGGCCATCGCCCGGAACGACCGGCGCGGACGAACCGCCGGCCGCCTCGGCGCACGGCCGTAGGGCGGCACCAGGGCGGCCGGCAACGGGCGGTCGATCAGCGGGCCGAAGGTCCCCTGGAGCGTTGCCCGCTGGGCGCGGTAGCGTTCGAAACGGCGGGCCAGATCGGGGTTGCCCGCCAGATGGCGCTCGACCTCGCCGCGCCGGCCCTCCGGCAATTCGCCGTCCATCCAGGCGTGCAGGTCGGCTTCGGTCACCGGAGCGTCCGGTTCGGTGTCCATCACTTGATCCTCCTCACCGCCTGTTCCGCCCCGCCGTCCAGCAGGACGCGCAGTCGTTCCCGCGCGCGGGCCAGCCGCGACATGACGGTTCCCATCGGCACCCCCAGCACCTCCGCCGCCTCGCGGTAGGACAGCCCCTCCAGCCCGGTCAGCAGCAGCACGGCCCGATGCTCCTCCGACAGCTGGTTGAAGGCGCGCACGAAATCCCGCACCTCCGCCCGGTCGGCGGGGGCGGCGCTGAGCGCCAGATCGTTGGCCAGATCCTCCACCGGCACCTCCGGCCCGCGGCGGCGGCGCCAGCGCAGACCCGAGACGTGCAGGTTGTGCAGGATCGACAGCAGCCAGCCGCCGAGCCGGGTGACGTCCCGCAGCGTGTGCCGGTTGGCCAGCGCCTTCTCGATGCAGTCCTGCACGAGGTCGTCGGCGTCGGACAGGTTGCCGGCCAGCGCGGCGGCGTAACGGCGCAGCCGCGGCACCTGCGCGGCGATGGCCCGCTCGTCCACCGGCCCATTGGCTGGGGGGCCGTTCCCTGAAGAAAGGTCGGGGGGCGGCTTTGGTGGAGGCATGCGGCGGCGCTCCCCTTGGAAGGATATCCTGCCCGTCTGGACGCCCGGCGGAGGCGGATTATTCCACCGCGTCGCGGCCCCGTCTCGTCCACCGCTTCGCGGTTCAGGTGGCCGAGAAGCCGGACTTGCCGTCGAAGTTGCACAGGTTCTCGGTCTGGGTGAAGTCCAGCCCGGCGCGGGCGAGCCCCGACAGAAGCTCGACGATGTCGGGGTGGCCGACCGCCACGCCCTCCGGCGCCAGGAAGCGGCAGCGCCAATGGTCGGTGCAGAAGACGCCGATGTTGCCCTCCGGCCAGACCTTCTGCGAACGGTTGGAGATGCTGGACAGCCGCAGCGTCGGCGTGCCCACCGGCAGGACCAGCCCGGCCAGTTCGTCCGGGTTGCCGCCCGGCCAGTGCAGGAACACGTCCACCCCCACCAGCTCCTTCACCGCCTTGCGGCGGGGCGACAGCCGCACCCCGGATTCATAGGCGGGCCGCGCGGTGACGGCGTAGCCGACGGTCGGCAGAGTCACCGGCATCTGGCCCAGCCGCTCCACCACCGCGTCGGCGAAGGCGTGGGTGCCGACGCGCTGGCGGCTGACTCCGCGGTTGAAGATGTCCACGGTGTGGACGCCGTCCTCGATGGTCTTGAGCCAGGCGTTGTGGATGCGCGCCGCCACGTCGCCCTGCCCGATGTGGACCAGCATCATCACCGCGGCCATCAGCAGGCCCGACGGGTTGGCGATCCCCTGCCCCGCGATCATGGGCGCCGAGCCGTGGATCGCTTCGAACATGGCGCAGGCATCGCCGATGTTGGCGGAGCCGGCCAGCCCGACCGAGCCGGTGATCTGGGCGGCGATGTCCGACACGATGTCGCCGTAGAGGTTCAGCGTCACGATCACGTCGAAGCGTTCCGGCTGGTCGGCCAGACGGGCGGCGCCGATGTCGACGATCAGGTGATCGGCCTTGATCTCCGGAAATTCGGCGGCGATCTCGTTGAAGATTTTCAGGAACAGCCCGTCCGTCATCTTCATGACGTTGTCCTTGACGAAGGCCGTCACCTTGCGCCGGTGATTGGCGCGGGCGTAGTCGAAGGCGTAGCGCACGATGCGCTCCGACCCCGGCCGGGAGATCAGCTTGACCGACTGGATCACCTCGTCGGTCTGGCGGTGCTCGATCCCGGCGTAGAGGTCCTCCTCGTTCTCGCGGATGATGACCACATCCATGCGCGGGTGCCGCGTGCGGACATAGGGATGGTGCGACACGCAGGGCCGCACGTTGGCGAACAGCCCGAGCGTGGTGCGCGCGGTGACGTTCAGCGACTTGTTGCCGTAGCCCTGGGGCGTGGTGATCGGCCCCTTCAAGAAGACGCGGGTGCGGCGGATCGACCCCCAGCCGGCGGCGTCCAGCCCGCCCAGATGGCCGCGGCGGTAGACCTGCTCGCCCGCCGGCACCTCCTCCACCTTCAGGCGGGCGCCGGCGGCCTCCATCACGTGAAGCACCGCGTCGGTGATTTCCGGACCGATGCCGTCGCCGCGGGCGACCGTGATGGGGGTGGTTTCGCGCATCCATTCACTCCTGGGGAAACCCTCGAAGGAACGAAGCCGGAGGGACCGCGGCGACCCTAGACGAAATCAGGGCCGGAGTTCAATGGCCGGTGCCTTTTTCCACCTGCAAAGCCGGGACCATTGATGCGGCGACTTGACGCTGATCTGCAATGCTTGCGTTTTCCCCATGGCGGCAATGGCAAAACGGCGGGGGCGTCCGGTGGGTTGGGCTTCTATCTTCCCGCACCCCTCGACCTTGCGACCCGCCCCGATGCTGCAATCGCTCCCCCGCGCCCCGTCCAATTCCCTTCTCGAACAGGGACTGATCCGCGCCCTGAAGTCCTTCAACGGGCTGCTGCACGTCGTCCTGGCCATCGCCCTGGTCGCGGCGAGCGCCATGGTGGTCTGGGAATTCTTCGTGGAAGCCTGGGCGGCCTTTCAGCGGGACCAGCTGGCGCACGGCTTCCTGCACGCGCTCGGCGTGCTGTTCATCGTCTGGACCCTGTCCGCCCTGATCTCCGCGGAGGTCGATTACGTGCGGACCAACCGCTTCCACCTGCGGGTCTTCCTGGAGGTGGCGATGATCACGCTGCTGCGGCAGCTGATCGTGCGGCCGGTCCAGGCGGTGGCGGGCGACGTGCAGACGGGCGACTGGTCCAGCCTGTGGCAGTACGGCCTTCTGCTCGCCGGCCTGATCACCGTCGCCATCGCCCATCGGCTGATCGGCGACGAGGACGCGCTGAAAGGCTGACCGGGCGCAGCGTCGCCGCTTCAGCCCTCGCGCCCCACGGTCTGGATCACCTCGAAGCCCTCGAACTGGGGCGGGCCGAGGTAAAGCGGCTTGCGGTCGCCCGCCCCGCGATGGGCGGCGCGGAACGCCTCCGAACGGGTCCAGTCCTGGAAATGCGCTTCCGACTCCCAGATGGTGTGGGAGGAATAGAGACGATGGTCCTCGTAACGCGGGCCGCGCAGCATGTGGAACTTCACGAAGCCGGGGACCGTGTTCAGATGGACCTCGCGGTTCAGCCAGACCTCCTCGAAGTCCCGTTCCGAGTCCGGACGCACGCGGAAGCGGTTCATGGCGATGTACATGGCGGAGCCTCCCGAGACCATTTTTGAAGGGCCGCCCCTGAAGGGCTGATCCTCAAGGTGACGGCGGAGGCCCGCCCCGTCAACCGGCCCTATCCATTACGCCTGGGCGATCACGCCTCGCCGGTGGCGATGGCCTCCTGCAGACGCACGACGGTGTCGCACAGGTTTTCGGCCAGGTCGAACGCCACGTCATCCCAGGGCATCGCCTTCCATTTGCCCTGATCGGCGATCTGCTTGCACGACTTGCGGGTCGCCGACTTGATGTTCACTTCCTTGGGCGACTTCAGCTCGACATAATCCTTGTACGCCTTCTCGGACGCATCCTCCTTTGAAAGCTTACGCTTCAGAATCATGTCGTACAGCTCGATGTTCTCCAGCGAATATTCCTTCTTGGCCTGCTTCTGCAGGAGCTTGAACCAGTAGGGCGACTTGAAGAAGCCGTCCAGATCCTTCGGCAGGTCGTCGAACCGCTCCAGATCCATCGTGACGTTGCCGGCGATCTTGTTCAGCGACGCCACCATGTCGGCGCAGGCCTCGGCGTAGACCGCATCACCGTCCTGCTTGGCGGCCTTGCCTGCCGTGTCAAGCGTGGGGATGTAGCTGCTTGCCGCGGTCTTGAAGGCGCGAGCGTGCTTCTGCGCGTCCTTCACCGTCTTGGCAGCGTCGTAGCTCTTCAGAGCGCTTTCCAAGCCGGTCGAGCTTATCTTGCTGAACAGCTTGCCGAAGCGGCTCTTGGGATCGGGCTTCTTCTTGCCCGTCGCCTTCTCGAAGCGGTCCTTCGCCTTCTTCCAAGATTCCAGATAGGATTTCGCCACGGCCCTCTCCCTTCGAACGCTGGTTGGCCGTGACGATAAAAACAGGATCTTGGTCCGGCAAACGCCGTTCGGTCCGTTCAGGAGGTAATGGGCGGGGGCGTGCACCGTCGCACAACCCCCAGACTTTTTACGCGGCGCGGATGCCCGCCAGGAAGCGCTCCACCTCCGTGCGCAGACTCTCCGACTGGCGCGACAGTTCGCCGGCGGCGTCCTGAACCTGGGTGGCGGCGGAGCCGGTCTGTGTGGCGCCGTTGCTGACCTCCGTGATGTTGGTGGTCACCAGATGAGTGCCCTGCGCGGCCTGCTGCACGTTGCGGGCGATCTCGCCGGTGGCCGATCCCTGCTCTTCGACGGCCGAGGCGATGATCGTGGCGATCTCGCTGATGGTGCCGATGGTGTCGCCGATCCCGTTGATGGCCGCCGCCGCCCCGCCGGTGGCCGCCTGCATGGAGGCGATCTGGGCGGCGATCTCCTCGGTCGCCTTGGCGGTCTGGTTGGCGAGGTTCTTCACCTCGGACGCCACCACGGCGAAGCCCTTGCCGGCCTCCCCGGCGCGGGCCGCCTCGATCGTGGCGTTCAGCGCCAACAGGTTGGTCTGGCTGGCGATGTCGGTGATCAGCTTCACCACGTCGCCGATCCGCTGCGCCTGCGCGACGAGGCCCTGGACGCGCTCGTTGGTCTGCTGCGCCTCGCCCACCGCGTGGCTGGCGATGCTGGTGGAGCGCGTCACCTGACCGCTGATCTCGTTGATCGACGCGCTCAGCTCGTTGGTCGCCGCGGCGACGGTCTGCACGTTGACCGACGCCTGCTCGGCCGCGGCGGCCGTGCTGGCCGCCTGCCCCTTGGTCTGCTCGGCGGTCGTCTGCATGCTCTGCGCCGTGGCCTCCAGCTCGGTGGCGGCGGACGCGACGGTGCGCAGGATGCCGGAGACGTTCCGGTCGAAGGACCGCACCAGATCCTCGACGGCATGGGTGCGCCGCTCCTTGGCTTGGCGCTCCGCCTCTTCGGCGACTCTCATGCGCTCGCGGTCCACGGCGTTGTCCTTGAAGACCGCCACGGCCTTGGCCATGCCGCCGATCTCGTCGCCACGGCCGAGGCCCGGAACCGTCACCGAGGTGTCGCCGGTCGCCAGACGGGCCATGACGTCGGTGATCCCGGCAATCGGGCGGGAGATGCCGATGCGCGCGACCAGGACGCTCAACGCCAGCGCGCCGAGGCCGCCACCGATGCCGACGGCCAGCATCAGCGTCGTCATCAGGCTGTTCAGAGCGCTCAACTCTTCGTTGGCTTTGTCGATGCCCTGCATGTTGCGTTCGGAGGCCTTCTCCATGAACTGGCCCAGCTTGCTGCGGATTGCGCGACCCTCGGTGGTATCGCCGTGTTCGCGCGCCTTATCCGGACTGGCCTCCATCCCAAGGCGGGCAACCTCGTTGCGGTGCAGGACGAACGCGCGCGCCATCTGCTGCGCCTCACCGAACGCAGCCTTGCTTTGCGGCGGCAGCAGAGCCTCCAGGTTCCCCATGAGCTTTTCCAGCTCGCTGGTGGCGCCGAGGATGTTCTTGGCGTAGGGCGTGGCGTCGGCCGTTCCGTCCGCGGCGTAGATGCCGCGGCTGTCCATGACGACCTTGTAAATCAGACCGTTGATCTGCTCGTTGATCAGCGCCCGCCGGGACCAGTTCTGAATCTGGTCGAATTTATCGTCGTAGGCCTGCATTCCAATGGAGCCAACGCCACCGATGATTGCGGCAACAACCCCCAGAATCGCGACAACGCTGTAGATTTTGCCGCTGATGCTGATGCGCGCAAGAACACCCTCCATTTCCCCTCACCCTCATCGACTGCATGCTGTGAACAAGAGCCCGCATGCTCCGTAATACACTCGCATGCGTTCAAGGAAGAACGATTCTCAGTAAATGTTTGACGCTCAATGTTGCAGCGAAGCCGCAAAAATGACGATCAATGTTTAAAACAAACGAAAACCTATCCGGAGTTTCATCGCATAGAGATACAGCGGCGAGGATTGTTCAGATACTTAACTTTGAGAATCGTGCGTTTTTCTTTTGAGAATGGCCCGAAATTCGTTCAAATACTGGGACAGCGCGACGCGAGGACGCGCATTTCCCAGTATTTTCTCAGCCAAAAATTGAGAACCAACCACGGGCGGTCCGCTGCCACGCCACTCGGCGTTCTGCTCGACGCGGCCATTAGTTCTGCTCGACGCGGCCATTACAGGTGTGCCCCATCGCGCCGGTTGACGCCACGCCGCGCCATCCGTTTTCACACGAACCAATTGACCGTCGAGGGCTGTGGCCGGACGGCGCCGTTACCGCACCAGCTCGCGCATTGCGGCGTCCAGTCCCTGCAAGGTCAGAGGGTACATGCGCCCGCCCAAAAGCCGTTGCAGCATGCGGGTGCTCTCGGTGTAGCCCCAGCGCGATTCCGGCGTGGGGTTGAGCCAGACGGCGCGGCTGTAGACGGACAGCATGCGCTGCAGCCAGACCTGCCCCGGCTCCTCGTTCCAATGCTCGACGCTGCCGCCGGCATAGACGATCTCGTAGGGGCTCATCGCCGCGTCGCCGACGAAGACCAGCTTGTAGTCGGCGGGATAGGTGTGCAGCACGTCCCAGGTCGGGGTGCGCTCGTCGTGGCGGCGCTTGTTGTCGCGCCACACACTCTCATAGACGCAGTTGTGGAAGTAGAAGTGCTCCAGATGCTTGAACTCGCCCCGCGCGGCGGAGAACAGCTCCTCGACCAGCCGGATGTGGTCGTCCATCGAGCCGCCGATGTCGAGGAACAGCAGCACCTTCACCGTGTTGTGCCGCTCCGGCACCATCTTCAGGTCCAGCCAGCCGGCGTTGCTGGCGGTGGCGCGGATGGTGCCGGGCAGGTCCAGCTCGCTGGCCGCCCCGGTGCGGGCGAACTTGCGCAGGCGGCGCAGCGCCACCTTGATGTTGCGGGTGCCGATCTCGACCTGATCGTCCAGATTCCGGAACTCCCGCTTGTCCCACACCTTCACGGCGCGGCGGTGCCGGGATTCCTGCTGGCCGATGCGCACGCCCTCCGGGTTGTAGCCGTAGGCGCCGAAGGGCGAGGTTCCGGCGGTGCCGATCCATTTGGAGCCGCCCTGGTGCCGCCCCTTCTGTTCGGCCAGCCGCTCCGCCAGCGTCTCCATGAGTTTCTGCCAGCCGCCCAGCGCATGGATCTGCGCCTTCTCCTCCTCGGTCAGGAAGCGTTCGGCCAGTTTGCGCAGCCACTCCTCCGGCAGGTCGACCATGGGGATCTCGTCGCCCTCGGCGCCCTCCGCCCCTTCCAGCCCCTTGAAGACCTGCCCGAACACGCGGTCGAAGCGGTCGAGATTGCGCTCGTCCTTCACCAGACAGGCCCGGCTGAGGTAATAGAAGTCTTCGACGCGGAAGGCGGCGACGCCGCGCTTCATGGCCTCCATGAGCGTCAGGTACTCGTTCAGCGAGACCGGCACGCCCGCCTTGCGCAGTTCGAAGAAGAAACCCGTGAACATGCCGCTCCCCCCGTGGGGTTCCGTCCCCATCCGCCCTCATCGTAGCGCCGACCCGCCAGGAACGCCATGACAGCCCTTCTCGACTTCGCCCGCGCGCTGGAGTTCGCCGCGCACAAGCACATCGACCAGCGCCGCAAGGGCGTGCGCGCCGAGCCCTACCTCAACCACCTGTCGGAGGTGGCGTTCCTGTGCGCCGAGGCGACGGCGGGCAATGACCCGGTCGTGGTCATCGCCGCATTGCTGCACGACACGCTGGAGGACACCGACGCCTCATACGAGGAGATCGAGCAGCATTTCGGGGCGGAGGTCGCCGGCGTCGTTGCCGAGACCACCGACGACAAGCGGCTTCGCAAGGCGGAGCGCAAGCAGCGCCAGATCGACGCCGCCCCCACCGCCTCCTCCCGCGCCAAGCTGGTGAAGCTGGCCGACAAGGTGTCCAACCTGCGCTCGATGGCGCACAGCCCGCCCGCCGACTGGCCGCTGGAACGGAAGATCGAGTATTTCGAATGGGCGCACGCGGTCGTCGCCGGCCTGCGCGGCACCGACACACGGCTGGAATCGCTGTTCGACCGCGCCTATGAGGACGGGCTTGCCGAACTGCGCGGCGACACGGTCTGAGCCTTATCCGCCCGGCTGGTTGATCTGCCGCAGTGTGACTACATCACGGAAGCCTTATAAAAGAGGGACTAGGTTGACCGCCGCGTCAAAGCAAGGTCGCACACCATGTCCCTCCACTCTCATGCCCCCACCGCCCATGACGCCGACCAGCCGCGCGAGCGCTGGTTCGTGCATCGCCCCAAGGTCTACGCCGCCGATGTCCACGGCCGCTTCCGCCGCCTGAAATGGCTGGCGCTGGCGGTCCTGCTCGGCGTCTATTACGTCACGCCCTGGCTGCGCTGGGAGCGCGGGCCGGGCATTCCCGATCAGGCGGTCCTGGTCGATATGGTGGGCCGGCGCGCCTACTTCTTCTGGATCGAGATCTGGCCGCAGGAGGTCTATTACCTGACCGGCCTTCTCATCATCGGCGCCTTCGGCATCTTCTTCGCCACCACCCTGCTCGGCCGCATCTGGTGCGGCTACGCCTGTCCGCAGACGGTCTGGACCGACCTGTTCATGTGGGTGGAGCGCAAGCTGGAAGGCCCGCGCACCGAGCGCATCCGGCTGGACAAGGCGCCGCTGTCGGCGCGCAAGCTGGGGCTGAAGGCGTCGAAGCACGCCATCTGGCTGGCGATCTCCCTGGTCACCGGCGGCGCCTGGATCTTCTACTTCAACGACGCCCCGACCCTGCTGCGCGAGATCGTAACCGGCGAGGTGTCGTGGAAGGTGCTGGCCTTCGCCGGGCTGTTCGCCGGCACCACCTATTTCTTCGCCGGCTGGGCGCGTGAGCAGATCTGCATCTACGTCTGCCCGTGGCGCAGCTTCCAGGCGGCGATGGTGGACGAGGACACCTACGTCGTCACCTACCAGGACTGGCGCGGCGAAGGGCGCGCGCCGCTGCGCAAGTCGCAGAGCTGGGACGAGCGGACGGCGGAGGGGCTGGGCGACTGCATCGATTGCAAGCTGTGCATCCATGTCTGCCCGACCGGCACCGACATCCGCAAGGGACAGCAGATCTCCTGCATCGGCTGTGGCCTGTGCGTGGACGCCTGCAACGAGGTGATGGCCCAGGTCGGGCGCCCCGGCGATCTGATCCTGTTCGACAACCGCTCCAACCAGGTCGCCAAGGCCGACGGTCAGGCCGCCCCGGTGCGGCTGCTGCGCCCGCGCACGGTGATCTACGCCCTCATCATCCTGGTGGTGGCCGGCGCCATGGCGATCTCCCTGGCGATGCGCCCGACACTGGACGTCAGCGTGCTGCGCGACCGCGCCCCGCTCTATGTGCAGCAGTCGAACGGCGACGTGCAGAACGCCTACACCATCAAGATCCTCAACAAGACCCACGAGGCGCGGACCTACCGCCTGTCGGTGGAGGGTTTGGCGAATGCCGACCTGTCGGTGGCCAGCGTGGACGCCCAGTCGGGGAGGTCGCTGACCTTGACCGCGGAGGCGGATTCGGTGGCGACCTACCGCATCTTCGTGCGCGTGCCGCAGGACGCCGCGAAGCCGGGGTCCACCGACGTGACGGTGCTGGCGCGCGACCTGACCAGCGGCGAGATTGGTCAGCACCGCAGCGTGTTCATGGCGCCCTGACAGAAAATGCCCCTCGCCCGCCTGGAGACGGGCGAGGGGATGCATCCGCTCAGTGCATGCCGTGACCGCCGGCCGCCGTCGCGCCCGTGAGGAGCGTCGGGTCCAGCATCCCGAAGATCATGGCGATGTGCGCGACGATCAGGAACAGGCCGACCAAAGCCGCGTGGATCGCCATGCGGCCATGCTCGCCGCGTCCCCGGCCGATCAGCCCGAGGTCCAGGAGCGCGATGCTGCCGAGCGGGACGATGCCGGCAAGGTAGAAGCCCACCGCCAGCACGTCCGCCGGCCCGCGCCAGCCGCCGGACGCGGTCAGCGGAACGACCGCGTTCTGCATCAGATACACGAAGACGCCCGTGAAATAGACGCCGACGGTGATGCCGGCCCAGCGGTTCAGCCGCCGCACCGGGCCGTCATAGTCGCGGGTGTAGAGCAGGTACAGTTCGCTGATCGCCACCGTCTCGGCCAGGATGACGGGAACCGCCATGAAGATCAGCAGGTTCCAGGGCCGGTTGACGGCCAGAAGTTCCATATAGTGGGTCATGTTCATGGGATGACTCGCGCGTGTTCGGCGGGCGCGCCGGTGCCGCGATAGTCGTAAGACCGGACACGTCCGCAGGTCGGGAAAAAGGCGACGGAACGGCGGGAGTCAGGCGCGCGGCGGCGGCAGAGGCGGCGCGTGGGCGGTGGCGGCGGGCTCGGTGTCCACGCCGGGAAGCAGGGTCGCGAGGCGATGACCAAAAGGCACGCCGACCCGAGCCGGCAGGCCGGTCAGATCGCAGGCCCCACTCAAGCAGAGGCACCCGGCGGTGCCGTGCGCGTGGATCTTTCCCGAAACCGGGCTGTCCGTCGGATGGTGGATGTCGCAATCCGCAGCATCCGGCACCGCGGCGGACTCGCAGTGCGGTGCCGAGAGGTCCGGTATGCGCATGGGTGCGGCACCGCCGAGAAGCCCGACGGCCAAAACCACAAGCGCGAGGAGGGACACCAGACGAGTCACGGGGGACAACCGGCCTTTGCCTGCGGGCCCACCGTCTTCCGGACGGTGGGCCCGCAGGCTGATCCTGGCCCCGTCCCGACCCTGCGGTCGTTGATGTCGATCAAGCGGCGGCGAGCGTCCGCACCAGCGTGTCGGAATCCACGTTGCGGCCGGACAGCACGGCGACGGTCCGACCCTCCGCCGGCACCTTCCCAGCCAGCAGGGCCGCCACTGCGGCCGCCCCGGCGCCTTCCGCCACCATGCCGAAGGAGCCGTGCAGGGTCCGCATCGCCGCCGCGACCTCGCCCTCCTCCACCTCGACCAGAGCGTCCACGAAGCCGGCCAGCAGCGCTTGCGGAAGCTTGCCCAGCGCGTCCACCGCGATCCCATCCGCGAGAGTCGGCCCCCGCCGCCGCGCCAGCCGCACCCCGACCACGGTGACGGAGGGCTTGCGCGCCTTCACCGCCGCCGCCATGCCGGCCAGCAAGCCGCCGCCGCCCACCGGCACCACCAGCGTGTCGAGGTCCGGACGGTCGGCCAGCACCTCCAGCCCCACCGTGCCCTGCCCGGCGATCACGTCCGGGTCGTCGTAGGGATGCACGAAAGTCAGGCGCCGCTCCGCCGCCAGTTGCAGCGCGCGGGCCTTCGCCTCCCCCACATTGGACCCGGACAGCACGACCTCGGCGCCCAGCGCCTCCGTCCGCTCCACCTTGCAGCGCGGCGCGGTGACCGGCATGACGATGGTCGCCGCCACCCCCAGACGCTGGGCGTGCAGCGCCAGACCGGCGGCATGGTTGCCCGCCGACATGGCGACGACACCCGCCGCGCGCTCCAGCGCCGTCAGGCGCAGCAGGCGGTTCAGCGCGCCGCGCTCCTTGAAGGCGCCGGTTGCCTGGAAGGTCTCCGCCTTCAGCCAGACGTCACGCCCCAGCGTCGGAGCGTGCAGCAGCGGCGTGCGGACGATCCGCCCGTTCAAACGCTCGGCGGCGTCCTCGATGGCGGAGAGGGGGAGCCAGGACGGCAGACGGTCTTCGGTGTCGCGGCGAAAGGAAACGGAAGGCAGACGGGTGGCGTGCGCGGACGGCATCGCGGAAGTCCTCGGGCGGAGGGAACGAACGGGGGGGCGGAGAAGGAAGGCACGAAACCCGGCCCGCGTCAGCGGACCGGGACGATAATTCGCGTAGAGCCCCGCATTCGCTCCGCCGGAAGGCGCAACGGACGCACGAAGGAACAGGTCAGGGGATCGTGATGAGCCGGATTGCGGGTTCCGGAAGACCCAGGGCGCACGGACACGCCACACTCCACACCAGATTGCGAAAACGAACGCTCGCGGTCCGGCGCTCTCTGTCAGAGCGCCGGGGCGGTAATTCGCATTCGGTTCAGGTGCGGGGTCGCTTGCATGGGTTCAGGCTGCCCCAGAAGGACGGCCGCGGTCAAGCGCTTCCTAGCGCCCTTCCCGCTTGGCGAGAAAAGCCAGCCGTTCCAGCAGATGCACGTCCTGCTCGTTCTTCAGGAGCGCGCCACACAGCGGCGGGATCAGGCTGCGGGCGTCCTTGGCGCGCAGGGTCTCAGGCTCCACGTCCTCGACCATCAGCAGCTTGATCCAATCGAGAAGCTCCGAGGTGGAGGGCTTCTTCTTCAGGCCCGGCACCTCGCGCAGGCTGTAGAACAGCGTCATCGCCTCGCGCAGCAGGTCCTGCTTCAGGCCCGGATAATGGACGTCCACGATCCGCTCCATGGTGTCGCGGTCGGGGAAGCGGATGTAGTGGAAGAAGCAGCGGCGCAGGAAGGCGTCCGGCAGTTCCTTCTCGTTGTTGGAGGTGATGATGACGAGGGGGCGCCGCGCCGCCTTGACCGTCTGCCGCGTCTCGTAGACGTGGAACTCCATGCGGTCGAGTTCGAGCAGCAGGTCGTTGGGGAACTCGATGTCGGCCTTGTCGATCTCGTCGATCAGCAGCACGGGAGGCTCCGGCGCTTCGAACGCCTCCCACAGCTTGCCGCGCACGATGTAGTTGCCGATGTCGTGCACCCGCTCCTCGCCGAGCTGGCTGTCGCGCAGGCGGCTGACCGCGTCGTACTCGTAGAGGCCCTGCTGCGCCTTGGTGGTGGACTTGATGTGCCAGGCGAGCAGCGGCTTGTTCAGGGCGCGGGCGACCTCCTGGGCCAGCACGGTCTTGCCGGTGCCCGGCTCCCCCTTCACCAGCAGCGGGCGCTCAAGCGTGATGGCCGCGTTGACGGCCACCATCAGGTCGTCGGTGGCGACGTAGGAATCGGTGCCGGTGAAGCGCATGCCAGTCGGTTCCGCAATATCGTTCGTTGACCCGCGCATCCTTCCAGCACGGCGGGCGTCATGCAAGACGGAACCGCCGCGGGCTGCCCGGCGTTCCCCCACGGAAGGAGTCCGCCATGGCGACCGATCCGAATTTCTGGCCCGAATATCTGGAACAGCACCGCGACCCGACGAACCGGGCGCTGCACGTCGCCGGCACACTGTCGGCGGCGGCCCTGCTTGGGGTGGGACTGGCCCGCCGCGACTGGCGGGCGCTCGTGGCGGCGCCGCTGGTCGGCTACGGCGCGGCGTGGCTGGGTCATTTCCTGGTGGAGCGCAACCGGCCCAAGACGCTGGACGCGCCGCTGGCCTCGCTGGCCGCGGACGTCCGCATGGCCGGGCTGGCGTTGACCGGCCAGCTGGCGCGGGAATACCGACGTTACGGCATCCCCGACCGCCCCGGCATGGTGATCCGCCGGCACCCGCCGGACGCGCCCGCGTTGGAGCGAGCAGCGCCGAACGGAACGCGCGGCAGTTAGGAGGCGGCTTTCGCCGGTGGTTGGTTAGGAGGCGGCTTTCGCCGCCACCGCCTTCTCGATGGCCTCGACGGCGGCGGGCGCCAGCGCGGCGTCCGGACCGCCGGCCTGGGCCATGTCCGGACGGCCGCCGCCGCCCTTCCCGCCCAGAGCCTCCGCACCGACGCGCACCAGATCGACGGCGCTGATCTTGGCCGTCAGGTCGTCGGTGACGCCGACGACGATGGACGCCTTGCCCTCGTTCGAGGCGATCAGAACGACGACGCCGGAACCGACCTGCTTCTTCAGCTCATCGGCCATCGGCTTCAGGTCCTTGGCCGGCAGGCCCTCGACCACGCGGGCGGCGAACTTCACACCCGCGATGTCCTTGGCCTCGTTTCCGCCGTCCGCCTTCGCACCACCCCCCATCGCCACCTGACGGCGAAGTTCGGCCAGTTCGCGCTCCATCTTCCTGCGCTCGTCGACCAGCGCGGCGAGACGCGACGGGACGTCCTCCGGACGGACCTTCAGGACGGACGCGGCCTCGGTCAGCAGATGATCGCGCTCCGACAGCCATGCCTTGGCGCCAGTGCCGGTCAGCGCCTCGATGCGGCGCACGCCGGCGGCGACGGCGCCCTCGGCGACGATCGTGAACAGGCCGATGTCGCCGGTGCGTCGGACATGGGTGCCGCCGCACAGCTCGATCGAGTAGTCGCGGTCCAGCTCGCCGTGCGGGCCGCCCATGGAGACGACGCGCACCTCGTCACCGTACTTCTCGCCGAACAGGGCCATGGCGCCGGAGGCGCGGGCCTCGTCCGGGGACATCAGACGGGTGACGACCTCGCTGTTGCCGAGAATGCGGCGGTTCACCTCGTCCTCGACCGCGGCGATGTCCGCCGGGGTCAGGCCGGTCGGCTGGCTGATGTCGAAGCGCAGACGCTCCTGGGCGACCAGCGAGCCCTTCTGGGTGACATGCTCGCCCAGGCGGCGGCGCAGCGCCTCGTGCAGCAGATGGGTGGCCGAGTGGTTGGCGCGGATGGCCGAGCGGCGCTCCGTGTCCACCCGCAGTTCCACCACATCGCCGACCTTCAGCGTGCCCTTGGTGACCGTACCGACATGGGCCCAGACGGCGCCCAGCTTCTTATGGGTGTCGGAGACGGCGACCTCGGTGCCCTCGGCGGAGAAGATCACGCCGGCGTCGCCGACCTGACCGCCCGACTCGCCGTAGAAGGGCGTCTGGTTCACGATCACCAGAACCTCGTCCCCGGCGGCAGCCTGCTCGACGCGGGCGTCGCCCTTGACGATGGCGGTCACCTTGCCCTCGGCGACCTCGGTGTCGTAGCCGAAGAACTCCGTGGCGCCCAGCTCGTCCTTCAGCTCGTACCACAGCTTCTCGGTCGTCGCCTCGCCCGAGCCGGCCCAGGATTCGCGGGCCTTGCGGCGCTGCTCGTCCATGGCGGCCTTGAAGCCGCTCTCGTCCACCGGGCGGCCCTGGGTGCGCAGCACGTCCTGGGTCAGGTCCAGCGGGAAGCCGTAGGTGTCGTACAGCTTGAAGGCGACGTCGCCGGGAAGCGGCTGCCCCTCGCCCAGGCGGCCGACCTCGTCCTCCAGCAGGCGCAGGCCGCGCTCCAGAGTCTGCTTGAAGCGGGTCTCCTCCAGCTTCAGCGTCTCGACGATCAGGGCGCGGGCGCGGTTCAGCTCCGGATAGGCGTCGCCCATCTGCTGGATCAGCGCCGGGACGAGACGGTGCATCAGCGGCTCACGCGCGCCGATCATGTGGGCGTGGCGCATGGCGCGGCGCATGATGCGGCGCAGCACATAGCCGCGCCCCTCGTTCGACGGCAGCACGCCGTCGGCGATCAGAAAGCAACAGGAGCGCAGATGGTCGGCGATGACGCGGTGCGAAACGGCGTGCGCGCCGTCCGGCGCGGTCTTCGTCGCCTCGGCGGAGGCCACGATCAGCGCCCGCATCAGGTCGATGTCGTAGTTGTCGTGCTTGCCCTGGAGCACGGCCGCCAGACGCTCCAGCCCCATGCCGGTGTCGATGGACGGCTTCGGCAGGGCGACCAGATCGTCGGGACCGCGCTGCTCATACTGCATGAACACGAGGTTCCAGATCTCGATGAAGCGGTCGCCGTCCTGGTCGGGCGAGCCCGGAGGACCGCCGGCGATGTGCGGGCCGTGGTCGAAGAAGATCTCCGAGCAGGGACCGCAGGGGCCGGTGTCGCCCATCCGCCAGAAATTGTCGTCGGTCGGGATGCGGATGATGCGGTCGTCCGACAGGCCGGCGACCTTGCGCCAGATGCCCGCCGCGTCCTCGTCGGAGCTGTGGACGGTAACCAGCAGCTTGTCCGCCGGCAGCCCGAACTCCTTCGTCACGAGGTTCCAGGCGAAGGCGATCGCGTCGTCCTTGAAGTAGTCGCCGAACGAGAAGTTGCCCAGCATCTCGAAGAAGGTGTGGTGCCGCGCCGTGTAGCCGACGTTGTCGAGGTCGTTGTGCTTGCCGCCCGCGCGCACGCATTTCTGCGAGGTGGTCGCGCGTGAATAGGGCCGCTGCTCCGCCCCGGTGAAGACGTTCTTGAACTGCACCATGCCGGCGTTCGTGAACATCAGAGTCGGGTCGTTGCGCGGAACCAGCGGCGACGACTCCACGATCTGGTGGCCGTTCTTCGCGAAAAAGTCCAGGAACGTGCGGCGGATGTCGTTGGCGGTCTTCATAAGCTGTCCAGGCTCCGGCTACGGTCGGCTACAGTCGGCGGCGCGGCCTTGTCGCGGCCGAACCGTGCTTTTAACGTGAGTTGGTGTGGCTGTCCACAGAGTGCCCACGCCAACCGCCGAAACGGCGGCAAACCACGTCGGCCCCAGGCATCGGTCATATGCAAGCGGGTGAATGGCGCCATGCGACCGGTCACAAACAGAATAGCACGAAGACGACCTGCAGTCCTCGGACTTCGGAACCGCCCGCATCGGATCACCGTGCTCTTACCGGAACATGTGGGCCGCTGCGGGAAGACGTCCCGACGAAGCGGCTTCATGGGAACTTGGCGTCATGCCGGCAGCGCTTGGAGGTGCCGCCGGCATGCCCCTCGCGCTTCATGGCAAATCATCGATCCGCCGGGCTTCACAGTCGGAGCATGATAAACGTGTTCATCATGCTCCGACCTCATCACTCCGTCTGGAAGAGATCACGACGGGAATCTAAAAGCGCGGCAGAGGCCAGCTTGCCTGGAAAGCGCTCGCGCCGATCGGCTTGCCGTTCTTGACCGAGGAAACGACATCCACGGCATCCAGGTGGGCCGGCATGTCCCGGTTCAGATGATGCCATGCGCCCGGAACCTCACGATGGCGCACCGAAAGCGAAGAGTTGAGCTTGCCGAAGCTGTCGATCGCGCCGATGACCTGGGTGACTTTCTTGAATTTGTTCGGCAAGTCCACGACCGCCCCCAACGTGACCACATTCAGCCGGTCATAGAGCGGGTCGGGTTGGTCGGCCCGCTCGCGTGCGTAACGCTCCAGCACGAAGTCGATCAGGAGACAGCCCTTGCTGTGCCCGACGAGCCAGTTCAGGTTGGGTAGCCCCGCCTCCAACAGATCGAGAAGAGCCGTCGTGTCCGATTGCAGCGGGAGCCCGTCGAGCTTGGCGTTGCTCCACTTCATCGTTTCGCCTGTTGAATCGGCGGCGGCAGCGGACCCTCCACGCGACAGCGCCGCCATCAGGGATTCGGCCTTGTATTTGTTGCGGTCGATGGCGCCGAAGAAGAACCAGCCACCGAGAGCCTCGGCCATCAGATCGCTCACGCCGTAACCGGAGACGATCCCCGCAACCGGAGCGTCGATGGCGTCGGCAACGTTCCTGGCCAGCGCCGCCGTACCGAGAACCGAACTGCCCACACCGGCGACGGCAACACCCTCAACTTCATTTCGCTTGTGCAAATAGAGTTGCAAGGCGTTGCGGAAATGATCGAATTTTTTTCGCGCTTTCGTGGGATAGACAAGAAGAACGGTGCCTTCACGATCGGTCAAAGGCGAGAGCTCCGCTTGCTCATCCACGTTCAAACCGGAAACATCGTAGAAAACCCGATCCAAAAGGTTGTTTCTTCCCTTTACGGGCAGAGATCCAAAGTGGAATAAGCTCTCAGAGGCGGTCATATTACCTCCTTATCTTAACCGTTCCCGTTTCGAAAGGATGATCACTAAAATACATCCTAACGCAATGACCAAATACATTCCAACCATCAACAACAGCACTCGAAGATATCAATTATGCTGAATCATTCCACCGCTTCCCTTCCCAAAGGAATCAGATGGACATCCTTTCTTGCGCATTGGCCTGGGCTCGACGTCCGCTCGGCAAACATCATGCAAAAGAACCCTTCCGATTACTGATACAGCTGAGAGAATGATCACTTCATCATCTTCCAGCCGTGAATCGCGGCAGATCAATGGATTAGCATTGATCGAGAGAGTCATGCCGGCTGACTGGCAGCGCCACACGCCCCGATGGAACGAAAAGCCCCTCTCCGGCGAACCGGAGAGGGGCTTTCGCACATCGAAACCCATTTACCCGCCCGGGATCACTCCGGGGTCGCAGCCTCGCCGTCGGCCTCCGGGGTGCCCATCATCGCGTCGGCGACGAGGCCGGCGTTGCCGCGGATCTTCGCCTCGATGGAGTCGGCCGCCGCCGGATTGTTGCGCAGGTAGTTCTTGGCGTTCTCGCGGCCCTGGCCGATGCGGGTGCCGTCGTAGCTGAACCACGCGCCCGACTTCTCCACCACGCCGGCCTGGATGCCGAGGTCGAGAAGTTCGCCCACCTTCGACACGCCCTCGCCGTACATGATGTCGAACTCGACCACGCGGAACGGCGGGGCCATCTTGTTCTTCACCACCTTCACGCGGGTCTGGTTGCCCACCACCGTCTCGCGGTCCTTGATCGCGCCGATGCGGCGGATGTCCAGGCGGACGGAGGCGTAGAACTTCAGCGCGTTGCCGCCGGTGGTCGTCTCCGGGTTGCCGAACATCACGCCGATCTTCAGGCGGATCTGGTTGATGAAGATCACCAGGCAGTTCGACTTGGAGATGGAGCCGGTCAGCTTGCGCAGCGCCTGGCTCATCAGGCGGGCGTGCAGGCCGACGTGGCTGTCGCCCATCTCGCCTTCCAACTCGGCGCGCGGCACCAGGGCGGCGACGGAGTCGACCACCAGCACGTCGACGGCGCCGGAACGCACCAGCGTGTCGGCGATCTCCAGCGCCTGCTCGCCGGCGTCGGGCTGGGAGATCAGCAACTCGTCCACATTCACGCCCAGCTTGCGGGCATAGGCCGGGTCCAGGGCGTGCTCCGCGTCCACGAAGGCGCAGGTGCCGCCGTTCTTCTGGGCCTGGGCGATGGCGTGCAGCGCCAGCGTCGTCTTGCCCGAGCTTTCCGGCCCGTAAATCTCGACGATGCGGCCGCGCGGCAGGCCGCCGATGCCCAGCGCGATGTCGAGGCCGAGAGAGCCGGTGGAGACGACCTCCGTCTCGACCGTGTTCTCGCGGGCGCCGAGCTTCATGATCGAGCCCTTGCCAAAGGCGCGCTCGATCTGCGCCAGAGCGGCATCCAGGGCCTTCTGCTTATCCATGGAATCCTTCTCGACCAAACGAAGCTGTGCGGACGACATGCCCGTCTCCCCTTGTTAGATCACATCCGCGGCCCCAGGGCCAACGATCTCACCAACGGTCATTCGGTGAGAGGGAATGTACCAGCTTTGTTCCTCTGCGCAAAGCCCTAAGTTCCGCGAATGTTCTCATCGATGCACAGGTCGGAATTTAGGAACGATCCGGCGCCGCGCAACGGAAGTCCAACGGCGGCGTTCAAGAGGAGATGCCCCACCGACAACGCCCCGAAAGGCCTGACATGACGATCGCCCATTCCACGCTCGACCGTATGATCGACCGCCTCACGACCCAGCGTGTGGCGCTCGGCTGGGCCGCCGGCTGCGTCGCGGGGACCCCCGGTCCGGTGATGGAGATCGGTCTGGGGAAGGGCCGCACCTACGACCATCTGCGCACCCTGTTTCCACCGCGCGACATCCTGGTGTTCGACATGTGGGCGCGCGTTCCCGCTTCCCTGCGTCCGGACGAGGACCGGCTGTTCCTGGGGGATTTCCGGGACACGCTGCCCGCCGCCGCGGAACGGTTCGGCGGTGCGGTGCGGCTGGCCCATGCCGACATCGGCAGCGCACGGGAGGACGACGAGGAGGGCATCCGCCACTGGATCGGCGGGCTGATCGAACCCTTCCTGGCGCCGGGCGCGCTCGTCCTCTCGGACCGCCCGATCGGCGCCGGGCGTCGCGGGTGGGAGGCTGTCGATGTGCCGGGGACGGAACGCTGGGCCTATCACGGCTGGCGCGTCGGATAGGCGCCGCAGCGGTGTTCCGATCGGCTATTTGCCGTCCCGGATGACCTCCTTCACCTTGGAAGCCAGCTGCTTCAGGGAGAAGGGCTTGGGCAGGAAATGGGCGACCTCCACCCCGTCGATCTCGCCCAGCCGGTCCTCGGCATAGCCGGAGATGAAGATCACCCGCATGTCGGGCCTCATCCGCCGGACATGGCGGGCCAGGGTCGGGCCGTCCATCTGCGGCATCACCACGTCGGTGATCAGCAGGTCGATGCGGTTGCCGTCCGTGCCGATCTGCTGCAGCGCCGCCTCGCCGTTCTTGGCCTCCAGCACCTGATAGCCCTTGTTGCGGAGCGCGCGGGCGGAGAAGACGCGCACGGCGTCCTCGTCCTCCACCAGCATGATGGTGCCGGAGCCGGTCAGGTCGCTGCCGCGCCGCTCGCGCGGCTCGCCCTGGTCGGGACGGGCCTCGCCCTTGTGGCGGGGCAGCAGGATGGTGAAGGTCGTCCCCTCCCCCTTCTCCGACTCGACCAGCACGAAGCCGCCGGTCTGGCGGACGATGCCGTATACGGTGGACAGCCCCAGCCCGGTGCCCGACCCCACGCCCTTGGTCGTGAAGAAGGGCTCGAAGATGCGCTGGAGATTTTCCTTGGGGATGCCGCAGCCGGTGTCGATCACCTCGATGGACACATAGTCGCCGGGGGGAATGGTCTCGTGCTCGCGGCGCTGCGCCTGCTCGACCACATGGTTGGAGGTGACGATGGTCAGACGCCCGCCCCCGGCCATCGCGTCGCGCGCGTTGACCACGAGGTTGATGATGACCTGTTCCAGCTGGTTCTGGTCCACCTTCACATAGCCGATGTCCCGGCCATGCAGCATCTTCAGCTCGATGTTCTCGCCGATCAGCCGGCGCATCAGGTTGCCAAGCTCGGCCAGGACGTCGGTCACGCTCAGGATGCGCGGCTGAAGCGTCTGCTGGCGCGAGAAAGCCAGAAGCTGCCGCACGAGGTTGGCCGCGCGGTTGGCGTTCTGCTTGATCTGCATGATGTCGCTGAAGGACTGGTCGCCCGGCTTGTGGCGCAGCAGCAGCAGATCGCAGAAGCCGATCATCGCGGTCAGCAGGTTGTTGAAGTCGTGGGCGACGCCGCCGGCCAGCTGGCCGACCGCCTGCATCTTCTGCGACTGGGCGAACTGGGCCTCCAGCCCCTTGCGCTCGGTCATGTCGATGAAATGCAGGATCAGCCCCGCCGCCCCTTCCGGCCCCACCCCGCCCAGCCGCCGCGCGTAGAGCTGGGCCACCAGCTCGCGCCCGCCGGTCAACCGCACCTCCAGCGGGGCGGCGGGGTCGGCGCCGCCCTGCACGGCGGTCAGCCGCTCGGTCACCATGGCGCGTTCCGCCGGGACGATCAGGTCGGCCATCGTCCGCCCGAGGACGTTGCCGGCCTCGCTGCCGATCAGCGCCAGGAAGGCCTGATTGCATTCGGCCAGCCGTCCGCCCTCGTCCACCAGCGCGATGCCGATGGGCGCGTCCTCGAAAAAGCGCTGGAAGCGCTGCTCGGACAGGCGCAGGGCCTCCTGCCACTCGCGTTCCGGCGTCAGGTCGCGCACGACGGAGCGCGTGTGCGAGACCCGCCCGTCCTCGCCCCTCACCACGCTCTGCGCGACATAGGCCTGGAAACGGCGGCCCTGGAGGCCGTGCATGGCGATCTCGCCGCGCTGCTCCATCCCCCCGCCATCCAGAAGGTCGTAGGGAGCGGAGCCGGTGGGCGGATGGGCCACAACGTCGTGAAGGCGGCGCCCGCCCTCGACCAGATCCTCCGGCGCGCCGCCCAGCCATTTCGCCAGGGTCGCGTTCACGAACTGGAAATGCCCGTCCTGGTCCACCGAGAAGAAGCCGACCGGTGCGTGGTCCATGAAATCCACGAGCTGGGTCTGCTCGCGCCGGGTCACCTGCTCCAGCTCGCGCCGCGCGGTGATGTCCTCGACGCGCCACATCACCGCCCCGGCGTGCCCGTCGATGGGCTGGCCCTGGATGCGGCGCCACTCGGCGGCGCGCCCCTGCTGGCGGACCGCCAACTCGATGGAGCCGGAATAACCGCCCTTCACCCGCTCGCACAGGCGGCGGAAGGCGTCGGCGCTGTCCGGATCGTCGGCGAACTGGCGTTCGAGTGCGCTCAGCGGCGGCTCCCCCTCGCTCCACCCGGTCAGCGTGCGGAAGGTGCTGTTGACGAAGACCACATGCCCGGCCCCGTCGCAGACCAGCTGACCGGACGGCAGCCCCTCCAGCGCGCTGCCCAGCAGGGAGCCGACGCGGGCCACCCGCCGCCGCGCGCGGACCATGCGGATCGCCAGGGCCAGGGCTCCTGCGCCCGCGGCGGTCAGCCCGGCCCAGGCCAGCGGGTCGCGGTCCAGAACCACCCCCGCCCCCGCCGCAACCAGCCCAGCCAGAAGAAGGACCGTCAGAACCCCGGTGGCGAATGTGCCGCCGGGCCGGTCTCCCACCCCCAGGACACCATTGGTGCGGCGGCCGGCGGGAGCGCTGTCGGCAAAGGAAGAGGTCGTGTCGTCCACCGGAACTCCAGGTCAGCCGTTCGCCGCAAGGAAAGGTCCGGGAACGGTCCTCAGTTCCGCACCATGCGTCCTTTCAGCTTGAAGACATAGGTAATGACTTCCGCCACGGCACGATAGTGCTCGGACGGAACCTCCTCGTCGATATCGCATGCGGCATAGAGCGCTCGGGCGAGGGGCGGATTCTCCATCACCGGCACGCCGTTCTCCTCGGCGATCTCGCGGATCTTGAAGGCGACGGCGTCGGCGCCCTTCGCCACCACCATCGGGGCACCCATTGTGGTGGAGTCGTATTTCAGCGCGACGGCGAAGTGGGTCGGGTTGGTCACCACCACGTCGGCGCCGGGCACCGCCGCCATCATGCGCTTGCGCGCCCGCTCGAACCGCAACTGACGGATGCGGCCCTTCACATGCGGGTCGCCTTCGGCCTGCTTGTGCTCGTCCTTCACCTCCTGCTTGGTCATGCGCATCTTCTTGTCGAAGCTGTGGCGCTGCCAGAACAGGTCGGCCCCGGCGATCAGAGTCAGGATGGCCAGAACGCCGGCGAGCAACCGGAAGGTCAGGCCGTCCATCTCGCGGAGCAGCAGCATCATGTCGATGCCGATGAAATGCCCGATGGTGAGCATCATCGGCTGGAGCGCGATGTAGGCGACGACGCCGACCACCGCGACCTTCGCCAGGCTCTTCAGAAGATCGACGCCCTTCTGGGCGCTGAACAGGTTGGCGATGCCGGAAATCGGGTTCAGCTTGTTGAATTTCGGCGCGATCAGCTCCCAGGAGACGTTGAAGCCCTTCTGCCCGATGGTGCCGATCACCCCGGCGAACAGCAGGAACAGGATGGGCAGCCACAGCGCCCACAGGATGTCCTTCATCACCTGCATCAGCACCGTGCCGACCCCGCCCTGGTCCATGGGGATCTGGTCCAGGTTCTCGAAGAAGAAGTTCAGGCGGGGCACCATGCCCTTCAGCGTTCCGGGCAGGATCGTGACCAGGATCACCAGCGCCGCGGCGATCATCAGCCAGTTGCCGATTTCCTGCGTCATCGCGTACTGGCCCTGCTTGTGGGCCTCGTCGAGCTTCTTTTGCGTAGGGTCTTCTGTTTTGGATGATTCATCCGCGTCTTCGGACACCGGATCTCTCCCCGCTCAGCCCGGTCTCAGGAAATCGACGAAGGCGGCCTCGAAATGGGTCAGCCAGAACATCATCATCGCGGCCAGCGTCAGGGCGAACATGAACAGCCCCAGCGCGACCTGAAGCGAGGTGAACAGGAAGAACACCTGGATCTGCGGCGCCAACTTGTTCAGCAAACCCAGCGCCAGCGCGAACAGCATGCCGGAGATCAGGAACGGCGCCGCCATCTGCACGCCCAGCATGAAGGACTTGCCGACCAACTGCCCGACCACGTTCGCCATGTCGTCGATGGGGATCGCCGCCCCCGGCACGAAGGTGGAGTAGCTGTCCACCACCGCCATGATCAGCAGATGGTGCAGGTTCGTGATGAAGATCAGCAACAGCCCCAGCCACCCCATCAGGGCGCCGGGCAATGATCCCTGGGACGCCATGGCCGGGTTGAACATCTGGGCGTTCGACAGGCCGGACTGAAGCGCGATGATCGTCCCGGCCACCTCCAGCGCGCCCATCAGCAGGCGGGCGACGGTGCCCATGAAGATGCCGATGGTCACCTCCCCGGCGATCAGGACGAACAGACGGAAGATGTTGTCGGGGATCGGCGGCATGCGGTCGCCCAGGACCGGCGCCACCAGAACGCTGACCGCGACGGAAAAGAGAAGGCGCGTGCGGGTGGAGACGAAGGCGTCGCCGATGGTCGGCATGATGCTGAAGGCCGTCCCGACGCGCGCGAAGACCAGCAACCAGACGAAGATCTGGTCGCCCAGAAACTGCTGGAGCAGGTTCATCCGCCGCCGCCGGGCAGGTTTCCGGCGTTGGGGACGCTGTTGACGCCGGTGCCGATGGCGACGATGCGGTCGGCGACCTCATGCTCGAAGAAGGAGCGCAACTCGCCCAGCATGAATGGCATCAGCAGGATCGACAGGCCGAAGACCAGCAGGACCTTCGGCACCATGGCCAGTGTCTGCTCGCTGATCTGGGTGACCGCCTGGAACACCGAGATGATCGTGCCGACCACCATCATGGCGACCAGCACCGGTGCCACCACGAGCACCAGCGTGACGATGGAGGTGCGGCAGATCTCGATGACGTCGGTTTCGCTCATGATGCTTCGCTCAGGACGCTTTTGCTCAGGGTCCGCAAGCCGCCGTCAGATCGGCATGCGCAGGATTTCCTGATAGGCCGACAGCACCTTGTCGCGCACGGCGGTGACGGTCTGCAGCGTCACCTCGGCGTTGGTGACGGCCTGGACCACGTCGGTCAGGTCGGCCTGCCCGACGGCGGCCTTGGCGGTCATCGTCTCGCCCTGCTTCAGGTCGCCGATGACCTCCTTGGCGGTCTGCTCCAGAACGTCGCCGAAGCTGACGCCGTTGCGCGGGGCCATGCCCGGCCCGGTCGTGGAGGCGGCCGTGTTCGCGTAGGCCGCGGCGGCGTTGATCGGATTGACCATGGGACGTGCGTCCTTCCTTTAGAAAAATCGTCGCGGCATCAGGTGCGGAGGATATCGATGGTGCGCATCAGCATCTGGCGGGCGCTGTCGACCGCCGACAGGTTGGCCTCGTAGGAGCGCTGCGCCTCGCGCATGTCCATCGCCTCGACCACCGAATTGACGTTGGGCAGCAGCACGTAGCCGTCGGCGTCCGCGGAGGGGTGCGAGGGGTCGTAGCGCCGCTCGAAATCCTTCTTGTCCACGTCGATCTTGGCGACGCGGACGAGATCGACCCCCATCTGGCGGTCCAGAGCGTTCTGGAACATCACGACCTTGCGCCGGTATGGCAGATCGCCCGGCGTTTCCGCCGTGGTGTTGGCGTTGGCCAGGTTTTCCGCGATGGTCTTCAGGCGTGTGCCCTGCGCCTTCATGCCGGACGCGGACACCGCCATCGACGTGTAGAGATCCATGTTCCGCCTCCTTAGCCCTGAACCCCGCCGCCCCTTAGCCGCCGCTGCGGATGGAAGACCGGATCAGGTTGACCTGCTTCTTGTAGAGGTTCGTGATCGTCTGGTAGTCCATGCCGGTCTGGCCCTGCTTCAGCATCTGCTCTTCCAGGACCACGTTGTTGCCGTCCGGCGCCGTCTCGTAGGGATTGCGCTGGCGCTGCTCCTGGTTCAGCCCGCCCGTGCCCCGCGTCCCCTGGAGGTGCGAGGCGTTGGTCGCGGAGGGCTGAAGGCGCCGGCTGTCGGACAGGGCGTCGCGGAAGGTGAAGGGCTTCAGGTCCCGGCCCTTGTAATCCGGCGTGTCGGCGTTCGCGATGTTCGCCGCGATCACGTTCTGGCGTTCGGTCAGCCAGCCCATCTTGCGCGACATCAGCTTGAAAAGGCCGAGATTTTCGAGATTCATCGCCGGGTTCCGGTCTGAGGGCCTGCCGCCCGGACGCGCGAAGGCGCGCAGCAAGGCGGGCGGGATGCATCACAGCATTCCGATCTTCCGCCGTTTCAGTTAATCAAAGATGAATCCCACCCACGGCATCGCTCTGCCCCTTCCTGTCACGCTTGAGCTTCATGCTTCGTTAAGCATGTTCCGCCAGGATACGCCGATCGACACAGGCCATCCGGCAGGAGCCCCTTGTCCGAGCCGACTCCCAACCACCGCCCTCTTCCCAACCGCCCCGTCGCGGTCGCGCTGAAGTATGAGCTGGGCGACCAGTCCCTGCCCCGCGTGGTCGCCACCGGCAAGGGCCATGTGGCCGAACAGATCCTGGAGCTGGCCTTCGCCAACGGCGTGAAGGTGCGCGAGGATGCCGACCTCGTGCAAATCCTGTCGGCGGTGGACATCGACTCGGAAATCCCCATCGAGGCCATCGCCGCCGTGGCCGAGATCCTCGCCTACGTCTACCGCGCCAACGGCACGCTGCCGCCTTCTGCGGAGCCGGCCACCGGAGAGGCTCCGTGACAGACGCCGCGACGCTCCGCCGCGACATCCAGGCTCTGGCCGCCGCGCTGGAGGAGACCCACGCCCAGATGGAGGCCGGACTGGCAGCGGACCTCACCGGGCTCGACACCCGTATCGCCGCGCTGTGCGCCGAGGCGCGGTCCGCCGGCGGCGACGCCGACGAGCTGGCCGCCGCCCTGGAACGCCTGCTCCCGGCGCTCGACACCGTCGCCGCGGCGCTGACCCGCCAGAGGGAAACGCTGGCCGCCGCCGCCGAAGGACGCCACGACCCCCATTCGGCGCGCCAGCGCGCCAGCGCCGCTTACGGCCGCGGCGCCCCCGCCGACCTCCCGTCCGACCCGCCGGCCACGCCGTCCCGACAGAGCTGACCTGATCCATGGGCCTCGACCAGTACATCCAATTCGTTCTCGCCCTCGCCTTCGTCATCGCGCTGATCGTGCTGGTGGCCTGGGTGATGCGCCGCATCGGTTTCGGCGGCATGACCGCCACGTCGGGGCGCCAGCGCCGGTTGGGCGTTGTTGAGGTGCTGCCGCTCGACGGCAAGCGCCGGCTGGTGCTGGTCCGCCGCGACGACCGCGAGCACCTGCTGCTGCTGAGCGCCTTCGGCGACCAAGTGGTCGACCAGACGCCGCGCGGCGGCTTCCAGGGCGCGATGGCCGAGGTTTCCGCCCCGCCGCCCGCGGGGGAACGGTCATGAAGGTCGGCACCGGCGGGACGGGACGGCTGGCGTTCGCCGGCCTGCTGGCCTTGGCGATCGGAGTCGCCGGGGCGCTGGCCACCGGGCCGGCGCTCGCCCAGAGCATGACCTTCGACCTGGGCGACGCCGGGGGATCGACCACCGGACGCATCGTCCAGATGGTCGCGCTCATCACGGTGCTGTCGCTGGCGCCGTCCATCCTCATCATGATGACGGCCTTCACCCGCATCGTCATCGTGTTGTCCTTCCTGCGCTCGGCGCTCGGCATCCAGCAGGTGCCGCCGAACACGGTGCTGATGTCGCTGGCGGTCTTCCTGACCTTCTTCGTCATGGCCCCGGTGTTCGAGCGGTCCTACAACCAGGGCATCCAGCCGCTGATCAACCAGGACATCGACGAGACGGAGGCGTTCCGCCGCACGGTCGCCCCCCTGCGCGAGTTCATGCTGAAGCACACCAGCGAGAAGGACCTGCGCCTGTTCATGGACATGGCGCGCATCGAGAACGTGACGGACGCCGAGCAGACCCCGCTGCACGTGCTGGTTCCCGCCTTCATGATCTCGGAGATCAAGCGGGCCTTCGAGATCGGCTTCCTGCTGTTCCTGCCCTTCCTGATCATCGACATGGTGGTGTCGTCGATCCTGATGTCGATGGGCATGATGATGCTGCCGCCGACCATGGTGGCGATTCCGTTCAAGATCATCTTCTTCGTGCTGGTGGACGGCTGGTACCTGATCGCCGGGTCGCTGGCCCGCAGCTTCGGCACGCTCTGAACAGGGCGGCCACGGCGTCCGGCACAGATCGTCGCAGGTGAAACGGCCTGCGGACGGGCGTACCGGCTTGCGCTAGTATCGGATCAGGAAAGAGCGTAAGAGGATCGGCCCGCGCGAGCGCACCGACCGCCGCCATACCCGCAGCTTGTGGCTTCTTCGTCCCCGCTCGCACTCCCAACGGACCTCCTCCACGTCCCACATGTCAGACACGACCCTGAAAGCCGCGGCACCCGACAAGGGCAGGCTGGCCGCGCTCACCCTCGGTGCGCTTGGCGTCGTTTACGGCGACATCGGCACCAGCCCGCTCTACACGCTGCGCGAATGCTTCTCGCCGGAGCATGGGCTCGCCCTGACCCCGGAGAACATCCTCGGCATCATGTCCATGGTCTTCTGGGCCCTGGTGCTCGTGGTCACGGTGAAGTACGTGCTGTTCGTCATGCGGGCCGACAACAAGGGCGAAGGCGGCATCCTGGCCCTGCTGGCGCTGGCGACCAACAGCCGGCCCGACTCCACCGGGCGGCTGTCCGGCCTGATGGCGATGGGCCTGTTCGGCGCAGCCCTGTTCTACGGCGACGGCATGATCACCCCGGCCATCTCAGTCCTCTCCGCGGTGGAGGGGCTGGAGGTGGCGCAGCCGGCGCTGGAGCGGGTCGTCGTGCCGGTGACCGTGGGCATCCTGATCGCCCTTTTCGCGATCCAGAGCCGCGGCACCGAGAAGGTCGGGCGGCTGTTCGGCCCGATCATGGTCGCGTGGTTCGCCACGCTGGGCCTGCTCGGCCTGATCGAGCTGGTCAAGGAGCCGCAGGTCCTGGCCGCGCTCGACCCGCGCCACGCCGTGCATTTCTTCGCCTCGAACGGCTGGATCGGCTTCCTGGTGCTGGGCGCCGTCGTGCTGGCCGTCACCGGGGGCGAGGCGCTCTACGCCGACATGGGCCATTTCGGCCGCCGCCCGATCAAGGTGGCGTGGCTGGCCGTGGTGCTGCCCGCGCTGCTGCTGAACTATCTCGGCCAATGCGCCCTGCTGCTGAGCGATCCCACGGCGGTGCGCAGCCCCTTCTATCTGCTGGTGCCGGAGTGGGGCCTCTATCCGATGGTCCTGCTGTCGACCTGCGCGGCGGTGATCGCCAGCCAGGCGGTGATCTCCGGCGTCTTCTCGCTGACCCGGCAGGCGGTGCAACTCGGCCTGTGCCCGCGGCTGGACATCCGCCACACCTCGCAGGAGGAAGGCGGGCAAATCTACATCCCGCGCGCCAACTGGGGCCTGCTGTTCGCGGTCATCGGGCTGGTTCTGTGGTTCGAGTCCTCCAGCCGGCTGGCGACCGCCTACGGCATCGCGGTGACCGGCGACATGGTCATCACCACCATCCTGGCGCTGGTCGTGGCGCACCGCCGCTGGAACTGGAGCCTGCCCGCCTGTCTGGCGCTGGGCGCCCTGTTCCTGAGCGTCGATCTGGCGCTGTTCCTCGCCAACGCGGTGAAGATTCCGCACGGCGGCTGGGTCCCGCTGGTCATCGCCGCGGTGACTCTCGGGCTGATGTCGACGTGGCGCCGCGGCCGCGCCGTCCTGAACCGCCGTCTGGCCGAGGATTCCCTGCCGCTGGACAGCTTCATCAAGCGGCACGCCAAGTCCTCCGACATTCAGCGGGTGAAGGGCACGGCGATCTTCCTGACCTCCAGCGCCGACACAGTGCCCATCGCCCTGCTGCACAACCTGAAGCACAATCAGGTGATGCACGAGCGCATCGTCTTCCTGACCGTGATGGTCGAGGACGTGCCCCGCGTTCCGGCCAAGGAGCGCGTCGTCCTGGAAGGGCTGGCCGACGGCTTCTACCGCCTGACGGTGCGCTACGGCTTCTCGCAGGAGCCGAACATCCCCAAGGCGCTGCGGCTGTGCAAGGCGTTCGGGCTGGAGTTCGACGTGATGACGACCTCCTTCTTCCTCGGCCGCGAGACGCTGATTCCCCGCATCAACCCGCAGATGGCCCAGTGGCGGGAGAAGCTGTTCGTCGTGATGTCCCGCACCGCCGTCAGCGCCACCGACTTCTTCAAGATCCCGCCGAACCGCGTGGTCGAGCTGGGCACCCAGGTTCAGCTCTGACGGTCCGCCGCCACGCCAACGAAAAAGCCCCTGTCCATCGGAGAGGGGCTTTTTCGTTGAGAGGAAGCGTGTCCGAAGACGGGGTTCAGTTGATCGCCGCGCTCTGCTTGCCGCGGTAGTTCTTGAGGAACTTCTGGAACACGTCCACCTCGGCGACGCGGGAGCGGACGGTGTTGACGTCGATCAGGCCCAGCGCCTGCTCCGGCCGGGTCAGCACGCGGAAGGCGTCGGCGTCGGGACCGTTGGTCATCGCCGAGCCGAACTCCTTGCGCAGCAGGTTCAGGTTCGTGCCGTCCCCAGCCAACGCCAGCGCCACCGCGCGGTTCAGGACGAGCTGCGAGGTCGCCGGGTTGATCGGCTGGGTCGGTGGCGGTGGCGGACCGATCAGCTTGTTCAGGGCGAAGGCCGCAGCCTCCCACTTCTGGGCGCGCCACGCGATGTCCACCCGCAGCGAGTTGGCGGGCTTGCTGTCGTCCTCGGAGAGCAGCAGCAGCGCCTCGTCGCCGCGGCCCAGTTCGGCCAGCGCCTTGGCCTGCATCAGGCGGCGCTCGCCGACAAGATCCGCCGGCAGGTTCGGCACGTTGGACAGTTCCAGCGCGCGCAGGGCATCCTCGGGCTTGTTGTCGAGCAGGCGGACGGAAGCGAGCCGGGTGCCGACGCTCGCCTTGTCCTCGCCGGACAGGCGGTATTCCACCTGATGCTGCAGCAGGTCGGCGGCGCGGTTCAGCAGGTCCACCGAGATCAGCCGCTCGGCGAGCTGCCGGATCACCTCGTCGCCCGCCTCCCCCACCGGGGTCAGTTCACGGAACTGGTCGTAGAGCTGGAGCGCCTCGATGGTCGGCAGTTTCTGCGCCCCGTCCTTGTAGAGGTCGGCGAAGATGCGCGACATCTCACGGGTGATTTCCTCCGCCCGCGGCGTGTCGGGGACCAGGGCGGCGGTTTCCTTCATGGCGTTGAAGCCGTCGGCGTACTGGCCGGCGGCGATCAGCACCTCGCCCATGCGCTGGCGGATCTGCATCTCCAGCTCGTCGCCGCGCCAAGTGAAGGTCAGCCCGGCCAGCCGCTCCGCGGCGGCGGGGGGCGACATGCGGCCTTCCGCCAGTTGCAGATTCACCAGCGCCAGCCCGGCCTTGGCCCGGTAATAGCGGTCGAGGCTGTTGTAGGAGGCCGTCAACTGCTCCAGCGCCCGCTCCGGCTCGTTGGTCTGGGCGAAATAGAGGCCGCGGAGATACTGGACGTCGGGCCGTTCCTCGGCGTCCGTGCCGCCGCGTTCGACGATGCGGTCGAGCAGCCGCTTGGCGAAGGGCGCGTCGCCGGTCTTCAGCGCGGCCTCGGCGGCGCGGGTCGCCAGCTTGGTCAGGATCGGGTCGGGGTAGGAGTTCAGGATCGGCGCCGCCGCCTTGAAGCCGGCCTGGGCCGCCGGCCAGTCGTTGCGGTCCGCCGCGATGGCGGCGCGCCACAGCGCGGCCTCGCCGTTGTTGGCGAGGTTCGGATGAGCGAAATCCTCCGCCGCGGCGTCGGTGTTTCCCGCCAGGAAACGCGCGGCCCCGCGCAGGGCGCGGAATTCCGGCCAGCCTTCCAGATCGGGCTGCGCCTCCTGCAGCACATCCATCATGCCGATGGCCTCCTGCCCGAAGCCGTTCGCCAGATAGAAACGGGCGAGGTCGAGCTGGGCGCGCGGCCGTTCGGAGTCGGGCGCGTTGACGATGTTGAGCTGCAGGTTCTGCCGCGCCTCGGTGTAATGGTCGAGGTCGCCCTTCTTCCAGGCCGGCAGGTCGAACAGGCGGCGCCCGGAGGGCACCGGCTTCGGATCGGTGGGCGGAGTCAGCGTGTTGGAGGCGCCGCCGGGGGACGGCTTCGGCGGAAGCGACGCCGTCTGCGCCGCGGCCGGGCGGCTTCCGGCATCGGCCATGGGCGACAAATGCAGGCCCCCGGCCGCGGTCACCTCCACCCCCTCCTTGACCGGACGCACGGTGATGGCGTCGGCGATCGGCCGAACGACGACGCCCTGGTAGCTGGGCAGCAGCTCCAGGTCGGCGTAGCGGTGGGATTCGGGGATGGCGTTGCCGGGAACCGGCAGCGGCACGACCTGGAGCCGGTCGCCGACGTCGGGATCGGACAGCGTCACCACGGTCGCCGCATCCGCGGCGCGCACCAGCAGACGGGCGCCCAGCAGGAAATCCGGCTCCGGGTCGATCTTCAGCTCGAAGGGCGGCGTGCCGGTCAGGCGGCTGGTCGGCGTGATCTTCCAGCTCGTCCCCTGCCGTTCGATCTTCGGCCAAACCAGCGGCCCGATCCTGGTGCGGAAGGCGCTGCCTCCGGTGGCCGGCACCGGCTCGATGGCGCCGACCGTCCCGGACGCAGGGCCGATGGCCTTGCCGGCGCCGATGGGCAGGGGCTTGTCGAACACGATGTAGAGATGGCCGGCGCGCGGGTAGACGGCGATGGACGCCGGACCGCCCGCGTCGAAGACCAGGGTCGGCCCCTGCGGCTCGGCTTTCGCCGGATCGGGTTTGGCGGCTTCGGGTTTGGCGGCTTCGGGTTTGGCGGGCGCGGGAGCCGCCGCCACCTCCTTCGCCGGTGGGGGCGACGCAACCGGCTTGGCGGCGGCCGGGGGAAGCGTCGCGGGCGGTGGCGCTGCGGCGTCAGCGGCGGGTGGACGCACCGTGGTCGTGGTCGCGGTTGCGCCGCGCGGCGGCACCGCGTTCGCGGCATCGCTCGTCGGCAGACCGGCGCGCGTTCCCGGATTCTGCACGTCGATCACCACGGAACGGCCGGACTTGCTGTCCTTGACCTCGGCGTCCTGCGGAACGGCGAAGGTGACGGCCAGCGCGCCGTTGGCCTGCCGGAACTGCTCCACATTCTGGATGTTGCGCAGCGTCGCCTTGGCCACCGGCGCGAGATCGGCGGTGCCGTTGCGGTCGAACAGCAGCGTGGCCGACGCACCGTCGCGGCGCAGCGTGTAGTTGGCGCCTTCCGGCCAGGTGAAGGACAGGCGGCTCTGCTCCGGCGTGTCGGCCGCGCTGACCGTCACCCGCCCCGCGGAGCGCGCCGGGGCTTGCGTCGGCGTCTGGCTCTGGGCCTGGGCCTGGGCCGGCGCCTCGGCGGCGGGGGTAAGGTCCAACGCCACGGCGTTGCCGTTGCGGAAGCTCTTCAGCGTCACCGGGCGCTTCAGGTCGAAGGTCACCGTCTTGCCGTCGCCGCTGATCTTCACTCCGGACAGATAGCCGGGCAAGGCCGACACCGTCCGGTCCAAGGCAGCGTTGATCGGCTCGTCGAAGCGGACGACCAGCGTGCTGCCGTCCACCGACGCGCTGTAGCCGGTCTGGCGCGGCCAGTCGAAGACCATGCGCCCGAAGGTCTTGTGGGTGGCGGCGCGCACCGGGACGTCGACCGCCCAGGCAACCGGCATGACGGCGACCTGGGCGGCAAGCAGAGCCGTGGCGGCCACGAAGCCGCTCAGCCAGCGCCGGTATGCCCCGCCCCGCCCCATCCGACTCACTCCTCCGGCTCCGCATCGGTGGCCGCTCCGGACACCGGCGGGCCCACCGTCTCCTCACGCACCACCACATCCACCCGCGCCCCGCCCGGCACCGGGTCGATGCCGGCGGGCTCGCTCATCAGGCTGCGCGCCACAAGGTCGCGCTTGTAGCCCGTTTCGCGCAGCAGCGCCGCGACGGCGACGGCGCGCGTCAGGGCGCGTTCCCAGGCCAGCCCCGCGGACTGGTCCTCCCGCTCGGCATGGCCGACGACCTCGATCCGGTTGCCGATCCGGCCCACCGCGGCGCCCAGCAGATACAGCACCCGCCGCCCCTGGTCGGTGAAGCTGCCGCCGGTCGGGTCGAACATCACATGAGCCGGCAGCCCGATCACCACGCGGTCGTCCTCCCGCCGCACCTCCACCGCCGCCAGATCCTCGTTGGCCGCGGTCTGGGTACGAAGCAGGGCGCTGAGATAATCCAGGTTGATCGCCGAATACGACTCCACCGTGGCGGCGTTGAAGGCGGCCTTCGGCTCGGGCGGCGTCGCGGAGGGGGTGACCGCGGTGGAGCGGGCCGACGACAGCGACTTGACCAGCCCGGTCCAGCGCTGGGCCTCCGGCTCGCTCATCGAATACATCAGCACGAAGAAGGCGAGCAGAAGCGACATCAGGTCGGTGAAGCTGATCAGCCAGATCGTCCGGTTGTGGCCGCCGCTCTTGTCCTCGGCCTTGGGGAGTTTGGGGAGGCGGATCATCGGCGCCCTCCCCCCGGCAGGTCGTCCGTGGCGCGCAGGCTGAACAGCAGGCGGACGGCACCCGGCGCGCCGCGCTCGATGCCCACCGTCACGGCGTCCGGGGGCGTCCCGTCGGCGATCAGCAGCCGGGCCAGCGCCCCGGCCCGCACCACCGGGCCGGGCGCCTGACTGGGGCCGCCCGCCGGGCCGATGGACAAAAGCGCGTCCAGTTCGATCCGCTCGCCGGGGCGGTTCTGCAGGAGCGCGTCGGCCACCCGGTCGATCAGGCCGATGCGGTCCGGGCGCAGGTCCGCCGTACCGGGCAGGAACAGCTCGTCGGCGGGGAGGCGCACTTCCAGCAGGCGGCCCGGCGTGACGCTGTCCACCTTCGCCACGGCGATGGCGGTGGCGAACAGGTTGCCCAGGCCGTCCAGCCGCTGCACGGCGAAGACGGTGCCGGCGCGCGAGGCCAGCGGGTCGGCCGGCTCGCGCAGGCGGGGGTCGATGTAGAAGGCGGGGAAGCTGCGCTCCAGCGACACCAGGACCGTACGCACCCGCTGGGCGGTCTGCACGGACTGGGCGTTCAGAACGATGAAGAAGACGAGCAGCAGCAGGAACAGCGACAGCAGAAGCACGATGCTTCCGTTGTTCGGGTTCGGCCGGCTGCCCGACAGGTCCGGCTTCCTGTGGCCGGGCGCAGCCATGGGATTAGTCGAAGCTCGCCAGCAGACGGTCGATCTCGTCCTGGTCCATGGCGGCGCTGGTCATCTGCGGCCCGTGCAGCAGCCCGGCCTCCGGATCGTCCGCCGGACGGTCGGTGGCGAAGTTCGGCGACGAGTCGGTGTGGACCTCGGCCGCGGCGACCGCGGCGGCGGGGCGGGTGTGGTTCTGCCGCACCTCGTCGCCGAAGGCCGCGACGATCATGTCCACCTTCGATTCGATGTGCTTCAGCGTGCGCACGACCTTGGAAATGCGCTGGCCGGTGATGTCCTGGAAGTTGCAGGCCTCGAAGATCTTGGTCACCTGCTCGGTCAGCTTCGCGGAATTCTCCGGATCGATCTGACCGGAAATGCCGGTGATGACGTCGCAGGCGTCGAAGATGGCGAAGGTGGCCTGTTCCGTGGCGCCCACGACGGCGTCCAGTTCATCCGTGGCGTTGGGGATGTGCTGGTCGCGGATTTCCGCGGGCTGGAGCGCCGCCAGCTCGTGCTTGGCGCTCTCGATGAAGCGGGCGAGGTCCACCACCTCCTTGTAGAGGCGAAGGTCGGTGGCGGAGATGTCGCCGTCCATGCTGCCGAGGATGGAGCGGACGATGTCCGTCACCTCCTCGCGGCTCAGCGGCTGGGCCGCCTCGGCGTGGGCGGCGTCGAGCTGCTGGCGCAGGAGTTTCTGGTCGGCGAGCGAGGAGGAAACGGGCGGGGCCATGTGCGTTCCGATGTGAGCGTTCCGTGGTCTTGTCCGGCCTGCGTGCGATCGGGTGCGTCGGCCTGCCCGGACGCAGACGCCGGAAGCGGGTTCGACCCAACCTCGCGTCCTTGCACGGCCGCCGCCGACTCGGAGCCTCGTCAGCCTTTCCAACCCTAATTTCGCTCGGTTAACACGCCGTTAAGCGCCTGAAACGTCGCAACGCAAAGATGGGACGGAATCGCCCAGCCGGAAGGAAAGCGGAAGCGTTGTTCTGCGCCCGCGCGCCTTCGCACAGGGCTCGCCATTGTCGAACTTTAAAGAGGGATGCGGCAATTTGTTTCAATTGGAGGCCGCAAACGGACAAAGGGCCGCCTGGAGGGCGGCCCTTCTTCACCGTTGCACGGAGCGACTGTTCGGTCAGGCTAGTGCGCCGGCGAAACAGTCCTGGGTGAAGCCGTTACGGTGAAACCGTCCCGGCGGTCAGCTCCCGCTGCTCCGCCCGCCACCATGGCTGTGTTCGCCGCCCTTGCGGCCCGCTTCCGATGCACGCTCCGGATCGTTCTTGAAGTTGCCGCCGGACGCCTGCCCGCCTTTGTGGCCGGCTTCCGACGCACGCTCCGGGTCGTTCTTGAAGTTGCCGCCGGACGCCTGGCCACCCTTGTGACCGGCTTCGGAGGCGCGCTCCGGGTCGTTCTTGAAGTTGCCGCCGGAAACCTGACCGCCCTTGTGGCCGGCATCCGCCGCACGTTCCGGATTGTTCTTGAAGTTGCCGCCGGAATGCTGACCGCCCGAGCTACGGCCCTGGTTCTGGTCGTTCATCTTGTCTCCTTCCTCTTGCTGTTGGGCAAACTTACGTTGCCCGAACACGCCGGAGCCAACATGAACCGAAGCCGACCGTTGCGGGCCTTCTACCATCCTGACAGTACGTGTACGTATATTCAGTAGGTGCGCCGCTGGTTTCGGGTATGACCAAACGCTCGGTCATACCCGATCGCCCATCATCGCAATCAAAGGACGTATTCAGTTCTTCGGTGCGGCGGGCAGTCCGCGCCGTTCGATGAGGGCGGATGTCAGCTCCTTGGCCTTCAGCGGGTCCATCGCGGCCAGGATCGGCGCCGTCTTGGTTTCCTTCATCTTTTCCACCACCCCCAGCAGAACGGGCATGTCCAGCTCCTCGAAGATGCGGGCGGCTTCCTTGGGCTTCATCGTCTCGTAGATCTTCACGAGGCTTTCGAGCTGTGCGGTCTGCTTCTCGTCGCCCTGGCGCATCAGCTTCTGGATGTCGGTGCGGACCTTGTCCATCTCCTGCACCTTCTGGTCGATGCGCTTCTCGGCGGCGGTCAGAAGGGCCTCGCGCTGCTCCAGCTCCTTGGTGCGGCGCTCGATCTCGGCGCGGCGCTCGGCGAAGTGCTGGAGCAGTTCCTCGTTCTTCACCGGTCCGAGGGCGGCGTTGTCCGGCGGCGTCGGGTTGGGCGGCGCGCCGTTGCTGGCCCCGCCCTGGGCCGGAGCCGGTTCGGGCGAGGGTTTGGCGCCGTTGGCGGCAAGCTGCATCGGCGGTGCCGGAAGGGCGCTTTGTCCCTGCGCCAGGGTCGCCGGAAATTCCGGCAGGCGGGCGTCGCGCGTGGTGATCCGCCACAGGTCGCCGACACGCACCCCCAGCATGAGAACGGCGACGAAGATGGTCAGCGGCAGGATGCGGAACCGCCACGCCTTCATCTTCTCGCGCATCCGCTCCGACAGCGGGCGGCGCGGCACGGCGGGCTTGCGCTTGGCTTTTGCCTTCAGCTTGGCCTTCGGCTTCGCTTTGGCGGCAGCTTGAACGGGCGCTTGCGCCGGTGGCTGACCGGCCACGCTCGGGCTGATGCGGACCCCGGTCGGGGTGGCCCCGGCCGGCCGGATCACGACCTTTGGCTCCCCGCCGCCGACGGCGGCGGACGCGCCCTTTGTGGTGGTGGCGTCGCTCATCCGACCCCCTTGCCGGCGTTCTCGATGGCTTGCAGAAGTTCACGTTCGGCGCGGGACAGGCTTTCGCCCTCGCGCAGGATGGGATCGGACGCCGGCGCCGGGCGGCGCGCCAAGGGATCGGCGCGCAGCGGCTCGTTCCGGAAGGCGGCGGAGCGCAGCGGCGGCAGATCGTCGTGATCGTCGTGGTCGATGTGACCATCGTCGTGAAGATCGTGGTCGTCGTGATCGTGGTCGTCGTGACCGTGATCGTCCTCGACGATCGGGCGCGGCGCGGCGATCGGGCGCGAGGCGACGGGGGGACGGGCGGACAGGCCGGGGCGTGCCGCCGGGCGGGCGGCGGAAGCCGGCTTCGGGCGCTCCCCGCCGACGTTGCCCAGCCGGTTGGCCATGGCGTCGGCGGCCTCGATCATGAATTCCAGCTCGTCGCGCAGGGTCTGCGCCTTGGCGACCGTGCGCTGAAGGTCTTCGCCGGTCTCGTGGGCCGTCTTCTTCAGACCGCGCACGCCGGTTTCGGCGCGCGACATGGCCTCGTTCAGGCCGCGCACCAGTTCGGCCATCTCGCCGCGGCTCTCGCGCAGCTTGATGATCTGCCGATTGAGGATGATCGCGTAGGCGATGGTCGCGGCCAGCAGCCCCACCATCACCAGATCGAGGACGAGCGTGAGGGTCGGGCTCATAGCCGCATGACCTCCTGCTTGGGCAGCTCCCGCTCGATCCGCACGGCGATGTGCCCGCCCTTGCGGCCCATGCGGCCTTGGAACATGGAAACGTCGCCGCAGCGCAGCTCGATGGTGCCGTCCGGCGTGGCGTTCAGAAGAATTCGCGTGCCGACGCGCCAGTTCAGCACGTCGTGCAGGGTCATCGTCACCTCGTCCAGCACCGCGGAGATGTCCACGTCGGTGACCAGCAGTTCCGAGGCGAGGTGGGTTTCCCAGATCGAGTCGCGGCCGAACTTCTCACCCATGAACATCTGGAGCAGAAGCTCGCGCACCGGCTCCAGGGTCGCGTAGGGGATCATCAGTTCCAGGCGGCCGCCGCGATCCTCCATGTCGATGCGCAGCTTGACCAGCACCGCCGCGTTGGCCGGGCGCGCGATGGTGGCGAAGCGCGGGTTGGTCTCCAGCCGGTCGAAGCGGAAGGTGACGGGCGACAGCGGGTCGAAGGCGGCGGACAGGTCGGACAGCACCACATGGACCATGCGCTCCACGAGGTTGCGCTCGATGGTCGTGTAGGGGCGGCCTTCGATGCGCATCGCCGCCGTGCCGCGCCGCCCGCCCAGCAACACGTCCACGATGGAGTAGATCAGCGCCGAGTCCACGACCATCAGGCCGTAGTTGTCCCACTCCTCCGCCTTGAAGACGGACAGCATCGCCGGCAGCGGGATGGAGTTCAGATAGTCGCCGAAGCGCACCGAGGAGATCTGGTCGAGGCTGACCTCGACGTTGTCGGACGTGAAGTTGCGCAAGGACGTGGACATCATGCGGACGAGGCGGTCGAAGACCACCTCCAGCATGGGCAGGCGTTCGTAGTTGACCAGCGCCGAGTTGACCAGCGCCATGATGCCGGAGTTGTCGCCGTCCCCGGCGCCGCCCTGGTCGAAGCCGAGCAGGCTGTCGATCTCGTCCTGGTTGAGGACGCGGGTCGAGCCGCCGCCGCCCATGTCCGCCATATCGCCCATGTCGCCGCCGTCTTCGGCGAGGGCGGCCCATTCGGCGGCAAGGCGTTCTTCTTCGCTCAGTTCCTCGGTGTTGCTCATGGCCCGTTTCCGCCGTCCCTACTGGACCAGCATTTCCTTGAACAGCACGTCCTTGACCTTCACCGGGTGGGCGGACGCGGTGATCCGCATCAGCAGCTCCTGGCGCAGGCGGTACATGCCCGCCGACCCCTTCAGATCCTCCAGCCGCAGTTCGCGCAGATAGACCTGGAAATTGTCGATGATGCGCGGCAGCACATGCTCGATCGCCGGTATGTCCTCGCCCTTCGCAAGCTGGATCGAAATCTTGATCTTCAGGAAGGCCGGACGCTTGCCGCTGCTGTTCAGGTTCACCAGCATGTCCGGCAGGTCGTAGAAGACCGGTGCGGCGTGCGGATCGGGCTGCGCCGGTTCCGCCGGCACCTCCGCATGCTCCTCCTTCTTGCCGAGCAGCGAATCGAGCAGGCCGCTGAAGTACACGCCCGCACCGGCGCCGATCAGCAGCACCAGCGGCAGGATGACGAACAGGACCAGCTTCTTGCCGCTGAATTTCTTGCGCGGCAGGCCATCGGTCGGAACGTCGTCTTCAGCGTGCGCGGTCATGGAATCCTAAGCGCGAGCGGTGGCGGAGCGTGGCCTTACCAGCGCAGCAACCCTATCTTTCGGATAGTTAACAAAGCCTTTCAGGCACGGTCCGCGGCTGTGACAGAAGCGCAACCACAGACGGCGGCACGGTTCTTGATTGGGACATCGCCGGAGATCCCCGTCAACCGAGGAGCGAACGCCCGAGCCACGCCCGCCATCCCCTTCCCCACCATCCTGCCCCGCCCCGCCCACCACCCGTCCGCCCGCGTCCGGCGGATGGAGCCGCCTTGTGATCCGCGCGCCGCCCGCGCCGCGGCAACCGGACGCTTTTGCCCGGCGGCGGGCGGCAGCCCTTGCCATCCCACCGGCATTTCTTGCCCGGCAGGCGCTTCCCCGGCGGCGGCGTCCGCCGCCATGCTTGTCTTTCCGGTCGTTTTCAGCTCTGGCACGCACCGTGCATTGCCTTTTGCGCCGGTCGGAACGCTCCCCCGGCCCGAATGGAAAAGAGGCCGCCGATGGAAAACCCGATCTACGTGTCCCTGTCGCGCCAGCTCACCCTGCGCCGCCAGCTGGACGTGATTTCGAACAACATCGCGAACATGAACACCACGGGCTTCAAGCAGCAGCGCATGCTGTTCACGGAGTTCCTGGAGCGTCCGGGCATGCACGAGCAGGTCAGCTTCGTGCAGGACCGCGCCGTGGTGCGCGACCTCTCGGCCGGCGGGATGATGCAGACGGGCAATTCGCTGGACCTGGCGCTGACCGGCCATGGCTACTTCACCGTCGATACGGCGAACGGCCCCCGCTACACCCGCGCCGGCAACTTCCGCCTGAACGACCAGCGCCAGATCGTGGACGGCGGCGGCCTGCCGGTCATGGGCGACAACGGCCAGCCCCTCGCGATCCCGAACGGCACCAGGGACATCATGGTGTCCGGCGACGGCACCGTCTCCACCGAGCTGGGTCCGGTGGGCCGGCTGAACATCGTCACCTTCCGCAACGAGCAGCTGATGACCGAGGTCGGCGCCGGCCTGTACGTCAGCGACGAGGAGCCTCAGGCGGCCCCCGCCGACACGAAGGTGGCACAGGGAATGCTTGAGAATTCCAACGTGAAACCGGTGGTGGAGATGACGGCGCTGATCGAGATCCAGCGCCAATACCAGTCCAACCAGAAGCTGATCGAGAGCGAGCACGAGCGCATCCGCAGCGCCGTCCAGAAGCTGGGCCGCACGGCCTGATCGACCGCGTACAAGGAGTAAGGAACCATGCGCAGCCTCGCCATCGGCGCCACCGGCATGATCGCCCAGCAGTTGAACGTCGAGACCATCTCGAACAACATCGCCAACGCGACGACGACCGGCTTCAAGAAGCAGCGGGCCGAGTTCCAGGACCTGCTGTATCAGAACTTCCGCCGCATCGGTTCCACCTCGTCGGACGCCGGCACCATCGTGCCGACCGGCGTGCAGGTGGGTGCCGGCGTGCGCGTCGCCGCGGTGGCCCGCGTGCTGGAGCAGGGCAACCTGACCGTCACCGACAACAAGCTGGACGTCGCCATCAACGGCTCCGGCTATTTCCAGGTGCAACTCCCCAGCGGCGACACGGCCTACACCCGCGCCGGCAATTTCAAGCTGTCGCCGGAGGGCATCATCGTCACCGCCGACGGCTATCCGGTGCAGCCGGCGATCACCATCCCGGCGGAAGCCGTCGACGTCGCCATCAACGCCTCGGGCGAGGTGATGGTGAAGCTGGACGGCCAGGTCGCCCAGCAGAATGTCGGGCAGATTCAGCTGGCCACCTTCGCCAACGCGGCGGGCCTGGAAGCCGTCGGCGACAACCTGTTCCTGCAGACCGGCGCGTCCGGCGAGGCGGTCGGCGGCAACCCCGGCGCTCCCGGCTTCGGCCGCGTGGTGCAGGGCGCGCTGGAAACCTCCAACGTCAACATCGTGCAGGAGATCACCACCCTGATCTCCGCCCAGCGCGCCTACGAGATGAACTCCAAGGTCATCAAGACCACCGACGAGATGATGCAGCAGGCCTCACAGCTCCGCTGATCCCGGCACCGCCTTAAGGCCCGTTCCAGCAAGGACATTCCGCCATGCTCCGCCCAGCCCTCCACATCCTCGGCGCCGCCCTTCTCGCCACCGCGATTGTCAGCGGCCCGGCGGCCCTCGCCCAGACGATGGACGGCGCCGCTTCCGCGGCGGCGGCGGTGGTCTACAGCCCGGCCCATGTCGAAGCGGTGCTGTCCGACGCGCTGTCCCGCCAGATCACCACGGGCCGGCTGCAGATGGAGCTGGACAGCCGGGCGGTGGAGCTGCGCGCCCCGGCGGGCGCCGGCAGCCTGACGGTGGAGAACCTCTACTACAACCCGGTGCAGGGCCGCTTCGCCGCGGAGATGATCGTGGCCGACACCCGTCCGGTCGTGCGCCTTCCGGTGTCGGGCCGCGCCTATGGCGTGGTGCAGGTGCCGGTGCTGTCGCGGCGCATCGCGCCCGGCGACGTGATCGGGCCCGGCGACGTGGATTGGCAGGACGTGCGCGCCGACCTCGCCGGCAGCGACATCGCCGCCACCGACGCCCAGCTCATCGGCCTGACGCCGCGGCGCGGGGTCCCCGTGAACCAGCCGGTGCGGCTGCGCGACCTCCAGTCGCCGCGGGTCGTGGACAAGGGCTCGCTGGTCACCATCACGCTGGCCACCGAGAACCTGACCCTGTCGGTCCAGGGCAAGGCCCTGCAGGACGGCGGCCGGGGCGATGTGATCCGCGTCGTCAACACCCAGTCGAACCGCATTCTCGAAGCGACCGTCGCCGGCCCCAGCATCGTCGCCGTGGCAAAGCCCGGCCTCACCGCGAAGTAAGGAGAAAGCTCCATGTCCGCCCTCAGGATGCCCGCCGCCACGAACACCGCTCGCACGGCGTTCCGCTTCGCTCTGCTCGTCGCCGTCGCCGCCGGCCTTCCCGCCTGCAACGCCATGTCGCGCGTGGCGGACATCGGCTCCGCTCCGGAACTCACCAAGATCAAGGACCCGCAGGCCCAGCCCGGCTACCAGCCGGTCAGCCTGCCGATGCCCACCCCCCTGCCGACGGAGCGCAACCCGAACTCCCTGTGGCGGACCGGCGCCAAGGCCTTCTTCAAGGACCAGCGCGCGGCCAAGGTCGGCGACCTGCTGACCGTCGACATCCAGATCAACGATCAGGCCCAGCTCAACAACCAGACCACCCGCACCCGCGGCAACTCCGAGAAGGCCGGCATGCCGAGCTTCTTCGGCTTCGAGGGCAAGGCCCTGCAACGCGCGCTGCCCGACGGGGTGAGCGCCGACAGCCTGCTGGACCTTTCCAGCTCGACCTCCAACGACGGCAAGGGCGCCATCAACCGCAAGGAGCAGATCACCCTGAAGGTGGCCGCGCTGGTCACGCAGTCCCTGCCCAACGGCAACATGGTGATCCAGGGCCGGCAGGAGGTCCGGGTGAACTACGAGGTGCGCGACCTGATCATCACCGGCGTGATCCGGCCCGAGGACATCACGGCGCAGAACACCATCAGCTACGAAAAGGTGGCCGAGGCCCGCATCTCCTATGGCGGACGCGGCCAGATCACCGACGTGCAGCAGCCCCGCTACGGCCAGCAGCTGTTCGACATCATCATGCCCTTCTGAGGACGTTCCGGGAACGCAAGGCGGAAATGCACCAGCAACCAAGACAGAAGGGGGCACCGGCCCCCTTCGGGCCGGCCGCGGTTGGACGGGAAGTTTCTGCCGCCCGGCTGGATCTGCCGTGCCCTTCCTGCCGTCCCTCGGCGCCCCGTCACCCGATCCGAGCCAGAAGCGCCTCGTAACGCCGGAGGGTGTCCCGCATCTCCTCCAGGATCTGGCGCTGCTCCTCGTTCGCCGCCCGCGCGCTCTCCGCATCGGCACGCGCATGCTCGGCATGAAGCCGGGCCTTCTCGGCGAAACGCCGGGTGGCCTCATGGAGCAGCCGCGCCTGTTCCTCGCCGCGCCTCGTCCGCCGCAAGTCCGGCCGTCTCGGCGGACCGGCGATGCTCTTCATCCGGAATGCGCGTTTCCTCGGCGTCCCGCCGCTGCGCCTCGCCGGTGATCCGCCCTTCTTCCGCTACGAGTCGTGCGCCTTCCGCCTCGACATGGTGCTGGAAGTTTGAGGATCGTTCCTCTTCGGCCTCCTCGCGCATCCGTTCCGCTCCGGCACGGGCGTCTTCGGCCCTGCTGCGCCGCGCCTCGTTGCGCCGCCGCCAATCCTCCGCATCAGCGTCCTGCGCCCCAGCGCGGTTCAGCGGGTGATGTGCCTGCGTCATCGGGCCTCCCTTTCAGCAGGCGGTGTGACCCTTCCAACGCCTTCTCGGCAGAGCGCAGACGTTCGTTGGACCGGTCCAGCAGACGCTTCCTTCGTGTCTGCGTCTCACGGACCAGGGCCTGCAATGTCTCGATCCGCTTCAGGAGTTCCATCTCACCCTCAACAGGCCGACCTGGCAACCCGCACCAACGGGGCGAGCGGGCGGCCGATACGGCTGCGCGGCGAATCGCGCGAAAGCGCCACGCCGAAGGGCGAGGCGGCCATCGGAAGACGTCCTTCATTCGATAGGGAGAGCGACAGGGAGTGGCAGCCCGATTTCCCGGCTGGCCGGAACCGGCCGGGGCCGGTAGGTTGACGGCTCCTTGCAGCGGGCTCGCGGCCGGCCCGAGCGAACCAAGCTCCGACAGAGGGGCGGGCCGCCCCTTTCTCTTCCCACGGCCAGGATCGTGCCGACTCCGGGTCCCCCTCCGTCCCCGGCACTCTCCTGTTGACATGGCCATCCGGTTGAAGACCACTGGCGCCATGGCAACCATTCAAGAAGCGCTGACCATCGCGCTCGACCACCACCAAGCCGGACGCCCGGCGGAGGCGGAGATTCTGTGCCGGCGCATCCTCGACGCCGACCCGGATCAAGCCGCCGCTTGGCACTTGCTGGGCATCATTCACGCGCAAGCCGGACTCTTCGGGGAAGCCGCGGCGCTGCTCGGCGAGGCGCTGGCCCGCGCGCCGGGACCCGACCTGCACCGGCACCGCGCCATGGCCCGGCAGGAGACCGGCGACCTGGAGGGCGCGGTCGCCGATTACCGGGAAGCGGCGCGGCTGAACCCCGCGCTGACCGACGCCGCGCTCAACGCCGGAATTCTGCTGGAGCGGCTCGGACGGAGCGGTGACGCGCTGGAGGCCTACCGAACCGCGTTGATGCCAGATGGCACATCCGACGGTGGCGACGTCCGCGCCGCCACCCATCTCGGCCGGTTGCTGCTGGCCGGCGGCGACGCGGCGGAAGCGGCGGCCATCCTGGAAGGCGCGGTCCGGACCGACGGCACCGCGCTGGAATCCTGGTACCATCTGGCGGATGCCCGTGCACGGTCCGGAAACGTCCGCGGGGCCGAAGCGGCGCGGCGCCGCGCCCTGGCGCTGGCGCCGGCCTTCTTCGGCATCCTGGCCCGCGCGCCGGACAGCGGGGACGAATCCGACGAGGCGGCCCGGCGGCTCGGCTGGGCGCGGGCGCTCGAACCGCAGCGGCCCGAGCCGCTGTGCAACCTCGCCGCCACCCGCCTGCGCCAAGGGCGCCTTGCGGAGGCCGACGCGCTCTACACCGCCCATCTGGAGCGCGCTCCCACCGACTCCGCGGGCTGGAGCGCGCGGGCGGTCTGCCGGATGGACGCCGGTGGCACGGAGTCGGCCGAAGCCGACGGACGGCGCGCTCTCGCGCTCGACCCCGCGGCCGAGGGGGCGCTGGCCACCCTGTCGGTCCTCAGGAGCCGGCGGGGCGACCCGTTCGCCGCCGGCCTTCTGCACCGCCGGATGCGCCGCTTGGCGAACGGCTCCGCGCCGGCCGGCGACGATGACCTCGACTCGCTGATCCGGGCGACCGCCGAGGCCATGCCCTTCCTGGCCGAAGCCTCCCATCCCGAGCGCCGGAACGCGGCGGCGCGGGGCTTCAACCCGCATCTGCGCGTCCGCCACCACGACACCGAGACCCGCGACCGCATCACCACCTTCTGGTCGGGAGCGCCGCTGAACGCCGGGGCGCGGTTGGCGCTGCGCTCCATGGTGGCGCAGGGGCACCCGGTGCATCTCTACAGCTATGGCGATCCCGCGCTGCTGGGCCGGGTGGCGGACGGCGTGCGGGTGGAGGACGCCGGAACGGTGGTGCCGCACCATGTCTACGACCTGTGCGTCCGCAGCGCCGAGATCCGCTACTTCAGCGACATCTTCCGCTACGCCGCCCTGCACGCCTTCGGCGGCTGGTGGCTGGACACCGACGTCGTCCTGCTGAAGCCGCTGAGCTTCGGCCCCGGCCACCTGTTCTGCTCGCAATGGCACGGCCTGGACGCCGGCCACGCGCTCGTCGGCGACGCCATCCGCGCGCCGCGGGGCTCGGTCCACATGCGCCGGCTGTTCGAGGAGTCGATGCGCATCCTGACGAGCGGCAGCGACCGCCGCTTCGGCGCGGTCGGCCCGCTGCTGCTCAGCCGCTACGTGCTGACCGGGCCGGGCCGGGATCTGCTGGACCGCGTGCTGCCGCCGACGGTCTTCAACGCCGTCGACTGGACGGAGCATTCCTGGCTGGCCGAGAGCGATGGGCCGGCGCTGTCCCTGCTGGCGGACGAGCGGGTCGCCGGCGTGCATTTGTGGAACGGCATGTGGGGTCCCGCCGGCCCGCCGGTGGAGGACGCCGACGCGGAGTCGGTGTTGGGCCGGCTGGCCGCTCTGCACGATCCGAACGGCACCCTGTCGGCCCTCGCCATGCGCTTTCATTCCGACAAGGGGCCCCGCCTGGGCACCGAGCGTCTGGGACATCATTACACACGGGTCTACGACGCGCTGTTTGCAACGCGGCGGTTCGAGGCCTTGCGCATCCTGGAGATCGGCCTGTGCCGCGGCCGGGTCGAGGGCTGGAAGCAGGACGACGTGCCGAGCCTGCGCATGTGGGAGCGCTATTTCCCGAACGCCGTCGTCGTCGGCGCGGACATCGAGGATTTCTCGGCCTTCGACGGCGGGCGGGTGACGACCCGGCGCGTCGACCAGGGCGACCCCGACGGGCTGCGGCGTCTGGCCGAGGAGGACGGTCCCTTCGACATCATCATCGACGACGGCTCCCACGCCTCGCGCCATCAGCAGATGACCCTGGCCGCCCTGTTCGGACGGCTGCGACCCGGCGGGGTCTACGTCATCGAGGATCTGAACTGGCAGCCCCCGGACGTCGAGCGCCCGGAGGACCGGCTCACGCTCGATGTCCTGCGCGGGTTCATGGAGAACAGTCGGATCGACAGCCCGCACATCGCTGCGGGGGATCGACGCGCCCTCGAATCGGCGATGGCCCGCGTGGAGCTGTACGACAGCCTCAGCGAATTGGTCGGGGCGGAGCGCATGGCCGGTCTGGCGGTGATCCACCGCCGCGACGGCAGCTCCTGACGGACAAGCCCCCGCCGGGATCGGTGGGGCTTGTCCGAGACAGCGACGATATCCGCCGCGTCAGTCGTCGCGCTGGGTGCGCTCCATGCGCTCGTGCCGCTCCTGGGCTTCCAGGCTCAGCGTCGCGATGGGGCGGGCGTCGAGGCGGCGGACGGAGATGGGCTCCCCCGTTTCCTCGCAGTAGCCGTAGGACCCGTCCTGCAACCGCTCCAGCGCCGCATCGATCTTGGAGATCAGCTTGCGCTCGCGGTCGCGGGTGCGGAGTTCCAGCGCCCGGTCGGTCTCGGCCGACGCGCGGTCGGCGATGTCCGGTTCCTGGATGCCGCCTTCTTGAAGGCTGCTCAGGGTCTCGCTGGATTCAGCCAGCAGCTCCGCGCGCCAGCGCAGCAGCTTCTGGCGGAAATATTCCCGCATCACGGGATTCATGAACTCCTCGTCTTCCGACGGGGTGTAGTTCTTAGGCAGAAGCGGAGACGACATCCGAGAGCATCCAACGCAAAAGGGTGATCCGGGCGGCGCGGAGTATAGGTAGGCGCACCGGCAACCGCAACCCCGCGCTTCGCCTATCGAAGCGCGAACAAGCCCTTGGAGAAGCAAAGTTTTGTGAAACGTTCGGGGATGGCCGTACGGCCGATGCCGAAAAGCCGGTCCTACGGCCGGGGCCGCGGGCGGCGGAGCCGGAAAAGGCGCTCAGGGGGTGAGCTTCGCCAGCTCGACCTGGGCGCGCAGGTCGATCTGGTCAAGAATTTCGGCCAGCCGCGGGTCGTCCACATGGACGCGGCGCGACTGCACCACCTTCACGAGGTCCATCAGCTTCTGCGCCGGAAGCGTGCCAGCGAGAAGCCCGTGCTGGATCTCCTCCAGCTTGTCGAGCATCTCCTCGGCGCGCATCTTGCCGCGCGACGCGCGGGCCGTGGCGTCGTCCACCTCCTGCAACGCCAGCACGCTGGCGATGCCGGCCAGCGGTGCCGCGGCATGGACGCCCTGCGCGGTGTTGGTCTCGCCGACGAGCTGCTTGGAAAAGGACGCACCGGACGAGCCTTCGGCCTTCCCTGTGCGCCGGACCGAGCTGCTGCCGCGAAGTTTTCCGGGGCCTTCGACTTTCATGTTCCGTGCAACCGGTTTCGGAAAAGCGCGATACTCTAGATGGAAGCACCTTAACATCCGGTCAAGGTTTGCCGCAATCGGGCAAAAATTGCCCTGCTTCCGTGACATAAAGCGGTTGGAGGCGGTGCCAATTTCCGGCCTTTTCATCCGCCGCCGCCGCTTCCCCTTGCCGATCCCGCCCTTTGCCTGCCGTTCGCGGCTCTGGCACGCTGTTTGTATAGGAAGGGACAGCCGTTGAGGAGTGTCCCCGCCATGACCGCCACCGCACTGACCCGTGCCGCACTGTGCCGCACCGCACTGCCCCGCACTGCCGTCCTGCTGCGCGCGGCCGCGATGCTGGCCGCCCTGGCCGCGGCGTTGCTCGCGCTGTCGGCGCCGGCCTCGGCCTCGTCGGCACGGATCAAGGACGTGGTGGATGTCGAGGGCGTGCGCGACAACATGCTGATCGGCTATGGGCTGGTGGTCGGCCTGAACGGCACGGGCGACAGCCTCAACAACTCGCCCTTCACCGAGCAGAGCCTAGTCGGCATGCTGGAGCGGATGGGCGTCAACACCCGCGGCACCAACCTGCGCACCAAGAACGTGGCGGCGGTGATGGTGACGGCGACCCTGCCGCCCTACTCCGCCCAGGGCACGCGCATCGACGCCACCGTGTCGGCGATGGGCGATTCGAAGAGCCTGCTCGGCGGCACGCTGCTGGTCACCCCGCTGCTGGGCGCCGACGGCGAGGTCTATGCCGTGGCCCAGGGGCCGATCGCGGTGTCCGGCTTCTCCGCCCAGGGCCAGGGGGCCAGCGTGACGCGCGGCGTCCCCACCTCGGGCCGCATCTCCTCGGGTGCCATCGTCGAGCGCGAAATCCAGTTCTCGCTGGCCGAACTGCCGGTGCTGCGCCTGTCGCTGCGCAACCCGGACTTCACCACCGCCCAGCGCGTGGCCACCGCCATCAACATCCAGCTTCGCGGCAATCGGGCGCAGGCCACCGACCCCTCCTCGGTCCTGCTGAGCGTGCCGGAGGCCCGGCGCGGCGACATCGTCGGCCTGATCACCGAGATCGAGCAGCTCCGCGTCACCCCCGATCAGGTCGCCCGCGTGGTGGTGGACGAGAAGTCCGGCGTGATCGTGATGGGCGAGAACGTCCGCATCTCCACCGTCGCCATCGCCCAGGGCAACCTGACGATCCGCGTCACCGAGACGCCGCAGGTCAGCCAGCCCGGCCCCTTCAGCCAGGGCGAGACCGCCGTGGTGCCGCGCACCGACATCCAGGTGGACGACCAGTCCAACAACCGCCTCGCCGTGATGAATTCCGGGGTGACGCTCCAGGAGTTGGTACAATCCTTGAATGCGCTTGGCGTGGGTCCCCGGGACATGATCGCCATCCTTCAGTCGATCAAGGCCGCCGGAGCCCTGCAGGCGGAGATCGAGGTGATCTGATGGATACGACGCTTTCCCTTCCCGGCCTTCCGCCCCCGCGCCTGCCCGCGGCCGCCGAGCGCGCCCAGAACGGTGCGCAGTTCGGCGCCCAGGCGGGCGTCCGGACGGCGGTGCGGACCGATCTGGTCGATCCCAAAAGCGCGGAAAGCAAGGTGGACCCGGCGATCCGCGCCAAGCTCCGCCAGTCCGCAAACGAGTTCGAGAGCGTCTTCGTCTCCCAGATGCTGGGCCACATGCTCGACGGGATCGAAGTGGACCAGACCTTCGGCGGCGGCCATGCCGAGGAGATGTTCCGCTCCATGCTGACCAACGAATACGGCAAGCAAGTGTCCCGCAGCGGCGGGTTCGGCATCGCCGATCAGGTTTACCGCGAGCTTCTGCGCGCACAGGAGGGCAACCATGGATAAGGTCGACGTCCGTTTCCCGCAGCCGTCCAAGGCTCCCGCCGCCAATCTGCCCAAGAACGCGGAGGAGCGCGCCGCCGCCCTGGTCGAGCTGATGAACCGGCTGAGCGCCCATCTGGCGCGCGAGACCGAGGCCGTGAGGCGCCACTGCACCAGCGCCGAGCTGGCCCGGCTGGGGCGCGAGAAGCAGCCGATGATGCTGGTCTACGAGGAGGTGTCGCGCCTGCTGCGCGTGGACCGCGATGGCATGGCCGCCCTGCCCGACGAGGCCAAGGCCGCGCTGCGCGAGGCCACGCGCGGCCTGTACGAGGCGTCCGCCGCCAACGCCGACGCGCTCCGCCGCAACGGCGCGGCGCAGAAGATCCTGGTGGACACGGTGGTCGGCGCGATCAACCGTGCCCGGCAGACCACCACCCCCGCCTACGGCACCGCCCCGATTCCGCCCCGCGCGACCTACGTCACGCCGAGCCACGGGCCGTCCACCTCCGCCACCCTGAACACCCGCCTCTGACGACTCCGCCGGAGCCGCCATCCGCAGCAAGGGCCGTCCGACCGGGCGGCCCTTCGGCGTTGCCGGGTCCGGCAAGAAGCGCCGGTCACCCGGCGGAAATTGCCGCCCGGCGGACGGAACTGCCGGGCGCGGGATCGCGGGCGGACGCGCCGGCACCGGCCTGAAACTGGCCCGTTAGTTGCTTTCGGACGGGGTGCACCTGTCCGCTTCGGGGAATCCGTTCCATGGCCATCCTAACGAACACCGCGCCCTCCGCGTTCGAAAGCCTGGTCAGGGGCCAGACCTCCTCCAGCCAGAACACGGCCCCGCGAAGCGACAAGTTCGCCTCCATGATGGACCGGCTGATCAGCGAGGCCTCCACCCGCAAGCGCGATCAGGCCCAGGCGGAAACCGCGGCCCAGGACCGGCGCAACGCCGCGGCGGGTGCCGCCGATCAGGCCGCCGCCAACCGGGCCGCCGCCAACCGGGCCGCCGATCGCAAGGCCGCGGAGCGCGGCCCGCCGTCGCGCCCCGAACCGATCCGCGCGGAACCCGCCAAGCCGCGCCAAGCCTCCGATACCGCCACCCAGGCCGAAGCCCGCGCCGCCCGCAAGGACGAGGGCCAGCGCACCGCCGAGCGGAAGGACGCCCGCGCGTCCGACGCGGCCAGGGCCGGCGACGACGCGCACGCGGTGCGCACCGAACGGCGGGAAGCCGCCACCATGAACCATGCCGCGGCAAAGGACGCGAAGGCCGCCAGCGCCAAAGCGGTGCAGGACGATGCCGCCGCCAAGCCGGCGCCCACCGATGCCGCCGCCCTGACCGACACGACGGAGGAGCTTCCGCCGGACCGGACCGATGGCGCGACGGGCGATGGCGCCGCGCAGGACAGTGCCGGCGATCAGGCCGCGCAGGACGGGACCGGCGAGGCGGTGATCCTCGACCTGGCCGTCACCGTGACCGAGACCACCGTGGCGTTGGTCACCGCCGATCGATCCGCCACCCTGACCGACCTGGAGGCCGCCCTGTCGCTGGCCGTCGCCCCGGTGGCCATCGGCACGCCGGATGACGGAGAGGCCGACAAGACGACGGAAGACGGGGCGGTCGAGGCGGCGGCCCCGGTCGAAACCACGCCGCCCGGCGCTCCGACTCCGGACGGCGCGGAGGCTCCTTCGGCCGGTGACCCCGCCGCCGAAGCGGCTTTGGCCGCCGCCCTGGCAACCACCACCACCCCTCATCCGGATGGCAAGGCCAAGCCCGCCTCCGACGAGTCCGTGCAGGCCGCAGCCGCGACCAAGCCCGTCGCGGAGGCGCTTCCGACGATGGCGGACGCCGTGCCGGCGCCGGTCGTCCCGGCGGGCGGTCCGCAGACCGAGTTGGCCGCGCCCCACGCCGAAGCCGGGGACGCTGCGGCCAAGGACAAGCCGGCGACGGCCGCCGACGCCTTGTCCTCCGGCACCCTTCCCCTCGCCGACCTGCCGAACGACGACAGCGCGCCGCTGCCGCAATCCCTGACCGATCTCGCCGCGGCCAAGGCCAAGGGCGCGACCCGGACCGGAGCGGACGGCGATGCCGGAGCCAACGCCGGCAACCGCGGCAACCAGGACCCGAGCGGCAACGCCGCCCTGACGCAGCCGCCGGCGCCCCAGGCACCGGTTGCCGACCCGGCAAAGCCTGCCGGGCAAAGCGCGTTCCTGACCGCCGCCGCCGTTGCGGCCGCCGCCACGGACGCCGCCCCGCCGACCGATGGCGCGCCCCACCCCACCACACCCACGCATCCGGTCTTCGCCGGGATCGAGGGCGTTCACACGGCGAGCGGCGTGGAGGCGGGGCTGACCACCGCCCAGCTTCGCCCGTCCCGCGGGTCCGCCGGCCTGCCGATGGGCGTCCAGGACCAAGTGGCCGTCCACATCAGCAAGAACGTGTCGGACGGCAACGACCAGTTCACCATCAACCTGCGCCCCGCCGAGTTGGGCCGCATCGACATCAAGCTGGAGATCGGCCAGGACGGGCGGGTCACCGCGTCGGTCGCCGTGGAGAAGGCGCAGACCCTCGAACTGCTGCAGCGCGACAGCCGCAATCTGGAACGCGCCTTGCAAGACGCTGGACTGAAGGCGGACAGCAACAGCCTCAACTTCAGCCTGCGCGGCGAGGGCGGCCAGTCGTTCCAGGACTCGGGACGGCAGGGCGGTTCGGGCCGGCGGGGCCGCGGCCTCGGCGGCGGCGCCGGCGAAGTGGAGGATGCCCAGGCCGCCTACACCCTGACGCTGGCCCCGGGCCGCGTCGACATCCAAGCCTGATTCAGACCAGCTGCAGCCATTCCAGCGAAGGACGACCACCATGGCCACCACCAACACCGACTACGGCAGCAGCTGGAACACGAACCAGACCAAGACGAAGACCGATACTTCCACCAAGACCACCAAGACTGCGGACGAGCAGAAGCTCGACACCGCGGTGAAGGGGCTGGGTGACAATTTCGAGCATTTCCTGAAGCTGCTGACCACGCAGATGCAGAACCAGGACCCGCTGAAGCCCATGGACACGAACGACATGACCAAGCAGCTGGTCGATTTCGCGAACGTGGAGCAGAACATCGGGACCAACAGCCGCCTGGACAAGCTGCTGAAGCTGCAGAACGCCTCGACCAACTCGACCAACCTCGCCTATCTGGGCCGCACGGTCACCTTCGAGGGCGACGGCTTCGATTACACCCAGGGCATGACGGCGGCCCCGCTGGCCTACGAGTTGGAAAAGTCCGCCAAGTCGGTGCGCGTGGACATCCTGGACAGCAAGAACCGCGTCGTCCGGTCGATGACCGGCGAAACCACCGCCGGCACCAAGCATGTCGTGAACTGGGACTTCAAGGACGACGGCGGCAACGCCGTCCAGCCGGGCCAGTACCGCCTGAACATCGCCCCGGTGTCCGAGAAGAAGGACGACATCATCAAGGCAACCCCCTTCACCTTCGGCACGGTCAACGGCATCGGCTCCAACAAGGACGGTGAAACGGTGGTCTCCGTGGGCAGCACCGAGGTCCCGCTGTCGAAACTCACCAAGGTTTATTGAGGGCGGCCTCCCCACCCGCACAGGCGTCCTTCGAAGGCTTGGTCAAAGGCATGGGCATGGGTCCGGATGGGCCTGTGCGCCATGCCTTTTATGCTTAAAACATTAACCCTATCGTTTAGGCTTTTGTTAAGCGGAGAAGGGGTAGGTTACCACCAAATCGTGGAATACACTGCTGATGGTGGAGCGTCCGCGCATGTCATCTCGCGAGCTTGAAATGAGCGACGATGGCTCCAGTGGAGCGTCGGTCATCGGTCCAGCAGGACGGCCGATGACAGAAAATGATCTTCCCCCTCCGGACACCAAGCGCTGGGTCATGCGGCGCAAGGCGGAGGTCGTGGCCGGCGTGCGCTCGGGGCTGATCAGCCTCGAGGAGGCGTGCCGCCGCTACACCCTGTCCGTGGAAGAGTTCCTGTCCTGGCAGCGGCTGATCGACAGCCACGGCATGCGGGGCCTGCGCGCCACGCGGCTGCAGGACTATCGCGGCAACCAGCCACCCCCGTCCGTGCGCAGCCGGATGGCCAGCACCGCCGCCGAATAAGCGACTCTCGCTCGCTGTCCGACCAGACCAGACCAGACCGCCGCAGGCCCGCCCTGCGGCGTCGTTGTTTTGTGTCCCGGCGGCCTTGCAATTTTTACGTGGCAGGTATCGCTTTTGTTCCGGACCTGCAAAGGTTAACGCAAGGCGACGAGATCACCAGTCGCGGGAGCCCACCGACCGATGCGCTATCTCGACGATCTGACCCCTGGCGACCGCTTCACCGGTGGGCCGGTGACCGTGACGGCGGAGGACATCGTCGCCTTCGCGCGGCAGTTCGACCCGCAGCCTTTCCATCTCGACCCCGAGGCGGCGCAGGACAGCGTCTTCGGAGGGTTGGCGGCCAGCGGCTGGCACACCGCCGGGCTGACCATGCGGATGATCGTCACGGGGGACGGCGCGCTGGCCGGCGGCTTCGTCGGGATGGGGGTGGAGGACATCCGATGGCCCAAGCCCACCCGCCCCGGCGACGTGCTGCGCATCGAGAGCGAGATCCTGGAGGTCCGCGCGTCGGCCAAGCGCCCCGACCGCGGCATCGCCCGCGTGCGCACCACCACCCTCAACCAGGACGGCGCGATCGTGCAGCAAATGACCGCGAACCTGCTCGTCCTCCGCCGCCCCGGCGCCGTATCGGAGTGACGACGCACGCGGAGCCCAAAACGCACAAAAGGCCGCCCGAGGGCAGCCCTTTTGTGTGCATCGCTGTCTTGCCGTCTTTCTTTAAGGGAATGGTGGGCGCACAAGGACTCGAACCTTGGACCCGCTGATTAAGAGTCAGCTGCTCTACCAACTGAGCTATGCGCCCATTCCCATCCGGGCATCGGAACGCCCGGCGGCATGAAAGGGTTCCTGGGAACGCCCCCTTTCGGTTCGGCAAGTGATGGTGGGCGCACAAGGACTCGAACCTTGGACCCGCTGATTAAGAGTCAGCTGCTCTACCAACTGAGCTATGCGCCCATCACTTCCCGGTCACACCGGCACTGGCGCCTTCGTCTTTACGTCAGGGGATGCCTGACCGCATCGACTAGGGTTCCTGTCCGGCCAAGCCGTCGTCCCGGCCGGTGTGGCGCGGTTTATAGCGAAGGGTCCGGGGCTTGTCGATACCAAAATGGATAGGGTCGCATTTTTTTGCGGGGCTCGTTCCGGCTCCGCATACACCCTTCTTGGCCGCCCTCTTTGACAGTCGGCCAAGGCCGGCGCTATCACCCTTTCCCAGCGGAAGACGAAGGGATAGGGGATCATGCAGGGCTGGACCGAGGGCTATGTGGGCGGGATCGGCTACATCCACGCCTTCTATCGGGAACTGTCGCCGGCGCTGCTGTCCTTCGCGCTGACCCTGCGCGGCTGGCGGCCCCCGATGGACCTCTCCGGGCCCTTCGCCTGCGCGGAGATCGGCTGCGGCCACGGGGTGAGCAGCGCCGTCCTGGCCGGTTGCCATCCCGACGCCCGGTTCGAGGCGGTGGACTTCAACCCCGGCCACATCGCCGGCGCCCAGCGCCTCGCCGCCGAGGCCGGGCTGGGCAACGCCGCCTTCCTGGAGGAGAGCTTCGCCAATTACGCTCAAGGCGGGGCCAAGGACCTGGACATCGTGACGCTGCACGGCGTCTGGTCCTGGGTCAGCGCGGAGAACCGGGCGATCCTGGTGGATCTGCTGAAGCGGCGGCTGAAGCCCGGCGGGCTGGTCTTCGTCAGCTACAACGCCCTGCCCGGCACGCTCGCCTACATGCCGCTGCGCCGCGTCCTGGTCGAGCACTGCGCCGACCGCACCGGCCCGCTGCCGGAGCGGATCGAGGAGGCCGTGGCCTTCGCCAGCCGCCTGACCGCCCTCAACGCCGGCTGGTTCGCCCAGGCCGACGCGCTGCCGGCGCGGCTGGACTCGCTGAAGCGCAAGTCGCCCAACTACATCGCCCACGAATATCTGAACCGCGACTGGACGGCCTTCTATCACGCCGACGTGGCGCGGGAGCTGGCCGCGGCCAAGCTGGACTTCGCTGGTCCTGCCGTCCCGATGGAGCAGATGGACGAGCTGTCCCTGCCGCCGGACGCCCTGCCCCTGCTGGCCGAGGCGCGCGACCCGGCCTACCGCGAGACACTGCGCGACCTCCTGACCAACCGCGCCTTCCGCCGCGACCTGTTCGTCAAGGGGGCGGAGCGGCTGACCGCGGCGGAGCGGCGGGACCGGCTGCGCGCCACCCGCTTCGCCCTTCTGGTGTCGCCCGACGATCTGCCGGAGGTCGTGCTGGCCCCGGTCGGGCGCGTCCCCCTGCCGCAGGACCTGCACGGCCCGCTGGCCGAGGCGCTGGCCGCCGGCACGCCCACGCTGGCCGAACTGGCCGCCCTCCCCGCCCTGGCGCGCCATGGCGAGGAAGCGGTGCTGCGCGCGCTGATGATCCTGACCAGCCTGGCGCTGGTGGCGCCCGCCTTGCCCGAGGCCGGTCAGGCGGCGCGCGCGCTCCAGGCCGACCGCTTCAATGCCGCGATTCTGGAGCGAAACCGCCGCGACGACACGCTGGACACGCTGGCGTCGCCCGTCCTCGGCTCCGGCGTCGCCTTGTCGCGGCTGGAGGCGCTGTTCCTGCTGGCCCGACGCAACGGCGCCGACCCCACCGCGACCGCCTGGGAGACGCTGTCGGCGGACGGGCTCACCCTGTCACGCGACGGCGCGCGGCTCGACGGGGAGGAAGCGAATGTGGCGGAGTTGCGCGCCCGGTTCGACCGCTTCACCCGGTTGAGGCTGCCCACCCTGCGCCGCCTCGGCGTGGCGTGACGGACAAGCGGCGCGTCAGGTCCGGAACCAGTCGAGGCAGCCGGTCGGCAGCAGCGTGTTGCTGACCAGCAGGGCGCCGTGCCGGTACAGCGCCGTTGGACTGCCCCTCTCGCCCAGGTCGATGGCCCAAAGCTGGCCGGAGGGGTCTTGCCAGACCGTCCGCCCGTCCACCGCCGCCACGGCGGCGAAGACGTCCGGCGCCGTCGTGCCGGGCTTGAACAACACCATCACCGTGGTCACGCCCGGCGGCGGCAGGGCGGCGATCGGCCCGGCGATCAACACCGCCAGCGTCAGGGCGACCGGCGCGGCGCGGCCGCCGCCCGTTCCCCCACCGCTCCGCAGCCGCCAGCCCGCCGCGACGACGGCGACGCCGAAGACGACGAACCACAGCAGGTCCCAGAGCAACGGGTTCGCCGAGTCCATGCGGATGCGGTGGATGCCGAGAATCCAGTGGGACAGGATGCCGTCGAGAAGGTGCCAGACGCCGAAGCCGATCAGCGCGTTGGCGAACATCAGGCGGTCCGCGCCCGGTTCGGCGAAACGGCGCCGGCTCCGCCAGAGCAGCCACAGGCCGCACGCCGCGACGACGTACATCGCCGCGTGGAACAGGCCGTCCGCCAGAATCTGGACGCGGATGTCCCGAACGGCGGAGGACTCGACCGCCGACAGCAGATGGTGCCATTGCAGCACCTGATGCAGCAGGATTCCGTCGAAGAAGCCGCCCAGCGCGAAACCCAGCAGGTATCCCGCCCAGGGAAGCCCCGCTGCCGCCCGTGCCGGTGAGTGAGAATGCGCCGCGTCGGTGGACATGGCCCGACAACCGCCGCACGCGCGGGCGGGTTCCCGATTCGGCGTCCGAACGGCGGAGGGCTCCTCAGCCGCCGACCAGCCCGGCCTCGTCCGCCGCGCGGTCGAACTGGAGCGCCGCGAGGCGGGCGTAGAGGCCGCCCTCGCGGACCAGCTCGGCGTGACGCCCGGTGGCGACGACGCGCCCCTGCTCCATCACCACGATCCGGTCGGCGTTCAGGACGGTCGCCAGCCGGTGGGCGATGATGATCGTGGTGCGCCGGGTCATCAGCTTGTCCAGGGCATCCTGCACCATGCGCTCGCTCTCCGCGTCGAGAGCGCTGGTCGCCTCGTCGAGCAGCAGCACCGGCGGGTCGCGCAGGATGGCCCGCGCGATGGACAGGCGCTGGCGCTGACCGCCGGACAGCCGCACGCCCTTCTCGCCCAGGAAGGTGTCCAGCCCCTCGGGCAGCGCCTGCAGGAACTCCAGCGCGTGGGCGGCCTCGGCGGCGGCGAGCACCTCGTCGTCGCTGGCGTCCGGGCGCCCGTAGCGGATGTTCTCCCAGGCGTTGGCGGAGAAGACCACCGGGTCCTGCGCCACGAGGCCGAGCCGCCGCCGCACCTCCACCGGGTCGGCGTCGCGGACGTCCACCCCGTCCAGGGTGACCGCCCCGGCCTGCGGGTCGTAGAAGCGCAGCAGAAGCTGGAACACCGTCGATTTGCCGGAGCCCGACGGGCCGACCAGGGCCACCGTCTCCCCCGGCTCGATCTCCAGCGAGAAATCCTTGAGCGCCGCCCAGTCCGGGCGGGACGGGTAGTGGAAGCGCACGTCGCGGAAGGACAGCGCCCCCTGCGCCGGTTCCGGCAGGGCGCGCGGGTTGGCCGGGGCGCGGATTTCCGGTTCGGTGTCCAGCAGGTCGAACAGCCGCTCCGTGGCGCCGGCGGCGCGCTGGAGGTCGCCGGCCACCTCGCTGATCGCCCCGACCGAGCCGGCGACGACCACTGAATAGATGACGAAGGCCGAGAGCTGGCCCACCGTCAGCCGGCCGGCCAGCACGTCGTGCCCGCCGATCCACAGGATCAGGCCGACCGAGCCGAACACCAGCACGATGACGATCATCGTCATGATGGCCCGCACCGTCACCCGCCGCCGGGCGGTGGCGAAGGCGTCCTCCACCCGCGCCCCGAACAGGCTGCGGTCGATGGTCTCGTGCGTGTAGGCCTGCATCGTGCGGATGGCGCCCAACGTCTCCTCGACGAAGGAGCCGAGGTTGGCGATCTTGTCCTGGCTGGCCCGCGACAGGGTGCGCACCCGTCGCCCCAGGATGATGATCGGCAGGATGACCACCGGCACGCCCAGGAACACCAGCCCGGCCAGCTTCGGCGAGGTCACCAGCAGCATCGCCGTGCCGCCCACGAACATCAGCGTGTTGCGCAGCGCGATCGAGACGGAGGAGCCGACCACGACCTGAAGCACCTCGGTGTCGGTGGTCAGGCGCGTCAGGATCTCGCCGGTCTTGGTGGTCTCGAAGAAGCCGGGGGAGAGTTTCACAACGTGGTTGTAGACGGCGCGGCGGATGTCGGCCACCACCCGCTCGCCGATCCAGCTCACCAGATAGAAGCGCCCGAAGGTCGAGGCGGCCATCAGCACGATGACCAGCAGCAGAACCAGGAGCGCCCGGTCGAGCAGCGCCGAATCGCCCGCGACGAAACCCTGGTCCACCAGGACCCGCATCCCCTGCCCCAGCCCCAGAACGGTCCCGGCGGCCACGGTCAGGGCCAGGACGGCGCCCATGACTTGCAGCCGGTACGGCCACAGGAAGGGAAACAGCCGGCGCAGCGGCGACAGGTTGCGGCGGCGCGGCGCGGCGGAAGGCGTCCCTTCGGACACCGGATCGGACTTCAAGGAATGACGGGACACCGGGGCTCCCCAGCGGTCAGGACGGGCGGCGGGACGATGTGCGGATGGTGCACGGGGGCAAACCCGGCATATAGCAAGGGGGGGGCCTATGAACAAGGTATGGTGTGACCGCCGGATTGAACCGCAGAGGCATGGAGACACGGAGATCCGGCAGGCGGCGCCCCGTTCCAAAACCGCTCCAATCCTCTGTCCCTTTGTGTCTCCATGGTGGATAATGCGGCGGCACACCGAAGCGGCGGGGGTTCGGAACCACCCGCTTTTCGGGCGCAGGAACGCGGTTGCATCATGCCGCATGCTTTGCTATAGACCGCGCTCGCTTTGCAGGAACCCCGGCCATGAAGACTGATATCCATCCCGACTACCACGAGATCAACGTGGTGATGACCGACGGCAGCACGTTCAAGACCCGCTCCACGATGGGCAAGCCGGGCGATACGCTGCGCCTCGACATCGACCCGAAGTCGCACCCGGCTTGGACCGGCGTGCAGAAGCTGCTGGACACGGGCGGCCAGATCGCCAAGTTCAACAAGCGCTTCGCGAACTTCGGCCTGAAGAAGTAATCTTCTTCGTCCGCAAAACGAAAAGGGGCGTCCGGTTCGCCGGGCGCCCTTTTCGCGTTTGCGGCTTTTGATGAGGCCGGTCGTCAGCCGGCCATCGCCACCGCGTCGCGGGCGCGCTCGTCCAGCCGGGCGACGCGCATGTAGAGCCGGTGGCTGCGCTCCAGAAGGCTGCGCAGACCGTCCGGAAGCTGCTCGTTGTCGGGGCCGGAGGGATCGGTGCAGATGTCTCCGCCCGACAGGGCGAAATCGTCGCTCGCCGCCTGCTCGCGGGTCATTTCCCCGGCATGGACGGCTTTCTGCGCCAGCAACCAGGCCATGACCTGGGTCAGGCGGCTGGTCACCCGCATCGATTCGTACGAGATCTGAAGCCGGACATGGGGCGGCAGCGCCCGATGGCTGGCGGCGTCATGATAGGCGATGTAGTTGCGCGCCTCGATCAGCAGCGCCATCGTCTCATCATAAGTCCCGTTGAAGAAGGTCGGTGTTTCCATCACGGCCGTACCCCTCCCGCGGCCGGATGGCCCGATTCCGAGCCTCGGCGCAACTGATTAACAATCGATGAGTGGTTATGGACCCCCGTCGTCCGCCCTATGGACGGTGGCGGCGCGGCCCGGCGATTTTCGAAAAGCGCCCTCTTGAACGCTGAGGGCACTCGCTTATCTGTCGCGGTGTCGGCGGACGCCCAGTTGGGGTTCGCCGGAACCGCAAGCCGGGGGACCGACGATGATCGTGGTCTCCGATCGCTGTATCGCTCATTTGGAGGATATGTCATGCGCTCCTACGACCTTTCGCCCCTGTTCCGTTCGACCGTCGGGTTCGACCGCCTCTCGCGTCTCCTGGAGAACGCGATGACCGGCGACGAGGCCGCCGCGTCCTACCCGCCCTACAACATCGAGAAGACGGGCGACGACGCTTACCGGATCACCATGGCCGTCGCCGGCTTTGGCCCGGAGGACCTGGAGATCACCGCTCAGCAGAACTCTTTGGTGGTCACAGGGAAAGCTAAGAAGGAACAGGAGACCGGCCAATTCCTCTACCGGGGTATTGCCGGCCGCGCTTTCGAGCGCCGCTTTCAGCTTGCCGACTTCATCAAGGTGGGCAACGCCAACCTGCTGAACGGGCTGCTCCACATCGATCTGGTGCGCGAGGTGCCGGAAACGATGAAGCCGCGGACCATTCAGATCGGCTCCAACGGCACGGCGAAGCCCGCGCTGACCCAGCAGGCCGCGTAACCGCAAGGCACGGCGCGTCATGCGTCCACGGGGCGCCCCGGGAAACCGGGGCGCCGTTTTTGCGTTCGTAGCGAATCCTTGCCGCCCCTGTCATGGGCCGCTCCTGTCACGCGCCTCCCATGACCCGGCCCGGCGGCAAGGCCACGGTCACCGTGGTTCCCTGCCCCGGCGCGCTGTCGATGCGCAGCGTGCCGCCATGCGCCTCGACCAGCCGTTTGGAAATGGACAAGCCGAGCCCCATTCCCTCGTAGCGCCGCGTCATCGACTGATCGACCTGCACGAAGGGGGTCATCGCCTTCGGCAGATCCTCCGCCGCGATGCCGATGCCGGTGTCCGTCACCGACAGTTCCAGCCCACCGTCGCCGCCGCGGTGCGCGCGGACAAGGGCGGCTTCGCCGGGATTGGAGAATTTCACGGCGTTCGACAGCAGGTTCACCAGCACCTGCCGCAGGCGCAGCGCATCGCCGAACAGCACCGGCAGACCATCCTCCAGCTCGATGCGGATCGGCACGCCGCGCTTGCCCGCCTGGATGGCGACGAGGTTCAGCGCCTCCCCCACCAAGTCGGACGGGGCGACGGGAGTTTCGTTCAGCCGCAGCCCACCGGCCTCGATGGTCGTGATGTCCAGGATGTCGTCGATGATCGCCAGAAGATGCTCGCCCGACTGGCGGATCGAGCCGGCGTAGTCGATGTAGCGGTCCACCTCTCCGGCGCCGAGCAGCCGCATCTCGATCACCTGGGCGAAACCGATGACCGCGTTCAGCGGGGTCCGCAGCTCATGGCTCATGATCTGGAGGAAGGTCGACTTGGCGCGATCCGCCGATTCGGCGGCTTCCTTCGCGGCGATCAGGTCGCCTTCGGTCCGCTTGCGCGCGGTGATGTCGCGGATGATGCCGGTGAAGACGCGGCGCCCACCCGTTTCGACCGCGCTGACCGACAACTCGATGGGGAAGCGGCCGCCGTCACCGCACCGCACCGCCACGGCCTCCCGCACGGCCCCGGCCCCGTGGGCCTCGCGGCCCGGCTGGTAAACGGCCAGCCCACCATCCTGAAGCAGCCCGACGATGTCCGGGATCAGCCGGTCGATCCGGCTCCACAGCATGTCCGCCGCCGGAATGCCGAACATCACCTCCGCCGCCGGGTTGAAGCTGTGGACGATGCCCTCCCCGTCCATGGTGACGATGGCGTCGGCGGCGGCGTCGACGATGGCGTTGGTCCGGGCCTCCGCCATCAGCAGGGCGTCGGCGGTCCGCACATATTCGGTCATGTCGGTCAGCGTGCCGACGCAGCCCTGCACCCGCCCGTCCGCGCCGGTCAGCGGCGACCCCTGGCACAGGGCGAAGGTGACCGCGCCATCGGCCCCGCAGAACCGGAGATTCAGCAGAACCGGCAGGCCCGACGTCATGGCCTGCGCCCACTCCGCCTCCAGCCGGGATCGGTCGTCCGGATGCAGAGACGCGCGCCAGGAATGGCCGGACAAGGCATCGGGAGACAGGCCGGCGATGGCGGCAAAGCGCGGGTTGGCAGAGACGATGCCACCGTCCCGATCCGTCTGGAAAATGCCGACCGGGGCGGAGCGGGCCAGCGTCTGGTAGAGCGTTTCGCTCGCCCGCAGCCGCTGTTCGGCCTCCACCCGGTCGGTCACGTCACGGGCGTTGACGATGATCCCCCGGACGTCGGGGTCGTCCAGCCGGCTTTGCGCCGTCGTCTCCACCTGGCGCCACCCGCCCGCCGCGTGGCGCACCCGGCAGAGGAACGGGCCGTCGGCCTCGGTGCTCATCCCGCGGCCGCAGCGGGCGAGACGCCGGGCGGCCTCCTCCCGGTCGTCCGGATGCACGCAATCCAGGGCGGGCGTCCCCATCAGCGCCTCCGGCGGGGTGCCCAGCACCCGAAGGCACGCGCTTCCCACATCGATGAACCGACCCTCCGGCGACAACACGGCGACGATGTCGCTGGCGTTGGCCATCAGGGCATGAACATACCGCTCAAGACTCCGCACAGAACACCATTCCACATTGCCGCTCCAATGCAGAACAGTAAGACGCCAATCCGTTAACGATTCATGACGCCATTGTAGTCAACGAAGGAACAACAGGCTTAGCGCGCAGAGAATCGAGCCGCAAAGGCATCTGTGGTTGCGTCTGGAGCTTCTGTCATAACCATATGGCCTATGCCGGACAGCTGGATGACTTCAGAACCACCGACTTTGGCGGCAAGCGCCTTACCGGATTTCGCCGGGGTCATACGATCGACTCCGCCCAGCAGGAACAGCGCCGGGCAGGACACCGCCGCCGCCGCCTCGCCGCCGCGGACATAGGCGTTGCAGGCGCCCAGATCGACGCCAAGCACGCCGGGGCGGGCCCGCTGCATCAGTCGCCGCCCGCCGGGCACCAGCGACAGGCCCGGAGCCGACGCGCCGCCGACATGCCCGCGCGGTCCATGCCCCCAGCCGACGACCAGCTCGATCGCGGACGGATCGTTCAGCGCCGCCGCGGCCAGCAGATCCGGATGCACCGGCATCGTCTCCGCCACGCCCAGCAGGGCCAGCGACTCAACACGGTCGCCATGCCGCGCCGCGGTTTCCAAAGCCACCAGGGCGCCCATCGAATGGCCGGCGAGCGCCGCCTTGGCCAAACCCGCCGCGTCCAGAAGCGCCGCGATCCAGTCCGCCAGTTTCTCGATGGAGGGGAGCGGCGCCCCGCCGGACCGGCCATGGCCCGGCAGGTCCACCGCCAGGACCGACCGCCCGTGATGGGCGAGGTAGCGGCTTTGCAGGCTCCACACCGTGTGGTCCATACCGGCGCCGTGGATCAGCACCAGCGCCGGCCGGGCCGGGTCGAAAGGCCGCCCGCCGGTGTGGGCGTAGACGGCTTGGCCGTTGACGGTCAGGTCCATGGCAGCCTCCTCACGCTTTCGTCGCGGCGCGCAGCGCCTGGCGCAGATCGTCGATCAGGTCGTCGCAATCCTCCAGCCCGATGGACAGGCGGATCATGTCCTCCCCCACCCCGGCGGCGGCGAGCGCCTCGGCGTCGAGCTGGGCGTGGGTGGTGCTGGCCGGATGGATGACCAGCGACTTGGCGTCGCCGACGTTGGCGAGGTGGGAGAACAGCGCCAGCTTCTCGATGAAGCGCCGCCCAGCCTCCCGCCCGCCCTTGATCCCGAAGGAGACGATGGAGCCGGCGCCGTGCGGCAGCAGCTGGGCGCGCAGCCGATGGTCTGGATGGTCGGGCAGTTCCGGATGGGTGACCCAGGCGACGCTGCCATTCTCCGCATAAGCCTCCGATTCGAGGAAGCCCAGAACCTTGCGGGTGTTATGGATGTGGCCCTTCATGCGCAGCGGCAGGGTTTCCACCCCCTGGAGGATCTGGAAGGCGTTCATCGGACTCATGCAGGCGCCGAAGTCGCGCAGGCCCTCCGCGCGGGCGCGCATGACAAAGGCCGCCGGCCCGTACTCCTCGGCGAAGTCGATGCCGTGATAGCCGGCGTAGGGCTCGGTCAGGGTCGGGAACTTGCCGGACGCTTCCCAGTCGAAGGTGCCGCCGTCGATCACCACCCCGCCGATGGCGACGCCGTGCCCGGCCAGCCATTTGGTGCAGGAATGCATGACCAGATCGGCGCCGAAATTCAGCGGCTTGCACAGATAGGGCGTGACGAAGGTCGCATCGACCATCAGCGGCAGCCCGGCCTCATGCGCGACGGCGGACAGGCTGGGGATGTCGAGCACCTCCAGCCCCGGATTGCCCAGCACCTCGCCGAACAGCAGCCGCGTCTCCGGCCGGATGGCCGCGCGGAAGCCGTCGAGGTCGCGCGGATTCACGAAGGTCGTGGTGATGCCGAATCGCGGCAGCGTGTAGGCCAGCAGGTTGCGGCTGCCGCCGTAGATCGAGGAGGAGGCGACGATGTGCCCGCCCGCGTCCATCAGCGTCATGATGGCGAGCGTCAGCGCCGCCTGGCCGCTGGCCGTGCAGACCGCGCCGACACCGCCATCCAGAGCCGCCAGCCGCTCCTCCAGCACCGCCACCGTGGGGTTGGAGATGCGGGAATAGATGTGGCCCGGCCGTTCCAGGTTGAACAGAGAGGCGGCGTGGTCGGTGTCGTCGAAGACGTAGGACGTGGATTGATAGATCGGCACCGCCCGCGCCCCGGTGGCCGGGTCGGGCCGCTGGCCGGCGTGCAGGCTCAGCGTGTCGAACTTGAGGAACTTGGCGTCGGCCATTCCCTTTCCCCCTGAAAAGGTAAGGGCCGCCCGTGGTGCGAGCGGCCCTCTGCTGCTTCGTTTTTATTGCCTGCCCTGCTCAACTCGGTGAGCTGATTTGCGGCGAGGGTATGGCTGGATGACGCAAAGGTCAAGTAGTGGCTTTCCGAAAGTTGCCTCGGATTTTGAAGCAATTTACTCCACCCCGACCATCGTCTCCTCGGCCAGCCAGTCCACCACCTGGGCCAGGGCTTCCCAGCCGGTGGCGCCCTGCTCCAGCGCCTCGCGGTAGATGGCCACCTGACGGTGGGCGCTGGTGCCGCGGCGGATGATGTCGCGGGCGTTGGCGACCTCTGCCACGCAGTCGAAGCGCTCCGCGTCCTCGCGGGTCAGCTCGATCAGCTCCTCCATCAGGTCGGCGTAGGGAACGATGGTGCCGCGCCCGAAATCGACCAGCCCCTCGTCGAGGCCGTAGCGCTGGGCGCGCCAGCGGTTCTCGCCGATCAGCAGATTCTTGTAGGGCCGCCACGTCACGTTCGTCAGCCGCAGCCGCCACAGCATCCGCAGCAGGCAGCGGAACAGCGCCGCCACCGTCACCGCGTCGTCCAGCCGGGTGCAGACGTCGGTGATCCGCATCTCCAGCGTCGGGAAGCGCTGGGACGGCCGGATGTCCCACCACAGCTTGCTCGCGTCCTCGATGATGCCGGCGTTGACCAGGACGTTCACCTGCTGCTGGTACTCGCCGAAGCTCTGGAAGCTGTCGGGCATGCCGGTGCGCGGCAGCTCGTTCCACACCGCCAGCCGGTAGGATTTCCGCTGCATGTCCTGCCCCCGCCAGAAGGGCGAGGAGGTGGACAGCGCCAGCAGATGCGGCAGGAAATAGCGGACCTGATTCATCAGGTCGATGCGCAGGTCGTCGTCCTCGATCCCGACATGGACGTGCATGCCGCAGATCATCAGACGCCGCGCCGGCGCGCCCAGGTCGCGGGCCAGCATGTTGTAGCGGTCGCGGTTGGTGTGCTTCTGCGGCTCCCACGCGGCGAAGGGATGGGTGGAGGCCGCGATGGGCGCCAGATTGTGGGCGCGGGCCACCCCGGCCACTGTCGCGCGCAGCCGCGCCAGTTCGGCCCGCGCCTCCGTCAGGGTGGTACAGACCGGCGTGCCGACCTCGATCTGGCAGCGCAGGAATTCCGGATGGATCTGGCCCGGCGCCTGCTCCTGGCAGGCCTCCAGCATTTCGTCCGGTGGGTTGCGCGCGATGTCCCGCGAGCTGCGGTCCACCAGCAGATACTCTTCCTCAAGCCCCAGCGTGAAGGCCGGCTCCATGAACGCTCACTCCCGCGGGAACAGTTTGATCTGGTAGAGGCCGGGGTCGGCCAGGATGGGCTCCAGCGCATCGCCCAGCACCGTCGCCCACAGCTCCGCCCCCTCCGCCGTGGCGATCAGGTCCTGGCGCACCTCGACCAGGACGTTGGGCAGCCCGGCGGGAGTCGCATGGGCCTCCACCGTGCCGCCCAGGGTGGTCCGGCCCGAATAGGGCTCGTTGTCGCCGACGCACCAGCGCCCGTCGGCGCGCAGCCGCGCGATCATCGGAATCGGGATGCGCGGGTCGTGGTCCCACAGGATGCCGACGTGCCAGGGCCGGGCGACGCCGCGCATCGCGGGCGTGAAGCTGTGGATCGACAGCAGCACCGGCACCTGCCCGCGCTCCCGCCGCCGGGCGACCTCGGCGGCGACCGCCGCGTGATAGGGCCGGAAGATGGCGTCGACCCGGCGCTCCTCCTCCGCCCGGTCCAAGGCCCGATTGCCGGGGATCACCACATCGTCGCTGACCACCGGGATCGCCGTGGGATCGTCCAGCGCACGGTTCGGGTCGATCACCAGCCGCGAATAGCCGGACAGCACCGCCGCCGCGCCGAACCGCTCCGACAGCCGCCGCGTCACCTCCGCCGCGCCGATGTCGTAGGCGATGTGCCGGCACAGGTTCGCCTCGTCCAGCCCCAGCGTCCCCAAAGCCTTCGGAATGGCGCGCGCGGCGTGGTCGCACAGCAGCAGGACCGGGCTGTCCGACTCCGGGCGCAACACGGCGACCGGCGGCGGATCGTCGGGACCCAGCAACGGCGCGGCGGGCGCCGCGCGCGGCGGCGAGGGCATCGTCACCGGGCGGGGGTGTTCGGCGGGCTTGCAGGGGGATCGCTGCGTCATGATGGCACAGTATTGCAGGGTCTCGGTCGCAGCGGAAGTTCCCGCCGGCTGGTCCCCAAGGCAACGGTCCGGCGGCGCGGATGATCCCGGCGGAGCGGCGTTGTCTCACAATACGGGCCTTCCGCAGGTGAGCCATGCGGCCGGCGGCCGTGGCGCGTGCAGGTTGCGTCCGTTATAACGGACGCCATGCCGGACGCCAGCACACTCGCCCCCGCCGCGCGCGCCGACTCGGCGCAGCGGATCGCGCTGATCGCCCTTCTGACCGGTGCGCTGGGAATCGCCTTCGCTCCGATCTTCGTGCGCCTGTCCGAACTGGGGCCGAGCGCCACCGCCTTCTGGCGGCTCGCCTTCGCGATCCCGGCCCTGTGGGTCTGGATGGCGGTGGAGCCGAAGGGGGGCGCGCGGTCGCGCAAGCCTTCCTCACTGGCCGACTACGCCCGGCTGACCGCGGCGGGCCTGTTCTTCGCCGGCGACCTCGCCATCTGGCACTGGTCGATCCGCTACACCTCTGTCGCAAACTCCACGCTGCTCGCGAACTTCGCGCCGATCTTCGTGACGTTGGTGTCCTGGCTGGTGTTCAAGGAGCGGTTCAGCCGGACCTTCCTGATGGGGCTCGCGCTGGCGCTGTGCGGGGCCGTCGTGCTGATGGGGCAGAGCCTGAAGCTGAGCCCGGACCATTTGTTTGGCGATGCCCTCGGCCTGCTGACCGCGGTCTTCTACGGCGGCTATATCCTCGCGGTGGGCCGGCTGCGGGCGGAGTTCTCCACCGCCACCATCATGACCTGGAGCGGAGTCGTCACCGGCCTCGCCCTGCTGCCCATCGCCCTGCTGTCGGGGGAAAGCCTGATCGCCGGATCGCTCGGTGGCTGGGCCGTGCTGCTAGGGCTCGCCCTGGTCAGCCATGCCGGCGGCCAGAGCCTGATCACCTACGCGCTGGCCCATCTGCCCGCCGCCTTCTCCTCCGTCAGCCTGCTGCTCCAGCCGGCGGCGGCGGCGGTGCTGGCCTGGGCGCTGCTGGCCGAGCCGCTCGGCGCGTTCCAGGCGATCGGGGGCGCTGTGGTCCTGGCCGGCATCCTGATGGCCCGCCGCGGGAGCCGATGAGGCGCCTCCGACGATGCGGGCCATACGCCGCCGTCCGGATGCGAGTTGACGTGATTTGCCCGACTCGGGTACGACCTATCACCGATTGCTGATGAAAGGGCATGCCACCGTGTCCGACACCGAAGAACCCCACCACGTACCGGCCTCCTCCCAGCGCATTTCCGAATGGGTGGCGGAGCGGATTCTCGAACGGATCGCCCGCGGCGAACTCGTTCCGGGAGAGCGCCTGCCCGGCGAGCGCCAGCTTGCGGAGCAGCTCCACGTCAGCCGGGTCTCGGTGCGCGCGGCCCTGCAAAAGCTGAAGACGCAGGGCTTCCTGACCGCCGTCCAGGGCGGCGGCACGCGCGTGGTGTCCTCCGCGGGCGCCATGGACGGTGCACTGACCGAGATGGTCCGCGTGAAGCACGCCAATCTCTGCGACCTCGTGGAGATCCGGCAGGCCCTGGAAAGCTGGGCGGCCCGGCGCGCCACCGAACGCGCGACCCAGGAGCAGATCGACCACATCGGGCGGGTCCTCGCCGCGATGGGCGAGACCGGCCGCGACGGCAAGCAGGCCGCCGACGACATGGACTTCCATCTCGCTGTCGCCCAGGCGGCGGGAAGCCCGGTCTACCTGCACCTGCTGGCGACCATCCGCGACATCCTCGGCCAGATGATGGAGTACCATCACACCGAGCCCTTCGCGTTGGGCCGCGAGGCGCTGATGATCGACCATCACCGTGCCATCTACGACGCCATCAGGCGCCGCGATGCCGATGCCGCCGCCGTTGCGGCCACCGATCACCTCGGCTGGGTGCTAGACCGCTACAACGACTTGAGCCGGAAGGCGGAAGACCTCTCACGCCCGGACACCGACGCCGCTCCGTAACACCGGGCGGCGCCACCGGAGAGGACCGCCCTCCCCGCTCCGCCATCAGGGCATGGAAAAAGCCGCGGGGTCCGAAGACACCCGCGGCTTTTCCTTTTCCGCCGATCGCGGCAATCCCGGTCATGCGGCCCGGTCAGGCCGCCAGGATGCCTTCGATCTGCTTGGTCACGTCGTCGATCTCGGCCATGCCGTCCACCGTCTTCAGAACGCCGCGGCTCTGATAGTAGGGAAGGATCGGCGCGGTCTGCTCGTGATACTGGGCGAGGCGGGTCTTCACCGTGTCCGCGTTGTCGTCGGCCCGGCGCTTGAACTCCGTGCTGCCGCAGACATCGCAGACGCCATCGACCTTCGGCTTCTCGAAGACGTCGTGGTAGCCCTTGCCGCACTTGGCGCAGGTGTAACGACCGGTGATGCGCTCCACCAGGATGTCGTCCACAACCTTCATCTCGATCACGTGATCGAGCTTCAGCCCCTTGTCCGACAGCATGGTGTCCAGCGACTCGGCCTGGGCGACCGTGCGCGGGAAACCATCGAGGATGAAGCCGTTGGCGACATCCGGCTTGGAAATGCGCTCAGCGATGATTTTGACCATCAGCTCGTCCGGCATCAATTTGCCGGCGGACATGATGTCCTTCGCCTGCTGCCCAAGCGGACCACCCTCGGCGACCATCGCGCGAAGCATGTCGCCCGTGGAAAGCTGGACGAGTCCGCGCGTGTCTTCGAGCCGCCGCGCCTGGGTCCCCTTCCCGGCGCCCGGCGGTCCGAGCAGAATGAGATTCATTACTTTCTCCCCCGAAGCTTCGCTTTTTTAATCAGCCCCTCATACTGGTGGGCCAGCAGATGGGAATGAATCTGCGCGACCGTGTCCATCGTCACCGTGACCACGATCAGCAGGCTGGTGCCGCCAAAATAGAACGGAACCGAATGCTGGGAAATCAGGATTTCGGGGAGGAGACAAACCGCCACAAGGTAGGCCGAACCGATCACCGTCAACCGGGTCAGCACGTAGTCGATGTAGTCCGCGGTGTTCTTGCCCGGACGGATGCCGGGAATGAAACCGCCATACTTACGCAGGTTCTCGGCCGTGTCCGCGGGGTTGAAGACGATGGCCGTGTAGAAGAAGCAGAAGAAGATGATCAGCGCCGAATACAGGATCATGTAGAGCGGCGTACCGTGCGCCAAATAGCGCGAGACGGCCTGCAGCCACTCCGGACCCTCGCCGCCCGCGAAGCCGACCGCGGTCAGCGGCAGCAGCAGCAGCGACGACGCGAAGATCGGCGGGATGACGCCCGAGGTGTTCAGTTTCAGCGGCAGGTGCGACGCTTCGCCGCCGAACACGCGGTTGCCCATCTGCCGCTTCGGATACTGGATCAGCAGCCGGCGCTGCGCGCGCTCCATGAACACGATGAAGAACACGACGCCCACCGCCATCAGCAGCAGGAAGACGATGAACAGCGTGGACAGAGCGCCGGTGCGGCCCAGCTCCAACGTGCTGACGAGAGCGCGCGGCAGCTCGGCGACAATGCCGGCGAAGATGATGAGGGAGATGCCGTTGCCGATGCCGCGGGCGGTGATCTGCTCGCCCAGCCACATCAGGAACATCGTGCCGCCGACCAGCGTGATGACCGTCGCGATCTTGAAGAACAGCCCCGGCTCGGGAACCGCGGCGCCGGATGCGCCGGTCATCGCCTCAAGCCCCACCGCCAAGCCCCAGGCCTGCACGGTCGCCAGCAGCACCGTGCCGTAGCGGGTGTACTGGTTCAGCTTCTTGCGACCCGACTCGCCCTCCTTCTTCAGCGCTTCCATCTGCGGCGACACCGCGGTCAGAAGCTGCACGATGATGGAGGCCGAAATGTACGGCATGATGTTGAGCGCGAAGATCGTCATGCGGTGCAGCGCGCCGCCGGCCAGCATATCGAACATGCCGAGGATGCCCCCGCCCTGCTGCCGGAAAATATCGGCCAGGATCTGCGGGTTGACGCCCGGAATCGGGATGTAGGTGCCCAGGCGGTAGATGATCAAGGCACCAAGGGTGAACCAGATCCGCTTCTTCAGCTCGGTCGCCTTGGAGAAGGCCCCGAAATTAATGTTCGCGGCAAGCTGCTCGGCCGCTGATGCCATGGGTCGTATCCCTGTCCCTAATGCACGAACGGGGCGGTCCTGCAGGATGCAGGCCGCCCCTCGCAACTTCGCTTCATTTAGTGCCGGAAGATGCCCGCGCGCAAGCGCGGGCTTCCGATCACTCGGCGGCTTCGGCGGCGGACGCGGTCAGCGTGACGCTGCCACCCGCCTTCTCGACCGCTTCCACAGCCGACTTGGAGGCGCCGGCCACGGTGAAGCTGGCCTTCGTCGTCAGGGCGCCCTTGCCCAGCAGACGGATGCCATCCTTCTTCACCTTGCCGGTGACGCCCGCCGCTTCCAGGGCCACCGCGTCGATGGTCTGGCTGGCGTCGAGCTTGCCGGCGTCGATGAACTTCTGGACCAGGCCCAGGTTCACGACCGAGTATTCCTTCGCGAAGATGTTGCGGAAACCGCGCTTCGGAAGGCGGCGGTGAAGGGGCATCTGGCCGCCTTCAAAGCCGTTGATGGCCACGCCGGTGCGCGAGGTCTGACCCTTGACGCCACGGCCGCCGGTCTTGCCCTTGCCCGAACCGATACCGCGGCCGACGCGCATGCGCTCCTTACGGGCACCGGGGTTGTCCCGGAGATCGTTCAGCTTCGTCATGGGTTCAGCCCTCGTTCTCGACGCGGACCAGGTGCGCGACCTTGGCGATCATGCCCCGCACGGCCGGAGTGTCCTCCAGCTCGCGGGTCCGGTGCAGCTTGTTGAGACCCAGACCGACCAGCGTCTCGCGCTGGTCGTGCTTACGACCGATCGGGCTGCCGGTCTGGGTGACGATGACGGTCTTCTTCTCGGCCATGATCAAGCCTCCTGCGCACCGGCGGCGCCGGTTTCACGCTTGCCGAGGATGTCGCTCACACGACGGCCGCGGCGGGCGGCGACGCTGCGCGGGCTGGAAACCTGCGACAGCGCGTCGAAGGTCGCCTTGATCATGTTGTGCGGGTTGGAGGTGCCGATGGACTTCGTCACCACATCCTGCACACCCAGGGCCTCGAAGATCGCGCGCATCGGACCGCCGGCGATGATGCCGGTACCGGCCGGAGCGGTGCGCAGCACGACCTTGCCGGCACCGAAGTGACCGTTGGAGTCGTGGTGCAGCGTGCGGCCTTCGCGGAGCGGAACGCGGATCATGCCGCGCTTCGCCTGGTCGGTCGCCTTGCGGATCGCCTCCGGCACCTCACGGGCCTTGCCCGATCCGACGCCGACGCGGCCCTTGCCGTCACCGACCACCACCAGGGCGGCGAAGCCGAAGCGACGGCCGCCCTTCACAACCTTGGCGACGCGGTTGATGCCGACGAGCTTTTCGATCAGCTCGCTCTCTTCCCGGTCGCGATCGCGCGGCTGCCGATCACGGTCGCTCCGCTCGCCTCTTTCACGTGCCATTTCGGAGCCTCCTTAGAACGACAGCCCGCCCTCGCGGGCGGCGTCAGCCAGGGCCTTGACCCGGCCGTGGTAAATGTAGCCACCACGGTCGAACACGACCTCGGTGACGCCAGCCGCCTTGGCGCGCTCAGCGATGAGCGCACCGATCTTCTGGGCGGCTTCGACGTTCCCACCGTGCTTGAGCTGCTCGCGCAGCTCTTTTTCCACGGACGAGGCCGAGGCGACCGTGCGGCCGTTCTCGTCGTCGATGATCTGGGCGTAGATGTGCAGATTGGACCGGAAAACCGAGAGGCGAGCCCGCCCGCCGGCCTTCTTGGCAATCTGCGCGCGCACGCGCTGCTTGCGGCGCTCGTGGAGTTGCTTTGGCTTGAGCATGGCGGACCTTACTTCTTCTTGCCTTCCTTGCGGATGAGCGTCTCGGTCTCGTACTTGATGCCCTTGCCCTTGTAGGGCTCCGGCTTCTTCCAACCGCGGATCTCCGCGGCGACTTGACCGACCTTTTGCTTGTCGAAGCCCGACACCGAGATCGCGGTGGGCTTATCACACTTGATGGTGATGCCCTCCGGAATCGGGTACTTGACGTCGTGCGAGTAGCCGAGCTGCATGACCAGCTCCTTGCCCTGCACGGCGGCACGGTAACCGACGCCGTTGATCTCGAGGTTGATGGTGAAGCCCTGGTTGACGCCCGTGACCATGTTGTTGATCAGGGTGCGCGAGGTTGCCCACATGACGCGGGCGCGCTTGCTGTCGTTCGCCGGGGCCACCACGACCTTGCCGTCTTCCAGCTTGGCCGTGATGTCGTCGATGAGGGTCAGGCTGAGCGAACCCAGCTTGCCCTTGGCCGACACCTGCTGGCCGTTGACGGAGACGTCAACACCAGCCGGAACCGGCACGGGATGCTTTCCAATGCGCGACATCGAAGGGTCCCCCTTAGAACACGCGGCAGAGGACTTCACCGCCGACGTTGGCGGCGCGGGCCTCATTGTCCGACATCACGCCGCGCGGCGTGGAGAGGATCGCGATGCCGAGGCCGTTGAAGACGCGGGGCAGATCGGTGATCTTCGAATAGACGCGGCGGCCGGGCTTCGACACACGGGCGATCTGCTTAATCACAGGCTCGCCTTCGTGATACTTCAGCTCGATCTTCAGGTTCTTGATGCCGGGGCGCAGTTCCTCCTCGGAGTAACCGCGGATGTAACCCTCGCGCTTGAGAACCTCAAGCACGTTGCTGCGCAGCTTCGACGCCGGGCTCTGCACAACAGACATACGGGCGTGCTGACCGTTGCGAATACGGGTCAGCATATCGCCGAGCGGATCGCTCAAAGACATTCTCCGACCCTCCTTACCAGCTCGACTTCGTCATGCCCGGAATCTGACCAGTCGAGGCCAGATCGCGGAGCGCGACGCGCGACAGCTTGAACTTGCGATAGAACGCCCGCGGACGGCCGGTCATTTCGCAGCGGTTGCGGATGCGCACCTTCGACGAGTTGCGCGGCAGCTCAGCCAGCTTGAGGCGGGCGGCGAACTGCTCTTCCGGCGGGAGGGAGCGATCGGAGGCGATGGCCTTCAGGCGGGCACGCTTGTTGGCGAATTGCTTCACCAGCTTGGTGCGACGCTTGTTCTTCTCGATGGCACTGGTCTTAGCCATGGGGTCGTGCTCCAGCCAATCAGGCCACAAACGGCATGTCGAAGGCCTTCAGGAGAGCCTTGGCCTCCTTGTCGGTCTTCGCCGAGGTGACGAAAATGATGTCCATGCCGCGGATCTGATCGATCTTGTCGTAGTCGATCTCCGGGAAAATGATCTGCTCCTTCACGCCCATGGCATAGTTGCCACGGCCGTCGAAGCTGTTGCCGGGGATGCCGCGGAAGTCGCGGACACGCGGCAACGCGATCGTGACCAGGCGATCCAGGAACTCGTACATGCGGTCACGGCGGAGCGTGACCTTGCACCCGATCGCCATGCCCTCACGCAGCTTGAACTGCGCGATCGACTTGCGGGACTTCGTGACGATCGGCTTCTGGCCGCTGATCGCCGTCAGTTCGCTCACCGCATTCTGGATCTTCTTGGAGTCGCCGACAGCCTCGCCGACACCCATGTTGATGACGATCTTCTCGATCCGCGGAACTTCCATGTCGTTCGCATAGCCGAACTCAGCCTTGAGCGCGGCGCGGATCTTGGAGTCGTACACTTCCTTCAAACGTGCAGCCATTGGTCCGGTCCTCACACGTCGATGACTTCGCCGGACCGCTTGGCGACACGCACCTTGCGGCCATCCTCAAGGATCTTGAAACCGACGCGGGTCGGCTTGCCGTCCTTGGGGTCGACATGAGCAACGTTCGAGACGTTGATGGGCGCCTCGAACTCAACGATACCGCCCTGCGACGTGGCGCTCGGACGCTGGTGCTTCTTCACCACGTTCACGCCCTGCACGACGACACGGTTTTCCGCCGGGATGACCTTGAGGACCTCGCCGGTCTTGCCCTTGTCCTTGCCGGCAAGGATGACGACCTTGTCCTTGGTCTTGATCTTCGCGGCCATCACAGCACCTCCGGCGCCAGCGAGATGATCTTCATGAACTTCTTGCCGCGAAGCTCACGAGTGACCGGCCCGAAGATACGCGTGCCGATCGGCTCGCCCTGCTTGTTGATCAGCACGGCGGCATTGCGGTCGAAACGGATCGCGGACCCGTCCTCCCGGCGCAGTTCCTTCGCGGTGCGGACGATGACGGCGCGATGCACGTCGCCCTTCTTGACGCGGCCCTTCGGAATGGCCTCCTTGACCGAGACGACGATGACGTCGCCGACGGTGGCCACCTTCCGCTTGGACCCGCCAAGCACCTTGATGCACTGCACCCGGCGCGCCCCGCTATTGTCGGCGACTTCCAGGTTGGTTTGCATCTGGATCATGGTTTGTACCCTTCCGTTTACGCGGCGCCGCTAACGGCGGCGGACTCAAGCACGACCGTCCAGCGCTTGCGCTTGGAGATCGGGCGGCATTCGATGATCGAAACGGTATCGCCGACCTTGAACTGGTTGCCCTCGTCGTGGGCGGCGTACTTCTTCGACTGACGAATGAACTTCTTGTACACGGGGTGCATGACGCGGCGCTCGACCAGGACGATAACCGTCTTGTCGCCCTTGTCGCTGACCACCGTGCCCTGCAGAACGCGGCGAGGCATAGGTAGCCCTCCTTACTTGCCGGCTTCGGCTGAGCGCGAACGCTCGCCGAGGATCGTCTTGATGCGCGCGATGTCGCGACGCACCACCTGCACCCGCGCGGTGTTCTCCAGCTGGCCGGAGGCCCGCTGGAAGCGCAGGTTGAACTGTTCCTTCTTGAGCTGGAGGAGCTGATCGTTCAGCTCCTCGTTGCTCTTCGCACGAACGTCGACGGGCTTCATGCCGCCACCTCCTCACCGCCGCCGAGGCGGGTCACCAGCTTTGTCTTGATCGGCAGCTTGGCGGCCGCCAGGGCGAACGCTTGCTTTGCCACATCCGCGGGCACGCCGTCCAGCTCAAACAGGATACGGCCGGGATGAACGCGGGCCGCCCAGTACTCGGGCGTGCCCTTACCGGAACCCATGCGGACTTCGGCAGGCTTGGTGGAGACCGGCAGGTCCGGGAACACGCGGATCCACACGCGGCCCTGACGCTTCATGGCGCGGGTGATCGCGCGGCGGGCCGCCTCGATCTGACGGGCCGTGATGCGCTCCGGCTCCAGGGCCTTGAGGCCGAAGGAGCCGAAGTTCAGCTGGGTGCCGCCCTTCGCGTTGCCGTGGATGCGGCCCTTGTGGGCCTTGCGGTACTTGGTACGCTTCGGAGAAAGCATCGCTCGTGCCCCTTACTAGCGGTCAGCCCGCTCGGAGCGGTCACGGTCGCCGCGACCGCGGCCCCCACGCTCCTCACGGTCACCACGCTCGCGACGCTCGCGACGCGGCTCGCCATCGGTCGACACCGGCTCGGTGCCCATGCGCTTGTCCTGGGCCATCGGGTCGTGCGCCATGATCTCGCCCTTGAAGACCCACACCTTGACACCGCAGGTGCCGTAGGTGGTCTTCGCGGTCGCGGTGCCATAGTCGATGTCCGCACGCAGGGTGTGCAGCGGAACGCGACCCTCGCGGTACCACTCCAGGCGGGCGATCTCGGCACCGCCGAGACGACCGGAGCAGTTGATCCGGATGCCCTGGGCGCCCAGACGCATGGCCGACTGCACGGCGCGCTTCATGGCGCGACGGAAGGCCACGCGGCGCTCGAGCTGGTTGGAGATGTTCTCGGCGATGAGCTTGGCATCGATCTCCGGCTTGCGGATCTCGATGATGTTCAGGCTCACCTCGCCGCCGGCCATCTTCGACAGCTCGGTGCGCAGCTTCTCGATGTCCGCGCCCTTCTTGCCGATCACCACGCCCGGACGGGCCGAGTGGATGGTGACGCGGGCCTTCTTGGCCGGACGCTCGATGATGACGCGCGAACAGCCGGCCTGCTGCAGGCGGCCCTGCAGATAGCCACGCAGCTTCAGATCCTGGTGCAGCAGGTTGGCGTAGTCGCGCTTGGCGAACCAACGGCTGTCCCAGGTCCGGTTGATGCCGAGGCGCAGCCCGATCGGATTGACTTTCTGACCCATCTTACTCGGCCCCTTCGGCAGCGGCGGCGTCGCGCTCACGCACGATGATCGTCAGGTTGGAGAACAGCTTCTCGACCCGCGCGCCGCGCCCACGGGCACGGGCGTGGAAGCGCTTCATCACCAGGGCGCGGCCGACCGTCGCCGAGGAGACGTACAGGCGGTCCACATCGAGCTGATGGTTGTTCTCGGCGTTGGCGATCGCGGCCTGGAGGACCTTCTTCACCTCGCCGGCGATGCGGCGCTTGGAGAAGGTCAGCTCGGCCACGGCGCTGCTGGCATCCTTGTTCCGGATGAGCTGGGCGACGAGGTTCAGCTTGCGCGGGCTGGTGCGGATCATCGGATTGGAGGCGATCGCCTCGTTCTCCGCGATACGGCTGGGGTTGGAGGGCTTGCCCATGGCTTACTTCCTCTTCGCCTTCTTGTCCGCCGCGTGCCCGTAGAAGGTGCGCGTCGGAGCGAACTCACCGAACTTGTGGCCGATCATGTTCTCGGTCACCAGAACCGGCAGGAACTTGTGGCCATTGTACACGCCGAACGTGAGACCCACGAACTGCGGCAGGATCGTCGAGCGACGCGACCAGATCTTGATGATCTCGTTGCGGCCCGAAGCCCGCGACTTGTCCGCCTTCTTGAGCAGGTAGCCGTCGACGAACGGGCCCTTCCAAACGGAGCGTGCCATCGTCCGCCCTCCTTACTTCGAATGACGGCGGCGCAGGATCAGGCCATCCGTCTTCTTGTTGTGACGAGTCTTCTTGCCCTTGGTCGGCTTGCCCCACGGCGTGACCGGATGACGGCCACCCGAGGTGCGGCCTTCACCACCACCGTGCGGGTGGTCGATCGGGTTCATGGCGACACCACGGACGGACGGACGGATGCCCAGCCAACGGCTGCGACCGGCCTTGCCCTTGTTGGTGTTCATGTTGTCCGGGTTCGACACGGCACCCAGGGTGGCCATGCAGTCGCCGCGGACCACGCGAAGCTCGCCCGAGGGCAGCTTCAGCTGGGCGTAGCCACCGTCGCGGCCGACCAGCTGCAGGTAGGTGCCGGCCGAACGGGCCAGCTGACCACCCTTGCCGGGCTTCAGCTCGACGTTGTGCAGCACCGAACCGACCGGGATGTTCTTCAGCGGCATGGCGTTGCCGGGCTTCACATCCACCTTCTCGCCGGCCACCACCGTGTCACCCACCTTCAGGCGCTGCGGCGCCAGAATGTAGGAGAGGGTGCCGTCCTCATACTTGATGAGGGCGATGAAGGCCGTACGGTTCGGATCGTACTCCAGGCGCTCGACGACCGCCGGGACGTTGAACTTGCGGCGCTTGAAGTCCACCAGACGGTAGACGCGCTTGTGACCGCCACCCATCCGGCGCGCGGTGATGCGGCCGGTGTTGTTGCGGCCGCCGGACTTGGTCAGGCCCTCGGTGAGGGTCTTGACCGGCTTGCCCTTCCACAGCTCCGAGCGGTCGACGATGACCAGCTGGCGGAGCGACGGCGTAATTGGGCGATATTGCTTCAGAGCCATCGGATCACACTCCCGCTCAGATGCCCGTGGTCACGTCGATCTTGTTCCCCTCGGCGAGGGTCACGACGGCCTTCTTGAAGTCCGAGCGACGGCCGATGGTGCCGCGGAAGCGCTTGGTCTTGCCCTTGGAAACCAGGGTGTTGACCGCCGTCACCTTCACGTTGAACAGCCCCTCGACCGCCGACTTGATCTCCGGCTTGGTCGCCGACAGCGGCACGCGGAACGTCACCTGATTGTGCTCCGACGCCATCGTCGACTTCTCGGTGATCACCGGAGCCAGGATGAGGTCGTACATCCGCTCCTGGCTCACCGCAGGTTTCGACTGCTTGCTCATTTCAGGCGAGCCTCCAGCTGCTCGACCGCGTTGCGGGTCAGGACCAGCGTATCGCGGCGAAGAATGTCGTAGACGTTGGCGCCCTGCTCCGGCAGCACGTCGATCAGCGGGATGTTGCGCGAGGCCCGAGCGAAGTTCTCGTTCAGGTTGGCGCCATCGATGATCAGAGCCGAGGTCAGGCCGAGCGAAGCGAGACGGACAGCCAGTTCCTTGGTCTTGTGGCTCTCGGCCGAAGCGGCGTCGAGGACCAGGAGCTTGCCTTCCGCGGCCTTGGTGGACAGCGCGGTCTTCAAGGCCAGCTTGCGGACCTTCTTGGTCAGGTCGTGCTCGTGCGAGCGGACGACCGGGCCGAAGATGGTCGCACCGCCACGGAACTGGGCGGAGCGCATGGAGCCCTGACGGGCGCGGCCGGTGCCCTTCTGGCGGTACGGCTTCTTGCCGGTGCCGGAAATCTCGCTGACCGTCTTGGTCTTGTGGTTACCGGCGCGGCGCTTGGCCAGCTGCCAGTTGACCATGCGGGCCAGGATGTCCGTGCGGGACGGAAGGCCGAAGATCTCGTCGGCCAGCTCGATCTCGCCGACGGTCTCGTTGTTGAGGTTCTTAATGGTCGCCTTCATGGCCATCACTCCTGCGGCTCGGCGGCGGCTTCGGCGGCCGGCGCAGCCTTGATCCCGGCGGGGAACGGCAGACCTTCCGGAGCCTTCTTCTTCACCGCGTCGCGGATGCGGAGCCAAGCCCCCTCGGCGCCCGGAACGGCACCCTTGAGGAAGATCAGACCGCGGTCCTCATCGACCGACACGACCTTCAGGTTCAGAACCGTGACCTTCTCGTCGCCGAGATGACCGGCCATCTTCTTGTTCTTGAAGACCTTGCCGGGGTCCTGGCGGTTACCCGTCGAACCGTGCGAGCGGTGCGACACCGACACGCCGTGCGTCGCGCGCAGACCACCGAAGTTCCAGCGCTTCATCGCACCGGCGAAGCCCTTGCCGATGGAAGTGCCGGTGACGTCGACGAACTGGCCCGGGAGGAAATGCGCAGCCGAGAGCTCGGCGCCGACCTCGATCAGCGCGTCGGCATCGACGCGGAACTCGACCAGCTTACGCTTGGGCTCGACGCGCGCTTTGGCGAAATGCCCGCGCTGCGGCTTCGTGACGTTCTTCACCTTGATGGCGCCTGCGCCGAGCTGGACGGCGGTGTAGCCATCCTTGTCCTCGGTGCGGACGGCGACGACCTGGCAGCTGTCGACTTTCAGCACAGTCACCGGCACGTGCTGCCCGTCGTCCGTGAAGACGCGGGTCATGCCGACTTTCTGCGCGATCAAACCGGATCGCATTGTTCTTTATCTCCTGACCAGGGACATCCTCAGAGGGAGAGGTCCCTCAACAGCAACGAATTAGAGCTTGATCTCGACGTCCACACCGGCAGCGAGGTCGAGCTTCATCAGCGCGTCCACCGTCTGCGGCGTCGGATCGACGATGTCGAGCAGACGCTTGTGGGTGCGGATTTCGAACTGCTCGCGCGACTTCTTGTCGACGTGCGGCGAGCGGTTCACCGTAAACTTCTCGATCTGCGTCGGCAGCGGGATCGGGCCCCGCACCCGAGCACCGGTCCGCTTGGCGGTGTTGACGATCTCGCTGGTCGACTGGTCGAGCACGCGATGATCGAACGCCTTCAAGCGGATGCGGATGTTCTGGCTGTCCATGTCCAAACGTCCCTTGCACCTCGTTTCGGTGGCGCGACTGCGCCACCGGCACCCAAAAACTGTCCCCCGGGGACCCGCGGCGGCAGGCGAACCTGCGCCGGCTCACCGAAGCGGTGGGCGGCGGTTCGTCTGTCCGATCTGACGGCCGATACGAAAAAGAACATCCCCCGCATCGCAATGCGGATGGATGTTCCTGGCAGCAACCGGTGCAAGTGGAGCTTGCGGTGCCGTTCGTGATCGGGCTGCGTCTAGGCCGGACGTGCCTACTACCAACCCAAATTCCAGAGGGCGTAACGTGTATGCCCTAGGCGCCCCGGTGTCAACCCACATTTTCCCCCCTTGTGACAGGAGGGTGACGGGATCGGTCCGGTTCGGCGCGTCACGCCGCATTATCGCGGATCGGCCATGCAAAAAGGGGCCGGCCCGCGGGCCGGCCCCCTTTCACAGAACGGAACCTTACTTGATGATCGAGGCGACGACGCCGGCGCCGACCGTACGACCACCCTCACGGATGGCGAAGCGCAGGCCCTCGTCCATGGCGATCGGAGCGATCAGCTCGACTTCCATGGAGATGTTGTCGCCCGGCATCACCATCTCGGTGCCTTCCGGCAGCTTCACCATGCCCGTCACGTCGGTCGTGCGGAAGTAGAACTGCGGACGGTAGTTGGTGAAGAACGGCGTGTGACGGCCACCCTCTTCCTTCGTCAGGA